>NZ_JBFAWD010000003.1:0-541487 GCF_040680135.1 Nocardia sp. NPDC052112 | reverse complement strand
CGGGCGGCGGGGCTGTCCGCCGAGAGTCTCGCGGCGGTCACCGACGTGATCAACCGTTTTCGCCGATTGGAGCGACTGCCCGGCGGCCCGTCCGGTGACCGGTAGCGCGAAGAACTTCGACTGCCATGCGGACTACGGATTTGCGCAAGCGCTGCGAAAAGCGAATCGATCTGCTCGGGCTGCCGGTTCGTTTCGGTATCGACGAGGTGTGCGAGCGTCTGGCGATTCAAGTGGGCAGCCGGATCGAATTGATTCCGATGGCCTTGCCGCCCGCCTGTCCACTAGGGTTGCTGATCACCGACAAACGTGGGCATTCGATCGTCTACGAGGACTCCGCCAGTCCGATTCACCGACAGCAGATCATCTTCCATGAATTCGCGCATCTGCTCTTCGGTCATACGGGTCAGCCGATCGCCGATGACGACCGGCACTGCATGTTCGTGCACGTCACCCATGAGATCCAGGGGCAGGTTCTGGCCCGATCCTGCGGATCGACCGAACAGGAGACCGAGGCGGAGATGACGGCGACGTTGCTCCTTCAGCGCGCGCACCGGTCGAGCCAGCCGGTCACCGTCGCTGCCGATCCGGCGATCGCCGACATAGTTCGCCGCTTGGACAACTCACTGTGACCCCTGACCCGATTCTGCTCATCGCGCTGACGGCATTCGCCTGTGGCGTGGTCGTGGCCATCAAGACTCGCGATATCATGCGCGATCCGGACAACGGAATGCACCGTGCGAGTGCGCTTTTCGCCGGCGCGATCTTGGCGACCATGATGGTCTGGCTCGAATCCGATGCCATCGACGGCTACACCCATATTCCGACACTCGGCATCTTGCTCAGCGACATCACGGCGATGTTCGCGGTATGCGCGAGCCAAATATGGTTTGTGTACCTCACGACACCGACCGAGATCGCCCGCCGCAGATCGCCGCTGTGCTACGCCGGATTCGTTGTCGTCGTCGGCGCAGTCGTCGCACTGTTCGCCGCGTTCCCGCCGGCGTCCGCGAATGATGCCCGGTATCGGCATCTGTTCATCTGCTATGTCGGTGTCAGCGCCGTCGCCGCGGTCGTATTCGGGTTCCGCTATGCCGCACTCACCGCGAAGCCGTGGCTACGCATCGGATTCCGCGTTATCGCAATCGGCGGTGTCGCCGTGATCGCGCGGCTGGTGTTCCTCGGCTTCGTGCTCGTCGCCGCAGATCTCGGACACCCACCCCGGCCGATATATGTCGTCGTAGACGGGCTGCTCACGGTAATCGGACTGCTCATCGTCATCGTAGGGATGGCGCTGCCCTCCGGAGGTGAATTCCTGGCGGCGCTGCTGCACGCCTACCGATGCCACCGGGCCGAACGACGACTCAGCGCGCTGAGCAGCTACCTGGCATCCGCCATCGGCACGACGAGCGCGGTGCCCCTGCCTGCCGGCCGCGAATGGAATCCTTTACGGGATGCCGAGTTTCGGCTCTGTCGTCGGATCGTCGACATTCGAGACGCGCAACTGGCGCTGCGCGGATATGCCGATCCGCGGGCGCGGGAACTCGCCGCCGAGCGGTCCGACGCGCTCGGCTTGCCGGACCACGAGCGCGGCCCGATGATCGAGGCGGCTGTCATCGCGGCCGCGATCCAGGCGAAGCAAGCGGGCGACCCGCCGCGGCACAACACGACGATGACACTGTCCGCTGACCACGGTGGCACCGACACCCTGCTCGCCGAAGCCAGCTGGCTCGGACTTGTCAGCCGCGCCCTGCGATCTTCCGAGACCGTACGTCGGAAAGCCGAGGTCTAGCCGCTGCGTCCGGGACTGCACCGCTGATGGCCGCTCTCATCGGACACCGTTACCGTGCTATCACGCGAACAGTCGAGGCGTCGGGCTGATCCGAGCCCGGTAGTCGTTGGCGCTGGCCGCTACGTCACGATTCGCAGGGGGTGCTCCAGCAGTTCCCGCAGCTGCGCCAGGAACTGGGCCGCAACCGCCCCGTCGATGGCGCGGTGATCGGCGGACATGGTGACACGAAGGATCTTCCGGCTCACAACCTGTCCGTCCGCCAGCCGCACTTCGTCGGTGGCCGCGCCGACGGCGAGAATCGCGGCCTCTGGTGGGTTGATCACGGCCGTGAAGTGTTCGATACCGAACATGCCCAGGTTGGAGATGGTGAAGGTGCCCCCACTCATCTCGTCGGCGCGCAGCTTGCGGTCGCGAGCACGCTCGGCCTTCTCGCGAATTTCGGCGGCGATAGCGGATACGCTCTTGCGATCGGCATCCCGGATCACCGGAACCAGCAGCCCCGCCGGGGTAGCGACCGCGACACCGAGGTGAATGCCATGGTGCTGCAGCAGCTTGTCCCCGCTGAAGGAGACGTTTACCGTCGGATTCGACCTCAGCGCCACGGCAACAGCCTTGACCAGCAGATCGTTGACGCTGACCGTGCCCGCTCCGGATTCGACCAGGGTGGTGTTGACCTGGGCGCGGAAGCCGAGGAGGTCGGTCACGTCGATGGCGCTGGTCAGGTAGAAATGCGGTGTCTGCTGCATGCTCTCGGTAAGCCGGGCGGCCGAGACCTGCTGAATACTGGTCAGCGGAATCTCTTCATAGTCGTCCGAAACCGGTGCGAGAGAGGAGGATCGGTCCATCTGCGAGACCGCCGCGGTTGGCGCGGCCGCCGGAGCGACGGCGAGTTCGGTTGTCGCGTAGGCGGATTCGATATCCTGCTTGGTCACGCGGCCGCCGGGGCCGGTACCGACCACGGCGGCGAGGTCGATGCCGAGCTCCCGCGCGAGCTTGCGGGCCAGCGGCGACGACTTCTTTTTCTCGCCGGATTCGACGGCAGATGAGCCACCCGCGGCTGCGGGTGCCACAGCGGTGCCGCTATCGCCCGCCGACACGGTGGGAGCTGTCCCATTCGCCGTCCCGCCGAGGTGGGTGTTCGAGCCGACGGGATGGGTGGATGCACTGTCTGGTGCCGACAGCGCGCCGCTACCGTCACCGACGATGGCAATAGGCTCGCCGATCGGGACTCGGGTGCCTGCCGCGGCGATGATCTGCTCGAGAATGCCGTCGTCGTAGGCCTCGAGTTCCATGAGCGCCTTATCGGTCTCGATCTCGGCGAGGATCTCGCCGCGTACAACCTGATCGCCGACCTTCTTGAGCCAGGCCGATACAACGCCGTCCTCCATGGTGTCGGAGAGCCGGGGCATGGTGATTTCGGGCAATGTTCTATCCTCCGGGTTTCCGATTTCAGCGTCGCTTGCCCACGGCCGCAAGGGTTTCCAGCGCGGCGGTATAGAGGGAATCGACCGACGGCAGGGCCAGCTTCTCCAGCGGCTTCGCGTAGGGCAGCGGCACCTCGGCCATCGCCACTCGGCGCACCGGCGCGTCCAGGTAGTCGAACGCGCCGTCGGAGATGGACGCCGCCACCTCCGCGCCGATGCCGTAGGTGAGCCAATCATCCTCGCCGATCACGGCACAGCCGGTCTTCCGCACCGACCGCACCAGGGTTTCGCGGTCCAGCGGCCGCAGGCTGCGCAGATCGATAACTTCCGCGGAAATCCCCTCGGCGGCGAGCTTTTCGGCGACCTGGGTGCAGACCGTCGCCATCCGGGAGTAGCCGATCAAGGTGATATCGGTGCCAACGCGGGTCACTGCGGCCTTGCCGATCTCCGCGACCGGCAGGTCCTGCGGCACTTCGCCCTTGGTGTTGTAGAGCGACAGGTTCTCCAGGAACAGAACCGGATCATCGTCCTCGATGGCGGCTTTGAGCAGTGCCCGCGCATCCGCCGGCGTGCTCGGGGCGACCACCTTGAGGCCGGGTACGAACGCGTAATACAGCTCGATGTTCTGCGAATGCGTCGCGCCCAACTGTTGGCCGCCGCCACCCGGCGTGCGGATGACCATGGGCACGCTGGTCTGCCCGCCGAACATGCCGTAGATCTTGGCGGCGTGATTGACGATCTGGTCCAGCGCCAGCAGCGAGAAGTTGATCGTCATGATCTCGACAACTGGGCGCAGGCCCAGCATGGCGGCGCCGATGGCGGCGCCGACGAATCCCTCTTCGGCGATCGGGGTGTCGCGCACCCGCTTCTCGCCGAATTCGTCCAGCAGGCCGGCGGTGATCTTGTAGGAGCCTTCGAAGACGCCGATTTCCTCTCCGATCAGGAAGACGTCGTCGTCGCGCCGCATCTCTTCGCGGAGGGTTTCGCGCAGCGCTTCGCGATAGGTCATGACAGCCACGGTGATGTCCTTAGTGGGTGAAGAGCGGATCGGCGGGCAAGCGGTGGGAATCGCCGGCCACCGGCGTCGCGTAGGTGAAGTCGAACAGGCTCGACGGCTCTGGATGCGGACTGGCATCCGCGAATTCGACGGCGGCAGCGACCTCGGCGGTGACATTCTCTTCGATGTCAGCGGCCGAATCCTCGGTCAGCACGCCCGCCTCGAAGAGGGCGGCGTGCCAGCGCACGATCGGATCATTCTCGCGGGCGACCGAAACCGCCTCGCTGGTGCGGTATTTCGCGGGGTCCACGACGGAGTGGCCTTTGAGCCGGAAGCTGACCGCCTCCAGCAGCGCCGGCTTGCCTTCGCGCCGGGCGGTCTCGATCAACTCGGTCGCCACATCGCGCACGGCCAGCACATCGGTCCCGTCGACCCGCTCGCCGCGCATGCGATAGGCGCAGGCACGTTTCCACAGATCCGGTTCGGCGGAGGACTTTTCGACAGTGGTGCCCATGCCGGTCTGATTGTTGATCACCAGAAAGACGATCGGCAGGTTCCATAACGCGGCAATGTTCAGTGACTCGTGGAAAGCACCGATATTGGTGGTGCCCTCACCCATCTGGCACACCACCACATCGTCGTCGCCGCGGTAGTCGATGGCCAGTGCCGCGCCGACCGCCAGTGGAATCTGACCACCGACGATGGCATACCCGCCCAGCAGGCGAGTCGTGGTGTCGTACATGTGCATCGAACCACCCCAGCCCTTGGAGGTGCCGGTGGAGCGCCCGTACAGCTCGGCCATTACCCGGCCGGGCTCGATGCCCTTCGCCAGCGCGTAGCCGTGCTCGCGATAGTTGGTGAACAGGTAGTCGGTGGGGCGCATGGCCGCGCCCATGCCGACGACGGTCGCCTCCTCACCGAGGTTCAGGTGGCAGTATCCGCCGATTTTCGCCTGCTGGTAGCTCTGCGCGGTCCGCTCTTCGAAGCGGCGCACGAACAGCATGTCGCGGTAGAGGCCGCGCAGGGTATCGGGGTTCTCCGCGGCGATACGGGTTTCGAAAGGGCCGGTTGCGGTCACCGCGATCGAGTCGCGAGTAGCCCTTCGTGCGGACTTGCGGGGTGTGGTGCTGCTGGTCACGAAGGATCTCCTCAACGCTTCCGGGGCGGAGCGATGTGCACCGGCAGGCCGAGCCCGGTCAGGGCCGTCTCCATGCCGATCTCGCCAAGGGTCGGGTGGGCGTGGATCGTGTCGGCCAGCTCGTCGAGCGTCGCCTCCAACGAAATCGCCAGTGCGCCTTCAGCGATCAAGTCACTGGCCGACGGACCCATGATGTGCACGCCCAGCACTTCTTTATGCTTTTGTCCCGCAACGATTTTCAAGAAGCCTTCGGTGTCGCCGTAGGACTTGGCCCGGCCTAGCGCCGCGAAGGGGAACTTGGCGGTGATGACCTCGTGCCCAGCCGCGCGGGCAGCGTCCTCGGTAAGGCCGACGCTGGCGATCTCCGGATGGGTGAAGGTGGCGGCCGGGATCACGGTGTAGTCGATGTGGGCATCATGACCGGCGATGACATCGGCTGCGGTCAGGCCCTGATGCGAGGCTACATGCGCGAGCAATGCTTTGCCGGTGACGTCGCCGATGGCGTATACGTGCTGCACACCAGTGCGCAGTTTTTCGTCGACGGGGATGAAACCCCGTGCGTCTGTATCGATTCCGGCGTCCGCCAGGCCGAGTTCGGCGGTGTTCGCTCGCCGGCCCACGCCGACCAGCACCGCATCGGCATCGAGTTCACTCGTCTGCGCTCCGCCGATGCGCACGCGCAGCGCGCCATCGATCTGCGCGATACCAGTGACGGTCGCTCCTGTCAGCACGCTGATGCCGCGCTTGCCGAACGAGCGGCCGAGCGCAACACCGATCTCCTTGTCCTCCAGGGGAACCAGGCGATCCTGCATCTCGATGACAGTGACCGCACTGCCGAATGTGGCGAACAGGCTGGCCCATTCCGCCCCCACGGCGCTGCCGCCGACCACCGCAAGGCGCTTGGGTACCTCGGTCAGGCCGAACGCGCCGTCGGAGGTGATGACGCCCGGAAGATCCGCACCCGGAATGGGTAGCAAGGCGGGAACCGATCCGGTCGCGATGATCACGTCGGTCGCACTGATCGTACGGGTGTGGGCAACTGTCGGTGTGGCGGCGTAGCGAGGGCCGCCTTGGAAGATCGGCGACGGGCCCGTCTCGAACACCTCGACGGTGGTCGGGCCGGTGAACCGCGCATGGCCCTCGACTACCGTCACGCCATTGGCAACGAGCAGGCCCGCGACACCATCGGTGAGTTCCTTCACGATCCCGTCCTTGCGCTGGCGGACGGCGGCGAAATCGAACCGGACACTATCGGCGTAGATACCGAAATCGGCCGCGTCCTGGAGGGTCTGGAAGACTTCGGCCGACCGCAGCATGGCTTTGGTCGGAATACAACCCCAGTTCAGGCACACCCCGCCTGGGCGCTCTTTTTCCACCAACCCGACCCGCAGCCCACGCTGGGCCGCGCGAATGGCCGCAACGTACCCACCGGGGCCGCCGCCCACCACCAGAAGATCGAAATCCGGCACTCGTGGTGCTCCTCATTCTCGATTGGAAACTGAACCCACCTCGGTTGGAGAGCGGGTCATGATCGAGCTTGATGGCAACCAACTGCACAAGCAATCACCTCGTAGTCCAGAGATCCAAGCTCTGGATTAGGCGCTGCGCCCAATTCGGCTCCGTGGGACGCCGGACTCCGCCCGAATCAGCCGCGGATCCGTCCACTCAGCTCGACAGCGGCCAACGCCAGGGAAAGTTCGAGGTAGGAGCGCTGCCCCTCCAGCGAGCGGCCGAGCAATGTGCTGACGCGCTGCAGCCGGTTGATCACGGTGTTGCGATGACAGTGCAGTCGCGGCGCGGCATTGGCCGCCGAGCAGTTCTCACCCAGCCACACAGACAGGGTGCGCAGCAAAATGTCCCGCTCCCTCACCGGCAGATCGAGCACCGGGCCGAGCGCGCGCGTCATCAAGAGCTGGGTCAGGTCGGGCGATCGCAGCAACAACGCTTCAGGGTAGCGATCCTCGAGCGAAACCAGCAGCCCCACAACATCATCCGGCAACGTGTCGAGCGCGAGCAGGGCCAACGTATGTGCGGCATCGATCTGCGACAGTCCAGCGACCACTGGGGAGACCCCCGCCCGCCCGCGCACCTGCGGCCGAAGGTGTTGCAGGACAGGTTCGACCGCTCGATGCTCCAACGCAACCAACCCCACCATGGATTCCCCACGAATGTGCCACGCCGAGCGAATTCCTATCGAGGCCAATACCATTTCCGATCCCGTGCGCAGCGGATGTGTCTCACCGCGCGCCACGACCGCGACATAGCTCCCATGCACCGGCAGATTCAACTCCCGTGCCGCCTGAGCCGCGAACAGCGCATCGTGCGCCCGCCCGGCGAGCACATCCTCGATCAGTGCGTGCCGCCGTCGTTCGTCTCGCCGGACCCGATCCAACTCGGTACTGCGATAGGAGGTGACCAGCGCCGACGACATGCCGTCGATAATCGCCCACATGGTCGTCCCGATCTCCCGGAACTGCGCGGGCGGCACATCTTCGGCTTTGTCGAGTAGCGCCTCCCACACAATCCGCCCGCCGAGCCGGAAGGTCCGTAGCATGGCCTCGAGCGGTACTCCTTGCTCAGCGCGCAACTCGCCGATCGACGCGGCCACATCATCCTGCTCCGCATCCGTGGCCTGCCCAGCCAGCAAATCCAGGATTCGGGTGAGAAACCGCTGGCACCCATCGAGCAGATCGGCGCGCGTCACCGCCGAGTAGTCGGTCCATTCCGGGTTGTCGGTAAAGACGGCCGCTATCAACCGCTGGGTCAGTTCCGGGATCTCGCCACGGAGTGTCCCGGCCAGTCCCGGTGACCTGAACAGGGGTTTGGCTTTCTTGGGGGCCGCCACATCGGCCCACGTTACGCCGGGACGCCTCCTTCCAGGAGTGACCAGATGGTGCTGTCGTGGAAGTGGCCGTCGTCTTCCAGCGAGTACTCGCGCAGCACAGCGTCACGGTGGAAGCCCAGGCGTGTGAGGAGTCGGATCGAGGGTTCGTTGGAGCGGATCGTGTGGGCCTGGATGCGGTGCAGTTGCATCTGGTCGAAGCCGAATCTCACGATGGCGGTGAGGGCTTCGGTGGCGATGCCTTGCCCCCAATATGGTCGTGCGAGGTCGTAGCCGACCTCGGCGCGACGGTGGAAGCGGTGCCAGGAGTTGAACCCGAACAGACCGATGGGGCCGCTGTCGCGCCTGGTGACGGCCCATTGGATTTGCTCTCGGGCGGTGTAGGCGGCGCGCAGCGCGGCGATCAGGTCCACTGCGTCGGAAACGTTGCGAAGGGGGCTGCAGTTGTAGCGCTGTGCGATGGGATCGCTGCGGAAGGCGAACATGTCGCTCGCGTCGGCGGGATGCCATTGGCGCAGCACCAGTCGCTCGGTTTCGAGGACCGGGAAGTTGGCGAAGTCGAAGACCATGCACTGAGAATGCGCTGGCGGCGGACCCGCGTCGACGGAATTTTGCCGGGCGGCCGGGAACTCGGCGCACCCGTTCGGTCCGCGCCGAACGCCGACGAACTCTTCGCCGGCATGACGGTCGTTCAACAGCGACGGGCCATGCCTGTCTCGCCTGGATGTCAGGGGAAACAGGACGATACGGATACCGGATTGCCGAATCGTTACCCACCACCACCTTTTTGGTGGAATTTTGTTGGTGGTCGCGTGATTTCCTGGTTGCGGCGGGCATGCTCGGGTAACTATGTAGCGCATGGATTCGAGGAACGCCGCTGCGCGGTTGCTCGCAGAGATCCTTGCCGCCGGGTTCACCGTGGATGGGTTCATCCGCTACCTGCGGGTCGACCCGACCGCCGACACCGCGGTGCTACCGCCATCGTCTGGTCAGTGGCGAATACCGCCGCCAGGGCAGAGCTACTGAACCCGGAGCACTTGGTGGGTCGTTCTACCGTGCGCTGATCGGTGCAGCGATGGAGTCGTCTGGCGGCGACTGAGTCGACGGTTCGCGACATCGGTCGGAGCTGACAGTTCGGTCAGGGGTTCGGGTCGAACGGTTCGGTGCCGAGGACCAGTGTGAGTCCTGAGATGCCGGAATGCGCTCGGGCGTAGGCAAGTTCGTGGCTCAAGTCACCGATGTTGTTGACGATCGGCAAACCGATGCCAAGAGTCGACAGGGTGCCGAGGGCATAGCCGTTGCGGTCGAGGAAGGCGCTGCCGCTGTCGCCGGGGATCCCTGGCATGGCCGCGGTGAGCGCGTGTGTCCAGCCGGCGGTGGTAAGCCCGTCGGCCTGGCTCTGGCCGGTTCGAGGGGACAGTGCGGCTATTCCGAACCGCAGACCGGAGTTGCCGTAACCGTAAACGTCGTCACCGATATCGGTTCCGGTGGTGTTGATGCCGACGGGACCGCCCCAGTACGGCACGCTCGGGTTGACCTTCCCGACGTCCTCGGGGGCGACCTTCACCAACGCGAAATCGTTGTAGGCGCAGGTATTGTGGTCCCGCTCGCCGTCGCGCTGCATGGCCAGCCAGCTGCTGTAGACCAGTTGACCGGTGCCGACGACCTCACCCGGGAACATCAGTATGCCGCCGCGGTTGAAGGTCACCGTGGTGCGGAGGGGCAGGCTGTCGGCGGTGCAGCCGTCGGGGTCGGTGAGGTCGCCCAGACCGGTACCCGCACAGTGCGCGGCCTGACCGAGGTACACATTGCCGGCATTGTCGACGAAGGTGTAGTTCGCCGTGCACTGCCTCCCACCCTCGGTGTTGGTCTGCACCCCGGGCGTGATGGTGGCGGACGCGGCGGACGCCCATCGGTGCCCCGACTTGTCTGCGGCAAGGCTGACCTGCTCGGCGCTACCGCTACCGGGCCATGGCTGTGCCGACGCAGTGCCGTATCCGGTAATGAGATGTGCGCTGGCGGCTGTCACGACAGCGGTCACCGTGACCGCGAACGCACGGTAGAGAGTGGATCGCTGCATGGGAAACTTCCCTTTCGCTCTGATGTTCGACTGCTCGCCTGCGGTGTGGTCTCATGGCGTGGCGCCCGCGTCGATGGTAGTAGCTGATGTTTAGCTGAACGTCGCCGATCTCAGCCGAGCACATGGTGTGTCTGCGAGTCGGAGCATGAATCGAGGCGGTGAGTCTCAGAGTCTGGTGTAGTTCGCTTGGTCGTGTTCGAATGCCGTCAGGATGTCCGGTGTCAAGGTCAGGCGGGTGTTGGCAATGGCGGTGAGGTAGTCCGCGAGGTCGACGGGTTTGTTCGTTCCGTCGCGCATCGCACGCTCGAACGCCGATTGCGCGCCGGCACGGGCGGCGTACTCGATGTCGGCGGGGGTGAAGTGGGCGGTAGCGCGCACCAGATGGTCGAGGTCGATGTTCTCGGTGGCGGGGCCGAGGTAGCGCCGCCAGATCGCCTCGCGGGCGGGTTCGTCGGGTGGACCGACCGGTATCACGTAATCGAAGCGGCCCGGTCGCAGGAACGCCGAGTCCAGCGAACGAACCGAGTTGGTGGCGCAGATCAGCAGGCGGCTGTAATTCTCCCGAAATGCGGGAATCAGCTTGAGCAGCTCGTTCGTTACTCCATGTGCCGCGCTGGTCGCCGTCCCCGCACGTGCGCCCGCGATCTCCTCCACTTCGTCGATGAACAACAGAAGTTCGTCGAGTTCGGCCAAATCCGCGAACACCTCACGCAACGACGCCGCGAGCCCGCCGCTTGCCGTCGCGGCCAACCGGGACGGGAACAACTCGACGAACGGCCACCCCAATCTCGAGGCGACCGCTTTCGCGAAACTGGTTTTTCCGGTGCCCGGCGGACCGAACAGAATCACGCTCTTGGGTGGCCGAACCCGATAGTGCTCGGCGATATCCGGGTTCGCCAGCGGCAATACGATCCGTCGTTCGATGATCTCTTTTTCCCGGTCCATCCCCGCCATCGATTGCCACAACCCGGGTGGCAGCAGCCGCCCACCCAGCTCGGCCAGCAACGAAGCCTGCGCGGGTGCCAACGGCTCCAGCAGTTCGTAGTAGACCAAACCCGTCCTGCGCAGATATCCGGAATTCTCGAATGCGACCGACCCGGTGGCGTCCTGCGGAAGGAGCGTGCAGATTCGCCGCACCCCATTCGACCGCAGCCGCCGCTCCAGTTCGGTCAGCAGCGCACTACCGATACCGCGCCGCCGCCACTGCGCACCCAGGGCCACCAGCAGGACCCAGGCACGCTCGCTCTGGATCTGGGCGACCGCCATTCCGACGATTTCTTCGCCCACCTCGGCGACCACCGCCGGCTGCCCTGCGCGCGCGGACGCCAGTACCTCCGCCAACGCGAAAACCGGCTCCTCCCCGG
Organism: Nocardia sp. NPDC052112; assembly: GCF_040680135.1. Classification (NCBI taxonomy): domain Bacteria; kingdom Bacillati; phylum Actinomycetota; class Actinomycetes; order Mycobacteriales; family Nocardiaceae; genus Nocardia; species Nocardia sp. NPDC052112. The sequence continues at coordinate 529,853 of NZ_JBFAWD010000003.1, read as the reverse complement.
TCGCCATACGGCTCTGTTCCCAGATCTGGATTGCCTGATCCAGATCATCGTCACGAAATTCACGCAGTCGCCATACCGGCATATGCACCTCGAACTGCCATCGGAGGGTGGGCCAACTGAGACGCTCTCTCAGTAAACACCCACGGCGGGTGTCGGGAAGCGGGGGGCGCGAGCCGGAGCTGCGCGATAACTCGGTCGGTGAAATCCCACTGATCGACGAGGGCGACCGGCAGAATGTGGCCCATGCGGACATTTGCTCGATTGTTGCAGGCTGTCGTCTTCGGGGCGCTGGTGGTGGCAGCCGGTCATGGCGTCGCGGTCGCTCCCGCCGCGGGCGACACCCATATTCCGTTACCCTGGTCGGCTCCTGAGCCGGACGGAGTGCAGGCGCCGGGGGCAGCGCTGGCCGACGGAATCACCGGCACGCTGCTGTGGTCGCGACAGCCGAACACCCCGGTCCCGATAGCCAGCATCACGAAGGTGATGACGGCACTGGTCGTGATCAACGCCGGCGATCTCGACCGGACTATTACCGTGCCGCAAGAAATCATCGCCTACGGCGCCAAGTACGACGGAAGTACGGCAGGCTTGGTCCCCGGCGAGGTGCTCACCGCGCGCCAGCTCCTGTACGCGATGATGCTGCCGTCCGGCTGTGACGCCGCCTATACCCTTGCCGAGGCCTATGGGCCCGGCCAAGACGGCTTCATCGCCAAAATGAACGACACCGCGCGTCAAATGGGTCTGGCGGGAACATATTTCACCGACCCCAGCGGGCTGCCCGCCCCCACCGACAACTCGACCTACTCCACCCCGGCGGACCTGGTAGCGCTCGGCCTGCGCGCGATGAGTATGCCGGTGTTCCGCGACATCGTCAGGTCGCAGAGCTATCACCTGCCCGCCGGGCCGGACAACCGCGAGCACCTTTGGCAGACAACGAATTTGCTGCTGCGCGACTATCCCGGCACTATCGGCATCAAAACCGGATCCACCGACGCTGCGGGAACATGTCTGCTGTTCGAATCGGTCAGGGCAGGAATACCGCTGATCGGTGTGGTCCTGCACAGCTCACCCGACAGCGGCGTCGCCGCGAAGCACGACGCCGAGCGCATGTTGAACTGGGCTTACGACCCGATTCTGAGCGCGCTGCGGATCGGTTAGCGCCGACTATCGCCAACGATCCGGCCATGCGAGCCGGATTCGCGGATCTTTCGAGTGACTGACGCCCAGGACATCGAGCCCACGATGAGCGCCACAACCATTCCGGTTTCCATCGAGGCATTCCGGGATGCGGTCCTCGACAGTGAGAGCCGGTGCTGGTCGACTGCATGGGCCGACTGGTGCGGCCCATGCAGTCGACTCGCACCGACTCTGGCGCAACTCGCCGACGCGGAGTCCGACCGGCTCGTCGTGCTCACCGCGAAATCTACGGTCAGCTTGTCCAGCCGGTTGGAGCGATCCCGAGTGGTCGATTCTCGACGAGTTCGCCGATGATCTGAGATCGAGAGCAGTTGGGCGTACAGCTGTCAGTCGTGCTCGACGGTGCCGAGTACCTTGCCGGTGTTTGCATCGATGGTCACCTCGTGCTCGATGCCATCCGGGGTTCTGAGTTCGACGTCCCACACCGCTGCTCCACGCACCGTGTCGATCTCGGCGGAATCCACCGTGCTCCCCGGCACTGCCTGCACCGCTTCGTCGATGGCCTGCTGCTTGCTGATCTGCGGGCCCGCGAGGAGCACCCAGTCGGTGTCCGACAAGTTGACGGCGACAGTGTGGTTCCCGGGTCCGACGGTGCTGGTAGCGAGGGCGAGGCCGGCGACGGTGGCGCCGACAACGGTGGTGCCCACGATGAGCCATCGCAAGCTGGCGAATGCGCGGCGGATTACGGATGACATGGTGAAACCTCCTGTGGCAGTGGTGATCTTGGGTCCGATGACCACTCTGGCAAGCGCAGCTGAAGGTGGCCTGAAGCATCCTGAAGACCGCTTCAGGAACTGTCTGTCACGCTTAGCGGATGCGTCTGCTGATCGTGGAGGACGAGAAGCGTCTTGCCCTCACCCTGGCAAAGGGATTGGCGGCTGAGGGTTTCGCCGTGGACGTCGTGCACGACGGCACCGAAGGTCTGCATCTCGCCACCGCCGCCGACTACGACCTGATCATCCTGGACATCATGCTGCCCGGCATGAACGGCTACCGGATCTGTGCCGCGCTGCGCGCCGCGGGCGACGAGACGCCAGTGCTGATGCTCACCGCGAAGGACGGCGAATACGACGAGGCGGAGGGGTTGGACACCGGGGCCGACGATTATCTGCGCAAACCGTTCTCCTACGTGGTGTTGCTCGCCCGTATTCGTGCCCTGTGCCGCCGCAGAACTCGCGGCGCCCCCGTATTGCGGGTCGGCGACCTGACGGTGGATCCGAACACGCGCACGTGCCTGCGCGACACGCACGAGGTGACGCTGACCGCGAAGGAATTCGCCGTCCTGGAACACCTGGCGGTCCGTGCGGGGCAGGTTGTGTCGAAAGCCGATATCCTGCAGCATGTTTGGGACTTCACCTACGATGGTGACCCGAACATCGTCGAGGTCTACATCAGCACGCTGCGCCGCAAGATCGACGCTCCGTTCGGGCGGCGATCGATCACCACTGTTCGCGGCGTGGGATACCGGCTGGCGGCAGATCGTGGCTGACCGGCCGCGGTGGTGGAACTCTGTGCGAGCCCGGACCACGGCGTTGGCCACGGCCGTTGTCGCGGTGGCGCTCGCGCTCGCCGGACTGGCCGTGCTCGAGGTCCTGCGACACAACCTGGTCGACAGCGCGAGCCTGCAAGCGGAGGTCGCCGCTCGCGATGTCGTGACCCAGATCACGATCGGCACCGACTTCTCGCAGCTGAAACTGCCCGACGAGGATAGTCAACCGGTACAAGTGGTTTCGGCCGACCGGAGGGTCTTGGCAGCCGATGACGACTTGCGGAGCCGACCTATGGCTGACTTCACCCCGACCTCGATACCGGCCGGAACTGACGACGATGACGACGACGAGACCGAGCTTGTCTCCACTGCCCGAACAACGGCCGTCGCCACGTTTCGTGACGTGCGGCTCTCGGTGGGCGACGACGAGATCATGAACAAGGTATTCCGGGTGGCCGCGATCGGAACCACCACCGTCGGTGGGCAGCCGGTCACGGTGTACGCAGGCGCTTCCCTCGACTCCGCTCGGAATGCGGTTGCCGATGTTCGCAGTGCCATGTTGACGGGCCTGCCGATACTGCTCCTGGTGGTGGCAGCGGTGACGTGGCTGGTAACCCGGCGTGCCCTGCGGCCGGTGGAGGCGATCCGGGCCGAGCTGGCCGAAATCATGGGCGGTGACCTGTCCCGCCGGGTACCGCAACCCGCGGCACGCGACGAAATCGCCCGGCTGGCAGCCACTACGAACATCACGCTCGCCGCACTCGAAGAATCCGCGGAACGTCAGCGCCGTTTCATCGCCGACGCCGCGCACGAACTCCGCAGTCCGATCGCCAGCCTGCGCACTCAGCTCGAAGTCGCCCGAGCCCACCCGCGGCTACTCGAGCTGGACGGGCTGATCGGAGACACCATACGGCTCGAACACCTTGCCGCCGATCTGTTGCTACTCGCCCGTCTCGACGCGGGCGAACAGTCCCGATCGGAACGAGTCGAGCTGGCCGCGCTGATCCGCGATGAGCTGGCTCGCCGAACCGGAGACCGCCTGCCTGTCGACATCGCGATACCGGACGACAGCGTGGCAGTCACGGGCAGTCGAACCCAACTCGCCCGGGTCCTGGGCAATCTCGTCGACAATGCGCAGCGGCACGCGGCCACCATGGTGTGGGTGAGCCTGGAACGCACCCGCGACCACACGGTCGTGCTAGAGGTCGCCGACGACGGTGGTGGTGTGCCCGCTACCGACCGGGACCGGATCTTTCAACGATTCGTTCGGCTCGACGACGCTCGCAGCCGCGACGAAGGCGGGGCCGGACTCGGCCTCGCCATCGTCGCCGATGTCGTGAACCGCCACGCGGGCCATATCCGCGTCGAGGACAGTGCTGATGGCGGCGCCCGCTTCATCGTGACACTGCCTGTCCGGCGATCCGGGATGTGATCCGGGATGGGGTCTTCGGCGCTCACCCTTGCTGAAACGGGGGGCAGTCCCGCTCAGCCCTGTGAAAACTCCAAGGGGGCACGGGAATACGGTTTCGGTAGCAATGCCAGCCGGGCCGGGGTCCAGATGTCGGGGTGGTCGCTCACCACGAGGCTTCCGGATCGGCGGATGAGCCAGATCATGTCGTATTGGTGGTGCAGGATGGCGTCGGCCGGGGTGTGGTCGAGGAGTCGGCTCGTGATGTGGACCATCGTGTCCTGCAGCGCGGCGATGTCGTCGCCGGAGAGCGCGAACAACACCCACACGGTCGGGCGAATGCCGAAGTCGGCGGTGATCGGATCTCGCTCGGAGGGGGTGTTCATGCCGACGTGCAGCCAGGGCTCCGTCGGAATTCCCGCCGCCTCGACCGCCTGGGTGCGGATCTGTTCCGCGGTCTCGGTGGTCGCCAGCTCGAGCGTGAATTCAACGGCCATCGTGCCATTTCACCATGGGAAGAAATGGATGATGCTCTTGTCTTTGCCGATGATGATGATCTCTTCGAGACCGGGAATCGGCCAATCCCGCAATTGGGTTCGTAAGGCATCCAGCGTCACATCGCTGTCGGCGAGGTTCACGACGATCCGGGTGGCCTGCCCGCGCTCGACCTTCTTGCGGACTTCGCCGTCGAGAATGTTGCGCGGGTTCGACGTCGAGGGCGCGTAGTTGTCGAAGATGCGTCCGTTGATGCGGTAGTCCGGGTTCTTCGTCGTCCCGGGTACGTTCGGCTGCTGCTCCACTTCGTACCCGGCCCTGGCCAGGATTTCGGCGGAATCGTTCTCGCGCTCGAGCGACCGCTGTGTCGCTTCGTCGTCGGTGGTTTTGATGACCTGCGGCCGACCGGTGGGTTTGCGCGCCGGATCGGGTGGCGCGGCGGGTAGCGTCCGGGTTTCGGGTGTCGGCGCCGGTAGTTGGGGCGGCTGGATGACCTCGACCTCGTCGATGATGATCTCGTTGCCGTCGAGACTTCCTTTCGCCTGGCCGCCGCGCTCGATCGCGGATTCGAAGGCCGCTTCGCTCGGGCTCGGCCCGGCGGATCCCCTGACGACGATTCCGATATATTTCCCGCCGGGTTTCGGCACCAGCGCGTCGAATTGGCGCTGTCCGCCACCGGTGAGCTGGGCGACCTGCTGCTCGGACAGGCCGTCGAGTGTTTCCGGCGTGAGGCGGGCGGTCACCGGCTTCTCAACGACCCGGACCCCCTTGTCCTGTTCGTACTTGCGCACCGCCCCGGTTTGCTGCTGCCGGCTCGGACTGTTTCCGGCAGCGGGGGGCTGGGGTGCGTTCACGCCGGACTGCGGTTGACGCTGGGGCTGGTTTCCGGGTTGCGGTGCCGCGCGTGGTGGTGCGCTCGCCCGCTGCGCTTCCGCCTCGACGCGGGTGGTCTCGGCATCGATGGCCTCGGCCTCGCGCAACAACTCCTGTTGCAGGGCGACCAGTGCCTCGCGTTCCGCGTTGTAGGCGTCGACATCGCGGTTGTGGTTGTCGACGTCGGCATTGAGCGCGATGACCTTCGCGTTGTACGCATCGACCTGGTTGTTGAACTGCGCGATCACACCCGCCGACGCATACGGCGACGGTCGCCGCGCCTCGAGCGCGCGGCTTTCCGCGTCGAGTGCGGATGAGCGGGCGGCGAGCGACGATTCCTGGGCGCGGAGGGTGGTCTCCCAGCCGCGATGTGCGGCGGCACGGCTCACAAACCCCGTCACCTTGGCATTGAATTGGGCAATCCGCTGGCTCAGCGGCGCTGGATTTCGGTTGTCCGGCTGGACCTTCGGCACATCCGAGGGCCCAGGTTGCGGGATGGCGGGCGGCTGCGCGCCGGCCGCCGAGGTCAGTGTCAGGACGAATGCTATGACGGCTATGCAGACGCGGGCCGCGAATCCGGACATGGCACGACTCCTACAACTTGCTCGCGAGCTTGTCGGCGATCACCGCCGCGGCGGGTTGCCCGTTGCCGGCCTGGCACAGCGCCACTTGCAGCAATACGGACTGTTTCAGCCGGGCCTCGCGGAAGCAGCGCCACGTGGGAGCGTCGAGCTGTTCGGCGTTCCAGCGCAGTGTGTCAGCGGTACGGGCGTCGGCGTGGTTGCGCCAGCGCGAATCCGCCACCTCGCCCGAGCCGAGTACCGCGACTTCCTTGTCGCCGCAGGCGGTCAAGGCGTCGGACAGCTTCGTGAATGCCTCGCGTGCCCGGTCGGAGTTCTCGTAGCGACCCACAGCTTGGGTGAGGCTGTGGTCCCAGGTGTTCGAGGTTTCCTGAAATGTCGCCAGCCGGAACTGGGTCCACGCGTTTCCGTACACCGAATCCGACGCCGGGCCCGCGATGGTCTGGCACTCCGGTGGCGTCACTGGTTGTACGGCAACGGGTTTGGTGTCGTCGACGCGGAACCACAAGGGCGAGCCCACTTCTGCGCCGGCATCACGCATGCTGACAAGGGCGGCATCGATGCTGCCGGGCGCGTAGTTCTCCGTCGCGGTGCCGCGAACCGCCGAGCAGCCCGTGATGCCGAATGTGCTGAGCGCGATGAAAGCGATCAAGCGTCGGACCATCGTCACCATCCCCCTGTATCGATGCTGGTGCGCCGATGCACGTGATCGAATCGCCTGACCCGTTGCTGTCGATCACCCGTCGCTTGGACCACGCTATCAAACCGGGCGGTCATCGCGTGCGGTAAACGGCCTGCTTCCCGGTCTCGCCGAATACCGCGGAGTACTACTTCGTGTACTCCTTGGAGGGCGGCATTCGCTTGTCCCGCATCACCTCTCGCGCGCGGTTCGAATAGTCGGTGATGATCCTGTTCACGACGGCGACTTCCGCGCCGGCCACTACCGGGGGCCTGTCGGGCATCCCGATAACCCGACGGCCGGCCGCTATCCGCCGCTGCCGTTCGAGGCGTGCGCCCATGTGGATGGTTTCAGCACTGCGGGCTGACCGGCCCCGGCCAGCCCCACAAATGGCAAGTCGAGATCGAACCGGGTGATCAGGAAGACAGGGCAGTCCGGCGGCACCGAGGGCGACAAACAGCGCCGGCCGAAGGTCGAGCACGGCCCGGGTGCGCCTGCCGACCAGGGCTCGAGTCGACTCCGTACGCCGCCGGATCCGCTCGGCGGCGGGGGTGTCATGCGGTCGGGAAATCCCCGGAGAGTCGGTTATCACAATCTTCTATATACCCCCTAGGGTATATTGCTACTCGAGTAAGATACCCCCATGGGTATATGGATGTAAGAGTGGCCCCGGCATAGCGCTGGCGTGGCCGGCTGGGAGGTGCGAGATGAAGGTTGTGATCGTCGGTGGGGTCGCGGGCGGGATGTCGGCCGCGACTCGCCTGCGCCGGCTGATGGAATCGGCGGAAATCGTCGTACTCGAGCGGGGCGATCATGTGTCGTTCGCGAATTGCGGTCTGCCCTACTATGTCGGCGGAGTGATTCCGAAGCGGGAATCGCTTTTGCTGCAGACTCCGGCGTCGCTGGCATCGCGGTTCCGGCTGGATGTGCGGGTGCGGCACGAAGTGATGGCGCTGGATCCGGCGAAGCGAACCCTTGTCGTGCGCGAATTGGACTCGGGCCGTGAGTATGTCGAGTCCTTCGACGAATTGGTGCTCAGCACGGGCGCTGCCGCGATAGTGCCGCCGTTGCCGGGCGCCGAACGTGGTTTGGTGCTGCGTGATGTCGCCGATGTCGATCGCTTGGCCGACGCTGTCGGCGATGCGCGGTCCGCGGTGGTGGTCGGGGCCGGATTCATCGGGGTGGAGATGGCGGAAAACCTGGTGCGGCGGGGTGTTTCGACGACAGTGGTCGAGCGCGGCCCACAGGTTCTGGCACCGCTGGATGTCGAGATGGCCGCGCCGATCGCGGCCGAGCTGCGTGCGCACGGGGTCCGGCTGGAGTTGGGTGCCGAGTTGATTCGTATCGATGCCGATACCGTGACACTGTCCGATCAGCGTGTGGTTTCGGCCGATCTGGTGGTCATGGCCATCGGGGTGCGCCCGGAAAGCGCACTCGCGCGGGATGCCGGTCTCGAAATCGGTTCCGGTGGTGGCATAGTCGTCGATGATCGGCTGCGCACCTCGATGCCGCATGTCCATGCGGTCGGCGATGTGGTGGAGAAGAAGGAGGCTGTCACCGGAGAGCCGACGCTGATCCCGTTGGCCAATGCCGCGAATCGACAGGGGCGCTTGGTCGCGGATGTGATTGCCGGGCTACCGACCATCGACCCGCCCGCGCAGGGCACCGCGATCCTGGGCGTCTTCGACCGCACCGCGGCCATGACGGGCTGGAGCGAGAAGCGGCTGCGCGCTGCGGGACGCCCATTCCGTGTTCTGCACTCGCATCCGCTCGCCCACGCCGGTTACTACCCCGACGCACACGCGATGTCGGTGAAATTGCTAGTCGAGCCGGATACCGACCGGATCCTGGGTGCGCAGGCCGTCGGCGGTGCGGGGGTCGACAAGCGGATCGACATACTGGCCACCGCGATGGCGGGCGGTATCCCGGCCTCCCGTCTGATGGATCTGGAACTCGCATACGCACCGCAGTTCGGTTCGGCCAAGGACCCGGTGAACATGCTCGGCTACATGGCCGATAATCTGCGCACCGGAGCGATCCGCACGGTGCAGTGGCACGAAATCGACAAGGCGATCGCGCAGGGATGGCAGACGGTCGACGTGCGATCACCGCAGGAGTACGCGGCCGGATCCATCCCCGGCGCACGTAATATTCCGCTGGACGAACTCCGCGATCGAGCGGCCGAGATCCCCGCCGGTCGGGTCCTGGTCTTCTGCCAGGTGGGTCAGCGCGGTAACAGCGCCACGCGGTTGCTGACCCAGTTCGGTCGGGACGCGGTCAACCTCGACGGGGGCTACCGAACCTGGCGCGACGCCACTGCGGACCGGACCCGCTGACCGCGGAATCCACTGTCGAAGAAAGGAAACAACAGAATGTGCCAACGAATCGTCTGCCGCCGCTGCGGCAAGCCCGGCTATTCCGGATGCGGCGATCATGTCGAAGAGGTCCTCGGTGATGTGCCGAAAGCGCAACGCTGCTCCTGCGCCGAGCAGCCGCGCCCGCATCGCTAGTCGCGCCGCGCCGGCCATCCACCTGATCGCGGCGAAGAGCTCAGCGGTCGAGCACTACCCGCTGCGGTGTCGGAACGGATGCGGAACGCGCCCCGAGGCGCAACCACCGCGGCGGCCCTGAGCCCTGACCAGGCACGAGCTCAGGACGCCGCGGTGGGGGCGTAGGGGATATGCAGCGAACTGTTGTCGTCCACACGAATCGGACGGCCCAATTGCGGAAAGGCGCGTTGCGCGCAATCGGTGCGCTCGCAGACCTTGCAGCCCGCGCCGATCGGCACCGCCGTGCGTGGGTCGTCGATGGGCAGCCCGTGTGAATAGACGAGCTTGTCCGCGTATGCCAGATCGCAGCCCAGTCCGATGGCGAAATCTCGTTTGGGGGAAAGGTATCCGGGTGTCTTCTCGTCGGTGGTGCGCGCCAGCCACAGGTAGTTGCGTCCATCGGGCATCTGGGCGATCTGGGTCCGGATGCTGCCCGGGGTGGAGAACGCTTCGTGCACCACCCACAGTGGGCAGCTGCCGCCGACGCGGGAGAAGTGGAATGCCGTGGCGGACTGCCGTTTCGAGATATTCCCGGCCCGATCGGTGCGGACGAAGAAGAACGGCACGCCACGCTTGCCCGGACGCTGCAAGGTGGACAGGCGGTGGCAGACGGTCTCGAAGCCGACCTCGAACTTGGCGGCGAGCAATTCGATGTCGTAACGCAGGGTTTCGGCCGCGTCCCAGAACTGGGTGTAGGGCAAGATGAGCGCGCCCGCGCAGTAGTTGGCCAGGCCGATGCGCAGCAGCCCGCGGGAATGCTCGGGCACGGTTTCGGCTGCATCGATCAGCTCGGCGATGACCTCGGCCTGGGTGAGAAAGGCCAGCTGCGTGGCCAATTGGAAGGCGCGCTGTCCGGCGGTGAGCCGCCGCGCCAGCGTCAGCACGCGAGCATGCGGGTCGTACACCCGTTTCGGACCGGGCCGATCGGGATCGTCGGTGCGGATCACCACCGCGATATCGTGCTGTTCGCGCAGCAGTCCGGTCAGTTGCAGGTCGAGTCCACCGAGACTCAGCCCATTGCGCGCGAACAACTGCTCGGCCGCGGTGTCGAGTTCGGGGATATGGTTGCGCCGATCGTAGAAGTAGTCGCGCACCTCCTCGTAGGGCATCGCGACGGCGGATTCGCCTGCGCCGCCGTCGATTCCGGCCGAGACCCGCTCCATCTGCTCGGTCGCACCGCGCAGCCGCCGGTGCAGGCCGACGAGCAGGCGCGCGGCCGCGGGTACGCGCGCCACCAGATCGTCCATCTCGGCGGTGGTGATGTTCGCGCCTTCGGGGTCCTCGGCGAACACATCCTGCAGGTCCGCGATCAGCCGCGCATCGGTGTCGGCGGCGAAAAATCCCACGTCGAGATCGAAGTTGGCGTTCAGCCGTAGCAGTACCGGCACGGTCAGCGGACGCTGATCGTGTTCGAGTTGATTGATGTAGCTGACCGATATCCCGAGCGCCTTCGCGAGCGCGGACTGGGACAGTCCGCGTTGCTCCCGCAGTGCGCGCAGCCGGCCTCCGGCGTACATCTTCTGCATGATGCCAATGTAGCAAGAGAGATTTCCGCAACTTTCACAAATTTACCGAGTCTCTTCCACAAAAATAGGCATTTGCGCGGTATTTCGGCCGATAGTCACTCTGTGTAGCGTGCGAAACGTACCGGAGAAATCGACGCATGGGAGGCCCCGATCGTGCAGAATCATCTCGTCCGCACCCACCGCTCCGCCGCGCATTTCCCGCGCGAGGAGCACCTCGCCTGGCGGATCGCCGAGGTTGCCGCGGATGCCGTGGCGGTCACCCCGGAGACCGAAGAGATGATCATCAACCGGATCATCGACAACGCGGCGGTCGCGGCGGCGTCGGTCATCCGCCGCCCGGTCGCCAATGCCCGCGCCCAGGCGCTGGCGCACCCCTATCGGCCGGGCGCCACCGTATTCGGTGTCGGCGGGTCGTACTCGCCCGAATGGGCGGCCTGGGCCAATGGCGTGGCGGTGCGGGAACTCGACTTCCACGACACGTTCCTGGCCGCCGAGTACTCACACCCGGGTGACAATATTCCGCCGATCCTCGCGGTCGCCCAGCACGCCGGACGCGGCGGTCGTGACCTCATCCGTGGTCTGGCCACGGGATACGAAATCCAGGTGGATCTGGTGCGCGCGATCTGCCTGCACGAGCACAAGATCGACCATGTGGCCCACCTGGGCCCGTCGGCCGCCGCCGGAATCGGCACGCTGCTCGGGCTGGACGCCGCGACCATCTACCAGGCCATCGGCCAGGCACTGCACACCACCACCGCGACCCGCCAGTCGCGTAAAGGTGAGATCTCCAGTTGGAAGGCCTACGCACCCGCATTCGCCGGGAAGATGGCCGTCGAGGCCGTAGACCGCGCGCTGCGTGGCGAGGGTGCGCCGGCACCGATCTGGGAGGGCGAGGACGGTGTGATCGCCTGGCTGCTCGGTGGTCCGGACAAGGTGTACTCGGTGCCGCTGCCCGGCCCCGGCGAGCCCAAGCGCGGCATCCTCGACACCTACACCAAGGAGCACTCCGCCGAATACCAGAGTCAGGCCCCGATCGATCTGGCACGCAGGCTCCGCGACCGCATCGGTGACCTCGACCAGATCGCGACGATCGTCCTGCACACCAGTCACCACACCCACGTGGTGATCGGCACGGGTTCGGGCGATCCGCAGAAGTTCGATCCGACGGCTTCTCGCGAAACCCTCGACCACTCGGTCATGTACATCTTCGCGGTCGCCCTCCAGGACGGCACCTGGCATCACGAGCGTTCCTACGCGCCCGAGCGCGCGCAGCGCCCCGACACGGTGGAACTGTGGCACAAGATCTCTACCGCCGAAGATCCGGAGTGGACGCGCCGCTACCACTCGACGGATCCGGACGTGCAGGCGTTCGGCGCGCGCGCCGAGGTCACGCTGAACAGCGGTGAGGTGATCGTGGACGAACTGGCGGTGGCCGACGCGCATCCGCTCGGTGCGCGTCCGTTCGCCCGCGATCAGTACATCGCGAAGTTTCGCACCCTCGCCGAAGGGGTCGTCGAACCCGCGGAGCAGGACCGCTTCCTCGAGGTGGTCCAGCATGCGGGCGAGCTGTCTCCCGGTGCGTTGGCGGAGCTTACTTGCACCGTCTCGGCGGATGTGCTCGCCCGCGCGCCCCGGTCCGCGAAGGGAATCTTCTGATGACCGGTCTGCTGGCAGCGGCCACCTCGGCCGCCGATAAACGGCTCGCGTTTCGTACCGGACTCACCTCGGGGCGCATCCAGCGCATCCCGGGTGCATTCAATCCCCTCGTGGCGAAGCTGATCCAGGAGATCGGGTTCGAAGGCGTATACGTCTCCGGGGCGGTTCTGTCCGCCGATCTGGGGCTTCCCGATATCGGATTGACCACGCTCACCGAGGTCGCGGGACGCGGGCAGCAGATCGCCCGCGTCACCGATCTGCCGGTGCTCATCGACGCCGACACCGGTTTCGGTGAACTCATGAGCGCCGCACGTACCGTCACGATCCTCGAGGACGCCGGAATCGCCGCCGTGCACCTGGAGGATCAGGTCAACCCGAAACGCTGCGGACACCTCGACGGCAAAGCCGTTGTGCCGACCGAGGATATGGTGCGTCGGCTGCGCGCGGCGGTGTCGGCGCGACGCGACCCGAACTTGGTGATCTGCGCGCGCACCGACGCCGCCGGAATCGAGGGCATCGACGCGGCGATCGAACGGGCGAAGGCATACGGGGACGCCGGTGCGGATCTGATCTTCACCGAGGCCCTGCACACCGTCGCGGACTTCGAGAAGTTCCGCGCGGCGGTAGCCACCCCGTTATTGGCGAATATGACCGAATTCGGTAAGTCCGATCTCATCCAGGCCGCGACGTTGGAAAAAATCGGCTACAACGCGGTGATCTACCCGGTGACCACTCTGCGGCTGGCGATGTTCGCCGCCGAGGTCGGTTTGCGCGAAATCTACTCCGCGGGAACACAGTCCGCGCTACTGAACCGGATGCAGCACCGCAGCAGACTCTACGAACTCCTGCAATACGAGCGCTACAACGAATTCGATTCCGACATCTTCGATTTCGCTCCGGGAAGGAACCAGTGAACACAGCATCGCACAGCGATACGTTGGGGGGTGGTGGTCGGGCCACGGGTGGGCCGGAGCCCACGGTACCGACCATTTACAAAGGTCTGGCAGGCGTCGTCGTCGACACCACCGCCATCTCGAAGGTGGTGCCCGAAACCAACTCCCTCACCTACCGCGGTTACGCCGTCCAAGACCTGGCCGCCCACTGCGGTTTCGAACAGGTCGCCTACCTGCTCTGGCACGGCGAACTGCCGTCACATGCCGAACTCGAACAGTTCCAGCAGCAGGAACGGGCCCTGCGTCGCACCGACCGGTCGCTGCTGGCATTGGTGGCGAAGCTGCCCGAGACCTGTCATCCGATGGATGTGGTGCGGACCGCGATCAGCTACCTCGGCGCCGAAGACCCTGCCGAGGAGGACAATTCCGCGAAGGCCAATCGCGCCAAGGCGCTGCGCATGTTCGCGGTGCTGCCGACCATTGTCGCGGCCGATCACCGGCGCCGTCGTGGGCTGGACCCGATCGCGCCGCATGCGCAGCTGGGGTACGCCGAGAACTTCCTGAACATGTGCTTCGGGACCATTCCGGCTCCGGAACTGGTGCGCGCGTTCGAGGTTTCGCTGATCCTCTACGCTGAGCACTCCTTCAACGCCTCCACCTTCGCCGCGCGCGTCGTCACCTCCACGCTCTCCGATATCTACAGCGCGGTCACCGCCGCGATCGGCGCGCTCAAAGGTCGGCTGCACGGCGGGGCGAACGAGGCGGTCATGCGCGACATGCTCGAGATCGACGATCCGGCCCTTGCCGAGGCGTGGATCCACAACAAGCTGGCGAAGAAGGAAAAGGTGATGGGCTTCGGTCATCGGGTGTACAAGAACGGTGATTCGCGCGTGCCCACCATGAAGAAGGCCTTCCTGGACATCGCCGCCGCCACCGACGGGCAGAAGTGGGTGCGAATGTATGAAATCCTCGAACGGACCATGAGCGATGCCACCGGGCTCGAGCCGAATCTCGACTCCCCGACCGGTCCCGCCTACCACCTGCTCGGCTTCGATATCGCGGTGTTCACACCGATCTTCGTGATGAGCCGCATCACCGGCTGGACCGCCCACATCATCGAACAGGGCGAATCCAACGCACTCATCCGCCCCTCGAGCGAATACGTGGGTGTCCCGCAACGCTCGGTTGTCGCCTGAGTCGCCCCGGCACAGCCATCGACGGCTCGCCTGACTGTGGGCTGTCGATTCGGCCACCTCCGCGCGGTTGCCGCGGCCCCGCGTGGAATGCCCCGGGTTTCAGCAGCTTTCCGAGCTTGCCTGCAGGGTGGTGCGGCCGCCGGTGAGTTGGATCTTGATACCGGTTTCGGTGACTTTCAGATCGTCGGCCTGCAGATTCAGGGGGTAGCTCTGCAGGCTTTCGGTGATGATGTCGATAACGCTTGCGGTCAGCTCGGTGGGGATGCCACGGGTGGCGACGGTGTCGATGTGGATCTTGTGGTCGACGATGGCTGGGCGTAGCTGGAGGTAGGCCAGGTCGCCGAGGGCGGTGATGTCGATGGTGCCGGTGCTCGGGTTCGAGGTGACTCCGGATACCAAGCCGCGCAATGTTTTCACGATGCCGTCATTGCTCCAGGTGGCATCCGCGGTGCTGTTGGCGACCGTGGCGCTGCGACCGCCGTCGCTGAGTTCGATGTCGTTCAATCGGGCATGCACGCGCATATCGATGGCGGGGCCGAAGCGGGCGTCGTCGCTGTCGAGGACGATGTAGGGGAGCCGGTGGTCGAAACCCGTGATCAGCAATGGTTTGGGGCCGAAATGTACGGCGACGTCGGATCCCAGGTCGGCTTCCACCTGCGCGGCGATGCAGCGTTCGGTCTTGTGTCGGAAGTAGAACTCGGCCGCGCCGAGGCCTGCCGCGGCGAGTGCGATTACCAGGCCGAGGCTGACGAGGAGGGTTCGCAGCTTCCGCGCGCGGGGCGCGGTCGGCCGATCGGATCCGGTGCCGTCCATCGCGGGTGTCGAACCTTGTCGACGAGACATTCGAGACCTCCTATGTGGCACAGATTCGACAACCAGCTCGAAAGGCTGGTTTACCAGGAGTAACGATGAGTGCCGTGCAACCTCGCCGTGCGATCGCCATTTCTGCGACGGTCGCCTTCGTCACCACCGGCGCATATCTGGTCGCCGGATGTGGCGCGCGGTCCGGAGACGACAATGCACGCGACATCGTCGAGCACGGTATACGCGCCATCCGGTGGCGGACCATTCGAGGGACGCATTGTTCGGAATGTGCTGGCGTACAACAGGATCTGGCCGTATCGGGGCGTTGTGCCGGTGGTTGGTCGCCGCGTCCACGCCGAGCGTCACATCCGGCGGATTGTCCGATTCGCCGGGGTTTCTTGTCCAACTTCTTGTGGTCGGCTAAATAGTGGGTGAACAGATCGTCATGTTGTAGCAGGCGGATGGCGCGCGGAAGAGGATGACTGGGTGAGCGCTGAACTTATCGTGCTTTTGATCGTGATAGTGACCGCGTTGGCGTTCGACTTCACCAACGGGTTTCACGATACCGCCAATGCCATGGCCACTTCGATTGCTACCGGTGCCCTGAGTCCGCGGGTGGCGGTCGGGATGTCGGCGGTACTCAACCTGATCGGTGCCTTCCTATCGGTCGAGGTCGCCAAGACGGTGTCGGGTGGCCTGCTGAATATCAACAATGTGCACCATATGGAGTTGCTGCACATCGTATTCGCCGGTCTGGTCGGTGGGATTCTGTGGAACCTGTTCACCTGGCTGTTCGGTATTCCGTCGAGTTCCTCGCATGCGCTGTTCGGCGGTCTCATCGGTGCGGCGGTCGCCGCGCTCGGTACCAGTGGGGTGATCTGGACCGGGAATGAGAAGACGGGGCTGATCAGCAAGATCCTGGTGCCCGCGCTGTTGGCGCCGTTCGTTGCCGCACTGGTGGCCGGGCTCGGCACCTTCCTGGTCTATCGGCTCACGCGTCGATCGGTCGAGAAGAAGGTGAACGACGGATTCCGTTGGGGGCAGATCGGATCCGCCGCGCTCGTCTCGCTCGCGCACGGTACGAATGATGCGCAGAAGACCATGGGCGTCATCTTCATGGCGCTGGTCACCCACGGCACGTTCACCAATAGCGACGCAATTCCACTGTGGGTCAAGATTTGCTGTGCGCTGGCGATTGCCGCGGGTACGTATCTGGGTGGCTGGCGCATCATCCGCACCCTCGGCAAGGGGTTGGTCGAGCTCGATCCGCCGCAGGGATTCGCGGCCGAATCATCCTCGGCCGCGATCATTCTCACCTCGGCGCAGTTCGGACTTCCGCTCTCGACCACGCAGACCGCGACCGGTTCGATCCTCGGTACCGGACTCGGTAAGCCGGGGGCCGAGGTGCGCTGGGGTGTTATGGGCCGGATGGTTGTCGCGTGGCTGTTCACCCTGCCGCTCGCGGGTCTGGTCGGCGCGGTGTGCTGGTGGATCGCCCATCTCGTCGGTGGCCTCGGCGGCGTACTGATCGACTTCGCGATTCTGATCGCGATGTCGGTCTACATGTATCTGCGGTCGCGGCGTAACCCGGTCGACACCAGTAATGTCAATGACGAATGGGAGGGTGGGCTCACGCCTGCGTCCGACGTCGATGTCAAGACCGGCGCATCGGTCTGAGGAGGTTGGGTTCATGCATACGCTCACCGCAATCGCCAAGTCGCTCGGCGAGGTGACACTGATCGCCGTCCTGCTGGGGACCGGATTGCCGGTGATCTTCGCGACCGGGATCCGGCTCTGGTCGATGGAGCCCGCCACCGCCGGCGGTGCCGGTGTGCGCAACCAGGTCGCCCAGGTCGTCGCGTACCTCTGCTTCGCGGTTGTCATCGTCGCAGTGGTGCTCGGAATCCTTTACATCGCAAAGGATTTCATCAGCCACACCTTCGACATCCAGTTGTTCGGCGCCAAACCTCCCAAGAAATGAAGTCATGACATCCAAAGCATCCATTCTCGGATCGGTTCTGAACTGGCTGCGGGCCGGGTATCCGCACGGCGTCCCACCCGAGGACTACGTCGCATTGTTCGCCGTGCTGCACCGCAGGCTGACCGAGGACGAGGTCGGTGAGGTTGTCGAGCAGTTGATCGCCGACGATACCGACGGCGTCATCGCCCGCGGTCAGGTCGAAGCAGCCATTGCCGAACTCGCGCACGAAAAGCCGGGCGCCGATGATGTGAATCGGGTCGCGGCCCGCCTCGCCGCCGTCGGTTGGCCGCTGGCACACCCGTCCGAGGCCTGAGAACTCCTATGGCGTTATCCGGTTTACTCACCAAGATCGTCGCGTGGCTGCGGGCCGGATATCCGCAGGGCGTGCCGGATCGGGACTATGTGCCGTTGTTCGCGCTGTTGTCGCGGCGGCTGCCCGAAGCACAGGTGCGGCAGGTGGTGGATGCGCTGATCGAGCAGGGCGCGATCCCGGCCGATCGGGTCGATGTCGGCGTGCTCATCACCAAACTGACCAATGAGATGCCGCTCGAATCCGATATCGCGCGCGTCCGAGAGCATTTGCTGGCCGCGGGGTGGCCGATCGACGACGCGTGGTCGGAGCCCGACGAGGATGATGGCTAGCCGACCGCGAGCCGTGCGGCGGGCGGTCGGCAGGCCGAATGTCATGCCAGGTCGGTGGCGATGATCTTTTCGATATTGCGCTCCGCGAGGCCGGTAATCGTCAGGAAGGGATTGACGCCGGTGCTGCCCGGAATCAGCGAGCCATCCATGACGTACAGCCCGGCGTATCCGTTGAGGCGACCGTAGTTATCGGTGGCCTGTCCGAGCAGGCAGCCGCCGAGGGGGTGATAGACGAAGTCGTCGCCCCAGACTTTGTAGACGCCGAACAGATCGGTCCGATAAATCGTGCCCGCCTTGGCATTGATTGCATCGAATACGCGTTTCGCCGCATCGATCGACGGCTGGGTATATGACGCCTGCCAGTTCAGATCTACGCCACCGGTGGACGAGTTGTAGGTGAACTTGGCGCGGTTGGGGTTCTTGGTGATCGCCAGATAGAGATTCACACCGTTCTCGGTACTCGTCGGGAATGGGGCGATCTCGGCGAATACCGGACCACTGGTATCGGCCCAGTTGTCGATGCCCATGCAGGGAATCGCGGATTGCAGTGCGCCGGTCAAATCCAGTCCGGCCCGGCCGACCATCACATTGCCGTTGTTACCCCAGCCCGCGCCGACCGAATCGGCCAGGTTGGGCAGCTTGCCCAGTGCCTTCATGGTGACGAGCAGCTTGCTGGTGCCGACGCTGCCCGCCGCGAAGAAGACCCTGTCCGCGGTGACGGTCTTGGTCGCCACCGTATTGCCGAGTACGTCGATCTGTGTGATGACCACCGTATAGCCGCTCGTGGCCGGTGCCACGCTGGTGACCTTGTGCAGCGGCGAGATGCTCAGGTTGCCCGTCGCGGCGGCCACGGCCAGATAGGTTTTGTCGAGCGAACGCTTTCCGTAGTTGTTGCCATAGATCACCTCACCGGCCAGCGCCGAGCGGGTGACGGTATTCGCCTGCTCCTTCTGCATATAGCTGAAGTCGTAGACGTTGGGCACGAATGTTGTTGTGTAGCCGGCGTTATTGGCCGTTGTGCGACTGACCCGTGCGTATTTGTAGCATTCGGCGGATTCGAACCAGGCCGAGTCGACATTGTTGACGCCGAGGGCGGCTTGCGCCCGCGGAAAGTAGGTGGAGTACATCGTCGTCGCGTCGACCGATGGCAGGATCTGTTGGAAGTAGTCCTGTTTCGGCAGCGGCGCCATACCGCCGTTGACCAGCGAGCCGCCACCCACCCCGCGGCCCTGATACACCCGGGTGGCCGCGAAGTGCTCCGAATCGAGCACACCCGCATCGCTCGGGCTGATGTCCCGGTTGATATCCGCCCCGACGAAGTAGCCGACCGGCTGATCGGTCCTGGTCCGGAACCAATAGGACCGCTCGTCCGGATCGAGCATGGTGCAGAACACTTTTCCGTCCGAGCCGGGGGTGGTCCAGTTCTGTCCCATCTCGATCATCGCCACCTGCTTACCCGCCTGGCACAGGCGCAGCGCGGCGACCGCGCCGCCGTAGCCGCTGCCGATGATCAGGTTCGGCACATGATCCCCGTTGCCGATGGGTGCGGCCGACGCCTTGGCGGTCCACGCGGCCGGGCCTAGCGCCATGGCTCCGGCTGCAATTGCCGTGCCCGCCAGGAATTTCCGGCGATTCATCCCTTGGTGAAGGCCGGTGGCGGCCGCGGGGCGTCGGTCGTACATGAGCGAAACCTTCCGATGTGAGGCGTAGGAGAGTGCCTCGAGTCGGCAGAATGTAACAGGTTCTAGTTGGGTATTCGGGCGAATTATGATGTTGATGTGTCAAGGCGGCGGTGCGTCGTTCACATTCGCCTTGGACGAATCAATAGCAGTGGCCCACAACATTTTTCGATTGCGGCATCGATGCTCGCGATGGTGTCGAAGCGCTGTGTGGCACTCGGGTGTGTCGCAGCGAACTGTCAGAACGTGTTACCGGAACCGGCTCCGGACCGATCTGCGGCCACTCGGCGGGCGCGTTCCTGGGCCTGCAGCAGGGCGCGGTGCGCGGGCCGCAGGTCGGCGTGCAGTTGTTGGCCGAGGGGTGTCAGCCGGATATCGCGGCGGTTTGCGCGGTCTACCAAAGTGGCGCCGTAGTAACGCTCTTGGGCCTTGATGGATTGGCTGATCCGGGCCTGGGAAAGGTGTAGACGTTGCGCGGCGCGGCCGAAGTGCAGTTCCTCCGCGAGCGCCAGGAAGATCTCGATGTCTCTCAGTTCCAACTCGACGATCCTCCCGGTCGGATGTTGTCCCGCCCTGATGAACAGTGTTCAGGATATCCATGAACACTGTTAGGCTGTCAAGGTGAATGCGATGTCCCGGGAGCGGCCGGCACTGAACCGCGCGGGCATGATCGCCACCGCGTTGCGGCTGCTCGACCAGGTCGGACTCGACGGACTTACCCTGCGTGGCCTGGCCAAGGAGCTCGAGGTGCAGCCCGCGGCGCTGTACTGGCATGTCGAGGGCAAGCAGGAATTGCTGAATCAGATGGCCGCCGCGATCGTCGAGGACGCTTTGCGTGGGCTGGACCGCCCGCGACCCGGTCAGTCCTGGGATGGCTGGCTCACCGAGCGCGCCCGCACGTTGCGGGTGGCCATTCTGGCCCGGCGCGATGGCGCGCGGTTGGTCGCGGGGGCTCGCCACATCATCGATCGGCGGCCCACCGCCGAGACCATGCTGCACTCGCTGACGGCGGCGGGGTTCACCCCACCGCAGGCACTGCAGGCATTGCGCGCCTTCAGCCACTACCTCTTCGGTGCGATTCTGGACGAACAGGCGACCGCGGCGGCACCGCCGCTCACCGCCGAGGACCGATTCGACGACGTCCCGTATTTGCAGGCGGCGCTGGCCGATCGGGGCGCAGACCACTTGGAGCGGCAGTTCGAATACGGGCTGAGCTGCATGCTGTTCGGTATTCGCAGCGGATTGGTCACCGATTGAGCGGCGTCAATCAGAATGTGCGGCAACGAGTTCGGCGCGATCGAGCTTGCCGTTGGCGGTCCGTGGCAGTTCGTCGACCACCGACAGGGTGTCGACGATCATGTAGGTCGGCAACCGAGCGGCACAATGGCTCTTGAGCGCAAGCAGTGTGGGCCGTTGCGCATCGTCACGCGCGATCACCACCGCGTGCAGCCTTGCGTCGATGCCGGTGCCGAGCACCACAACGGCCACCGCGGCGACCGCCGGATGGGCCGATAGTGCCGACTCGACGTCGCCGAGTTCCAGCCGGTGCCCCCGGACTTTGACCATGCCGTCGCGGCGACCGATGTATTCGAGTCGGCCCGCATCGTCGTATCGGCCGAGATCGCCGGTTCGATATGGGCCGCGGTGCGGGGTCGCGCCCCAGTACCCGGCCATGACGGTCGGGCCCGACACCACGATTTCGCCCTCACTGGACGAATCCAGTGTGACGACGGCGCCGGAGGCGGGTGTGCCGATCGGCACCGCGCGTTCGCGGTCGAGATCGGCCACGGTGACCTCGTACGATGTGCAGACATTCGTCTCGGTTGGCCCGTACCAGTTGAAGATTCGGATGTGCGGCCAGGCCCGGCGTACGGCGAGCAAGTCGGTGACCGGGAATGGTTCACCGGCGAAGAGACAGGTGCGCAACACATTTGGAGCGTCGCGGTCGAGCAGGCTGCCGTGTCGCAGCATCAGCTGCATGGCCGACGGCACCGAATACCAGATGGTGATCCCGCGTTCGCACAGGAACTGCGCCAGCGGTTCGGCCGCATATGCCAGCTCGCCGGGAATCAGATCGACCGAGGCGCCGGCTCGGAAGGCGGCGTAGAGGTCGAAGACGGACAGATCGAAGTTGAACGGCGCGTGGCTGGCCAGTCGATCCGCCGCGACCACGCCGATTTCCGCGGTGGCCCAGTCGATGAATGCCGAGGCGTTGCGGTGGCTGATGCATACGCCCTTGGGTTCGCCGGTGGATCCGGAGGTGAACAGGATGTATGCGATATCGTCGGGGTCCACCGGCCGATCGGCACGCGGTCCGGGCGCGCTGGATTCGGCGAGTAGCTCGCCGAGTTCGACGGACCTGTTGTCGCGCAGCGTGATTCGCCCGGCCCGTGCTGCGTCGGTGACGATGAGCGCGGGGGCGCAATGCTGCGCGATGGTCTCGACGCGGGCCGCCGGATTGGCGGGTGCGATCGGCACGTAGATGGCGCCGACGCGCAGTGCGGCCTGCATTACGGCGACGACCTCCGGGGCCTTCTCCGCCCAGATCAGCACCCGGTCGCCCGGCGCAACCTCCGACTCGCGCAGCGCCTGGGCGTAGCGATCAGCCAGTTCGTCGAGTTCGCGATAGGTCACCGTTATCGGGCCGCAGTGCACGGCGGGCGCGGTCGGGGTGCGCGCGGCGGCGTCGCGGACCAGC
The DNA here is from genome assembly GCF_040680135.1 of Nocardia sp. NPDC052112. Lineage (NCBI taxonomy): Bacteria > Bacillati > Actinomycetota > Actinomycetes > Mycobacteriales > Nocardiaceae > Nocardia > Nocardia sp. NPDC052112. The sequence goes on along the minus strand of NZ_JBFAWD010000003.1, from coordinate 507,507 downwards.
TGTGCCAGACCGCCCGGCGGCGGTGTCGCGATATCCACGTGTTCACAACCCCATTTCGATGGCGATCAGCTGTCGCTGAATATCGGAGGCACCCGAAAAGATGGTGCTGCCCATGGCATCTCGCAAGGCCGATTCGATGCCGTTGCCGCGCAGGTATCCGCGATAGCCGAATAGTTGGACGGCGTCGGTGGCGCTGGCCAGTGCGGCCTCGGAGGTGGCGAGTTTGGACAGCGCGGCGTACAGCACTGTGTGTTCGCCGGCATCGTGGGCCCAGCAGGTTCGGTACAGCAGCAGGCGGGCGCTTTCGACCCTGACCTTCATATCGACAATGCGGTTGGTGACCGATTGGAAGTCGGCCAGCCGCTGACCGAATTGCTTGCGCCCGCGCACATGTCGGACGGTCTGCTCGATCAACCGGTCCTGTAGGCCGATATAGAGCGCGAACAGGCAGGCTCGCTCCCAGCCCATGGAGTGTTGGAAGACCGCCGAGCCCTGTCCCGCTGCGCCGAGCAAATTCTGTTCCGGCACCGGGCAATCGTCGAAGGTCACCGCACCGGCCGCACAGCCGTCCATGCCGAGTTTGTGAAGCGGTTCATCGAGCAGCACGCCGGGCGCGGTGGCATCGACCACGAATGCGCTGATGCCGAAATGTCCTGCCGTCGGGTCGGTTACGGCGTATGTGACGAATACATCGGCCACCGGACCGTTACTGACGAAGGTTTTGGTCCCGGTCAGCCGGTACCCGCCATCGACTCGTTCGGCGACCGTGCTCAGCCGCCCGACATCGGAACCGGCGTCGGCCTCGGTCATGGCATTGCCCGCGACGAGCTCCCCGGCGGCCATCCCACGTAGCAGGCGCTCTCGTAGTGCGGGCGAGCCGAATTCGGCGATCGGCATGGCACAGGCGAACAGGTGCGCGGCCGCCGCGAAGACCAAACCGGTATCCGCGCAACCATGTCCGAATGCCTCGAATATACGGGCCGTATCGAGTGCGCCGAGCCCCTGGCCGCCGTATTCGGGCGACAGGCAGGCGCCGAGCAGGCCGAGTTCGCCAAGTACCCGCCAACTTTCGCGGTCGAACGAGTGCGCGCGTTCTTCGGGAAAGGCGTCTCGGGCGGCGGCGAATGCGTCCTCATAGCGCTGCCGCTGCGCCGCGGTCCAGGCGAACTCCATCAGTTCAGCCAGCCGGGGGCGTCCGTGATCTCGAAAACCGCTCCCGCGAGGCTGAATCCGGGTGCGACACCGAAGGCGAGGACGTGATCGCCGGGGCCGACCTGGCCCGTCTCGAGCACGTGATCGAATGCCATGGCATAGTCGCTGGCACCGGCGTGTCCGATCCGTCTGCCGAAATCCCACGTCGAGCGAGACAGCGGCAGTTCCAGCAGGTTCAGCAGCACATCCTCGACGAATACGCGCGTCGCGTTCTGCAAGAAGACCCGGGTGATCCGATCGGTATCGATACCGGCTTCGTCGAGCAGTTGCTCCTTCAGCTTCGGCACGGCGGCCACCAGACCCATCCCGAAGTCCTTGCCGACGTCGGTGGCCTCGAATTCGAGTTGGCGCGCCGCGAAATCCAGATGCTTGCCCGCGGGGAGCAGCGGTTCGGAACCGCGGTGCAGCTCTTCGAATTCGGGCAGCGACAGCGAGCCGATGGCGGCGATCCTGGCAAAACCTTGTTTGCCGACCACCAGTGCCGAGGCGCCGTCCGCGAAGAGCATATGCGGGCCGCACCGCCAGCGATCGAGCTCGGTGGTGGTGAAGTTGTCGGCGGCGGCGACCAGCGCGATGGCGTGGTCAGGGGACGAGCGCAGGTAGGCGGCCGACAGTTCGAGTGCACCGAGCACGCCATTACAGCCCTGCCGGATACCGGCCGCGAATGCCCTGCCGCCTACCAGCTTTCGCTGCAGATAGGACTGGGGCAGCCAGCCGAGCGGGCCCGCGTGATAGGCATCGGCGTAGAGCAGCAAATCGACCTGCTCCGCGGTCGCATCCGCCCGCTGCAAGGCCTGCCGCGCGGCCACCAGGGCCATCTCGGGTGCGGACATATCGGTCGACACCATGGTGCCCAGCCGACCGGAGGGATCGACGTCCGCGGGAAACAGGCCCTGCGCCACCGCGGATTCGATGCCGACCACTTCGGGTCGGTAGGTGCCGATTCCCCGGAGGAAGATGTTGTCGGGTATCACTGGGTTGCTCCCTGGGCTGTCGGGCGCGGCGCCGGATGGCGCGCGCCGAGGATCACGAGGCGGCGCGCAGCGAGTCGATCAGGCGCGCGATGCTCGCCAGATCGCGAAAGTTCGTGCCGGTCATGCTCTCTGGCGGAATCCGGATGCCCATCTGATTGCGAATGTGCGCCACCAGCCGCGCCGACTTGATGGAATTCAGCACACCCCATTCCAGCAGCGGTGTGGTTCCGGTGAGCCCTTCGGCCTCGCCCGGTCCGAGCAGTTCGGTGCCGACGTATTCGACCAGTTCGGCGACCAGTTCGGCGGATTCGGGTTCGCCCGTCGCGGTCATCTGCTTCCTTTCGCCGGGTGCGTCGACCGGTATACCGGGTGCGCGGACTGGGAGACCGGGGCGCGGCTTTGGCGCCCGCGACGGAAATCATGCCTTGCGCAACGGTATCGGGCAACCCCGAACTCGCGGTTGCCGCAAATGGTTCGCGAGTATTTCCTCGTTACCAGCTCAGATAAGTGAGAGTAATCGAAAAGTGTAGATTTCATTTTTCGCCAGCTTTCCGAGACGTAGAACGTGTTCTATAGTGCGTTCGTGGGGGATCGACGACCCGGAGGAGCAGGAAGTTGTCCGAGATCAGTCCCCATTCGTCGCACGCGCGCACCGGATGGTTCGAAGGGGTGGTCGGCCGCCGCTGCTGGCGCGAATCATGGTGCTGTCGTGGTGCTGATCGGTGGATGGGTGAGGTTTCGTAGTCGTTGTCCATCGCTGTCGACGGCGTGGGTGTGGCACGGGTCGGGCTCGTCGGAATTGCTGTCATAGGCATCGACATATTGCTTGTCGGGGGGCTATTCGATAATCAGATAAGAACATGTTCTATCGACTAGTTGAATTCTTAACTTTACTGCGCTGTGTGCGCGCTCGCGCTGGCTCCCGAAGCTCTCCGGTGCGGACGACGGTAATTCGGTAATTTCGCGGAAAGGGTGTTTTTCACGTGGCCGAGCCGGACGATGAAACCGATGTGTACGCGGCGGATGATCCGGTGGCAGTGGTGGGCATCGCATGCCGTTTTCCGGGCAGCGCGTCCGTATCGGAACTGTGGGATATGTTGCTGCGCGGCACGGGTATTACCGCGCGCCTGCCCGATTCGCGCCGGACGATGGATCCGCGCACCGATCACGTGTCGCGCGGCATCTTCCTCGATGACGCCGACCTGTTCGACGCGGGATTCTTCGGCTCGGTGGTCGCCGATGCCCGCGCGGTGGATCCCCAGCAGCGGTTGATATTGGAGCTCGGCTGGGCGGCATTCGAGGATGCGGGCATCATTCCGGAGCACCTGCGTGAGCGGCGGGTCGGGGTATTCGTCGGCGCGATGTGGGACGACTATGCCGAGCTGACCCGGCGTCAGGGCATGGACCGGGTCTCGGTCGCGACCGCGCCCGGTATTCAGCGCAGTCTGATCGCGAATCGGCTGTCGCACTTCCTCGGCGTCACCGGACCGAGCCTGGTCGTCGATACCGGGCAGTCCTCGTCGTTGATGGCTACGCACCTGGCGTACCGGAGCGTGCTGAGTGGTGAGTCGGAGCTGGCCGTGGCCGCAGGCGTGAATATCGTGGCGAACCAGGAGAATTCGGACATATTCGCCGAATGGGGTGGACTCTCACCGGACGGGCGGTGCCACACCTTCGACGAGCGGGCGAACGGGTTCGTGCGCGGTGAGGGTGTCGGCGTGGTCGTGCTGCGGCGGCTGTCGAGCGCGGTGGCGGCGGGCAACCAAATCTATTGCGTCATCAGAGGTAGCGCGGTCGGGCACGGGGCAGGTGCGGATGTCACGGCACCGAGTGTCGGCGCGCAGTGCGCGGTGCTCCGTTCGGCATATCGGGATGCGGGCATCGATCCCGCGGCGGTTCAGTATGTCGAATTGCACGGCACCGGAACGCGAGTGGGTGATCCGATCGAGGCCGAATCGCTCGGTACCGTCCTGGGCAACGCCGCGGAACGCGATAGTGACCTGGTAGTCGGCAGCATCAAGGCCGCCATCGGACATCTCGAGGCAGCAGCTGGCATTGCCGGATTCATCAAAACCGCACTGTGCGTGCGTAATCGGCGACTGCCGGGCATGCCCGACTTCGTCGAGCCCAATGCGGATATCCCGCTGACACAACTGGGCCTGGAAATACCGCGCGAGGCGAGGAGCTGGCCCGACAGCGGACGTGCGCTCGTGGCCGGAGTGAGTTCATTCGGCATGGGTGGCTCGAATTGCCATATGGTGCTGTCGGATCGGCCCGAGCCCGGAGTGCCCGAGACGGACGATCGGGTATCGGATCGGATTGTGCCGTGGGTGATTTCGGCGCGGAGTGCTTCGGCGTTGGCTGGTCAGGCGGCCCAGTTGGGTGCATGGGTCGGTGCGCGTCCGGAGCTGGCTGTGGGGGATGTGGGCTGGTCGCTCGTGACTACTCGGTCGTTGTTCGAGCACCGCGCGGTGGTGTTGGGGCGGGACCGAACCGAGTTGTCGGCTGGGTTGGCCGCGGTCACCGCGGGCGCCACCGCGGCCGGATCGAGCGGGGTGGGCTTTGTCTTCCCTGGGCAGGGGGCGCAGCGGGCGGGTATGGGGCAGCAGCTGTATGCCGAATATCCGCTGTTCGCCGGGGCTTTCGACGAGGTATGCCGGTTCGTCGATCCGATACTCGGCGTCTCCTTGCGGGAGGTGACCATCGTCGGGGACGGCTTCGATGGGATGCGCCATTCGCAGCCCGCGCTGTTCGCGCTGGAGGTCGCGCTGTTCCGGCTGCTGACGTCCTGGGGTATGCGGCCGGCGGTGGTGTTCGGGCATTCGATGGGGGAGATCGCGGCGGCGCATGTGGCGGGGGTGCTGTCGTTGGCGGATGCGTGTGTACTGGTGACCGCGCGTGCGCGGTTGATGCAGGCACTGCCGTCGGGCGGTGCGATGGCGGCGGTGCAGGCCACCGAGGACGAGCTCGCGGACCTGATCGCGGGACGTGCGGACGACCTCGGTATCGCGGCGGTGAACGGTCCGTCGTCGGTGGTGATTTCCGGGCGTGCGGATGCGGTCGATGCGGTCCTCGATGTACTGCGTTCGTGGGGGCGGCGGGTCAAGCGGCTGCGCGTGAGTCATGCGTCGCATTCGCCGCTGATGGCGCCGATGATGGACGAATTCCGAGGTGTAGTAGAAGGATTGACGTTTACGCCGCCACGGTTGCCGATGATCTCGACGGTGACCGGTGCGCTGGTCGAGCCACAGACGCTGGGTACTGCGGAGTATTGGGTCGAGCACGTCCGTCGACCGGTCCGCTTCGCCGATGCGGCCCGGACCGCCTACGCGGCTGGTGTCGAATCGTTCATCGAGTTGGGCCCGGATGCGGCCCTGTCCACGGCATTGAGCGAGGGTTTGCCGGATTCGGCGACAGCGGTGCCCGCGCTGCGTGCCGACCGAGACGAACCCACTCTGCTACTGACCGCTGTTGCCGAGTTGTTCGTTCGAGGCGCGACGGTGGCGTGGACCGCGGTGCTCGGCGGTGGAACCCGAGTCCCGCTCCCGACGTATGCCTTCGATCGTCAACGGTATTGGTTCGACGATGACACGGAACGCCCGAGGCATCCGATATCTTCCGGTCCCGCGACGGAACTGGCGGCTCTGCCCGCTTCCGAGCGGGAACGCAACGTTCGGAAGCTGATTCGAGAAGCGACCGAGCACATCCTGCGCACGGAACTCGAGCGAGCCGATGCCGAACGGATCACCTTCGCCGACCTCGGGTTCGACTCCGCGGGGTCGGTCGAATTGCGCAACCGGCTGACATCCGCGCTCGGAACGCGTTTGGCGGCCGGTGTTCTGTTCAACTATCCGACCATCGAAGCGCTGACCGATCATGTCTGCCGCGAGCTGTCGGGTGCGGATCGGATGCGGCGCGAGGAGCCCGCGTCGGCGGGGCGGGTGCGTGATGACGATATCGCGATCATCGGGATGGCCTGCCGCTATCCCGGTTCGATCGACTCGCCGGACGCACTGTGGCGGCTGGTGCTGGACGCGGGCGATGTTATCGCACCGATGCCGGGCGACCGTGGCTGGCCCGCCGATATCCATCGGGGTGGGTTCCTGGTGGCTGCGGCCGATTTCGATGCCGGATTCTTCGGGATCAGTCCGCGCGAGGCATTGGTGATGGATCCGCAGCAGCGATTGCTGCTGGAGACGTCGTGGGAAGCGCTGGAGGACGCGGGCATCGACCCGAATTCGCTGCGGGACAGCGCAACCGGTGTATTCACCGGGTTGACGGCCCAGGATTACGGGCCGCGCATCGGACAGGGGTCGGAGCGGGTCGCGGGTCTTGCACTGACCGGGGTGACACCGAGTGTGGCATCGGGCCGGGTCGCCTACAGCCTGGGATTGGTGGGGCCAGCGGTGTCGGTGGATACCGCGTGCTCGTCCTCGCTGGTCGCACTGCACCTCGCGGTGCGGTCGCTGCGGGCGGGGGAATGTTCGCTGGCGCTGGCCGGTGCGGCGACGGTGCTGTCGACGCCGGGAATGTTCGTGGAGTTCACGCGACAGGGCGGGCTGGCCGCGGACGGCCGCTGCAAGTCCTTCGCCGAGGCCGCCGACGGGACGGGGTGGTCGGAGGGGGTCGGGGTGCTCGCGGTGGAACGGTTGTCCGACGCGCGCCGCAATGGTCATCGGGTGCTGGCCGTCGTGCGCGGGAGTGCGGTGAATCAGGACGGCGCCTCCAATGGTCTGACCGCGCCGAATGGACCGTCGCAGCAACGGGTTATCCGGCAGGCGCTCGCCGATGCGCGCGTGCCCGCGGCAGAGGTGGATGTGGTGGAGGCGCACGGCACCGGCACCCGGCTCGGTGATCCGATCGAGGCGGAGGCGCTGCTGGCGACCTACGGGCAGGATCGGGTGCGGCCGCTGTGGCTGGGATCGGTGAAATCGAATATCGGTCACGCGCAGGCCGCCGCCGGGATGGCGGGTGTGATCAAAATGGTGCAGGCGCTGCGGAACGGGGTGTTGCCGCGGACCCTGCACGTGGATTCGCCCTCGTCCCATATCGATTGGTCGGCAGGTGCGGTGCGGTTGCTGACCGAGGAACGTCAGTGGGAGGCCGAGGACCGGCCACGGCGTGCCGGAGTGTCGGCGTTCGGGATTTCCGGCACCAATGCACACGTGATCCTGGAGGAGGCTCCGGCGCAGGAGAACTCGATCATCGAGTCCTCGCCGACCGGTTCCGGAGTTGTGCCGTGGGTGATATCGGCGCGGAGTGCTTCGGCATTGGCCGGTCAGTTGGGTCGGTTGGCGGCGTGGGTGGGGGAGCGGCCGGAGCTGGCGATACGTGATGTGGGTTGGTCGCTGGTGACCACTCGCGCATTGCTCGACCACCGTGCGGTGGTGCTCGGGCGGGATCGTGCCGAGTTGTCGGCCGGGTTGGCTACCGTCGCGGCGGGCTCGACCGCGTTGAGCGGCGTGGCCGGTTCTGGTCGGCTGGCGATCGCGTTCGCGGGGCAGGGTTCGCAGCGAGTGGGGATGGGGCAGCGGCTCTATGCCGAATACCCGGTGTTCGCCGCGGCTTTCGACGAGGTCTGCCGCCACCTGGACAGGTTGTCGGGGACCTCGATACGAGATGTGGTGATCTCGGGTGACGGTCTGGACGGGACCGGGTTGGCGCAGCCCGCATTGTTCGCGGTGGAGGTGGCGCTGTTCCGGTTGGTGGAGTCCTGGGGTGTGCGCCCGGATGTACTGCTGGGGCATTCGGTAGGGGAGATCACCGCGGCACATGTGGCGGGGGTGTTGTCGCTCGCGGATGCCTGTGTGCTGGTCGCGGCGCGCGGGCGGTTGATGCAGGCGCTGCCGTCCGGGGGTGCGATGGCGGCGGTGCAGGCCACCGAGGACGAGATTGTCGAACTGCTGGCGGGCCGGCCGGACTCGGTGGGTTTGGCGGCGGTGAACGGACCATCGTCGGCCGTGGTTTCCGGCGCCGCAACGGAAGTCGCCCGGATCGGGGATGTGTTGCGGGAGCGGGGTCGGCGGGTCAAGCAGTTGCGGGTGGGGCATGCGTTCCATTCGCCGTTGATGGTGCCGATGTTGGCTGAATTCCGGTGTGTGGTAGAGGGATTAGCGTTCGCTTCGCCGCGGATACCCATTGTCTCCACAGTGACCGGTGCGCTGGTCGAGCCGCGGACTATGTGCACTCCGGACTACTGGGTCGAGCATGTGCGACAGCCGGTTCGGTTCGCCGCCGCCGCCGAGACGGCCCACGACGAGGGCATCGAGGTATTCCTCGAACTGGGGCCCGACGCGACGCTGACGACCGCGCTGGCGGAGACGCTGCCGGACTCGGTCACGGCGGTGTCCGCGCTGCGTGCCGATCGCGACGAATCTGCCCACCTGCTGGCCGCGGTGGCCGGAGTGTTCGTTCGGGGCGTACCGGTCGACTGGCGTCAGGTGCTCACCGGCGGCACGCGAATCGACGTGCCCACGTATGCCTTCGATCGCCAGCGGTATTGGCTCGACCCGGAGTCCGGTGCTGGTAGCGACGATGACGCCGCGCTCTACCGGCTCGAGTCCGTCGCTGTCGAATTGTCCGATACTTCAGCGGCGCAACAGGATTGGGTTCACCTCGGCCCGCGCGATGCGGCTATCGCGGAATCGGTCCGATCGTTCGAGGGTCTGCCGGAACTGACGGCCGCGCTGGAATCCGGTGCGCGGGTTCCGACGGTCGTACTGACCTCGTTGCCTTTTCCGGCTACGGGAGTTGTCGACGGTGTCCATGCGACGGTGCGCAGTGCCACGCAGTTGGTGCAAGCGTGGCTGGCCGAGCAGAGGCTGGTCGAAACGCGGCTGGTTTTTCTCACTTGTGCTGCGGCGGAGCAGGATTCAGCCCGCTTCGCCGGCAGCGCATTGGACGGATTGCTGCGCACCGTTCAGACCGAGCACCCGGATCGATTCGTGCGTATCGAGCTCGACGGGACCACGGAATCACGCGATCTGCTGCCCGCAGCACTGGAATCAGGTGAACCACACGTGATTTTGCGTGTCGGGCGAGCGAGGGTACCTCGATTGACGCGCGCTGATTCCGGGGCGGGGGACCCCACTGCGTGGGACCCGGACGGGACGGTGCTCGTCACCGGCGCCTCGGGGATGCTCGGATCCATGACGGCGCGGCATCTGGTTGCCGCACACGGGGTTCGGCATCTGCTGCTGTTGAGTCGGCGAGGTGAACACGCGCCGGGCGCGGTGCAATTGCGCTCGGAATTGCTGGCCTCCGGTGCCGAATCCGTGACCTTCGCGGCAGGTGATGTGGCCGATCGGGAGGGATTGGCGCGGGTGCTGGCTACGGTTCCAGCCGCGCATCGGCTGCGGGGTGTGGTGCACACCGCGGGCATACTCGACGACGGTGTCGTGACCGGGTTGACCGCCGAGCGCATCGATCGAGTGCTCGCGCCGAAGGTCGCGGGAGCATGGCTGCTGCACGAGCTGACCAGCCAGCTCGAACTCACGGCATTCGTCCTGTACTCATCGGTATCCGGCATGCTCGGTGCCGGTGGGCAGGGCAGTTATGCGGCGGCGAATTCGTTCCTGGACGAGTTGGCCCGGTATCGCGTCGAATCGGGTTTGCCCGCGACATCATTGGCGTGGGGGCTGTGGGGCGGCTCCGGCGGGATCGCCGATCAGCTGCGGGGAACGGATCTGCGTCGGTTCGCGCGATCCGGGGTGCTGCCACTGAGTTCGGCGCAGGGACTGCGCCTGCTGGATGCGGCGCTCGCGCTGGGGGAGCCGATGCTCGCACCGATGCGACTCGATATCGCGGCGCTGTCGAGTGACGGGCCGGCAGCGCTGCGCGAGCTCGTGCGGGCCGAACCGGATGCGGCACCGGGTTCGCCGAGTTTGCGGGCCCGCCTCGCCACGCTGGATACCGGGAACCGGCACCGGATGGTGCGCCGGCTGGTGGTCGCCGAGGTCGCCGCAGTGCTCGGATACGACCCGACGGCCGTCCGTGACGACCAGGCCTTCCAGGATCTCGGACTCGATTCGCTGACCGCCGTCGAACTACGCAACCAGCTGACGCGGCTGACCGGTGTGCAACTGCCGACCGCCCTGGCATACGACTACCCGACAATCGCCGATCTGACCACGCATCTGCTGGGTCGCCTCACCGACGCCGCGCGGCCGGTACTCGAGCGGATCGATGCACTCGAATCCGAGCTCGCCGATCTGATCACCGACGACCTCCTGCGGCCCGAGGCCGCGGCAAGGCTGCGCCGAATGCTGGATATCTGCGCGGGGTCCGTCGGGTTTCCGGATGCTCCCGACTATCCCGATCTCGATTCGGCCACCGACGAAGAACTGTTCGCACTCGTCGACGAGGTCGACTGACCGGCAGGAAGTAACCATGACCATCGAAGACAAGCTCCGGGAGCATCTCAAGCGCTCGATAGCGGATACCCGGATTGCCCGTGGCAAGCTGCGCGAGCTCGAGGCGCGGCAGCACGAGCCGATCGCCATTGTCGGTATCGGCTGCCGGTTCCCGGGGGCGGTGCACTCGGCGGATGAGTTGTGGCAGTTGGTATCCGAGGGCGCGGATGTGGTCTCCGGACTGCCGATGAATCGCGGCTGGGACGAGAGCGTTTTCGATGCGGATGCCGATGCGGCGGGCACGACGTATACCCGGACGGGCGGATTTCTTTATGACGCCGACGAATTCGACGCGAGCTTCTTCGGAATCAGTCCGCGCGAGGCCTTGGCAATGGATCCGCAGCAGCGTGTGCTGCTGGAGACGGCCTGGGAGGCGTTGGAGGATGCCGGAATCGATCCGGCGTCGCTGCACGGCAGCGCCACCGGTGTCTTCGCCGGGCTGACCGACCAGGACTATGGGCCGCCGATGGGCCGGATGCCTGAGGAACTGGAAGGTTTGGCGGTCACCGGGGGCATTGCCAGTGTGGCGTCGGGACGCGTCGCCTACTGTCTCGGGCTCGTCGGACCCGCGGTCACGATAGATACGGCGTGTTCGTCCTCACTGGTGGCCCTGCATCTGGCGGTGCGATCACTGCGGTCCGGCGAGAGTTCACTGGCCTTGGCGGGCGGGGTGTGTGTGCTGGCGACGCCGGGACTGCTCGTCGAATTCGCGCGTCAGCGGGTCATTGCCGCCGACGGCCGGTGCAAGGCCTTCGCCGAGGCCGCCGATGGGGCCGGATGGTCGGAGGGGGCGGGATTGCTTGTGCTCGAACGCCTTTCCGATGCCCAGCGCAATGGTCACCGGGTGCTTGCGGTGGTGCGGGGCACCGCGATCAATCAAGACGGTGCCTCCAACGGACTGACCGCGCCGAACGGTCCGTCACAGCAGCGGGTGATCCGACAGGCGCTGGCCGATGCCGGAGTCTCGGCGCACGAGGTGGATGTCGTCGAGGCACATGGGACGGGTACTCGGCTCGGCGATCCGATCGAGGCGGAGGCATTGCTCGCCACCTACGGCCAGGATCGGCCGGTCGATCGCCCGCTCTGGCTGGGATCGCTGAAGTCGAATATCGGCCATGCCCAGGCGGCTGCCGGTGTCGGCGGCGTAATCAAGATGGTGCAGGCGATGCGCCACGCTCTGCTGCCGAAGACGCTGCACGTGGATGTGCCGTCGTCGCGGATCCATTGGTCCTCGGGTGGGGTGCGGCTGCTCGTCGAGCAGCGGCGCTGGGATCGTGGTACGCGGCCGCGCCGCGCGGGGGTGTCGTCGTTCGGTATCAGTGGTACCAACGCGCACGTCATCCTGGAAGAGGCGCCTGCCGCCGATCCTCCTGCCGCCGATGAGACGCACGAGCCGCCTGCCGTGGCGTGGGTGTTGTCGGCGAAGAGTGCGAACGCATTGCGGGCACAGGCGCAACGGTTGCTGACACAGGTGCGCGCCGATCCGGAGTTGTCCGTGCTGGATATCGGCTGGTCGCTGCTGCATTCGCGGGCACGGTTCGCGCATCGCGCGGTGGTCGTGGGTGCCGATCGCCCCACTCTGCTTGCGAGGTTGGCCGAAATCGCCGACGGTACGGCCGTCGAAGTCGGTGTGGCCGAACCGAATCCCGGCGGTGTCGTATTCGTCTTCCCCGGTCAGGGGTCGCAATGGATCGGCATGGCGCGGCAGCTGCATGCCGAATCCCCGGTTTTCGCCGACGCTTTGACCCGATGTGACCAGGCGCTGGCACCGCTGCTCGGCTGGTCGGTGACCGAGGTCGTGGTCGGCACCGGCGATGCGCAGGGGGTGGACGTGATCCAGCCCGCGCTGTTCGCGGTAATGGTGTCACTCGCCGAGGTCTGGCGATCACTCGGTGTGCGGCCCGATGCCGTGGTCGGTCACTCGCAGGGCGAGATCGCCGCGGTCTGTGTGGCGGGCGGTCTTTCGCTCGACGACGCGGCGGTACTCATCGCACGACGCAGTCGGCTGCTGCGCGAGCTGGCGGGCAATGGCCGGATGCTCGCTGTGCCGCTGTCGCGCGCGGAGGTCGCGGAATCACTGCGTGCCCGGCACCGGAAGCTGTCTATCGCGGCGGTCAACGGCCCGCGCTCGGTGGTGGTTTCGGGCACCGCATCCGCGGCCGACGAATACTTCGCGGAGTTGGTGGCCGCCGGGATCGGGGTGCGCCTGATTCCGGTCGACTACGCATCGCATTCGGCCGAGGTCGAGCCGGTCCGCGACCAGTTGCTGCGCGAATTGACGACTGTCACACCACGTTCGGCGACCATTCCGGTGTGGTCGACGGTGACCGGCGGCTGGCTGGACACCGCGGCCATGGACGTCGAGTACTGGTACCGCAACCTGCGCGAGCCCGTGGAATTCGAGCATGCGGTGCGAGGTCTGGCAGCGGCGGAGTATCGGACGTTCGTGGAGGTGAGTCCGCATCCGGTCCTCACCCTCGGTGTCGCCGAGACCGTCGAGGACGCGGGCGTCGATGCGGTGATCGCCGGGACGCTGCGACGTGAGCACGGCGGTTTCGATGAGCTGTTGCGGCAGGCGGCCGGCCTCTTCGTGCGCGGTGTCGGGGTGGATTGGGCGCCGTCGGTGACCGGTGGGGTACATGTGCCATTGCCTCGTTATCCGTTCGAGCGCAAGCGCTATTGGCTGGAGTGGAGCGCTGATCCGGCCGGAATTCGGCATCCGCTTTTGCCCGCAGGCGTGGATATGGCCGACGGCGGTGTGGTGCTGACGGGCGAATTGTCGTTGTCGAAGCATCCGTGGCTGATCGATCATGCCGTGGCGGATGTGGTGTTGGTGCCGGGAACGGCGCTGGTGGAGTTGGTGATTGCCGCGGGTGACCGGGTCGGCTGCGGGCGAGTCGAGGAGTTGACGCTGCCCGCTCCGCTACTGATGCCCGAGCGCGGCGGATGCACGGTGCAGGCCGTGGTGTCGGCTCCCGAAGACGGGCGATGCGAGGTAGCGGTGTACTCGCGCCCGTCGGCGAGCACGGGCGAATGGACCCGGCATGCGGTCGGCGTGCTGTCCGTGGATTCCGAGGCGGCAGTGGCGGAATGGGGGCAGTGGCCGCCGCGCGGTGCGGCCGAGGTGGATCCGGTCGATCTCTACCGGCGGGCGGCTGAGCGTGGATACAGCTATGGTCCGGCGTTTCGGGGTTTGCGTCGGGTGTGGCGGCGGGACGGCGAATATTTCGCCGAGGCCGCGCTGTCGGTGGATCCGGCTGGTGGATACGACGGGTACCTGCTGCATCCCGCGCTGTTCGACAGTGCATTGCACGTATTGCTTGCCGGTGCTGAACATGGTGCGGCCCTGCCTTTCTCGTTGAGCGGGGTGCGCGTACATGCCAAGCGTGCGGCGAGTCTGCGCGTGCGGGTCGCGCCGGTCGCCGCGGACGCGGTGTCGGTGGACTTGGCCGATGACCAGGGGCGACCCGTTGCGACGATCGAGTCGTTGACATTGCGGGAAGCCGCGCCCGAATCGCTGCGGGCCACCGTCGATGGTTCGTTGCTCACCCCCGAGTGGGTGCCGGTCGCTGTTCCCGAGGTCGCCGGTACCTCCGAGGATTGGGTGCGCATCGGCACTGCCGACGACATCGATGTGCCGGTGACGAGGTCATACGGGGATCTCGACCGCTTGCAGACGGGAATCGCTGCGGGGGAGCCGATTCCGGCGGTGACGGTGATGTCGCTGCCAACGCCGGGCGTAGAAGTGGTCGAAAGTGTGTACACCTCGGTCGACACGGCGTTGCGGCTGGTTCAGCAGTGGCTGGCCGACGAGCGGCTGTCCGGTACCCGTCTGGTGCTGCTGACTCGCAACGCAATCGTCGTCGACAACGCTGAATCGACCAGGGCCGGTTCCGCTTTCGCCGGCGCGGCGGTCTGGGGTCTGCTGCGTTCGGCGCAAGCGGAGAATCCGGATCGGATCCTGCTGCTCGATCTGGACGATTCGGTGCACGCGGTGGCCGCGATACGAGCCGCGCTGGATTCATCGGAGCCGCAACTGGTCCTGCGCGCGGGGCAGGCGTATGCAGCCCGCCTGGTACGGTCTTCGGCCGCCGAACTCGAGGTGCCCGCAGCACCGACATGGCGGCTGGACCGCACGGAAGCCGGGAGCATCGACGGGCTCGCGCTGCTGCCCTACGCACAAGCGAACGCGCCGCTGGCACCGGGCATGGTGCGGGTCGAGGTGCGCGCCGCCGCGGTGAACTTCCGCGATGTGCTGATCGCGTTGGATATGTATCCAGGCGAACCCGTGCTCGGTGCCGAAGGCGCGGGGGTGGTGCTGGAGGTCGGTGCTGGAGTCGACGCTCTGGCCCCCGGTGACCGGGTACTCGGTCTGTTTCCGGCGGCGTTCGGCCCGATCGCGGTCGCCGATGCACGGATGGTGGCACCGATGCCTGCCGAATGGTCGTTCGTCCGTGCGGCGGCCATTCCCGCGGTCTATCTGACGGCCTACTACGGATTGGTGGATCTGGCGGGACTGTGCGCCGGTGCGGCCGTTCTCGTGCACGCGGGCACCGGTGGCGTGGGGATGGCGGCAATCCAACTGGCCCGTCACCTCGGCGCGCAGGTGTACGCCACGGCGAGCCCGGCGAAGCACAGTGTCCTGCGTGAGCTGGGGCTGGATGATGCGCACATCGCGTCGTCGCGTTCGACGGAATTCGAGGACCGATTCCGAACCGCCACCGGCGGAAAGGGTTTCGATGTGGTTCTCAATGCGCTGGCCGGAGAGTTCACCGACGCGTCATTGCGGCTGACCGCGCGCGGCGGGCGGTTTGTCGAGATGGGCAAGACAGATGTCCGTGACCCGAAGCAGTACCCCGAGATCGATTATCTGACCTTCGAACTCGACGACGCGGGCGGACCCCGGATCCGCGAGATGTTGGCCGAGGTACTGAATTTGTTCCGGCAGCGGGTCTTCGACGCACCGCCGGTCCGGGTGTGGGATGTGCGCCGGGCCCGGCAGGCCTTCCGATTCATGAGCGCGGGCAAGCATATCGGCAAGAATGTGCTCGGCATAGACGCGACCTGGGATGCGTGGGGAACGGTGCTGATCACCGGGGCCGCCGGTGTGCTCGGATCAATGGCAGCGCGACATCTGGTGGCGGCCAATGGAATTCGACATCTATTGTTGGTGAGTCGGCGCGGTGCGGCGGCACCGGATGCAACGAAGTTACGATCGGAGCTGCTCGCCGCCGGTGCCGAGACGGTGACCTTCGCCGCATGTGATGTCGCGGATCGGGATGCGTTGGCCGCAGTGCTCGCCGAGGTGCCGCGGGCACATCCGCTCCGGGGTGTGGTGCACGCCGCGGGCGTGCTCGATGACGGTGTGGTCACGGCATTGACGCCGGAGCGGGTGGCGCGGGTGTTGGACCCGAAGGTGGCCGGGGCGTGGCATCTGCACGAGCTCACACGCGATCACGATCTCACCGCCTTCGTCCTGTATTCGTCCGCGGCGGGTCTGATCGGCACGGCTGGACAGGGCGGTTATGCGGCCGCGAACTCCTTCCTGGACGAGCTGGCGCGATATCGCAGCAGTCGCGGCCTGCCCGCGACATCGTTGGCGTGGGGGTTGTGGGAGCAGCCCACCGCCATGACGGGCCAGCTACAGGAAGTGGATCTGCGCAGGTTGACGCGCGGTGGCATCGCGGCGATGACATCGGCGGACGGTCTACGGCTGCTGGACGCGGCACTAGCGCTCGGCGAGCCCGTGACGGCGCCGATGCGATTGGATACGGCCGCGCTGCGAGCCGGGGCGGTGCCTCATGTGTTTCGCGGTCTGGTCGGCTCGACTGTCCGGCGTCAGGTGGCGGGCGGCAAACCGGAGTCGGTGCGCAACCGGTTGGCGGGGCTCGACCCCGACCAGCGGGGTGCCGTGGTGCGCGAGTTCGTCGCGGATGAGGTCGCCGCGGTGCTCGGGTACGGTACGGCCGCCGAGATCGGCGCTGATCGCGCATTCAGGGAACTGGGCATCGACTCGCTCAGCGCGGTCGAGTTGCGCAACCGGTTGGCCAAGCGGACCGGCGTAAAACTGCCGACGACAGTGGCATTCGACTATCCGACGGTGACCGAGCTCGCGCGGTTCATCGGTGGCGAGCTGTCCGGGCTGACCACAGGTGACTCGGTTTCGGTGATCGCGTCCGACACCGATGATGCCGTGGCGATCGTGGGTATGGGCTGCCGTTTTCCGGGAGGTGTGGAGTCCGCCGAGGCGCTGTGGGATGTCGTCGCCGAGGGTGTTGAGGTGGTGTCGAGCTGGCCGCTCGATCGAGGTTGGGATGCGGGGATTTTCGATCCGAATCCGGGTGTCGCGGGCAAATCCTATGTGCGCACGGGTGCGTTCGTACCGGATGCGGGCGAGTTCGACGCGGAGTTCTTCTCGATCGGTCCGCGTGAGGCCCTGGCCATGGACCCACAGCAGCGACTGTTGCTCGAAACCTGCTGGGAAGCAGTGGAACATGCCGGTATCGCGCCGGAGTCGTTGCGCGGCAGCGCGACCGGTGTATTCGTCGGCGTCGCGGCGCAGGGCTACGGGACCATGACCTCCGCCGAGGACGGCGTCGGCGGCTATGTGCTGACCGGGACATCGGCCAGCGTGGTGTCCGGGCGGGTGGCGTATGTGCTCGGGCTGGAAGGGCCCGCGATATCGGTGGATACGGCGTGTTCGTCGTCGCTGGTCGCCCTGCACCAGGCGGTGCGGTCGGTGCGTTCCGGAGAGTGTTCGATGGCGCTGGCGGGCGGCGTGACCGTGATGGCGACACCCGCTGTGTTCGTGGACTTCTCACAACAGCGTGGTCTGGCGGCCGACGGACGGTGCAAGGCGTTCGCCGCGGCGGCCGATGGCACCGGATTCTCCGAGGGAGCCGGTGTGCTTGTGGTAGAGCGACTGTCCGACGCACGCCGCAACGGACACCGGGTACTCGCCGTGGTGCGGGGTACCGCGATCAACCAGGACGGTGCCTCGAACGGTCTGACCGCGCCGAACGGTCCCGCACAGCAGCGGGTGATCCGGCAGGCGCTGGCCGACGCCGGAATCGCGGCGCACGAAGTGGATGTCGTCGAGGCACACGGGACGGGCACCCGACTCGGCGACCCGATCGAAGCGCACGCCCTGCTCGCGACCTATGGGCAGGGCAGATCGGCGGATCGGCCGCTGTGGCTCGGCTCGCTGAAGTCGAATATCGGCCATACCCAGGCCGCGGCCGGGGTGGCCGGTGTGATCAAGATGGTGGAAGCGCTGCGGCGCGGAATTCTGCCGAAGACATTGCACGTGGATTCGCCTTCGGCACAGGTGGATTGGGCGTCCGGCGCGGTCGAACTGCTGACCGAACAGCGGTCGTGGGATACCGCGGACAAGCCGAGGCGGGCCGGAGTTTCGTCGTTCGGGATCAGCGGGACCAATGCGCATATCGTGCTCGAGCAGGCACCGGAGGTTGTCGAGCGGCAGCGCGATCCGGCTGGGCTGTCGGTGGTGCCGTGGGTGATTTCGGCACGTACCGCACCGGCATTGCGTGCGCAGGCACGACGGTTGCATGCCTGGCTGCTACGGCAGCCGGAGTGGGATCCAGCCGATGTGGGTTGGTCTTTGGCGACGATGCGGTCGCATTTCGAACATCGTGCGGTGGTGGTCGGTTGCGATCGTGCCGAATTGCTGTCGGGCTTGGCCGAATCGGCGCAGCTGTCGCAAGGGGTGGCCGGTACGGCGTTCGTGCTTCCGGAGCATGGCGTGCGGTGGGTGACGGGCGGGCGGGATTTACGCGATGCGCTCTCGGCATCGGAATGGGACGAGCTTGCCGCCCGGTCGGATTCGCCGTCGCTGATCGAAGCGCTGTGCGCAGATCAGGATGCACTGACCGAGTGGTGGCGCACCGCGCTCGCGAGGCGTGGCGGGAAGCTGGTCGAACTGCCCACGTATGCCTTTCAGCGGCGGCGGTATTGGCTCGACTCGGCCTCCGGTCGAGGGTATGCGGATGCCGCCGACTCGTGGCGCTACCGCGTCGAATGGAAAGCACTGGCGAACAGCGGTACTCGGCTCTCCGGCCGGTGGCTGCTGGTCGGCTCGGGTGATGCGCCGCCCGCCGAGGTGGTGCGGGCGTTCACCGAAGCGGGTGCCCTTGTGCGCTCGGTCGACATCGATGCCGACCGGATGAGTCGAGCCGATCTGACCGAGCTCATTCGCGCGGAAGGCGAGCTATCCGGTGTGGTCTCTTTCGCCGCCTTCGACGAACAGCCCGCTGCCCACACCACCCGGGGTGTGCTCGGCAACCTGCTATTGATCCAGGCCGTGCACGATGCCGGTGTCGAGGCGCCCATGTGGTGTGTGACCAGCGGCGCGGTCGCGGTGCATGCGGATGAGCGGATCCACAGCACGAGCCAAGGACAGATGTGGGGGCTGGGTCAGGTGGCGGGCCTCGAGTTCCCGAGGTGGTGGGGTGGTTCGATCGATCTGCCCGCCGAGTGGGACCCGGCGCTGGTCAGTGCTCTTCCCGGTCTACTGGCCCGCACGGACACCGAAGATCAACTGGCCCTGCGTCATTCCGGCAGCTACGGGCGGCGCATGGTGCGCGCGCCGCACTCCGCCGCGCACGTGCGGTGGACACCACGGGGTACCGTGCTGATCACCGGCGGCACGGGCGGTATCGGCGGATACCTGGCCCGCTGGCTGATCCGCGGTGGGGCGGAGCATGTCGTGCTGGCCGGCCGTCGCGGGCTCGACGCTCCCGGTGCGAGGGAGCTGGCGGACGAACTGACCGGTCGGGTGACCATCGTGGCCTGCGATGTGACCGAACGTGATCAGGTGGCCGCGGTGCTGTCCGCGATAGACGACGGTGATATCCCGCTGACCGCCGTGATCCACGCGGCCGGAATCGAACGGCACCGCCCGATCGCCGACCTGACCCCGGCCGAGTTCAGCGCGGTTCTCGCCCCCAAAGTCACCGGCGCACAACATCTCGACGCACTGCTCGGTACCCGTTCGCTGGATGCGTTCGTGCTGTTCTCCTCCGGCGCGGCCACCTGGGGCAGCGGCGGGCTGGCCGCCTACGCCGCGGGCAACGCCTACCTGAACAGCCTGGCCGAGGCGCGGCGAGCCCGCGGACTGGTCGCGACATCGGTGGCGTGGGGCGGCTGGGCCGGCGCCGGAATGGTCGAAGCCGACCACTCCGCCGACTTCCTGCGCCGCCGAGGTGTGCGGCTGATGGATCCGGAACTGGCCTCGAATGCCATGAGCCGGGCGGTCGGCAGTAACGAGACGGCCCTGACGGTCGCCGACCTGGACTGGACCTTGTTCGCCACCACATACACCGCACTCCGGCCGCGCCCGCTCATCGCGGAAATCCCCGAGGCGCGGCCGCTCGAGGACGCCGAAACGATCGTGCCGCTGCGGGAGCGGCTCGGCACCATGTCGAAGGCCGAGAAGTACCGGGCGATTCTCGAATCGGTGCGCACGCAGGTCGCGGATGTCCTCGGGCACACCGAATGCGACGCGATCGCCGCGGATCGGTCGTTCAAGGATCTGGGATTCGACTCCTTGGCCGCGGTCGAGACCTACCGCCGGTTGCGGGCCGCCACCGGGCTGTCGCTACCCGCGACACTGGTCTTCGATTACCCCACGGCGCAGACCCTCGCCCAGTTTCTGTACCAGCAGTTGACCGAGGACGAGGAGTCGCCCGAGCAACGCCTCCACCAGGACCTGGACCGGCTCGAAGAGACTCTGCTCGCGGCCCGAGCGGACAGTCCGGAGCGCCGCGACGCCCGCGCGCGGCTCGAGGGCCTGCTGGCCGAGCTCCGTGATACGTCGGTATCCGACGGCGCGCGCACGACCAAGGACGTGCTGCGGTCCGCGTCGGCCGACGAACTCGAAGACTTCATCCGCACGCAGCTCGGCAAGTCCTGAGGCGTGCCCCCACTCTCGAAAGACAGGTCCCGGCGATGACGGATGACAAGATTCTGGAGAACCTGCGATGGGTGACCTCCGAGCTGTACGAGGCCAGGCAGCAATTGCACACCACGCTGTCCGGGCCGGTGGCGATCGTTGGCATGGGCTGCCGGTACCCCGGCGGTGTCACCTCGCCGGAGGGGCTGTGGGATCTGGTGGCGGCCGAGGTGGACGCGATATCCGGATTCCCCACCGACCGCGGATGGGAGCTGCCGGCCGGGTTGCGCGAATCCTATGCGCGCGCGGGCGGATTCGTCACTGGCGCTGGCGATTTCGACGCCGGATTCTTCGGGATCAGCCCGCGTGAAGCGCTGGCGATGGACCCGCAGCAGCGATTGATACTGGAAACTACCTGGGAGGCACTGGAATACGCGGGCATCACGCCGGAGTCGTTGCGCGGCAGCGCCACCGGCGTATTCGTCGGCGTCACCCGCCAGGACTACGGACCACGCCTGCATCAGGTCGCCGCCGACGCCGAGGCCGGTGGCTATCTGCTCACCGGAACGGTGCCGAGTGTGGTGTCGGGGCGGGTGGCGTACGTGCTCGGCTTGGCGGGGCCCGCGGTGTCGGTGGATACGGCCTGCTCGTCGTCGCTGGTCGCGCTGCATCAAGCCGTGCAATCGATTCGGTCGGGCGAGTGTTCGCTCGCGTTGGTCGGTGGTGTGTCGGTGATGCCGACACCGGGCGCATTCGTCGAATTCGCCAGGCAGGGCGGGATGGCGCCCGATGGCCGGTGCAAGCCGTTCGCGGATGCGGCGGATGGCACAGGATGGGCCGAGGGCGCGGGCGTACTGGTAATCGAGCGGTTGTCCGAGGCGCACCGGCTCGGGCACCGGGTATTGGCGGTGGTGCGCGGTTCGGCCATCAATCAGGACGGTGCGTCCAACGGCCTCGCGGCACCGAATGGTCTCGCGCAGCAACGGGTGATCCGGCAGGCGTTGGCCAATGCCGGGGTGTCGGCGGCCGAGGTGGATGTCGTCGAGGCGCACGGTACCGGCACGACGCTCGGTGATCCGATCGAGGCGCGGGCATTGCTGGCGACCTACGGCCAGGATCGGCCACGGCATCGGCCGCTGTGGTTGGGAGCGATCAAGTCCAATTTCGGCCATTCCCAGGCGGCGGCGGGTGTGGCGGGGGTGATCAAGATGGTGCAGGCGCTGCGGCACGGGATCTTGCCGAAAACGTTGCATGTGGATGCGCCCTCGTCGCATGTGGATTGGTCCTCGGGCGCGGTGGAATTGCTGACCGAGGCAAAGGTGTGGCCGCAGGTCGAGGAACGGCCGCGCCGGGCCGGGGTGTCGGCGTTCGGGGTTTCCGGCACGAATGCGCACATCGTATTGGAGCAGGCCCCGGAGCCCGTGGAAAACGCACCGGTGGGTCCGATCGAGGCGGTGCCGTGGGTGGTCTCGGGACGGTCGGACGCGGCATTGCGGGCGCAGGCGCGGCGATTGCACGCCTGGCTGCTCGCGCATCCGGAGCAGCAACCGTGCGATGTGGGCTGGTCGCTGGCGACGACCAGGTCGCGGTTCGAGTATCGGGCGGTGGTGCTCGGTTCCGATCGCGCGGAGTTGATCGACGGGGTTGCGGCTTTGGCGGACGGTGGGTCTGCGCCGGGCGTGGTGCGGGGCGTGGCAGGGGATCCGGGGCGAACTGTGTTCGTGTTTCCGGGGCAGGGTGCGCAGTGGGTGGGAATGGGGGTCGAGCTGTCGGCATCGGCTCCGGTGTTCGCGGCGAAGCTGGCCGAATGCGCGGAAGTGCTTGCGCCATTGGTGGATTGGTCGTTGCTCGAGGTCCTGCGGGCGGCGGATGGCGCACCGTCGTTGGACCGGGTCGATGTGGTGCAGCCGGTGCTGTTCGCGATGATGGTGTCGTTGGCCGAGCTGTGGCGGTCGGTGGGGGTGAGTCCCGATGCGGTGGTGGGGCATTCGCAAGGTGAGATCGCGGCGGCGTATGTGGCCGGGGCGCTGTCGTTGGCGGATGCCGCGCGAATCGTTGTGGTGCGGTCGCGTGCTTTGACCGAGGTGTCGGGACAGGGTGCGATGGCCTCGATCGGCTTGTCGCCGAGCGATGTCCGTGAGCGGCTGGCGGGGCGAGCTGGCGTTGTGGTGGCGGCGGTGAACGGTCCGGCCACGACGGTTGTCTCCGGTGTGCCCGACGCGCTCGATCGGTTCCTTTCCGAGTGTGAAGCGGAGGGAGTCTACGTCGGGCGGGTCGCGGTGGATTATGCGTCGCATTCGCCGCAGGTCGAACCACTGCGGGAGCGGCTGTTGGCCGATTTCGGGACGGTCGCGGCGGCCTCGTCGGCGGTGGCGTTCTATTCGACCGTGACCGGGGGTGTGCTGGATTCCGCGCAGCTCGATGCCGAGTATTGGTTCCGGAACCTCAGGGAGACAGTACATTTCGACATCGCCACCCAGGCGCTGCTGACCGATGGATATCGCCTGTTCGTCGAGACGAGTCCGCACCCGGTGCTGACTGCGGGAATCGAGCAGTCCTGCGCATCGGCCGATGTGCTCGGCGCCACCACGATCGTGCCGACGCTGCGCCGTACCGCGGGCGGACCGGCCGGATTTCTGATCTCGGTGGCGCAGGTGGATGTGACCGGGATTGCCGAGGTGCGCTGGGCCACTGTCTTCGACAGCATAGCGCCCCGGCGAGTTCCGTTGCCCACCTACGCATTTCAACGCCGCCGCTTCTGGCTGGACAGTGATGCGGGGACCGTCGACGTGCGTTCGCTCGGGCTCGCGGCGGCAGATCACCCCTTGGCGGGCGCGGTGGTGTCATCGGCGGAGTCCGGGGAAGTGGTGATCACCGGCCGGATTTCGCCACACCTGCAACCGTGGTTGGCCGACCACGTCGCGGCCGGGGTGACGCTGTTCCCCGGCACCGGATTCGTGGAGCTGGCGGTGCGGGCGGCGGACATCGTCGGTTGCGGGCAGGTACGCGAGTTGACGCTGGAGGCACCGCTGGTACTGGTCGACGCGGTGCAGATCCAGGTCGTGGTATCCGGACCGGAACAGTCCGGCGAGCGGGCGATTTCGGTGTACTCCCGCGCCGACGGCGCCGACTGGATCGCCCATGCGCGCGGTGTGCTGAGCCTGGACGACGCGGCCGCGGACTGCGACTGGGCGCATGTTTGGCCGCCGGTCGGGGCGACACCGATCGATACATCCGGGGTGTACGAGAAGCTGGCCACCGCCGGTTACGAATTCGGGCCCGCCTTCCAGGGGCTGCGCTCGGTATGGCGGCGTGGCGACGAACTGTTCGTGGCCGCGGCGCTGCCCGAGACGGTCACCGAGACATCGCGATTCGTGCTGCATCCGGCGCTGCTGGACGCGGTCCTGCACGGTAGGGCGCTTACCGGGGCGTCCGGTGAACTGATGCTGCCCTTCGTATGGCGCGCCGTTTCCGTGCACGCGGGTGGTGCCTCGGCATTGCGGGCGCGCCTCGTGCCGGCCGAGAACGGTGCGGTGTCGATCGTGGCGGTCGACGACATCGGTGACGTGGTGCTGACCGGTTCGGTGACCATGCGCCGGCTGCGGTCGGGGCAGTTGGGCGTAGCCGGACCCCGGGAGCAGTTGTACGCGATGCGGTGGCGTCGGCTCGGCGCTGTCGCGACAGCGAGCGCGGCGGAGCTCGTGACATTCGCCGATGCCGAGTCGGCTCGCGCCGGGCTGCGGGTGCTCGAAGCCGTGCCACCGGTCGTTGTGCTCGACGTTCGCGCTGTGCCGGACACCGATATGCCGACGAATGTGCGTGCCGCCGTCGACGCAGTGCTGTCGGTGCTGCAGGAGTGGCTGCGTGACAACAGGTTCCGGTCCAGCACGCTGTTGGTGGTCACCAGGGCGGCGGTCGGCGCGGACGTCACGGACCTCGCGGGAGCGGCGATCTGGGGTCTGGTGCGGGCCGCACAGGCAGAGGATCCCGGCCGAATTGTGTTGCTGGATACCGACGGTACCGGCGACTTCGCGCAGTTGGTATCGATCGTGCTGGCATCGGGCGAACCGCAGATCATGGTGCGCGACGGGGTGCCGCACGCGGCGCGCCTCACCCGGGTCCCACGCGATGCCGACGCGGCGCCGGTGGCCGATACCGATCGACTCGCCGAAGGCACGGTCGTGATCACCGGCGGCACCAGCGGGCTCGGCGCGATCGCGGCGCGCCATCTGGTGACCGCCTACGGGGTGCCGTCGGTGCTGCTCGCGAGCCGTCGTGGGCCGGCCGCACCAGGCGTCGCGGAGCTGTCGCGGGAGTTGGCCGAACTGGGCGCGCGGGTGCGGATTATCGCGGCCGACGTCTCCGAGCGTGCCGCGGTGGCCGGACTCCTCGCCGCGGTGCCGGATGACTTCCCGCTGATAGGGATCGTGCACGCCGCCGGTGTACTGGACGACGGCGTGATCGCCGCATTGACTCCGGAGCGCGTGCACCCGGTGCTCGCGGCGAAGGTGGACGCCGCCTGGCATCTGCACGAGCTGACCCGCGATCGTGACCTGGCCATGTTCGTGCTGTTCTCCACGGCCGCGGGCGTACTCGGCTCGGCCGGTCAGGGAAACTATGCCGCGGCCAACGTTTTCCTGGATGGACTTGCGGCACAGCGCTATGCGAACGGCCTCGCGGCCACATCGATCGCATGGGGTCTATGGCGCGATGACACCGGATTGACCGGACATCTGGCCGCCACCGATACCGCCCGATTGGGTCGCAACGGGGTGCTCGGGCTGAGCACCGATCAGGGTGTCGCGCTGTTCGATGCCGCGCTGACCGGATATCGCGCCGAGGTGGTGGCGGTCCGCTGGGACCGGGCGGCACTGACCGCACAGGCCGCGGCCGGGACACTCGCGCCCGCATTGCAAGGGCTGGTAACCCGCACCCGCCGCACGGCTGCGGCCGGATCCGGTGTGGCGGAAACGGATCCGGTGCGCCGCTGGCAAGCGCGGCTGTCGGGGGCGACGGCAGTGCGACAAGAGCAGATGATCGTGGAGCTGGTGCGCGCCGAGGTTGCGGTGGTGCTCGGTCATGACGGACCCGCCGCGATCGATGCGGACCGGAACTTCGGTGAGCTCGGTCTGGACTCGCTGATGGCGGTCGAAGTCCGTAATCGGTTGCACACTGCCATCGGCCTGCGGCTGCCGGTGACCCTGGTCTTCGATTATCCGACGCCGAAGGCCGTCGGCGGACTGGTCTTGCGTGAATTGCTCGGTGGCGCATCGGATGTCATGCCTACGTCGAGGGTCGCGGGCGACGCTGCGTCCGATCCAGTGGTGATAGTGGGGATCGGCTGCCGGTATCCGGGCGGCGTGTCCTCGCCGGACAGCCTGTGGGATCTGGTGGTCGGGGAGCGGGATGCGGTGTCGGGTTTTCCCGATGATCGGGGCTGGGATGTTGCCCGGGTATTCGATCCCGAGCCGGGAGAGGACGGGAAAACCTATGTGCGCGAGGGTGGTTTCGTGCACGACGCGGGCGTGTTCGATGCCGGCTTCTTCGGGATCAGCCCGCGCGAGGCGATGGCCATGGATCCACAGCAGCGGCTGTTGCTCGAAACCAGTTGGGAGGCATTGGAACACGCCGGAATCGAGCCGAACTCACTACGCGGCAGCGATACCGGTGTATTCGTCGGGTTGATGTACCACGACTATCCCGGCAGCGCTGGCTCGGGTGCGATCGTGTCGGGGCGGGTCGCGTATGCGCTCGGGCTGGAAGGGCCCGCGGTATCGATGGATACGGCGTGTTCATCGTCGCTGGTGGCGCTGCATCAGGCGGTGCGTGCGGTGCGGTCGGGGGAATGCTCGATGGCGCTGGTCGGCGGGGTGACGGTCATGGCGACGCCGGAAGCGTTCGTGGCGTTCTCGCGGCAACGCGGGCTGGCGGGGGACGGGCGCTGCAAATCGTTCGCGGAGGCGGCGGATGGGACCGGTTTCGCCGAAGGCGTCGGTGTGCTGGTCGTCGAATCACTCTCGCGCGCCAGGGAACTGGGGCACGAAGTTCTGGCCGTGGTGCGCGGGACGGCGGTGAATCAGGACGGCGCGTCCAATGGCTTGACAGCGCCGAACGGTCCGGCACAGCAGCGGGTGATCCGCCGTGCCCTGGCCGATGCCGATCTGGATCCGGCCGAGGTGGACGTGGTCGAGGCCCATGGTACCGGGACCACGCTCGGTGATCCGATCGAGGCACAGGCATTGCTGGCGACCTACGGTCGAGACCGTGCCGCGGATCGGCCGTTGTGGTTGGGTTCCTTGAAGTCGAATATCGGTCATACGCAGGCCGCGGCCGGTGTGGCGGGCGTGATCAAGATGGTGCAGGCAATGCGACACGGGGTATTGCCGCGCACCCTGCATGTGGATTCGCCGTCATCGCATATCGATTGGACCGCGGGTGCGGTAGCGCTGCTCACCGACGCACAGCCCTGGCCGGACATCGCCGGACGGCCGCGCCGGGCGGGGGTGTCGGCATTCGGGGCTTCCGGGACCAATGCGCACGTGATCATCGAACAGGCACCGGACTCGGCGCCGGCGGAGCGTTCGGCCGTGGTGGGAGGTGTTGTGCCGTGGGTGATTTCGGCACACAGTCGCGACGCGTTGGCTGGACAGGCGCGACGGTTGGCCGAATTCGTGCGTGAGCGTCCGGAATTGGTGGTACAGGACGTCGGGTGGTCATTGGTGACCACGCGGTCGCGGTTCGAACACCGGGCGGTGGTGATCGGTACCGATCGCGACGAGTTGCTGGCGCGGCTTTCCGATTTCACCGGGCCGGGTGTGGTGTCGGGTGCAGCCGACAACCACGGGAAGACGGTGTTCGTGTTTCCGGGGCAGGGCGGGCAGTGGGTGGGGATGGGGGTGGATTTGCTGGATTCGGCTCCGGTATTCGCGGCGAAGCTGGCCGAGTGCGCGGAAGTCTTCGCGCCATTGGTGGACTGGTCGCTGTTCGACGTGCTGCGGGGAGTCGATGGTGCGCCGTCATCGGACCGGGTCGATGTGGTGCAACCGGCGCTCTTCGCGGTGCTGGTGTCGCTGGCCGAGCTCTGGAGGTCCGTTGGCGTGACGCCCGATGCGGTCGTCGGGCATTCCCAGGGCGAGATCGCGGCGGCGTATGTGGCCGGGGCGCTGTCACTGGCGGATGCGGCGCGGATTGTGGTGACGCGGTCACGAGCGCTCACCGAGCTGTCCGGTCGCGGAATGATGGCGTCGATCGGTCTGTCCGCCAGCGATATTCGCGAGCGGTTCGCTGATCGTGATGACATCGTCGTGGCGGCGGTGAATGGTCCCGTCACGACGGTTGTGTCCGGTCAGCCCGAAGCCATCGGGCAGTTCCTGACCGAATGTGCGGGGGAGGGCGTCTATGTCGGTCGTATCGCGGTGGATTACGCCTCGCACTCGCCACAGGTGGAGCCGTTGCGAGAGCGGCTGTCGGCTGAATTCGGCACGGTCGCGGCGTCCTCGTCGGAGGTGGCGTTCTACTCGACCGTGACCGGGGGTGTGCTGGATACCGGGCGGCTCGATGCCGAGTATTGGTTCCGGAACCTCAGGGAGACAGTACTTTTCGATGATTCCGTGCGGGCGTTGGCTGGCGACGGCTACGGAACGTTTGTCGAAATCAGCCCGCATCCCCTACTGATACCGGGTATCGAACAGTCATACGAGGCCATTCGGTCCGAGGCTGCCCCGGTGGTGGTCGGCACACTGCGCCGTGATGAAGACGGATCCGCCCAATTCCTCACCGCCGCAGCACATCTGCACGTTTCGGGTGCGGCCGAGGTGCGGTGGGCGCCGGTATTCGAACGGACCGACCCGCGGCGAGTAGCACTGCCCACCTATGCTTTTCAGCATCGCCGCTACTGGCTCGATGCGTCGGCGGGGGCCACCGACCCGACCAGGCTCGGACTGTCGGCCACCGACCATCCGCTCGTGCGCGCGGCGGTGCCCGCCGCCGGATCCGACGGCATGGTGTTGACCGGCTGGTTGTCGCGGCAGACCGATCCGTGGCTGGCCGAGCATATGGTCGACGGCGCGGTGGTGTTCCCGAATGCCGGATTCATCGAGCTGGCGGTTCGCGCGGGGGATGAGGTCGGTTGCGCGCGGCTCGGTGAATTGACCGTGGTGACACCGCTGGCCTTGCCGAGCGAGGGTGGCGTCCGGATTCAGGTCGTCGTCGGTGATCCGGACGAAACGAGTGCGCGGCCGGTATCGCTGTATTCCCGCGCCGATGCTCCGGGCGTGGACTGGATGCTGCATGCCCGCGGCCTGCTGTCCGCGGCCGCTGTGGATGCGGAGATCGAATTGTCGGCGTGGCCACCGCCCGGTGCCAGGTCCGTGCCGGTGGACGGCCTCTACGACAGGATGGCCGAGGCGGGCTTCGGCTATGGCCCGCTGTTCCGAGCGACACATGCCGTGTGGCAACGCGGTACGGAGCTGTTCGCCGAGGTAGAGCTGCCCGAAACCGATAGCGATTACACCGGATTCGGAGTGCACCCGGCATTGCTCGAGGCGCTGGCGCATGCCACGGCCATCGACGGCGAACTCCGTGGTGCCGACGGCGCGATGCTGCCATCCGAGTGGGAGGGTGTGACGCTCCACGCGGCCGGAGCATCGGCGTTGCGGGTGCGGATCACTCCGGTCGGTGCGCACACGGTCGCGATCGAAGCGGCGGATGCCGAGGGACAACCGGTGCTATCGATTCGATCGATGCGGTGGCAGCCGGTACCGATTCAGCGCGGCACCACGGATCCGCTGCACGCTGTCCGTTGGCGGGTGATTGCCACCACGGGACCCACCGGCACTCCGGCGTTCGTCGAATGGACTCGGCTCGCACCGGATCGGACGCCACCGGCCGTGGTAGTCCTCGACCTCCGACGGCACGCGCTCGAACGGCCCCGCCGCGCCGACGAGACCGGGGCCGACTCGCGCGGGGCGAGGGCGGTGGAGACAAAGTCCGGGGATGACGCGAGTCTGCTGGGCGGCACGGCGGAATCGTTTGTTGGGTCGGATGTCGTCGCCGACGCCGGTGCTGCGACTCACGTGGTGAACACGACGTCCGGGAATCTATCGGGCCATCGGACGGAATCGTCTGTTGGGTCGGATGCCGTCGCCGACGCCCGCGCTGCAACCGATGTGGCGGAGACGGTGTCCGGGAATCTGTTGGGCCGCCGGGCGGAATCGTCTGCCGAGCCGGATGTTCTTGCCGACACCCACGCCGTGGCCCACGATGTGCTCGCGGTATTGCAGGAATTTGCCCGTGACGAGCGTTTTGCCTCGACCACCTTGTTGGTATGCACCGGTGGTGCGATTTCAATTGCGGGAGAGGGTATCACCGATCTCCCGGGGACTGCGGTCATCGGCTTGGTGCGCACCGCACAGTCGGAGGATCCCGGCCGGATCGTGCTGGTCGATAGCGACGGCCACATCGATCACGGGGACATCGTGGCACTGGCGCTGGCCACCGGAGAGCCGCAAGTGGCGATTCGCGATGGTGTCGCCTATGTGGCTCGACTGGAACGACTCACGGTCGCGACCGGTGCCGCACCCGTCGCCGACGGCACGGTACTGATCACCGGAGGCACCAGCGGACTCGGCGCACTGGTCGCGCGGCATCTGGTGGTAGAGCATGGAATTCGCTCGCTGGTCCTGGCCGGCCGTCGCGGGCCGGACGCCGTCGGCGCCACGGAGTCGGCGACAGAGCTGAGCGAACTCGGTGCGCGCGTTCGGGTGCGCGCATGCGATGTGTCGCAACGTCATTCGCTCGCGGAGCTGGTGGCCACGATTCCGGACTTGACCGGTGTCGTCCATGCCGCGGCTGTGCTGGACGACGGTGTGATCGGGTCGCTGACACCGGATCGAATCGATGCGGTGCTCGCGGCAAAGGCCGATGCGGCCTGGTATCTGCACGAACTCACCCTGGATCGACAGCTGTCGACATTCGTCCTGTTCTCCTCGATGGCGGGTACGACGGGATCACCGGGGCAGGGCAACTACGCCGCCGCCAATACCTTCCTGGACGGCTTGGCCGTGTACCGCCGGGCCGCAGGGTTGCCCGCGACGTCCATCGCGTGGGGCCTGTGGACATCCGACACCGGTCTGACCGGCCGCCTCGGCGTTACCGAGACCACACGGATGAGCCGCGTCGGTATGCTCGGCCTGCCGACCGCGCGGGGACTGGCATTGTTCGACGCCGCGGCTGCCCACACCGACGCCGCGCCGGTGGCGGCCCGATTCGATACCGCCGCCCTGGCAGCGCGGGCGCGGCGTGGGGAACTGGCGCCCATGCTGCGGGAGTTGGTACCTGCAACGTGGCGGGCCATGGCCGCACACGCCAGCACGCAGTCGCCCCAGCTCGACCTCGGCGACCTGCTCGGCCTGGTGCGCACCGAAATCGCCGCGCTGCTCGGACACGACGGGCCCGATGCCATCGATCCGGATCGTGCCTGCCGGGACCAGGGATTCGACTCCCTGTCCGCGGTCGAGACCCGGAACAGATTGAAAACCATTACCGGGCTCGCCCTTCCGGTGAGCCTGGTCTTCGACTACCCCACCCCACGCGCTATCGCGGAGTACCTGAACCGGGAACTCGGTGGGCGAGACGCGGATGTCGCGATCCAGGAGCCGGTGCGCCCGGCGACCGACGAGCCGGTGGCGATCGTGGGGATCGGCTGCCGGTTTCCGGGCGGCGTGCGGTCGGCGGATGACCTCTGGCAATTGCTGCTCGACGGTCGCGATGCGGTGTCCGGATTCCCGGTGGACCGGGGTTGGGACGTATCGGAATTGTTCGATCCCGATCCGGATGCGGCCGGGAAATCGTATGTGCGGGAGGGCGGTTTCGTACACGACGCGGGCCACTTCGACGCCGCGTTCTTCGGTATCAGTCCACGCGAAGCGATCGCGATGGATCCGCAGCAGCGTTTGTTTCTCGAAACCTGCTGGGAGGCAATAGAACACGCCGGCATCGATCCGCAGTCGCTGCGCGGCTCCACGACCGGCGTCTATGTCGGCGTATCCAGTCCGACCTACGGGAACGGCCGACTCGATGCGGATCCGGATGGCGGTGCGGAGGGATATCTGCTCACCGGACTGTCATCGAGTGTGGTGTCGGGGCGGGTGTCGTACGTGCTGGGTCTGGAAGGACCCGCGGTGTCGGTGGATACGGCGTGCTCGTCGAGTCTGGTCGCGCTGCATCAGGCGGTGCAGTCGCTGCGATCGGGAGAGAGTTCGCTGGCGCTGGTCGGCGGGGTGACGGTGATCGGGGCACCGGGCATCTTCGTCGAGTTCTCCCGCCAGCGCGGGCTCGCCGCCGACGGCCGATGCAAACCGTTCGCCGACGCCGCCGACGGTACCGGCTGGGCCGAAGGTGCCGGGGTGCTGGTGGTGGAGCGGCTCGCCGATGCACACCGCCACGGGCACAAGGTACTCGCGGTGATCCCGGGTATCGCGGTGAATCAGGATGGCGCGTCGAATGGTCTGACCGCGCCGAATGGTCCGGCGCAACAACGGGTTATCCGTCAGGCATTGGCGCATGCGGGTATCGCCGCTGCCGAGGTGGATGCGGTCGAGGCGCATGGCACGGGGACCCGGCTGGGTGATCCGATCGAGGCGCACGCCGTGCTGGCCACCTACGGTCGGGATCGTCGGGAGCCGCTGTGGCTCGGATCGATCAAATCGAATATCGGTCACACCCAGGCCGCGGCCGGGATGGCCGGCGTGATCAAGATGGTGCAGGCATTACGGCACGGTGTACTGCCGAAGTCGTTGCATGTGGATTCGCCTTCGGCACAGGTGGATTGGTCGTCGGGTGCGGTCGAGCTGTTGGTGGAGGCGCGCGCCTGGCCCGAGACGTACGGCAGGCCGCGGCGCGCAGGGGTGTCTGCCTTCGGGATCTCCGGGACGAATGCCCATGTGATCGTGGAGCAGGCACCGGTTGCCGATGGCCCCGCGGCGATGCCGGATTCGGGTGACATTGTGCCCTGGGTCATTTCGGCGCGAAGCGAGGCGGCATTGCGTGCGCAGGCGCGATTGTTGGCGGGGTGGGTTT
Source organism: Nocardia sp. NPDC052112 (assembly GCF_040680135.1). Classification (NCBI taxonomy): domain Bacteria; kingdom Bacillati; phylum Actinomycetota; class Actinomycetes; order Mycobacteriales; family Nocardiaceae; genus Nocardia; species Nocardia sp. NPDC052112. Next base: position 474,922 of record NZ_JBFAWD010000003.1, on the reverse strand, counting down.
CGGCTCGTCCCGGCCTCGAACCGGCGGATGTGGGCTGGTCGCTGGTGACGTCGCGGTCACGGTTCGAGCATCGCGCGGTCGTGGTCGGTGCCGATCGTGCCGAACTGGTCAGCGGACTGGCGGCGGTGGCCGACGGAACGTCCGACTCGGCGGTGGTTCGGGGTGCGATGGCAGATGCGGGTGAGCTGACACTGGTTTTTCCGGGGCAGGGTGCGCAGTACGTCGGTATGGGGCGGGAACTGCATGGGGTGTTTCCGGCGTTCGCGGCGGCGTTCGACGAGGTTGTTGCCTTGTTGGACGCGCGGTTGGGGTGTTCGTTGACCCGGGTGCTCTGGGGCGATGATCAGGATGCGTTGAATGCGACGGTGTTTGCGCAGGCCGGGTTGTTCGCTGTCGAGGTGGCGACCTATCGCCTGCTCGAATCCTGGGGTGTGCGACCGGATTTCGTGGTGGGGCACTCGATTGGCGAGGTAGCCGCCGCCCATGTGGCGGGTGTGCTGTCACTGGCGGATGCGGTGACGCTGGTGGCCGCGCGGGGGCGGCTGATGCAGGCGTTGCCCGCTGGGGGCGCGATGGTAGCGGTGGCGGCCGGGGCGGCGACGGTGTCGGCATTGCTGATCGAGGGGGTCGGGATAGCCGCGGTGAACGGCCCTGATTCGGTGGTGATATCGGGTGTTCGGGATGCGGTAGCCGTCGTCGCCGATCGGATGCGTTATCGAGGCAAGCGGGTGACGTGGTTGCGAGTGTCACACGCGTTCCATTCGCCGTTGATGGAGCCGATGCTGGGGGAATTCGCGGAAATTGTTGCGGGGCTGTCGTTCAGCGAGCCTTCGATACCGGTGATATCCAACGTGACGGGAGCTCTGGCGGGTTCGGAACTGTTGGCGCCGGATTATTGGGCGCGGCAGGTCCGCGAGACGGTTCGATTCTCCGACGGCATCGCAGCGCTGCACGACTGTGGCGCAACCCGATTCGTGGTCGCCGGACCGGATGGTGGCTTGACCGGGTCGATCGAGCAGTGCTTCGAAGGCATCGACGCCGGGCGACTGATCGTCCCGGTCCTGCGCAAGGACGGCAACGAGCACACGACAGCGCTGAAGGCGATAGCGAACATGTTCGTCGCGGGCGTGGCGGTCACCTGGGACGCCGTGCTCGGTGGATCGCGCCCATGTGTGGACTTGCCGACCTACGCCTTCCAACGCACGCACTACTGGCTGGATCCGTCACCGGGCTCGGTGCGCGCCGCCGCGGATCCAGTTGACGCCGAGTTCTGGCGCGCCATCGAGGATTCGGATCCGGCGCCGCTCGGCATCGATCCATCCCGGTCGTTCGGTGAGGTGCTGCCGATGCTGTCGGCGTGGCGGGAACAGCGGCGAGCGGAATCGGCCACCGATTCCCGGCGGTATCGCATCGAATGGAAACCCTTGGCCGACAATCCTGTTCGCCCGACTGGTAGATGGCTGGTCATCACCGCCGATGACATCGGTCGTGGCGTCGAGATCGCTGCGGCCTTCGGTGTCGAAACACTCTGCGTGCGGATGGATTCCGACCTGCCTTCGGCGGTGTCCGAATGCCGTGGCGTCATATCGCTGCTCGCGCTCGACGATCAACCGAGTGCCGATGCCGCGATATCGGGGGGCTTGCTCGCGAATCTGCGGCTGCTGCAGGCGCTGCGGGATGCGGGAGTAAGCGTGCCGGTGTGGTTCGTCACCAATGGTGCCGTCACGGCGACCCACTCGGACCACATCGCCGACGCGATGCGCGCTCAGGTATGGGGCCTCGGACAGGTCGCGGGCCTGGAATTCCCACAGTGGTGGGGCGGTATGGTCGATCTTCCCGCCCAGTGGGAGCCCAGCATGCCGCATCGCCTCGCGGCCGCGGTATCCCGCGACGACGGCGAGGACCAGCTGGCGATGCGCGCATCCGGCACGTATGCCCGCCGAATGATGCGGGCACCGCGCACTACCGGGAAGTGGACCCCGCGCGGCACCGTGCTCGTCACCGGCGGTACCGGTGGCATCGGTGCGCACATCGCGCGGTGGCTGGTCGCCAACGGTGCCGAGCACGTCGTCCTGGTCGGCCGGCGCGGGCCACAGGCCCCCGGCGCCGCCGAACTCGAGGCGGAACTCGTCGCCGCGGGCGGGCGGGTGAGCATTCTGGCGGCCGATGTGACCGACCGCGCCGCGGTGGCCTCGGTGCTCGCCATGTTCGATGCGGAGCTGAGCGCCGTGATCCACGCGGCCGGAATCGCCTACTACGATCCGATCCCCGCACTCGATCCCGCTGCGGTCGGCGCCTCGCTCGCGCCGAAGGTGCTGGGCGCGCAGCACCTGAACGACCTGCTCGGCGCGCGCCGGTTGGACGCCTTCGTCCTGTTCTCCTCCGGTGCGGCGACCTGGGGTAGCCATGGGGCGGGCGGCTATGCCGCCGGGAACGCATACCTGGACGCGCTGGCCGAGCAGCGCCGGTCGCGCGGTCTGGTAGCGACGTCGCTCGCGTGGGGCGGCTGGTCCGGTGGCGGCATGGCCGATTCCGCACCGGCGCAACAGTTCCTGACCCGGACCGGCGTAGGCCTGCTGGATCCGGAGTCGGCACTGCGCGCGATGGCGGCGACGGTCGGTAGCGCCGAGACCTGCGTGACGATTGCCGATATCGACTGGGAGCAGTTCACCACCCTGTATTCGATATCGCGGCGGCGCGCGCTGATCGCCGACCTTCCCGATGTCCGAGCCGCGCTCCGCGCCGAGCGAGACGGTCCACCGGATGTGGCGGAATCCGAACTGCGCGTGCGTCTTACAGGGCTGGACGGGCAGGAACAGGCGCGGGTACTCCTCGAAACGGTGCGCGCCGAAGTCGCGACAGTACTCGGTCACCGAGGCCCTCAGGAGATCGCGCCGGACCGCAATTTCGCCGACCTCGGATTCGACTCGCTGACCGCGGTCGAGACCCGAAACCGCTTGAAAACCGCAACGGGACTGAGACTTTCGGCGACACTGCTGTTCGACCACCCGACACCACGTGCCGTCGCCCGCTACCTGCACGAGGAATTGGCCCTCGGCACGGCCGACGTCGATACGGCGGAAAGCGATATCCGACGCCGTCTGGCCCGGATACCGCTGGCCCGATTCCGCGAACTGGGGGTGCTCGATGCACTTCTGGAATCGACAAGCGCGGAGGGGAATTCGCCGCAACCGGATACGGCCACTCCCGATGCGCTCGATGCCATGGACTCCGCGGACCTCGTTGCCCACATCATGGGCAACGGGCGCGACTGAAGGTAGGACGAGAACTGATGGCCGTGTCGATGGACGAACTGGTCGAGGCGCTGCGCAAGTCGGCCAAGGACAACGCCGCGCTGCGAGCGGCCAACGAGAAATTGCGGGCGGAGGCGGCGGAGCCGATCGCGATCGTCGGGATGGCCTGCCGGTATCCGGGCGGAGTTGCCTCCGCGGACGAACTGTGGGGCCTGGTATCCGAGGGCCGCGACGCGGTAGCCGCCGTTCCGACCGAACGCAACTGGGGCGCAACGGACTTCAAGGGCGGCTTCCTACCGGATGTGGGCGAATTCGATGCCGGATTCTTCGGCATCAGTCCACGCGAAGCCGCGGCAATGGATCCGCAACAGCGAGTCTTGCTCGAAATCGCCTGGGAAGCACTCGAACACGCGGGTATCGACCCGGCTTCACTGCACGGGAGCACGACCGGAGTGTTCGTCGGAGTCTCGGGCCAGGGCTACGGGTCCGGAGCGCTCGAGGCGGGAACCGGCGACGGTTACTTGCTGACGGGTGCGGCGACAAGTGTGGTTTCCGGTCGGGTGGCGTACGTGCTCGGGCTCGAGGGACCCGCGATATCGGTGGATACCGCGTGCTCGTCATCGCTGGTCGCACTGCATCAAGCGGTGCGGTCGCTGCGGTCGGGGGAGTGCACATCGGCATTGGTCGGCGGGGTGACCGTGATGCCGACGCCGAGTTCGTTCATCGAGTTCTCCCGGCAAGGTGGGCTGGCTCCCGACGGGCGGTGCAAATCGTTCGCGGCGGCCGCCGACGGAACGGGGTGGGCCGAGGGCGCGGGTGTGCTGGTGGTCGAGCGGCTGTCGCGGGCGCGGCAGTTGGGGCACGAGGTACTTGCCGTGGTGCGTGGGTCCGCGGTGAACCAGGACGGCGCGTCCAATGGGTTGACGGCACCGAACGGACCCGCGCAACAGCGGGTGATTCGGCGCGCGCTGGCCGATGCGGGGGTCGACCCGGCCGATGTCGATGTCGTGGAAGCGCACGGCACCGGAACAACGCTCGGTGATCCGATCGAAGCGCAGGCCCTGCTTGCCACCTACGGTCGGGGTCGGCCCGGGGATCGCCCCCTGTGGCTCGGCTCCCTGAAATCGAATATCGGGCATGCCCAGGCGGCGGCTGGTGTCGGTGGTGTGATCAAGATGGTGCAGGCGCTGCGATACGGGGTGTTACCGCGGACGTTGCATGTGGATGCGCCGTCGTCACAGGTCGACTGGACGGCGGGCGCGGTGGCGCTGCTGACCGAGCCGCAGGACTGGCCCGAAATCGGTGCGCGGCCCCGGCGGGCGGGGGTGTCGGCATTCGGTGTTTCCGGGACCAATGCGCATGTGATCCTGGAGCAAGCAGCCACGCCCGCGGCGATCGACCGCGCCCCGGTGCGGACGAATACCCCTGTCCCGTGGGTGATATCGGCACGAAGCGCGACCGCGCTGCGCGCACAGGCCGACCGGTTGCGTGACTGGATGCTGGCCCGACCCGACTCGGATCCGGTGGGTGTGAGCCACTCGCTGCTGACCTCGCGGTCACGGTTCGAACACCGGGCGGTGGTCTTCGGCACCGATCGCGACGAGTTGGTGGCAGGTCTGGCAAGACTGGGGGCGGGGGAGTCGGCGGCGGGTGTTGTGCAGGGTGTGGCGGGGGATCCGGGCCGGACGGTGTTCGTATTTCCGGGACAGGGCGGGCAGTGGGTTGGGATGGGTGTCGAATTGCTCGATACCGCACCGGCCTTTGCGGCGAAGATGACCGAGTGCGCGGAAGTCTTTGCGCCGTTGGTGGATTGGTCGTTGCTGGATGTGTTGTGCGGAGTCGGTGACGCGCCTTCGTTGGATCGAGTCGATGTAGTTCAGCCGGTGCTGTTCGCGATGATGGTGTCGTTGGCCGAGCTGTGGCGGTCGGTGGGGGTGAGTCCCGATGCGGTGGTGGGGCATTCGCAAGGTGAGATCGCGGCGGCGTATGTGGCCGGGGCGCTGTCATTGGCGGATGCGGCGCGGATCGTTATCGTCCGGTCGCGAGCGCTGACCCAGCTGTCGGGGTGCGGTGCGATGGCATCGGTCGGGTTGTCTGCGACCTCCGTTCGTGCCCGGTTGACCGACGGCGACGGTGTCGCGGTAGCGGCGGTGAACGGACCCGAAACCACAGTCGTCTCCGGCGAACCGAACCAACTCGAGGAGTTCCTGTCCGGATGTGCGGCCGATGACATCTACGTGGGTCGGATCGCGGTCGACTATGCTTCGCACTCACCGCAGGTCGAGTCGCTACGCGATCCCCTGATGCGGGCATTCGGCGCCGTCGCGGCCAACTCCTCCACCACCGCGTTCTACTCCACGGTCGCCGGCACTGCCGTCGACACGGCTCCTCTGGACGGCGAGTACTGGTACCGGAATCTGCGGCAGACCGTGCGCTTCGATGATGCGGTACGCGCGCTGGTGGCCGATGGCCACGACACCTTTGTCGAAATCGGCCCACATCCGCTGCTCGCCTTGGGAATCGAGCAATCCTGTGTAGCGGCCGCCGCATCCGTGTCGACGACCGTGGTCGGCACGCTGCGTCGAGACGAGGGCGGGCTCGCCCGCTTTCTCACCTCCGCAGCGCAACTCGAGGTCGCCGGCGCCGCCGTTCGCTGGGACACGCTGAATCAGAATTCGAATCCACGACGTGTGCCGCTGCCGACGTATGCCTTTCAACGCCAACACTTCTGGTTGGACGCACCCGCCCGGCCGAATCCGGTAGCCGATCCGCAGCCGTCGCAACTACAAGCTGTACGCTGGTCCGCGCTTGCGGCACCGCTGCCAGCTCAGCCGATTTCCGTCTCCTATTGGACCGACCTCGACCACGGTGACTCGCCTACGGTCATCGTTTTCGACAGTCGTCCATGCGGTCTCGACGATATTCCCGCGGCGACCCGGCGCGCGACCGTCGAGGTCCTCACCGTGCTGCAAGAATTCACCGAACGCTACGCGCAGAGCACCTTGCTCGTGATCACACACCGCGCCATCGACCCGGACGGTACGGGTGTCGTGGACCTGCCAGGCTCCGCGGTGTGGGGCCTGGTTCGTTCGGTGCAAGCCGAGGAACCTGGCCGAATCATACTGGTGGACAATGATATCGATGAAGTGCCGGCCGATTTGGTTGCCGTGGTGCTGGCGTCGGGCGAGTCACAGGTGGTGCTGCGCGGTGGAATCGTGCACCGGGCCCGGTTGGTGCCGCTCACGGGGCAGTGGGCCAAGCCATCCCTCGACGGTACGGTCCTGATCACCGGCGGGACCGGCGGGCTCGGGGCGCTGACGGCCCGGCATCTGGTCACCGAATACGAGGTCGAGTCGCTGTTATTGGTGAGCCGTCGTGGGATAGCGGCTCCCGGTGCGGCCGAGTTGGTGGCCGAGCTCACCGATGCCGGAGCGCACGTGCGCGTGATCGCCGCCGATGTCTCGAACCGCGACGATATCGCGGAAGTCCTTGCCGCTGTACCGGAGTCGTACCCGCTGCGCGGTGTGGTGCACGCGGCGGGGGTACTCGATGACGGTGTGCTGGCCGCGCTGACACCGGACCGGCTCGACACCGTGCTGGCGGTGAAGGCCGATGCGGCCTGGTATCTGCACGAGGCGACCCGCGATCTCGATCTTGCGATATTCGTGCTGTTCTCGGCTGCCGCAGGAGTGCTTGGTGCGCCGGGCCAGGGCAACTATGCCGCGGCCAACGTATTTCTGGACGGTTTGGCCGCGTACCGGCGCGCGCACGGATCGGCCGCGGTATCGATCGCGTGGGGTCTGTGGGCAGCCGGCACCGGGATGACCGCACATCTCGGCGCGTCGGATACCGCACGGATCGGGCGCGGCGGTGTGCTCCCGCTGTCCGCCGCACACGGCTTGCGGCTCTTCGATGCGGCCGTCGGCCAGGTGCGAGCCGACGTCGTCGCGGTGCAGTGGGATTCGACAGTTCTCGCGGAGCAGTACGGAACCGGCGGGCTCGCGCCGATGCTGTGTGAACTGGTCTCGGCTCGGCCGCGTGACACCGACCCGGCGGAGCAAACGCTGCGGGACCGGATGTCCGGGCTCGCCGAGTCCGACCGGCTCGCTGCAATGCGCGAAATCGTCTGTGCCCAGGTCGCTTCGGTGCTCGGTCACGCGAGTGGTGCCGATATCGATCCGAATCGCAATTTCAAGCAGCTGGGATTCGATTCGTTGACCGCGGTCGAGGCACGCAACCGATTGGCGACCGCCACCGGGCTGCGGCTACCCGCGACACTCGTCTTCGACCAGCCGACGCCGGACGCCGCCGCGCGATTCGTACTGCGGGAACTATTCGGGGAGCCGGAGCGCACGGCCGAGCCGCGAGCGGTGTCGGCCGCTGCGGACCCGGTCGCGATCGTGGGGATCGGCTGTCGCTTCCCGGGCGGGGTTTCCTCGCCGGAGGACCTGTGGCGCGTGGTGGCCGATGGGCGTGACGTACTGACCGGACTCCCGACCGACCGCGGCTGGGACTGCTCCGGATTCCAGGTGCGCGCGGGCGGCTTCGTGTCCGACGTCGGCGAATTCGATGCGGACTTCTTCGGCATCAGCCCGCGCGAGGCATTGGCGATGGACCCGCAGCAACGACTGCTGCTCGAAACATGCTGGGAGGCATTGGAACACGCCGGAATCGTCCCGACGACATTGCGGGGCGGCGACACCGGTGTGTTCGTCGGCGTCGCGGGCACCGGGTACGGGCTCGGTGCCGTGGACGAAGACGGAATCGGCGGTTATCTGCTCACCGGGACAGCCTCGAGTGTGGTGTCCGGGCGGGTCTCGTATGTGCTCGGACTGGGAGGTCCCGCGGTATCGGTGGATACCGCGTGCTCGTCGAGCCTGGTCGCACTGCATCAGGCGACGCAGGCGGTGCGTGCGGGCGAATGCGGGCTGGCACTGGCGGGTGGTGTCGCGGTGTTGGCGACACCGGGTGTGTTCGTGGAGTTCTCCCGGCAGGGCGGACTGGCGCCGGACGGACGCTGTAAGGCCTTCGCCGATGCCGCCGACGGCACCGGATGGGCCGAGGGTGCGGGTGTCCTTGTACTCGAACGGCTTTCGGATGCCCGCCGCAACGGTCATCGGGTGCTGGCGGTGATTCGTGGCAGCGCGGTGAACCAGGACGGCGCATCGAACGGTTTGACCGCGCCGAACGGTCCATCGCAGCAGCGGGTGATCCGCCGGGCGCTGGCGAATGCGGGAGTATCGGCCGCGGAGGTGGATGCGGTCGAGGCACACGGCACCGGAACGACGCTGGGCGATCCGATCGAGGCGCAGGCACTGCTGGCCACCTACGGCCAGGAAAGAGCTCAGCCGCTGTGGCTCGGTTCGGTCAAGTCGAATATCGGACATACACAGGCGGCCGCGGGCGTGGCGGGTGTGATCAAAATGGTCGAAGCGATGCGGCATGGAGTACTGCCGAAGACGCTGCATATCGACGCGCCCTCAGCGCACGTGGACTGGACCGCCGGTGCCGTGCGTCTGCTGGATCGCAATCGGGAGTGGCCGACCGTGGCTCGACCCCGGCGCGCCGGGGTGTCCGCATTCGGTGTCAGCGGGACCAATGCGCATGTGATCTTGGAGGCGGTCGATGCGGATCCGTCGGATGCCCCGTCGGGTGCCTCGCCCAGGACGGTGCCGTGGGTCGTCACGGCACGAACCCGAGAAGCATTGGCGGATCAGGCGGTTCGGCTGGCGGAGTGGGTGCGCGAGCGGCCGGGGCCGGATCCCGCCGATGTGGGGTGGTCGTTGGCCACCTCGCGGTCGCTGTTCGACCATCGTGCGGTGGTGTTCGGTGGCGACCGTGCCGAATTGTCGGCCGGATTGGCGGCTCTGTCGGCAGGTGAGCAGGCCGGAGTCGTCAGTGGCGTAGCGGCTGCGGGCAAGACGGCGCTGGTTTTTCCGGGGCAGGGTGCGCAGTACATCGGTATGGGACGGGGTCTGCATGCGGTGTTTCCGGCGTTTGCGGCGGCATTCGACGAGGTTGTCGCCATCTTGGACGCGCGGTTGGGTCGCTCGTTGTCCGAGGTGCTGTGGGGCGATGACCAGAATGCGTTGAATGCCACGATGTTTGCGCAGGCCGGGCTGTTCGCGATCGGTGTTGCTATTTTCCGGCTGCTCGAAGCATGGGGTATACGACCGGATTTCGTGGTGGGGCACTCGATCGGTGAGGTTGTCGCGGCCCATGTGGCGGGTGTCCTGTCGCTCGGGGATGCGGTAACCCTGGTGGCCGCGCGCGGTCGGCTCATGCAGGCCCTGCCCGACGGCGGCGCCATGGTCGCGCTGAGCGCCACCGAGGCGGAAGTGGTTCCGCTCTTGGTGGAGGGAGTCGATATCGCCGCCGTGAACGGCCCCGATTCGGTGGTGGTATCCGGCCGCAAGAGCGCGGTATCCATCGTCGCCGACCAATTGCACGACCGCGGCAGGCGGGTTACGTGGTTGCGGGTGTCGCACGCGTTCCACTCGTCGTTGATGGAGCCGATGCTGGGTGAGTTCGCGGAAGTCGTTGCTGGGCTGTCGTTCGGTGAGCCGTCGATACCGGTGATATCGAATGTGACGGGAGCTCGGGCCGGTGCGGACTTGCTGACGCCGCAGTACTGGGTGCGACACATCCGCACCACCGTGCGCTTCGCCGACGGCATCAGAGCGCTGTCCGAGTGTGGCGCAACCAGATTCGTAGTCGCCGGACCGGATGCCGGACTGACGGCATTGATCACCGAAACCCTGGAACCGACTCGAACCGAGCCCGGAATCCTGACGGTACCTGTGCTGCGAACGGACCGCCCCGAAGACCCCACCGCGCTGAATGCCCTGTCCCGGCTGTTCGTCGCGGGCGCGGATATCAACTGGGACACCATATTCGGTACGGCACGACGGCAGGTCGAGCTACCCACATACCCGTTCCAGCGACAGCGCTATTGGCTCGGCGCCGACCGAACCCCGGCCAGCGACGCGGCAGACGCCGAGTTCTGGGCCGCGATCGACAGCGGTGCTACGGATGCACTCGGCATCGATCCGCAACGCCCATTCGACGAAGTCCGCCCACAGCTGTCGGCCTGGCGCAAACGCCGCCGCGAACTATCGACCATCGATCAGTGGTGCTATCACAGCGAATGGAAACCGCTGACGGACACTGATATCCATCTGTCGGGTCGGTGGTTGATCATCACCTCCGCCGACCTCGAGGTGCCGGAGCACGTCGTCGCGGGATTGACGCAAGCGGGTGCCCAACCGCATCCCATCACGATCGATGCCGATCGGATGACCCGGGGTGACATCATCGGCCTGTTGCGCGGCGCGGGTGAACTGCGTGGCGTGCTGTCCTTTGCCGCCATGGACGACAGACCCAGTGCCACCGTCGGTGCCATGTCGCGCGGCGTCCTCGGCAATCTGCTTGTCCTGCAGGCGCTCAGCGATGCCCGGCTCGAAATCGCCACCTTCTGTATCACTGTCGGCGCGATCGTGGTGCGCTCCGCGGAGCGGATCGGCGCGCGACAAACTCAGATGTGGGGGCTCGGGCAGGTGGCGAGCCTGGAATTCCCGCAGTGGTGGGGTGGGCTGATCGACCTCCCGAGCGACCGGGACCACACGGCCATCCGGCGACTGCTCGGTGCGCTGTCGCGAACCGACGGCGAAGACCAACTCGCCATCCGTGCCACCGGGGTCTACGGCAGGCGAATGATGCCCGCTCAACTGTCCACGTCAGCGGCCCCGTGGGTGCCGAGCGGAACGGTGCTCATCACCGGCGGTATCGGCGGAATCGGATCGCATATGGCGCGCTGGGTGGTCGACAACGGCGCCGAGCACGTCGTCCTGGTCGGTCGCCGCGGCCCGCGCACACCCGGCGCGGCCGACCTCGAACGGGAGTTGGCGCGATCGGGTGCCCGCATCACGGTGCTGGCGGCCGACGTCGCCGAACGCGACGATATCGCAACGGTTTTGACCACCATCGACCGTGGCGAGATCCCGTTGACCGCCGTCGTGCACGCCGCCGGCGTGGTGTCGCCGTGCCCGATCACCGCGCTCGAACCCGCGGGCCTGGCGGCGGAACTCGCCGCGAAGGTGTTCGGCGCACAGCACCTCGACGAATTGCTCGGTGACCGCGCCCTGGACGCCTTCGTACTGTTCTCCTCCGGCGCCGCGACCTGGGGCACTACGGGAGGAGCCGGTTACGCCGCGGCGAACGCCTTTCTGGAAGGCCTGGCCCAGGACCGGCACGCACGTGGACTTGCCGCGACCGCTGTGGCTTGGGGCGGCTGGTCGGGGGCCGGGATGGGTGCGGGCGATGCGGGGGAGTACATGCGCCGCAGCGGTGTGCGATTGATGAATCCCGAACTGGCGGTTCGTGCGGTTGCACCGACCGTCGGCTCGGGTGCGGCACTGCTGACCGTCGCCGATATCGACTGGGCGCGCTTCGCCGCCGTCTACACCCTGTCGAGGCGTCGCCCGCTCATCGCGGATATTCCGGCGGCGCGGGCTGCTCTCGACACCGGTGGCGCTGCGGAACCTGTTGTGCGGCGGCGTCTTGCCGGATCAACCGAACACGAACAACTCCAGGCGATCGTCGATATGATCCGCACCCAGCTCGCGCGCGTCCTCGGCCATCGCGGACCGGATGCCATCGATGCGGAGCGCAGCTTCCACGACCTCGGCCTCGATTCGCTGACCGCGGTCGAGACCCGCGACCGGCTCGGCGCGGCCACCGGCCTCCCCTTGACGGTCGCGGCGCTATTCGAGCACGGCGACCCGCTCGCGCTGGCCCGCCATATCGTGAAAGAACTCGCGGCACAGGAACCGTCGCCGCGCCCGGCCGCCGATACCGTGGTGGAACTCTTCGAAGCGGCAGTGACATCGAACCGGGTGGACGCCGGATACGACCTGCTGCGCGCCGCCGCCCGCCTGCGCCCGACCTTCCCGACGGACCGGCTCGTCCCCGAACTCCCCGCCCCAGTGCGACTGAGTGACGGCCCGGCGCGCCCGCATCTGCTCTTCATCGGCGCACCCGTACTCACCGGTGGAATCGACCAACACCTCCGCATCGCCGCCGAATTCACCGGCCACAGAAGAATATCCAGCATTCCATTGGCCGGATTCCGATCGCACGAACCACTACCCGTCGACTCGGCGGCCGCGCTGGCCGCACTCGCCAGCGCGGTTCGAACAGCGGCAGGTGACGACCCCGTCGTCGTAGTAGGCCATTCGGCCGCCGGTCACCTGGCCAACGCGACTGTGGCAACACTGCGCCGCGCCGCGGACATCGACCTCGTCGGCCTGATCATGCTGGACACCTTCGAAACCGGCACACCGGTACCCCGCGACCAACAGGCCCGCGCCCTCCTGGACATGGACGCGGCCACAGCCGCACTGGACGGCCCCGGTGCAACCGCCATGGTCGCCTGGTCCGACCTGCTACAGCACCTGCCACAGACCCCCGCGGCATGCCCTACCCTGCTGGTCACCTGCACAAAGCCCTACTTCCGCACGGTATCGCCGGAAACGGGCCAACCGCACGATCTCCTCGTGCGCCCCTGGTCGTCGACACACGCGGTGACCGAACTGGATACCGACCACTTCGCCATGCTCGCCGAAGACGCCGCACTCACCGCTCGTGCCATCGAACACTGGCTCGACAGGTGAGTGCACCAGCTACCCGTCTGCACCGACCCGATCCTCTTCCGCTGGTCCGCGATCTGCGTATATGCCGAGATGCGGGGCCATCGGTACTTGCGTCGCTGCCGCTCGGTGGCGCAGTACCGTTGCGTCGAGCATGGTCAGTTGGTCGGTATGGCGTATCGGCGAGCGGATCACGAGTCCAGGTGTCGGCTACGCAATCGGTACTCGAACACACCTCGCGGTTCACCCGGCCCGAAATACTCGTCATCGTGTTCGACGAATTCGAACCCAGCGCGCTTGAACAGGTTCGCCGCGGGCTCGTTGTCGGGTCGTACCGTCAGATAGACCACCTCGGCCCCATCTTTCCGGCAATGCTGCAGCATATGGCTCAGCAAGGCACGACCGTAGCCCTTGCCGCTGTGCTGCTCGGCCACGGCGAAGGTGAACAGGAGGGCCCGGCTCGCCTTCCGGAGTGTCAGCGCATAGCCGATCACCGTGCCGTCCAACTCCGCGACCAGCCAGTCGGACCCATGCAGGTCGTAGAGCTGGCGCAGCATCAGATACAGATACGGCTCGGCGAATACCTCGGCCTCGATGGCCGCGATATCTTCGATATCGGCGAAGCGTGCCTGCCGGTATTGCGGTTGTGGCGCTCTTACGATGTCCATGAGCTTCCTGATGCCGGGGCATAGGCCGTCGCGGACCACTGCACCAAGAACGATACGCCGACCCGCACCCCCGGCATATGTGGTGGATCGGATACCGCGGCCCCTCCGTCGGTCCGTGGAGATTGCTTGTACGCCAGTGTTTTTCGGAAATTTGTGGTCGGCCGGCATGTCGGGTGGGCTTCGTCGTGAGAAGTCCAAAAGGCTCTGAACTGTGATTCCGCCGCGACATAGTCTGGCCTTCGTCGGGCAGTGTCGAATGCAGGAGGGGTCAGATGTCGATTCTTCGAGCTGTTGTCGTCGCGAGCATGGTGGGTTGCGCGCTGGTGGTTGGATCCGTGCCCGCATCCGCCGACCCGACCACCGGGCCGGCGGTGCCGGTGTCGCCTGGCCCGTCCGACCTGCAGCAATGGATCGATAACACTATTCCCGCGCCATCGTTCCCAGCGGCCGCATCCCCGCCCGCCGGTGCGCTGCCCGCGAAGTTGGCGGCGTTGTGGCAAGCGGTGCGGTCCGCACCGTCCGGGGATCGGATCTTCGACGAGTGGCCGGACGGACTCGCCGGGCTCGCTCCCGGCGATATCGTCGAGTGGCGTGATGTGACATCGACTTCGGCACTGCTGGCGATCGTGCCGATTCAGCGTGCGATTCTGCTGAAGTTCCGGACGACGGACGCATCGGGCAAGCCGTCATTCGGCACCGCGACATTGGTGACTCCCGCCGCCGCGTGGACCGGTCCGGGGGATCGGCCGGTACTGGTGAATGCCTTGCCGATCAATTCACTCGGGCTCAGCTGCACGCCGAGCTACGCGATGGCGCACGGGTTGCACAGTAAGTTCAATGCGGGTGATCTGTTTCCACCCAACACCGCCTGGGGGCTCAGCCGCGGCTATGCGGTGCTCATTCCCGATCACGAGGGTCCGTGGATGGCCTATGCCGAGCCGCGGGTCGCCGGCCATGTGCTGCTGGATTCCATTCGCGCGGTGCGCCATGTGCTGCCGGCGGAGTTCACGGGCAGCCGTTTCGCGATGACCGGGTATTCCGGTGGCGCGATCGCATCGTATGCGGCCGCGATGCTGCTCGACGAATACGCACCGGAACTATCCGGTGTGGTGGTCGGGGCGGCCATAGGTGGACTCGTGACCGACTATCGAATGGTCGCCGGCCACTTCAACGGAAACTCCGCATCCGGCATTCTGCTGGTGGTCGCGCTGGCGATGGGCCGCGAGCATCCGGAGATCCTCGGCTATCTGAATCATCTGGCGCAGTGGGCGGCGACCTCGCCCGTCAAGGACTCCTGCGGCGACACCAATGGCCCGCTCGGGCTGGTCGGCGTCCCGATCGATGTCGCCGCCAATATCAGCGATCCGCTGAACAGCGGTATCGCCGATCAGATCTTCGGGCAGCTCGATCTCACCGACCGTAGATCGGGTGTGCCGCTCTACATCTATCACGCCGCCAACGATTTCTGGATCCCGCACGAGAACGGCGACGATCTCTACCGCAACCAATGTGCGCGCGGCGTCCGCGCGGTGCACCGCACCGAACCCGGCGAGCACGTCATCGCCCTGTTCACCGGCTTTCCCGGGGAGATCGACTGGATCGACGGACGCTTGCGAGGCGAGCCCGCCCCGAGCGAATGTCCGAGGCCGGCCCGGTGAGCCCGATGGTGAGACGCCGCTGAGATCTCGGTGAGATGACTGTCCCGCAGAGTTGTGCGCAGAATCCAGCCGAGTGCCCCATGGAGGAGCTCGATATGTCCGCAGACGTCGAGGTGCCGGTACTGATCGTCGGCGGCGGGCCGGTCGGGCTCACCGCACGGGCGTTATCGGCACGGTGGGGCGTGCGGGCGATGGTGGTCGAGAAGTATGGCGAGCTGTCGCCGTTCCCGCGATCTCGGCTGGTCAATGTGCGCTCGATGCGACCGCGTGTTTTTCACGACCAGGAAGGACTAGTGCGTAGCAGTCGCGAAAGGCGTTGCCACCGGACCGGATTCGGTGCGGTGCGGGTGCGTCCACCGGCCGCGGCGTGCCAGCATGGGCAGCACGCCCTCGCCGAACCAGTAGGCCTCTTCGATGTGTGGGTATCCGGAGAGGATGAAATGGGTGATGCCGAGGTCGGCGTACTCGATCAGGCGGTCGGCGACCTCTTCGTGCGAGCCGACCAGCGCCGTGCCCGCCCCGCCGCGCACCAAACCGACGCCCGCCCACAGATTCGGCGCGATCTCCAGCCGATCGGTGCGACCGCCGTGCAGTTCCAGCATTCGGCGCTGACCTTCGGATTCACTGCGCGCGAGACTGGCCTGCACACGGGCGATTTCGGCCGGGTCGAGGCCGGAAAGCAGTCGGTCCGCGACCGCCCAGGCGGCTTCGGCAGTGTCGCGGCTGATGACGTGAATGCGTAAGCCGTAGCTGAGCTCGCGGCCTTCGGCGGCGGCGAGACCGCGGATCCAATCGAGTTTGCCGCCGACCGCGGCGGGCGGTTCACCCCAGGTGAGGTAGGTGTCGGCATAGCGGGCCGCGACCGGTCCGGCGGGTCCCGACGAGCCGCCGAAGAAGACCGGTGGGATCGGGTCCGGATGGTTGTTGAGCAGGGCATCGCGGATCTGGATGTGGGTGCCCGCGAAGCTGATCGGTTCGCGGGACCGCCACAGCTCGCGCACCACGTGCAGGAATTCGGCGGTGCGCGCGTAGCGCTGTGCCTTGTCGAGGAAATCGCCGTAGGCCTGTTGTTCGTGCGGTTCGCCGCCCGTCACCACATTCAGCAGCAGACGGCCGCGGGAGTGGCGCTGAAAAGTCCCGGCCATCTGCGCGGCCAGCGTCGGGCTGACCAACCCGGGGCGAAACGCCACCAGGAATTTCAGTGTTTCGGTGGTTTCGACCAGCATGGCGGTGGTCAGCCAGGCGTCCTCGCACCAGGCGCCGGTCGGGGTCAGGACCGCCTCGAACCCGTTGTCCTCGGCCGCCGCGCCGATTTGGTTGAGGTAGCGCAGCGATGCCGGCCGGTCACCGGACATCGACGTGCCATGACCACCGGCGATCAGGCCACGCGAATCGCCATAGGTGGGCAGAAACCAATGGAACGACAGTGACATCGACAACTGCTCCTCGCCGGTTCGGATGCCGTTGCCGGCACGGATAGTCGCGATGCTGCCAGCGCCGCCCAGTCCGTGTCACCGGTTGGAATCCGCGTGGTTCTTATCCCTACAGCCGATCCGGCTACCGCCTCGCCAACGTCTGATCGCTACACCCATCCGATCGCACAGATTCAAATCCTCCTGCCGATCGGCTTCCGGTGTTGGAGTGGAAACGGCGCGCGGTGCGCCCCTTCCTGGCGATAGACGGTTCCCCGACCCCGATGGAGTACGTATGACCACAGAGCACATCGCCGATCAGATCCGGTTCGCCTACTGGGTGCCGAATGTCAGCGGGGGGCTGGTCACCAGTGATATCGAGCAGCGCACCGGTTGGGACTTCGAATACAACAAGAAGTTGGCGCGGACGGCGGAGAACAACTGGTTCTTCATCATTGCCCGCGATACCGCGAAGGAAGCACACGACACCCTGCGCGAAATCCTCGGAAAGGCGAATAAGCCCGCGGTGGCGGGCTTCCGGGACGCGGTACAGCAGGCCGGTGCGTCCACGAAGGACCGCAAGGGGATGTGGGCGGATTCGACATCGGAAGATCTCGCGCAGTACAACGACGGATTCCGCACCAAGCTGATCGGCACACCCGAACAGGTCGCCGAGCGCATCGTCGCCTACAAGCAACTCGGTGTCGACCTGATGCTGGCGGACTTCCTGCACTTCCAGGAGGAGGTCGAGTACTTCGGGGCGAAGGTGCTGCCGCTGGTCCGTGAACTGGAGGCCGCACGCACGCCCGCCGCCGTGGGGCACTGATGACCGCCGTCGCCGCCGACCGGATCGAATCCACCACTTCTGGCGCAACGCCCGAACCCACACCCTGCACGACCCGGTCCGGTGGAAATATCAGCACATCGGCCGGGCGTTGCTGCACGATACCGCGCCGCCGTCGCACGGCGTGATCTGATCGAGCGAGAAGAGGATACGGAAGTGACAGTTACGGTCGTCGTCGGGAATCCGAAGCCAGCCTCTCGTACCTTGACCGCGGCGAGGTTGGTCGCCGCGGGGTTACGCCCGGACGTGGAACCGGAGGTGATAGATCTGGTCTCGTTCGGTGCGCGCCTGCTGTCCTGGGGTGATCCCGAGGTCGCGGCCGCCGTTCGCGCCGTGGCGAATTCGGATCTGGTGGTCTTCGCGAGTCCGACTTTCAAGGCCACCTATACCGGCCTGTTGAAGCTGTTCCTCGAACAGTTCGACGGCGGCACCGGGCTGACCGATGTGGTGGCCGTTCCGCTCATGCTCGGCGCGGGCCCGGCACATGCGCTCGCCCCGGATCTGCTGCTCGAGCCGGTGTTGGTCGAACTCGGCGCGACGGCGGCGCTGCCCGGTCTCTACCTGTCGGACAGCACATTTCAGGACGACGGTGCCGTCGAGCGCTACACCGAACGCTGGCGCCCGGTCGCCGCGGCCCTCGCCTCGAAGGTGGCCGATCATGCATGAGCTCTTCGAACTTCCCTCAGACGGCTCCGGCCTACGTCGGGTCTTCGCCAGCTTCCCCAGCGGTGTCGTCGCGGTATGCGCCGAACTCGAAGGTACGCCACACGGTTTGGCGGTGAGTACCTTCGTACCGGTTTCGCTGGACCCGCCCTTGGTGTCGTTCTGCGTGCAGAACAGCTCGGCGACCTGGCCGAAACTGGATGCCGCGACGCAACTAGGGCTGAGCCTGCTCGGCACCGATCAGGAGGACGCGGCTCGGGCACTGAGCAACCGCAACGGCAACCGCTTCCAGAATGTGGATGTGCACCGCGGCGCGGCCGACGCGATCTTCATCGATGGTGCGACGGCGTGGATCGAAGGCGCGGTCGAAGCCCGCATCCCCGCAGGGGACCATACGGTGGTCATTCTGCGGATCAACCGGCTCGCGGCCCGCGCCGACGCCGAGCCACTGATCTTCCACGGCAGCAAGTTCCGCAGCCTGCACCCGCACCGCGAGATCACCGAGATCGCCAGCTGAACCGCGACGGTGCTGTGGTCATCGTCGACGCCGTCGACGCGACTTCACACGGCAGTGACCCGTTGTCGGCCCTGCGCGACCGGTCGATCCGGCGTGGTGATCACATCGCGGCGGCGCAGGCGTTGGTGGGTCAGCTGGAGCAGACCGATTCCGGCGAGACCGCCCGCCGTGGTCCCGGTGCTGATTTCCCAACCCGGCGGGCGCCAGGTGAGGGTCAGGTCGGCGGCGGTGGTGCCCGCGGGGATATCGGCGGCGACGAAGCTGCCCGCGATCTCACAGCGCCCCATCGCCGTCAGTCCGCTGGTCCATGCGCGCTGGAGCCCGAGCGTGTGGTGAACCGCCGCGAATGCCATGTACACCGCCACGGCGATGATCAGGCTCGGCACGATGTATATCAGTAGTTCCATTGTGGTCCCCCGGATGCGGTCGCCGACGCTGGTGCGTGCGGTCTCTGTGGATATCGGACCGACCGGTTGTCCCGCAACAGGGCCGTCAGGTCGAGCGGGGTGCGGTGCCGCCGGGGAAGGTGGCGACACGGACACCCGCGTACTCGGCCTGGACCTTGTAGTAGCGGTTCGTCGGGCCGTAGGCGGCGTAGAAGACGAAACCGCGGGCCTGCGGGTCGGCGAATGGTGCTTCGGCGACGAAACGGGCCAGGATCGGGTCGAGATGGGTTGGGAAACTGGATGGTTCGCAGCGCACCGGGAAGCAGATGCGTTCCATCCGGGGTGAGGTCCAGGAGAAGGTGCGGTACAGGTTGAAGGTGCGGGTGAGTAGCGCCAGCTCGGTGTCGCTGGGCGCGGTGAAGTCGAGTTCGGCAAGGATCCCGGTGATATCCGCGGGTGCGAGGTGGCCGGGTTCGAAGACGTTCGAGTACAGGTTCATCGTGCGTGCGTCGAAATCGACCGCGAGTATGCCGATTCGGCCGCCGTAGCGGGACAGGTGGTCGGCGTGCGCGCGCGCCGACTCCGGGATCCCGGCGAAGCCGAGAATCCGCTCCACGCTGAGCAATTCGGGGAAGACCAGCCAGATCTTCTGCACCCCACCGGCGAGTGCGAGGTCGACACCCGAGCTGACCGGCACCTCGGCCGAGATCTCGGCCAGCAGCTGTTCCATCGGATGCCCGGTGTAGGTGAGAAGTCCGGCGCCACGCAGTTTCTCGATGAGTTCGGTCGGCTCGCCCGGGTGCATCACCCTGGCGTTGACCTCGCGCTCGGGCACCGGATGCGTGGTGGTGCGCACGCCGACGACCGAGTTGGTCCACAGCTCGGCGAGTGTTTCCAGGACCGGATCGGCGATCGCGGGGTCGTAGCGAACCTCGGCCAGGTGCGCATACTTCTGCAGGTCCTTCCGGAGTTGATCGAGTGTCCTTGCGCTCATGACGTTCATCGTCCCGGAAGCGACCGCCCGATCGCAGCGCTTCGCATCATCTCGCGGCCGGCGTCATGGGGTGGACCGTCTGTCCCACTGCATGCGCGGGTCTTCATTGCCGAAGTCGTTGCGGACGGTCACGTAGGACGTACCTGCCGCGTAGGGAACGCTCAGTTTGCGGTTGTCCAACTGGGTCTTGTAGACCTCGCTACCGGTGCCGTCGGGGAAGAGAACATATTCGACGGTGAAGTTCTGTTTGTAGTTCTGCTGATCACAGCTGCCGAGAAAGGCCAAACCCCAACCACCCTCGGCATTTTCCATGCAACGGTGCTGGCCCCTCGAGTTCACCTCGTAGGTGCTGAAGGCGACGGTGTCGGGCCCGGTGGTGGCGCGCAGCCACCACTGGCGCCGATCGTTGGGATCGCACGCGGCGAACCGGGCGGTGCCGGTGATGCCGTTGGCGGGGTCGTCCTGCGTCGTCGCGCACATGCCGATACCCCGGTTGTACAGCAGCCAGTAGGCGAACTCGGCGTGCGCTGTCCCGGTCGCGCCGATGATGCTGGTGACGGCGGAGGCGGCCAGGGCCATCGCGGCCATCCGGACCGCGGCAAGCGTGGTGCTCGAGCGTTTCATGTGGTTCTCCGTACTTCCGTTGTCCTCGTTGCCATTTCATCTCCGACCACCGAACGGGTTACCCGGTCGTGCCGAGCGATTGCGACGGAATCCCTCGCTGCCGCTGCGAATACCTCGGCGGCGGACGGCATGAATCCTTTCTCGCGCGCGTTTCACAGCGCTTTCAACGGCATCTCACCGGGCCAGGTCGGGTTGCGGTAGGTTCCGCCTGTGGCTTTGAACTGGAAACTGGTCGTCGACACCAGAAACGCCCCCGCTCTGGCCGACTTCTGGGCCGCGGCGCTGGAGTACGAGGTGGAGGATCCCAGCGCGCTCGTCGAGCAGCTACTGTCCGCCGGTCAGCTCATCCCCGACGCGGTCGTCGACCATCACGGCCGCAAGACCTTCCGCGGCTACGCCGCCATTCGCCACCCCGACGACCCGTTCGACCCGACCAGCGGTGTCGGCCAAGGCAGGCGCCTGCTCTTCCAAGACGTGCCCGAAGACAAATCCGGCAAGAACCGCCTGCACATCGATGTGCACAGCGACCCTGGCACCCTCGACGCACTCGTCGCACGGCTGGAAGCATTGGGAGCAACGCGCGTCCGCGAAATCGACAGCGGCCCCGCCGGTCACTGGTGGATCATGCACGACCCCGAAGGCAACGAATTCTGTGCCGCATAGGTGCAGCAACGGCACTGGTCTGAGGAGATCAGAACAGTGCCGTTGTCGAGGGTGTGTGCCACGGGAATCGCGGGCGGCGGCGACTACTGGGCCATCAAGATCAGGTGGAACGAAGGTCCGTTCAAGCGTCGAGGTCGGTGGCTACCAGCTTGGCTACGAGGTCGAGTGCGGTGGGGTCGTCGCTGGTGACGACCACGTCGGTGCCGTGGGCCGCGCCGAGGGTCATGATCATGAGGGCCGAACCGGCGTCTACCGGGTCGCCGCCGACGAGGGACAGGGTGACCTCGGCGCCGGAGTCGGTGACGGTTTCGGCGATGATGTTGGCGGGGCGGGCGTGCAGGCCGATGGCGGCGGCGACGGTGACGGTGGTGCTGGCCATGGGGGGTGATTCTCCTTGGGTGAGGGGGGTGGTCAGGCGGTGGCGAGGGCGGGGGTGCGTGGCTTGATGAATTCCTTGACCGCGGTGACGCAGAGGGCGGCGACGGCGGTACCCGCGACGAGGGCGGCGAGGAACCAGACGATGTGGCCGACGGCGAAGAAGACGAAGATGCCGCCGTGCGGTGCGCTGAGGGTGGTCCCGGTGGCCATGATCAGCGCACCGGTGACCGCGCCACCGGCCATCATCGAGGGGATGACGCGCAGCGGGTCGGCGGCGGCGAAGGGGATCGCACCTTCGGAGATGAAGGATGCACCGAGCAGCCATGCGGCCTTACCGTTTTCGCGTTCTGCCGTGGTGAACAGCCGGGGGCGCAGGACGGTGGTCAATGCCATGGCCAGCGGCGGGACCATGCCCGCGGCCATGACGGCGGCCATGATGCGCAGCGAGGCCGGATCGGTGACCGACAGTCCGGCTACGGCGAAGGAATATGCGGCCTTGTTGACCGGACCGCCGAGGTCGAAGCACATCATCAGGCCGAGAATGGCGCCGAGCGCGAGGGCGGAGGTGCCGGACAGGCTGTTGAGCCAGTTGGTGAGTCCGCTGGTGATCGCGGCGAGCGGTTTGCCGAGGAAGATGAACATCAACGCGCCGACTATCAGCGAGGCGAACAGCGGGATGACCACGACCGGCATGAGTCCGCGCGCCCATTGCGGGGCAGGCAGTTTCGCCACCCACAGTGCGGCGAATCCGGCAACGAGACCGCCGACGAGTCCGCCGAGGAATCCGGCACCGACGAAAACGGCCACGGCGCCGGCAGTGAATCCTGGTGCGAGACCTGGACGGTCGGCGATGGCGAAGGCGATATATCCGGCGAGCGCCGGTACCAGGAAGCCGAATGCGAGCGAGCCCAGTTGGAACAGCACCGCGCCGAGATAAGTCGGCAGGCCGCCGTCGGGAAGCGCCGTGAGCGAATTGTCGAGGACGATCTTCTTGGCGTGGTCGGCGATTTCGTAGCCGCCGAAGAGAAATCCGAGCGCGATGAGCAGGCCGCCCGCGGCGACGAACGGGATCATATAGCTGACGCCGGTGAGCAGGATCTGGCGCAGCCGGGTGCCCCAGCCGAGTGCCGCCGGTGCCGAATCGCCCTCGGAGCGTGCGGACCCCGCGACGGTCGCCGCTGTTGGGTCGAGGGCGGCGCGCAGCGCATCGGCAATCATCGTGTCGGGCTCGTTGATCGCGCGCTTGACCCCGGACTCCACCACCGGCTTGCCCGCGAACCGTTCCCGACCGCGCACCCCCACATCGGTGGCGAAGATAACCGCACCGGCGGCGGCAATGGTTTCGGCGCTCAGCGGGGTGCTGCCGCTGGAACCTTGGGTCTCCACGTGCACCGTGACGCCCGCACGGTTACCGGCGGCGACGAGCGAGTCAGCGGCCATGTACGTGTGGGCGATGCCCGTCGGACAGGCTGTGACGGCGACTATCGTCTGCCCGACTACTGCGCGTGTCTCGTCTGCTGAAGTGCTATCGGGCGTAGCTGAAATGCTGTCGGGAGCGGGTGCAACGCTGGGCGCAGGCGAAACGTTCTCGGGCGCAGGTGTTGTCGCACCGCGAGATACCCCCGCCGGTGCCGGAGCGATCGCGCCGTTCGAAGCGGCTGCTGGCGTGGTAGTGCTGTTCGTAGTCACTGCGGACGCGGGTACACCGCCACTCGCAGCGGTCGCGCCGGTACCGTTCGAACCAGCTCGCGACCCACCCGCCGCACTCGAAACAACCTCGGGTGCAGACGAATCAGCCGTCACGGCAGGCGTCTGCGTAACCACATCTGTGACCAGCGAAACCACTTCATCAGCGTTCGCAGCCCCCCGCAACGACCCGACGAACTCCGGCCGAACAAGCGCCCGAGCCAGACTCGACAACAACTTCATATGCTCGGCCCCAGCACCTTCCGGCGCGGCAATGAGGAAGACCAGATCCGCAGGCCCGTCAGCAGCACCGAAATCCACTGCGGGCTCCAGCCGAGCGAACCCGAGCGACGCGCTGGTCACGGCCGCGTTCCGGCAGTGCGGAATCGCGATCCCACCGGGCAGCCCGGTCGCGGACTGTGATTCGCGCGCCAGTGCCGCATCACGCAATGCCTCGGCAGAGGTGGCGCGCCCATTGTCGGTCAGTCGCTGGGCGAGGGCGGCTATCACCGTTTCCTTGGCGCTGCCGAGGTCGGTATCGAGGCTGATCAGCTCGGTGGTGATGATCGAACCGGGGGAAGTGGTCGGGTGGGCCATCGCAGTGTCCTTCAGCGACTGTGCAGGGTTTCCAACGCCGTGACGGCCACGGCGCGGGGGTCGGTGTGGTGCGGGCCGGGCAGCCCGGTCCCCGGCAGCGCGGCGGCGGCGCTGCCGTAGGCGACGGCGCGGCGCAGCCGATTCGGTGCGTCCAGCCCATCGAGATCGGCGAGTAGGTATCCGGCCAACGCGGAATCGCCCGCACCCACGGTGCTGCGCGGGGTGATGGCGGGCGCGGCGGCATGCCACGCACCGTCCGCGGTGACCAGTACGGCTCCGGCCGCGCCGAGCGTCGCGAGCACGGCATCGACGCCGCGCGCGACCAATGTGCTCGCCGCACGCGCCGCGGCGACGGGGTCTTCCAACTCGGCCGGGTCGCCGTGGGTCAGCTGGGCCAGTTCCTCGGCATTCGGCTTGAGTAGTTGCGGTGCAGCCGATTCCAGCTCGGCGGCCAGTGCGAGCAGAGGTGCGTCGGAGGTGTCGACCGCGATCCGGACGCCGCGCAGCCGGTGCAGCAGATATGCGTACCAGTCCGTGGGGACGGCGGGCGGCAACGAGCCGGACAGTACCACCCAGCTCGCCTTGTCGGCGAGTTCATCGAGTTGATTCGCCAGTGCGGCAAGGCATTCGGCCGACAGCGACGATCCGGGTTCATTGATCTTCGTGGTGGTGCCGTCGCGTTCGGCGACGGTGAGATTGGTGCGGGCCGGGGTGGGGCACGGCACCGGACGGTGCGCGATGTCGGCATCGGTGAGCATGCGCAACAGGGGGTCACCGTCGTTGCCGGGGAGTACCGCGATGGTCTCGACTCCGGCGGCGGCGATCACCCGAGACACATTGACCCCCTTGCCGCCGGGCTGCGACAGCACGGTCTCGGCGCGGTGTACCGCGCCGCGCCGCAATGGATCCGGCAGGTTGACGGTGCGGTCGATACTCGGATTCGCGGTGAGCGTGACGATCATGCCGTGACCACCTCGATGCCGTACTCGGTGAGTTCGTTGTGTACCGACGGCAGCAGCCCGGTATCGGTGACCAACACGTCGAACTCCTCGACCGAACCGAAGCTCAGCAGATCCTCGCGCCCGATCTTGGTGGCGTCGGCGACCACTACGACCCGGTGGGCACTGGCGATCATGGCGCGCTTCACCGCCGCCTCGTCGGGGTCGGGGGTGGACAGCCCGTGGCCGATGGTCAGCGCATTGGTCCCGATGAATGCCACGTCGACCCGGAGCTCGCCGAGCACCCGCAGCGCCTCCGCGCCGACTGCGGCCTGCGTGACACCCCGCACCCGACCGCCGATCAGATGCAGCCGCACCCCGGCGAGTCCACTGAGCCGTGCGGCAATGGGCACCGAGTTCGTCACGGCGACCAGTTCGCGGTCGGTGGGTAGGGCGGCGGCCATCCGCGCGGTGGTGGTCCCGGCATCGAACAGCACGCTGCCGCCGGCCGGCGGCAGATAGTCCAGGGCCGCCTTGGCAATGCGGTCCTTCTCGGCGGCACGTGTGTGTTCGCGCTCGGTGGTGCCGAGTTCGATCGCGGTGAGGGCTGCCGCGGGCACCGCACCGCCGTGCACCCGGCGGATCAGTCCCATGCGATCGAGCACCGCCAGATCCCGCCGCACGGTTTCGGTGGTGACCCCGTACTGCTCGGACAGATCGGCGACCGATACGCGCCCGCGTTGCCCGACCAGGGCGGCGATGGCCTGCTGGCGCTCCTCTGCGTACATCCGATCCTCCGATTGACAATGTGTGTTTATGTTGTTTTATGCCCGTCTATGTTGCTTTGTCAAGAGATTTGAGTAGTCTGGATCACATCGAGCCGAGCTGAGTAATCGGTCGCACTCACTCGACATCGGCGTGGAGGAGGAATCGAATGTCCGGATCACCGCAGGCCACCGGCACCGTTCGGGTAGCACGCAGTGCCATGACATTGCGCGGCACCCCGGCGGTGCCGGGAATCGCCGCCGCGCCCGCGGTGCGCCCGGCGGTCCGGATCCGCGTGGACCTGAGTTCCGAGCCGGTCGCCGAGCCCGATCGGGCATCGCAATACGAAGCCTTCCTTGCCGCGACGTCGGTGGTCGCGAGGCGCTTGCGGGAGCGCGCCACCCGCGCGAGCGGTGCGGCCGCGGAGGTGCTGGTCGCGAATGCCGCCATGGCCGCCGATCGCGGCTGGCTCGGCGCCGCCGAGAAATTGATCGCCGCGGGCAGTCCCGCCGCCGTCGCGGCGACCGCGGCCACCGATCAGTTCGCCGAGGTGTTCACCAAGCTCGGTGGTTTGATGGCCGAGCGCGTCACCGATCTCCGTGATATCTGCGACCGGGTGGTCGCCGAGCTGGCCGGAGCGCCCGAACCGGGCATTCCCACGCCCGCGCGGCCATCGATTCTGCTCGCCGATGACCTGGCTCCCGCCGATACCGCCGGATTGGATCCGAATCTCATTGTCGGCCTCGCCACTTCGCGCGGTGGTCCGACGAGCCACACCGCGATCATCGCCCGGCAACTCGGCATCCCGTGTGTGGTCGCGATCGCCGGACTCGACGGTGTGCCAGCCGGAATCGACGTGCTGATCGATGGCGCGACCGGACAGGTCGCCATCGGTCCGGACCCGAAAACCGCCGCCCGCGCGGTGGCCGAGTACCGCACCCAGGAATCGCGCACGGCCGCCTGGACCGGTCCGGGTGCGACCGCGGACGGGCATCGGGTCGAGATTCTCGCCAATGTCCAGGACGCCGCCGGCGCCCGCGCGACCCGCGCACAACCGGCCGAGGGCATCGGCCTGTTTCGCACCGAATTATGTTTCCTGGATCGTGAATCCGAGCCGAGCGTCGCCGAACAGGCGGGCATCTACCGCGAGGTCTTCGACGCCTATGCCGGGTCGAAGGTGGTGATCCGCACCCTCGATGCCGGTTCGGACAAGCCGCTGCGCTTCGCCGACCACGCCGACGAAGCGAACCCGGCGCTCGGCGTGCGCGGCATCCGCGTCGCCGCGCACGACAACGGAATCCTGGACCGCCAACTCGACGCGATCGCCGAGGCCGCCACCGGCCGCACCCCCACACCGTGGGTCATGGCCCCGATGATTTCCACTGCGGCCGAGGCGAAGTCGTTCGCGGCCGAGGTGCGGGCGCGCGGACTGGTCCCGGGCGTCATGATCGAGGTCCCCGCAGCCGCCCTCCTGGCCGAAGCCATTCTGGAACACGTCGACTTCCTCTCGATCGGCACCAACGATCTCGCCCAATACACCATGGCCGCCGACCGCATGTCCGCCGACCTCGCCGCACTCACCGACCCCTGGCAACCCGCGGTCCTGGCACTGGTCGCCCGCACCGCGGCGGCCGGTGCGAGCGCGGACAAACCTGTCGGCGTCTGCGGTGAAGCCGCCGCCGACCCGCTCTTGGCCTGCGTCCTCACCGGATTCGGCATCGGCTCGCTCTCCGCCGCCGGTGCCGCGGTGGCCGCCGTCGGCGCTGCCCTGGCCTCGGTCACGCACGAAGACTGCCGCCGCGCCGCGGCCGCGGTCCTGTCGACCTCCGATCCGGACAGCGCCCGCGCTGCCGCCCGCGCCGCGCTCCGGTCCGCCGGATGATCGACGGTTGCGTCCCGATTGCTGTATGTGCCACTTGATGATCCAGCAAACTCGAGCGAAACGGTCGGGGGCGTTGCGGCGATCTGGTGAGTATGGCCACCGACACCATGAATCTCGCCGAGCGACGTCACGCGATCCGTCGACTCGTCGCGGTCTGTCACGTAGTAAATCGGCTGGTAGAGCTAGCCGAGACGGAATCATCCGAACCATTGATCGCGCAGGCGCACACCACGCGCCGGGTGCTCCAGGATCTGGTGCTCGACCTGGTGGCGACCGAGCCGCGAAATCCGGTTTGAGCCGGAAACAGCAGCGCCGCAGTAAAAGTTAGCTCGCAGACGCGCATGAGCGCCCTCTAGCCGACTACGCCATGCTGCGACCGGGGACCGGGCAGGCATCGGCCGCCTCGGCCACCACCTGTGGTTCGCTCGACGCCGCCGGACGTTCCCCGCGCTCCCAGCCCGCGCCCGTCACGGGTTCGATCGCGGCCAGCGCGACGAGCTCATCATCACCGAAAACCCTGCCACGACTGAGGAATCGAAACCCTTCCGGCGATTCCAGACTGAAGCCCGAGCCGCGACCCGGCACGACGTCGAGCACGAGCTGGGTGTGCTGCCAGGCGGCGAACTGCGGTCCCGAGATCCATACCGGCGCAATATCGTCCGGCTCCGGCGCGGTAGCCGGCAACTCATCGACCAGCAACCGCAGATCGAGCAATCCGAGCAGCACGTCGTGATCGCCGACGATGAATTCGCCTGCGGGATAACACATCGGGGCCGATCCGTCGCAGCAACCACCGGACTGGTGCAGCATCAGTGGCCCGTGCAGCCCGCGGAGGCGACGGAGCAGCTCCATCGCCGCCGCGGTGGCGCGCACGCGCCGGGGGACCGCGGCCATCAGAAGAAGCCTTGCGCCTTCGACGCATAGCCGACCAGCAGGTTCTTCGTCTGCTGATAGTGGTCGAGCATCATGCGATGGTTCTCGCGGCCGATGCCGGACTGCTTGTAGCCGCCGAATGCCGCATGCGCCGGGTACTGGTGGTAGGTGTTGGTCCATACCCGACCGGCCTGGATATCGCGTCCGGCCCGGTAGGCCACCGAACCGTCGCGTGACCATACGCCGGCGCCGAGTCCGTACAGGGTGTCATTGGCGATCTTGATGGCTTCGTCGTAATCCGCGAACGAGGTCACCGAGACAACGGGTCCGAAGATCTCCTCCTGGAAGATCCGCATCGAATTGCTGCCCGCGAAAACCGTTGGCTGCACATAGTATCCGCCGGACAGATCGCCGCCGAGGTCGGCGCGCTCGCCGCCGGTGAGCAGCGTCGCGCCCTCACCCTTGCCGATTTCGAGGTAGGACAGGATCTTCTCGAGCTGATCATTGCTGGCCTGCGCGCCGATCATGGTTTCGGTATCGAGCGGATCGCCCTGCCGCACCGCCTTGGTGCGCACCACGGCCGCGGCGAGGAATTCGTCGTAGATATCGGCCTGGATGAGCGCGCGTGACGGGCAGGTGCAGACCTCACCCTGATTCAGCGCGAACATGGTGAAGCCTTCGAGCGCCTTGTCCTGGAAGTCGTCATTGGCGGCGAGGACATCGCTGAAGAAGATATTCGGGCTTTTACCACCGAGTTCCAGCGTGACCGGAATCAGATTCTGCGAGGCGTACTGCATGATCAGGCGACCGGTGGTGGTCTCACCGGTGAAGGCGATCTTCTTGATCCGCGGGCTGGAGGCCAGCGGCTTTCCCGCCTCGACGCCGAAGCCGTTGACAATATTGACCACACCGGGCGGCAGCAGATCGCCGATCAGACCGATCAGGAACATGATCGATGCGGGGGTCTGCTCGGCTGGCTTGAGCACGACCGCGTTTCCGGCGGCGAGTGCGGGTGCGAGCTTCCAGGTGGCCATGAGAATCGGGAAGTTCCACGGGATGATCTGGCCGACCACGCCGAGTGGCTCGTGGAAGTGGTAGGCGACGGTATCCGCGTCGATCTGCGACAGCGAACCCTCTTGTGCCCGAATGGCACCGGCGAAGTAGCGGAAGTGGTCGATGGCCAGCGGGATATCGGCGGCCAGGGTTTCCCGGATCGGCTTGCCGTTGTCCCAAGCCTCCGCGAGGGCGATCGCATCCAGGTTCTCCTCGATGCGGTCGGCGATCTTGTTCAGGATCACGGCGCGTTCAGCAGGCGAGGTCTTGCCCCAGGCGGGTGCGGCGGCGTGCGCGGCATCGAGGGCGAGTTCGATGTCCTCCGCGGTACCACGCGCCACCTCGCAGAACGGCTGACCCGTTACGGGAGTTGGATTTTCGAAGTACTGCCCCTTGACGGGCGCGACCCATTCGCCACCGATCCAGTTGTCGTATCGGGTCTGGAACGACATGGCGGCGCCGGGTGTGCCCGGGCGGGCGAAGACGGTCATCGAATGCTCCTCGATTTGCTGAACGTCAGGTGTGATCCGGAACACTAGAAGTGGCCATGTTGCACCACGGTTGCAAGAAACTGGTCAGATGCCCAATTTGCGATCGAGTAGCTGTAATTGCGTCTTCACCTGGGCATACAGCGAGGACTGCCGGTCCAGGGCGGAGAGATAGGCAGACCAGGCCGCAATGTCCTCGCGGCCGTCCACCGAACCGGTCCAGCGGGCGAGCAGGCGGCGATCACCGGCGGCCAACAGGGCCGCGCGTAGGCGTCCGC
Source organism: Nocardia sp. NPDC052112 (assembly GCF_040680135.1). Classification (NCBI taxonomy): domain Bacteria; kingdom Bacillati; phylum Actinomycetota; class Actinomycetes; order Mycobacteriales; family Nocardiaceae; genus Nocardia; species Nocardia sp. NPDC052112. The sequence continues at coordinate 444,654 of NZ_JBFAWD010000003.1, read as the reverse complement.
GCAACTCGACGCGCAATTCATCGATGCCCGGTGCGAGCGATCGGGGCAGGATCGGACCGGGATAGCTGCGCAGCGCCGCCGATGTATCGCCGCGCGCCAGTGCACGTCGGACCTCGTCGACATCGGTATCGAGATCCATCAGGAGCCGATAGGGGCGCGAGCCAAGACCATTGGCGCCCAACATCTTTCGCACCCGCGACATTTCCGCGCGCACCGTGACCGGATCCAGCTCGGCTTCGTCGAGCAGCATGGCGAGATGGTCGGCGCTCAGTCCCTCCGGGAAATTGGTCAGCAGCAACAGGATTTCGGCATGGCGCTGCGATAGGCGGATGCGCTCACCATCGCGGATCAGAGTCGGCCGCGCGGGGCCGAGCACCTCTAGGCGGGCCGTCGTCGCCGCGAGCGGTTTCGGTGCGTCGAGCATGAGCAGCCGCAGTTCGGACTCCGCGGCCGACACCGTCGCACGGATCAGTGCCAACACCTCCGGCGCCGCGACGCGCGGTCCGCCGGTGATATCGATGGCGCCGATGATCCGGCCACTGCGCGGATCATGGACGGGCGCAGCGGTACAACTCCAATCGTGCACGACGCGACTGAAGTGTTCGGCCCCGAAGATCTGCACATGATGATCGAGGGCGAGCGCGGTGCCGGGGGCATTGGTGCCGACCCGACCCTCACTCCAGTCCGCGCCCTCGACGAAATTCATCGCCAGCGCCCGGTCCTTGACCTTCGAATCGCCCTCGACCCACAGCAGTCGGCCCTCGGCGTCGCTGATCGCGACGAGCAGTCCGGCCTCGGCGGCATCCTCGACGAGCAGTTTGCGCACCACCGGTCGGATCAGCGCGGTCGGATGTGTGGCCCGATACCGTTGCAGTTCAAGGCCATCGAGGTCGATGCCGGCGCCGAAGCGGTCCGGGTCGACGCCGCTGCTGCGGCTGCGCCGCCAGGAATCCAGCACCACCGGGCGCACCGGATCGGTCGGCAGCCGCTCGCCCTCGATAAAGCTGCGATGCGCACAGGACACCTGTCGCGCCAATTGCGCGAGGTCGTCGTCCGGTCGTACGGCCACCCAGGGGTTGCCGTGCGCTGCTGTGCTCAATCGGTGTCCTTCGTGTCGGCCCCTATCCACTGTAATGCCGGTCACACCTCCGATGGGCCAGGGGCGCGGTATCGCACAGCCATTCCACTGCTGAGCGGTCCACTCGGCACGCGCGCACCGGGCAGCCGTCGTAGGCTGACTCTGCTCTGCGCGAGCGGCTCGGATGCGCCTGCTTTCGCGCACCATGCTCATCGCTTCTGCTCAACGACTGGAGTCACGTCTCTTGACCACGCCAGAGTCGGCAACCACCACTCGCGCCCGCCCTGTCCCGCACGGCTCGCCGATTGATACCAACGGCCCCCGAATCTCGCTCTACTCAGCGGAATTCGCCGCGAACCCGCACGAGGCGTACCGCGAGATGCGGAAGAGATATGGTTCGCTGGTGCCGGTGGAGTTGGCTCCCGGCGTACCCGCGACTCTGGTGATCGGCTACTACACCGCGCTGCGGATCCTCAACGATCCCGACCATTTTCCGCACGATTCGCGAAGCTGGCAGCAAGGTGTACCCGAGGACTGCCCGGTGCGGCCGATGCTCGAATGGCGTCCGGCGGCAATTCGTTCCGCCGGCCTCGAGCACACCCGCTACCGGGAGGCGACCGTTGCGGGTCTCGGTGTCATCGACCTGTTCGCTCTGCATACCACCGTCGAGCGCATCGCCACTCCGCTGATCAACACCTTCTGTCAGGAAGGTGCGGCGGATCTGGTCGGGCAGTACGCATTGCCGCTGGCATTCACGGTGATCAACGCGATGCTCGGCTGCCCGCAGGAGATCAGCCAGCGTGCCGCGGCCGGTATGGCCGCCCTGATGGAGGGCGGGGACGCCGCCGTCGAGGGCAACAAGATGGTCATGGACGCGATGTTCGAGCTGATCCAGCTCAAGCGCGACCAGCCGGGCGACGATATCGTCACCGGATTGCTCGCCCACCACTCGAAGCTCGATGATCCGGAGATGATCCACCAGGTGCTCAGCCTGTTCGGCGCGGGTATGGAACCGACTCAGAATCTGATCGTCAATACGCTGCGACTGATGCTGACCGACACCCGGTTCGGCGGCGGCATACTCGGCGGCACCATGACCACGCGCGACGCGTTGGACGAGGTGCTGTTCACCGATCCGCCGCTATCGAACTACTGCATCACCTTCCCGAAGCAGCCGATCCTGATCGAGGGCGCGTGGCTGCCCGCGCACCAGCCTGTCGTCATCAGCATGACCGGCAGTAATAACGATCCCGCCATCACCACCGGCGAGTACACCGACAATAGCTCCCACCTGGCCTGGAGCGTCGGCCCGCACGCCTGCCCCGCCCGCTCGATCGCGAGCCTGATCGCACAGGACGCGATCGATCAACTGCTGGATGCCCTACCGGAAATGCGGCTGGCCGTCCCCGTCGAAGAACTGGAATGGCGACCGGGACCGTTCCACCGCGCCCTGGCCGCCCTGCCCGTCATCTTCCCCGAATCCCCTCCGCTGCAAGTCTTCTGACCCATTCCGGGGTGTATCGAGGAGCGCGGCGCTGTTGGGATGCGCTACTACTTCTGAATCGGCGACCGGGCGCGTAGCATTTGCCCTAGCTGGACTAACGTCCATTCGGCTGGGTTCGACGCGCCCGGACCCGTGATTCGAGCTGTGGGCAGTGTGATGGCCGATCGAATACACGCGTTCTCCGATGATGTGCTGGCCGACCACGACGCCGTCGCCTTGGCGGCCATGGTGCGGTCGGGTGCGGTGAGTCCGAGGGAATTGGCCCGCGCGGCAATCGATCGTGCGGCACTGGTGGAGCCGCGGCTCAATGCCATCGCGTATTCGAGTGTCGAGCGGCCGCGATACGCGTCGGGGCGTACCGGTGCCTGGTACGGCATCCCGACGTTCGTCAAGGACAACGCCGATGTCGCGGGAATGCCGACCAACCAAGGCAGTGCGGCATTTCTGGCCCGTCCGGCCGCTCGTGACGACGCCTACACCGCGCAGTTCCTCAGCACCGGCGTGACGGTACTGGGGAAGTCGCGGATGCCGGAATTCGGTCTGAATCCGACAACCGAATTCCAAGCCGCCGAGCCGACCAGGAATCCGTGGAATCCGCAGTATTCGATCGGCGGATCCTCCGGCGGCTCGGCCGCGATGGTCGCGGCCGGTGTCGTGCCGGTTGCCCACGGCAACGACGGCGGGGGATCGTTGCGGATTCCGGCCGCCTGCGCCGGACTGGTCGCGCTGAAGCCGAGCCGATATCGGCACCTGGACAACGCCCAGGCCAAGCAACTGCCGATAAGACTCGTCTCCGAGGGCGTGTTGACCAGGACGGTGCGCGATACCGCCGCGTATACCGCTGCCGCCGAACGGTATTGGCGGAATCGGGATCTCGTGCCGATCGGCGAAGTACACGGTCCGGCCGACCGTCGCCTGCGCATCGGACTGCTGACGACCGCGGGAACCGGCGCCGAACCCGATGCCGAAACGCGCGGCGCGGTCGAATTGGCGGCCGAACTGCTCGAACGCTTCGGACATCACGTCGAGCCGATGGCCGTACCCTTCCCACACCGCCTCGCCGATGACTTTCTGTTGTACTGGGCATCGCTGGCCCATATGGAGGCACTCGGCGGCAAGGTCCTGCACGGCAGGTCATTCGATCGCCATGCACTCGACGATCTCACCCGTGGTCTCGGCCGATACCACCGCAAGCGCATCCTCGACACACCGGCCGCGCTCTACCGGCTGAGCCGGGCGAACCGGATCTATGCCGAGATATTCACGCGGTACGAGGTCGTGCTTTCGCCGGTGGTCACCCATGTGGCGCCGCCGCTGGGTTATCTCGATCCCAAGGTGCCCGCCGAGGAGTTGATCAAGCGGTTGCGGACGTATGTGGGCTTCACCCCGATCGCGAATGTGACCGGGGCGCCCGCTATTTCGATGCCGATGCGCATCGGGTCCAGCGGTGTCCCGATCGGCGTCATGTGCAGCGCGGCCTATGGTGACGAGCGCACATTGCTGGAGATCGGGTACCTACTGGAAGCGGAGAATCCGTTGCCACGGATCAATGCGGAGTCCACCACGCACGGCTGATCGCATTCAGACGCCGAGTTCCGCGGCCGCCAGGGCGGTCCCTTCGATGCGGGCCCGGACCTTGGCGAAGGCGGTCTCACGGGAGGTGGAGGTGTCGTCGGCGAATGGTGAGAAGCCGCAGTCGTCGCAGGTGCCGAGACGATCGACGGGCAGGTAGCGGGCGGCGTCGAGGACGCGGTCGCGGACCTGCTCCGGGGTTTCGACCCGCGGGTCGATGGGGTCGGTGACGCCGACGAAGATGCGGGCATCGGCGGGCAGGTATTCGGCGATGAGGGCGAGGATCTTGTCGGGGTCCGACTCGCTGGCGAGCTGCACGTAGAACGCACCGACCTGGAGCTGCAACAGTTTCGGCAGCAGCGCGGTGTAGTCGATATCGAGACTGTGGGTGGAGTCCTGATCGCCGCCGGGGCAGGTGTGCACGCCGATGCGGGCGCGTTCGGCATCCGAAAAGCGTTCCAGCACCGAGTTGTTCAGTGCGATGAAACTATCGAGGACGCCACCGCTCGGATCGAGCTTGAGCGAGAGTCGGCCCTCGGTGAAATCCAACTGTACCGAGTGCGCGCCCGCGTCGAGGCAGCCGCGGATATCCTTTTCGGCTTCGTCGGCCAGATCGGCCAGGAATGCCTCGCGGGGATAGCCCTCGATGCCATCGGCCGGATAGAGCAGGCTCAGTGCCGACGGCGCGATCACCGCCTGCTTCACCGGAACCTGTGAATGTTGTTGCGCCGCACGCAGATACTGCTCGGCGTAGGTCTGGTAGCGGAAGGGTCCCGCGGTGAGCCTGGGCAATTGCCGCTGATGTCCATCGGCGAAGGGGATCACCGCACCGTCGGGTGCCAGTGCGGCCAGTCCGGTGAGGGGATAGGTGGCGAAACTCGGTTTGGTCTGCTCACCGTCGCTGACGACCGGAGAGCCGAGGGCGGACAGTTCGTCGATGGTTTCGGCGACCGCGCGGGCCTGGAGTGCGGCGAGTGCGGGCGCGTCCAGTTCGCCGGAGTCGTGGGCGGCCATGGCGGCCAGCAGGTCGGAGGAACGAGGAATGCTGCCGATGGGCTCGGTGGGAATGCTCACGGCGCGAGTGTAGGTGGATCGGCGATGTGAAAAATCCGAATTGATTGCTTCGGTTGGGAATCGCCGAATAAGACCTGGCGAGAGTCGGGTTCGGATGTTTCGATCAGGACATGACCGATGACAGCGAGGTGCCACGCATTGTTTCCGCCAGCCGAGAGATCGCGGCGGGGGCTGATGAAATCTTCGAGTTGATCGCCGATCCCGCGCAGCAGCCGCGGTGGGACGGCAACGACAACCTGGCCGAGGCCCCGGCGGGTCAGCGCGTCCAGGCGGTCGGCGATATCTTCGCCATGACGACTACCAGGGGTCATATCCGGGAGAACCACATCGTGGAATTCGAAGAGGGCCGCCGGATCGCCTGGCTGCCCGCGGAACCGGCGAGCGAACCACCGGGCCACCTGTGGCGCTGGGAGCTCCAGCCGGTGGACGCAACACACACTCGGGTCACGCATACCTACGACTGGTCGCGATTGACCGACGAGAACCGGCTCCCACGCGCCCGCGCCACCACCACCGACAGACTGCAGGCATCCGTCGACCGACTCGCGGCCATCGCCGAAGGGTAGGCATTGCTGAACTTCGCTCGGCTCTGTGCCGAAATACCCAGGCAGACCGGCACGCTCGCAGCGCTCATCGAGGATGTCGATCCGACGCTCGCGGTGCCGGACTGCCCGGGATGGAATCTCGGACAGCTGCTGCGGCATATCGGCGGCTACCACCGTTGGATGGAGACCATTGTGCGCACTCGCGCCGCGGAACCGGTCTCGGATGCACAGTTCAACGATCTGTCCGGCCATTTCCGCGATCCGAGCGCGATCGTCCCATGGCTCATCGAAGGCGCCACCCGGCTGGCCCAAACGCTGTCGGCGGCCGGGCCCGAGACGACGGTCTGGACGCCGGGACCCGGTGGTACGACGGTCTTTTGGGCGCGGCGCGCCTTACACGAGGCGGTGGTGCACGGCTGGGACGCCGCCGCGGCGGCGAGGGCCGAACTCGATGTGTCGGAGGACATCATGGCCGACGGCTTCGAAGAGTGGCTGGAAGTCGCCGCGTCGCCCGAAGCCTATGAACCGCAAGCCGGTCAGCCTGGTTTGCTGGGCGCGGGGCGGCTGCTTTCGTTTCACGCGCCGAACCACAATTGGGTCGTGGATCTGACCGGTCCGGCCCCGATCTGGCGCAGCGCCGACGAACCGGCAGCCGTGACCGTGCGCAGTGCCCTCGCCGACCTGCTCCGGTTCGTCTATCACCGCCCGGCGCTCGACACCCTCGAAATAAGTGGCGACCGTGCCCTGCTCGACCTGTGGCGCGCGCGAACCGGCTTCTGGCTCACCGAGGACGGTGCGTGACACAGTTCGCCGATCGGTAGCCTCAGATGTGCGGGGCGGGCATAGTTTCGGCGGCCGGACATGCGATGACCAGGATCGCCTGCACCGCAGGCAATTGCCGCGGCATCTTAGTCGAGCGCGCGCGGAATTGTCGCGACGGGAATATGCTCGAAGTAGCTGGCTGGTAGTTGTAATCGGGGTCGTCGTGTCGCAAATCGATCCACTTTCCACCCAACGCGACCTGACCTCGGGGTTCGCGGCAGAGCTTGCCGCTGCCGGATTCACCGACGCCGCCGAGATCGGTCGCGGCGGATTCGGCATTGTCTATCGGTGTGCCCAGCCCGCACTCGAGCGCATGGTGGCGATCAAGGTGCTCACCGCCGATCTCGAATCGGAGAATCTCGAACGTTTCGTCCGCGAACAGCTCGCCATGGGCAAGCTGTCGGGGCATCCCAATATCGTCAGCGTCTTCGAGGTGGGTTCCACCGCGACCGGACGGCCCTACATCGTGATGCCGTACCACCCGCACGGTTCACTGGATACCCGCGTCCAGGAGCACGGACCGATCGGCTGGCAGGACGCACTGCATATCGGGGTGAAAATGGCGGGTGCGCTGGAGACCGCGCATCGGCGCGGGCTGCTGCACCGCGATGTGAAACCAGGCAATATCCTGCTCACCGAATACGGTGAACCGCAGCTCGCCGATTTCGGTATCGCGCGGCTGGTCGGCGGCTTCGAGACGACCGCGGGCACGATCACCGGCTCACCCGCCTTCACCGCGCCCGAGGTGCTGCAGGGCCACGTCCCGGACGTGACCTCGGACATCTACAGTCTGGCCTCGACGCTGTTCTGCGCCAGCACCGGTCACGCGGTCTTCGAGCGACGCAACGGCGAGCAGTTGGTCGCCCAGTTCCTGCGCATCACCAAACAGCCGATACCGGATCTGGGCGAGGCGGGCCTGCCGCCGGATGTGACCGCCGCGATCGAAGGCGCGATGTCGCGCGAGCGCGCCGAACGGCCTGCCAGCGCAGCCGAATTCGGTGCACAACTGCGCGAGATACAGCAACGGCACGGACTGCCGCCCGACGATATGCCGATCCCGCTCCCCGCCGCCGAACCCGTCGGACATCGGCCGTCACCGACACCCACTTCCGGCCGCCGCCGCACCTCGGCGACGTCATCGACCATCACCCCACCCGTGCCCGCCACGCGCTTGCGGCCGCCGGTGGCCAACCGTCCACTGGTCGATCGTCAGCGCCTGATCACACTGCTGCGCGACGGCCGCAACCGCAGGCTCGCGGTCATCCACGGCCCCACCGGATTCGGCAAAACCACCCTCGCCGCTCAATGGTGTGCGGCGCTGACCACCGAGGGTATCGCGGTGGCCTGGCTGACCGTCGATCACGACGACAACAATGTCGTCTGGTTCCTCTCGCACCTGATCGAGGCCATCCGCGCCGCGCGCCCCTCGCTGGCACGCGAACTCGGCGAACTGCTCGAGGAGCACGGCGACGAATCCGAACGCTACGTGCTGACCTCGCTGATCAACGATATCGACCGGCGCGGTGAGGAACTCGTGGTCGTCATCGACGACTGGCACTGCGCCACCGATCCGGCCACCACCCGGGCATTGCGGTTCCTGCTCGAAGGCTGCAGTCCCACACTGCATCTGGTGATCACCAGCCGCAGTCAGGCGGGGCTGCCGATGAGTTCGATGCGGGCGCGCGACGAACTGGTCGAAATCAATCCCACCGCACTGCGTTTCGATATCGCGGAGGCGTATGCATTTCTGGTCGAGCTGGGCGGGCTGGAGTTGGATCGCGCCGACGTCGAGGATCTCACCGAATCCACCGAGGGCTGGGTCGCGGCACTGCAACTGGCGGCACTGTCATTGCGTGGCAGCGACGAACCCGGCGAGCTGATCAGCCACCTGACCGGTCGCCATCATGCCATCAGCGAGTTCCTGGTCGAGAACGTCCTGGACACCCTGGAACCCGGAATGCTCGACTTCATGGTGGCGACCTCGATCACGCCGCGGATCTGCGGTGAACTCGCCTCGACGCTTACCGGCGTATCGGATGGGCAGGCGATGCTCGAGCAGATCGAGCTGCAGGATTTGTTCCTGCGCAAGCTCGATGACGGACATTGGTTCCGCTATCACCACCTGTTCCAGGATTTCCTGCAGCAGCGGCTGGAACGTGATCGGCCCGAACGGATCACCGAATTGCACCGGGCGGCGTCGCGGTGGTTGGCCGAGCATCGATATGTCAGCGAGGCGGTCGATCATGCCCTGCTGGCCGGGGACGAGCAGCGCGCCATCGAGATCGTCGAACGGGATGGGATGTCACTGCTCGAATACGGGCAGTTCGCGAGTCTCATCGGCCTGATCAACAAGCTGCCCGCCACCGTCATCGAAACGCATCCGCGGCTGCAACTGGATCTGGCCTGGGCGAATATCCTGCTGCACCGGGCCGGACCGGCCGGACGCGCGCTGCGCCTCGCGGAATCGACCTTGGACCTCGGCGAACTCGATGAAGGCAGTACCGCGCGACTGCGTGCCGAGGCCGGTGTGGTGCGTGCGGTGGTCGCGGTGCGTGCGGATGCGCTGGCCGGAGTCGACGACATGCTGGCGCCCTGCTTTTTTCGGGCCGAGGAACTGTCACCGTATGTGGTGGCCATCGGCGCGAATGTCGCGACCTTCACCGCGGGCTATCGCTGCGACTTCGACGAGGCGCTGCGCATCCAGGAGTGGTCCGCGCCGTATATGCGCCAGAACAAGGGCTTCTACAACAATATTCACGGCCTGTGCTTCCTGGGGCTGGCCGCGAGCCTGCAACTCGATATCGCCAGGGCCGAGCAGTACTTCCGCAAGGCGATGAAGGTGGCCAAGCAATCGGGCGGCAGCCATTCCTACGGCGCGCGGTTGGCCGGATCCCTGCTCGGCGAATTGCTGTATGAGCGTGGGGAAGTCGCCGAGGCGGAGCGGCTGCTCGATGAGGGCTACAAGCTGGGGCCCGAGGCGGGTGTCGTCGATTTCAAATTGGCGCGCTATGTCGTCGGGGCCCGCATCAAGGCACTGCGCGGCGATCGCGCGGCCGCGATTCGCCGACTGAACGAGGGTGCGCGCGTTGCGCGCTCGATGTCTTTGCCGCGACTGGGTGCCGAAGTGGAAAACGAGCGGCTGCGACTGGGACTGCCACCGCATCCGGAGTTCGGTTCGCTGCCCGTCGTCGAATACCGAAATCGCCGTGAGCCGGTCGACCCGATCGACGAATTCACCGTCCTGTATGAGGAATTCACCGCGATCCGGCTGCTGCTCGCCGCGGAAACGCCGGAAAAGATCGAACTCGCCTGCAGTTGGGCCCAGGAATGGGTGGATCTGCTCGAATCCGTCGAGCGGCCGCGGGAATTGCTGAAGGCACGCCGGTTGCTGATCGCCTGCCTCGCCGCCGCCGGTCGCACCGATGCGGCCAAGACCTTACTGGCGACGGTGACCGCCCAGTGCGCGGAACTCGGCTCGGTGCGCTATCTGCTGGACGGGGGACCCTACGTCGTCGCCACACTCGCGGCCGTGCACGCAGATCAGCTCGCCGGACGCTGGCGTCCCGAATGGCCCGACGTGCCAACGGAATTCCTGCTCGCATTGGTCAATGCCCATGCGACGCAACTGATCTGACGTGTCAACGGCAAAGTAGTTCGGTGATCTGTTCGGCGGGCATGGGGCGGTGGAAAAGCCAGCCCTGTGCGGTATCGCAGCCCAGCGATTCGAGCCGATCGGCCTGATATCGAGTTTCGACGCATTCGGCGGTGAGGGTGAAGCCGAGGGCATGGGTGAGTTCGATAATGGCTTCGAGCACCAGCAGGTCGGTGGCGCCGGGGGATTCCGGGGTGCGGATGCAGCGGATGAACGGGCCCGCGAGTTTGACGACATCGAGTGGCAGCTGGCCCAGGTAGGCGAGATTGGAGTAGCCGGTGCCGAAATCGTCGATGGCGATGCGGACTCCGGCTTCGGACAGCGTGCGCAATGCTTGCAGTGGACGACCGGTGGTATGTGTGAACGCGCGCTCGGTCAGTTCGAGTTGTAGCCGATCCGGTGCGATGCCGGTCTCGGCGATGACGTCCTGTACCCGATCCAGCCAGGTGGGATCGGCGACCTCGGCGGCGGAGACATTGACGCTCACGATCGGCGTATGGTCCGGAAACCGGTCGTACCAGTCCCGGCTGTCGCGGCAGGCGCGTTCGAGTACCTGCGCACCCAATGCGCCGATGTGACCGTTGTCCTCGGCGAGGTCGACGAATTGTGCCGGGGCGAGGACGCCGAGGTCCGGATGCCGCCAGCGCACCAGGGCCTCCACCGCGATCATCCGCTGGTCGGCGAGGGCGACGATGGGCTGATAGTCCAGGAATAGTTCATCGCGGAGCAGGGCGGCGGGCATGGCCGCCGAGAGTTCGGCGCGGGTGTGTTCGCGGCGGCCGCGATCGGCGTCGAAGACCGCGTAGCGGCCGCGCCCCGCGGTCTTGGCCCGGTACATGGTGGTGTCGGCGGCCTGGAGGAGTTCATCGGCGGTGGTGTGCTCGGTGCGTCCCTCCATGACACCGATGCTCGCGGTGACGGTGAGGTGGTGGCCGTCGATATCGAACGGCCGGGTGAATGCCTCGAGTATTCGCTTGGCGATCGCGGCAACGGTTTCCCGGGATTGCGGGACCAGGAAGACGAACTCGTCGCCGCCCATGCGCGCGACCAATTGGCCGGGTTGGGCGCGGGCGCGCAGCCGGGCGCCGGCCTGGATGAGCAGTTGGTCGCCGAATGCGTGCCCGAAGGTGTCGTTGACGAGTTTGAAGTGGTCGAGGTCGATATAGCAGAGGCCGAAGTCGGCGCTCGGATCGGCGAAGGCGGTGGCGAGCGCGTCGATGAACTTCGTCCGATTCGGCAGGCCGGTCAGGTGATCGTGGTGGGCGCGATATCGCAACCGTGCCTCACTCGCGCGCAACTGTTCGGCGACGGCGCGTCGGGCGGCGATTTCGGCGGCGCGGACGCTCTCCTGTTCGGCGAGCAGCCACGCTCGGAATGCGCGGAGATATCCATTCGCGAAGGCGGCCAGCAGGTCGCCCAATCGGTCGGCCGAGACGGTGCCCGCAGCGGTGAAATGCGCGCTGAGTAGCGCGATGCTGCGTCCCAGCGCCTCGTCGCCGACGAAATGCGACCGCGCCAACTCCGCGCCCAACTCGGCCACCCGATCGGCGGATTCTGTTGTCTGGGTAGCGGTTTCGAACTCTCGAGTCAGCCGCGTCAGCAGCATATGCGCCTCGCTCGCACTCATCGGAACCACATGATCTCGCGCCCCACCTGTCAGCGCGGCAGTCCAGCGTCCGGCCAGGTCGCCGCGCGAGCCGTCTCCTGTAACGGGCCCGGCTTCCCAGCCCATGAAACCTGATCTTAGACGGGTTGAGAAGCGCGCGCGAAGCACGGCGGGGTGGGGAGGTCTGGGATACGATGGCGGCGATTTCGCCGGTGTGGGGGTGATCGAAATATGGGCGGTACGAGAGGTTTTCATGACCAGACCGAGTTGGGCTCCCGAGGGTATAGATCTGGATCGGCCGAGTGCGTCCAGGGTGTACGACTACTTCGTCGGCGGTATGCACAATTTCGAGATCGATCGACAGTTGGCCCGGCAGATCGAGGCGTTCACGCCGAATGTCGCCGAGACCATGCGGGCGAATCGGGACCTGTTGCGGCGGTGTGTGCGGTTCCTCGTCGATGCCGGGATCAGTCAGTTCCTCGATATCGGGTCCGGGATTCCGACCGTCGGCAATGTGCACGAGGTCGCGCACGGGCGTGATGCGGCGGCGCGGGTGGTCTATGTCGACATCGATCCGGTCGCGGTGGCGCACAGTCGCGCCATCCTCGACGGCGATCCGCGCACGGCGGTGGTCCAGGCCGATATCGGCCGACCGGATGCGATCCTGGCGGACCCCGAGGTGGCGAAGCTGATCGATTTCGACCAGCCGGTCGCGGTGCTACTGCTCGGCGTGCTGCATTTCCTCGCCGACGATGCCGATCCGCTCGGATGTGTTGCCGCCCTGCGGGATGCGGTCGGTCCGGGCAGCTTCCTCGCGATCACCCACGCCACCTCCGATGGACAGCCGACCGAAGTGCTGGAGGCGCAGCAACTCTCCGGCCGTACCTCGACCGAGATCGTGCTGCGGTCCAGGGACGAGATCGCCGCATACTTCGACGGCTGGTCGCTGGTCGAACCCGGTCTGGTGCAGCTGCCGCTGTGGCGGCCCGACAATCCGGACGATATCCATTCCGCGCCCGAGGAGTCCGGTGCCTACGGCGGTGTGGCCCGCAGGATCTGATCTCTGACCTGGCCGGGGCCCGTCAGTCGAGGATTTTGCCTGGATTGAGCAGGCCGAGCGGGTCCAGCGCGCGTTTGATTGCCGTCATCATCTCCACCGCCGAACCGTGTTCGGCACGCAGGTACTGCTTCTTGGCCAGGCCGATACCGTGCTCGCCGGATGCGGTGCCACCGACCGAGAGGGCGTGGCGGACAACCTGATCGGAGAAGCGTCGCGCTCGCTCGACAGTGTCTTCGGTAAAGGGCACGACCACGTGCACATTGCCGTCACCGATATGTCCGGCGATGGCGACATCCAACCCCAGTTGCGCGGCAAGCCCTTCGGCCGTTGCCACCGCATCGGCGATTCGGGAGTACGGCACCGCGGTATCGGTGACCAGGAACTGGTGACCAGGATGGCGTGCCTTGAGCGCGAAGAACAGCGTGTGCCGATCCTCCCATAGCTGCTGTCGTGCGGTATATGACTGTGCCACAGCGGTTTCCATGGCACCATTGGCATCTGCGAAATCGCCGATGTCGCGCTGATCCGATGCCGCAGCTGCGGCGGAGCTGGCCGCGATATCGAGGAACAGTGTCGGTCCCATCGGATGTCGGGTGCCGCGGTAGGCATTGATCGCCGCCATACTGGGGGCGTCGACGAGTTCCAGTCGACTCACCGGTAGCGCCGATCCCAGCATCGCCACCGCTGCCGCCACCGCATGCTCGACACTGGGGAACGAAATCCGCAGTGACCGTTGCCATTCCGGAATCGGATGCAGTCGCACGGTGAGTTCGGTGATGATACCGAGCGTGCCCGCCGATCCGATGATCAGATCCTTCAGGTCGTAACCGCTGCTGGACTTGCGCACCGGCCGTCCCAGTCTGGTCACCGTGTCATCGGCGAAAACCACCTGCATGGCAAGGACATTCGTACGCATCCCACCGTAACGGACGCTGGTGGTACCGCTGGCATTGGTGGCGGCCATGCCACCGAGGCTGGCATCGGCACCGGGATCGACGGTGAACTGCAAGCCGAATTCGGCCGCCGCGGCGTTGAGTCCGGTGCGGGTGACACCGGGCTGTACGGTCGCGGTGAAGTCGGTGGGGGAGATGTCGAGGATCGCGTCCAGCCCGGACAGATCCAGCACCACTTCGTCGCCGCGGGACAGCAGATGCCCCTCCAGGCTGGTGCCCGCACCGCGGGCGATGATCGGGGTGCGGGTATGCCTGGCCCACTCGACGGTGGCGAGCACATCGTCGAGGCTGGTCGCGTGCACGACGCCGAGCGGGCGGCGCCCGGTGCGACCGGTCTCGTCGACGGTGTGGTGCTCGAGCACCGCCGCGCGCGCATCGATGCGGTCGGTGAGCGCCGTCATGAGCGTTCCAGAATCGAGGTGACCAGCATGGTGTGGTCGTCGAAGGAATGCGTGATGGTCCAACCCAATTCGGTGAAGGCCGCCTCGTACTCCTCCTTCGTCCACAGCCGCACACCTGTGATGGTGTGGTAGATCTCGTAGGTCGGTGAGAACCACGGCTGCCCGGACCACTGCGGCGCTTCCAGCAGGTAGCCGTCGCCGATGACGAACCGGCGCAGATTCGGGAACCAGCGCATCCACTCCCGCAGTACGGCCGCGATACTGCCGCCGTCGCTGGCGAGTTGGTGCAGTAGGAAGAACGACATGGCGGTGGTTACCGCGTCGCGGTCGACGGCGGCGAGCCACGTGGGTTCGGTCGCCTCGGGCTGTACCGAGCCGGACAGGACCGTGATCCGCTCGGCCAGTCCGGCCTCGCGCACTTCGGCGGCAGCGGTGGCGATTACCTCGGCTTCGATATCGATACCGACGAAGCGCTCCTCGGGAGCCAGGGCCGCGAGCGCGAGCACGCGACCGGCGCCCGCGCAGCCCAGGTCGACGGTGCACCCGGGACCCGCCGTGGCAATGGCCTTTCCGATGCCGCGGAGGATTTCCGGGCGGCGTCGGGAGATATCGGTGCAGCCGCGCGATACCTCGCCCGGTTCGGTGGCCGCCGGGATGTACGGTTGATCGGCGCAGGCGGCGAGCTGGCGAAAGGTCGGCTCCCAGCCACGCGTCGAGACCCGAATGAAGCCGCGGCTCTTGGCGATATCGTGCCCTGTATGCGTGAGCTGATAGCGGTGTCCGCGCTGGTTGAGGAATCCGGCGCGGACCAGACCGTCGGTGACGGCATGCTGGATACCGCTGGTTGGTGCGATCGAATCGCCGTTCAACAGCGTTGCCCACCAACCCCAATCATCGGCGGCGACGACCAGTTGTGCGGCGGTCTGACCTTCGATGACATCTCGTACGGTGAGTCCGGGTCCGGCGTTTTGATGGAAGAAGGCGACGGTGGTCGTTGCGGCGGTCATAACGGATCCTCCTGATATACGGGCTAATCGGCGACGGCGATGGCCTGGATTTCGATGAGCAGCCCCTCGATGGGCAGCGTGGTGACGGTGGTGGTGCGGGCCGGTGCGTCGGCGCCGAAGAAGGCCGCGAAGGCGGCGTTCCACTGCGGAAACCATTGGCGGTCCGCGAGATAGCAGTCGAGTTTGAGTGTGCGCGCGCGTGAGCTGCCCGCTTCGATGAGCGCTTTGTCGAGTTGGTCCAGGACGGATTCGACCTGGGCGGTGAAAGTGGTAGCGGTCGGCGTCATGGTCGTCGGGTCGATGGCGGCGATTCCGGAGGTGAAGACCAGACCGGAGCCGCGGCGAGCGGCGGGGAAGGGCACGTTCATGATTCGGCCCCGAAGGGTTCCGCGCGAACCAGTCGGGTGGCGTCGAGCCGGTCGATGGTTGCCGCGCCCGCCAGGGTCATGAGTATGCGGAGTTCTTCGGTGAGCAGTTCGAGCACCCGGCTCACTCCGGCCGCACCGGCGGCGGCCAGCCCGTAGAGCGCTGATCGTCCGATCACCACCGCGGTCGCGCCGAGCGCCAGTGCGAGGAAAATATCGCTGCCGGTGCGTATTCCGCTGTCGAAGAGGATCGGCAGGTTCGGGCCGACCGCGGCCCGGATACCGGGTAGCACGGTCAGGCTGGCAGGCGCCGGATCGACCTGGCGACCACCATGGTTGGAGACGATGATCGCGCAAGCGCCCGCGGCGATGGCGCGTTCGGCCGCCTCCGGAGTCAGCACACCCTTGGCGATCCACGGCAGCCGGAACTGCTTCGCCGCCTGGGTGAGATCTTGCCAATTCCAGGCTGTCGCACCATGTTTGAGCAACTGCCCGAAGACCTCCGCGACACCCGGCGCGCCATCGCGACCGGTGAGGTTCCCTGCGAAATGCCGCATATCCGGATCGAATCGGTTGCCCATATTGCGGGTGCGGTAGCCGCCGATGGGGCAGTCGACCGTGACACAGAGCGCGGAATATCCGGCCCGGCGAATGCGATCGGCGACGGCGGGCGTGTGCGCGAACGGATGGAACTGGGCGATCGCGGCGGCATCCGGCGCTGCGGATCTCACCTGCTCGTAGGAGTAGCTGCCCGCCTCGGGCACGATCGACACGGTGCCGTGCCGCTGCGCGGCGCGCGCGACCGCCAGATGTCCGTCGGGGTGGAACATCGCATCACCCCCGAATGGTGCCGTGAGAATGGGGGTTTCGAGCATCATCTCGAGCAGTTCGGTGCGGGTGGATGGATTCGCCACCCCGCTCATCGGCTCCGGCAGAATCCGCCAGTGGCCGAAGGCCGCACGGTTGTCACGCAGCGTGACCTCCTGTCCCGCACCGCCTTCCACGAAATCGAATACCTCGCGGGGTAGCGCGTCGCGTGCGGCGTGATGGATCTCGTCCAGCGTCCCGAAATCGACTCTGGTCGGGTACATGCTGTCGAGTTGCATGGTCATGCGGCGGCGCCTTCCTGGGTCGGGGCAAGGGAGTGACGGCGGCCGTAGCCGAAGTAGACGGCCGCGCCCAGCGCGCTCCAGACGGCGAAGCGCACCCAGGTCAGACTTTCGAATGTGGTCGCGAGCCAGATACATCCGGCGATGGCCGCGATCGGTACCAGTGGCATGAGCGGCACCCGGAACGGGCGCGACCGGTCGGGATCGGTGCGGCGCAGAATCACCACACCCAGCGCGACCACGACGAAGGCGAACAGCGCACCGATATTCACCAACTCGGCCACGGTGCCGATCGGCAGCAACGCCGCGACCACGGCGATGCCGGCGCCGAGCAGGAGACTCAATCGTACCGGCGCACCCCGATGGCTGGTTCGGCACAGCGCTCGCGGCAGCAATCCGTCGCGGCTCATTGCGAAGATCAGCCGAGTCTGGCCGTAGCACAGCATCAGCAGGCCCTTGGTCAGTGCGATCACCGACGCCACCAAGATCACCTTGCCGATCCAGCCCGCGCCGATCGCCGCGAGCGCCGTCGCGACCGGTGCGGCGTTGTTCAGGGTGGGGTAGGGGGCGACGCCGGTGAGTACGGCGCTGACCGCCACGTACAGGCCGGTGGCGAGCACGACGGAGCCGATGATGCCCCACGGCAGATCCCGTGCCGGATTGCGGGTTTCCTCCGCCGAGGTGGCGACGATATCGAAGCCGAGGTAGGCGAAGAATGCCAGTGCCGCACCCGCGGCTATGCCATTGACGCCGAACGGCATGAACGGTGTCCAATTGGTCGTGCTGATATGTGGTGCACCGATGACGATCACCACCATCAGTACGGTGATCGTCACCGCCACCAGTGTTTTTACGACGGCGGCGGTAAGTTTGACGTCGAATATCAGCACGCCGATTATGGCGGCGGTGACGAGCAATGCGGGCAGATTGATGACACCACCGTCGGCCGGGCCCGAAGTTATTTCTGGTGGAAGCGTCACACCGAAAAGGGAATCCAGCATCGCGGTAAACAGTCCGGACCAGCCGATCGCGACCGCGGCGCCGGCGACCGCGTATTCCAGCAGTAGATTCCAGCCGACCAGGAATGCGGGCGATTCGCCGAGTGTCGCCCTGGTGTAGGTGTACGCACTGCCGGAAATCGGTGTCATGGCGGCGAGTTCGCTGTAGCACAGCGCGACGAGCACGCAGATCACTCCGGCCAGCACGAACGAGAGCATGATGGCGGGACCCGCCTTGGTTGCCGCGGCGACGCCGGTGGTGACGAAGATGCCCGCGCCGACGATGGCGCCCACACCCATGGCCACCAGATCGAAGCGGCCGAGTGTGCGTTTGAGCGTTCGGTCGGTCGCGGTGTCGCGCTGTAATGCGAATCCGATCGATCGGCGGAATGCGGCTCGGCGAAGCTGGGTCGGTGCGGCCATATCAACGGTCCGTTCACTATTCGATATTCGGAGCCCGGTGCGCTTCGGTCGGGCTGTAATCCAGTGAATCAGCGGCCCTTTGTGTTCCGGTGAACTCAGGTAACGTATCTGTTTCGCGATATCCGTGAAATCGATTGGTGACCAATACAATTCGGCACGCCGAATCGCGCAGCGGGTCGCTGCGCAAAAGGTTTGTCGAATATCTTCGAGCCGATTTCGATTATGCGGTTGTGACGGTTGGCGTTTCGGGCTGTGGAGTGTGGGTGTACGTGCGGACGATGGTGGTGGCCGCCGCGACGCCGAGCAGTGCGACCGCGGCGGCAATGACGGCGTCCCGCATCGTGGCTACGGTGGCGACGACGCCGAATCCGATGGTGGCCACGGCCGCACACAGATACGCCACGGCGGCATAGCGCGCGGCGATGCGGGCGTGCTGATCGGGTGGGGTGGCGGCGCTGACGATGCGCAAGCCGGTCCGGTAGGCGATGCCCTGGCCACACCCGGCGAGTACCGCGCCCGCCAGCAGCAGTGGCAGACTCGGCGCGATCGCCACCGTCGCGGCGATGGCCACACCGGCAATAATGGTGAGCTGGGCCAGAATCGGCTCGCCGGGCAGCGTGTCCGGTGGCACCGCACGCTGGACCACCCACGCGCTGACCAGATACAAGCCGACTGGTAGGGCCAGCAGCGGCAGCTCGGTGGTGCCCAGCAATTCGGCACCGTAACTCGGTAACAGCGCGACGACGAGGCCCGCGGACACCCAGGCGGCAATTCCGTTGAGGTATCCCGCTATTGGAGGCTCGTTCGACTTCGGTCGCGTCGTGCGGGCCGCGTCGGTCCGGTGTCCGGGGGATCGGTCGGTGCACACGATGAGCGCGACGCCGCCGAGCAGTACCGCATGACCGGCATAGACGGTGACTCCCGGCGCCGGAAGATATTGGGCGACCCACGCGGCGGCGATGGTGCCCAGGGCCGAACCCAGTACGGTGGCGGTAGCCATTGCGGTGCGTCCACCTTCGCCATTGCGTTCCAGAATCAGCCCCGCCAGCGAACCGGTGACCAGGCCGACCGACAGTCCCGCGAGCACCCGCGCCGCACATGCGGGCCCGGCCGAATCGGCTAGGCCCATGGCGATATCCGCGCCGATGCCGCACACGCTGCCCACTCCGATCCGCCACCACCACGCCTGGCGGGCGGGCGGTGTGCCGATGAAGGTGAGCGTCGGGGTCAGGGCGAACAGGTATGCCGCGAAGATGACGGTGATCAGCAGTGGGGCCAACTCCCAGGTATGGCGGTAATACGGCATCATCCCGGTCGCCAAATTGGGCTGAGCCATGATCAGCACGAGCAATACGCCCGGAGCCGTCGTTCGCATCCACCCTCCCAAATGAGGAGATCTTCTCAATTAATAGGGTAACGAACTGAGAAGATCTTCTCTA
Source organism: Nocardia sp. NPDC052112 (assembly GCF_040680135.1). Classification (NCBI taxonomy): domain Bacteria; kingdom Bacillati; phylum Actinomycetota; class Actinomycetes; order Mycobacteriales; family Nocardiaceae; genus Nocardia; species Nocardia sp. NPDC052112. The sequence continues at coordinate 425,046 of NZ_JBFAWD010000003.1, read as the reverse complement.
CTCGTGCGTTCCGATCGGGTGTGCTGTCGCTCGGGTCCGACCACCGGGCAGGATGGAGACGTGCCAACCGTGAATACCCGCAGCGATGCGCAGCGCAGCCGATCAGTGCTGGTCGACGCGGTCGGTAGCCTGCTCGACGAGGGCCGGATCGGTTTTTCGATTCCCGAACTCGCGGCGGAGGCGGGTGTCGGCGTCGCGACGGCGTATCGGCATTTCGCGGCGCCCCAGGATGCCATGCAGGCATTCCATCGGCGCGCGATCGAACAACTCCTCGAGGCCTTCGCCGCCATCGATCCCGCGCTGGATCCGGTCGAGCGGTTCCATCGGTTCTGTCGCACCTGGGTGGACCAGGCGCGGCAGTGGGGACCCGCGGTTCGTCATATCCGCAGCCACAAGGGCTTCATCGAACGGCTCGCCGCCGGGGACGAATCCATCACGGCGCTGCACAACATCCTGGCCGATGTACTGGAAGCCCTTGTCCGCCAAGGTAAAACGATTCAGCCCGACCCGACCTACGCGGTCCTGCTGTGGATCACGATCTTCGATGAGCGAGTTGTCTACGACCTCACGGTCTTTCAGCATTGGTCAGCCGCGCGGGTGACCGATCAGCTCACCGATGCGGCTGCGGGGGCGCTCGGTATCCGGCTGTGAGTCCATCGATCGGTCAGTCGAGGCACCGCCGGAGCGACCGCACGACGAAAGGCCATGCGGTGGAAACGGGATCGATGAGTTCGAAATGTCCGATGCTCGGCAACTCGACGAGTTCGGCGCCGGATTTCGCGCAGTACGCGCGCGCCATTTCGATCGGCAGGCGTTGGTCCCGATCGCCGTGTACGACAACGGTGGGGATGTCGGTGGTGTCGAGCGCCGACGGGTCGGTGGCGGCGTAGCGCTCGGGAAACTCCTGCGGCCCGCCGCCGAGTAGTTCGGCGACCGCGCCATTGCCGTTGCCGCGATGGTAGGCATCGACGAGATTCGCCGCCGGAGCCAAGGCCACGACACCGGCCACTCGCGGCGCCGACTCGGTGCGCCAGGCGCTTTCGCTCGGCAGCCGATGCCGCGCCGCCGCCCACAGGGCGAGATGTCCGCCGGCGGAATGTCCGAGGTAGAGGATGCGGTCCGGGTCGATGCGGCCCGCCCGGGTGTCCTCGATCAATCCGGGCAGCAGGTCGAGTGCCCGCGCGACATCGTCGAAGGTGGTCGGCCAACCGCCGCCGGCACCGACCCGGCGATACTCGAGGTTCGCGACCGCGTAGCCCAGTGTCGCCAATGCTCGCGCCTCCGGCTGGGCATGCGCACGGTCGAATTCCGCGCGCCAGAATCCACCGTGCAGCACCACGACCAGCGGTACCGGACCATCGGCGGCGGGCAGGTAGAGGTCTGCCACCTGATCGCGGTGCGGTCCGTAGGCGATGGGGTCCATCGGACCCGCTTACAGGCTGAAGAAGATCTGCCGCAGGACCAGCGCGACGATGAAGACGACGGTGAACGCCAGATCGATGGAGAGCCCGCCCAGCCGGACCGGTTGCAGGTATTTGCGCACCGGTGCGATCACCGGTTCGGTCGCGGAGTGGCTCAGGTCGCGGGCGCGATTCACCCACTGGGGGTGGCTGCCATCGGCGAGTACCCCCACCCAATCGAGTACCAGCCGGGCGAGTAGCAGCAGGATGAATACCGTCAGGGCTATCCCGAGCAACGTGCCGATAAGGCCCATGTCGAACTCCTTCGTGGGTGGCAACTACCAGTATCAACGGTCGACACCGGCTGGGAAGTGTCCCATTCGCCGGGTTCTCAGCCGACTATCAGGTCGGTTAGCCTGTCCCGATGCGCCGACCGCTCCGATACCTGCCGATAGCCGTCCTGACGACCCTGAGCTGGCTGGTCGCCGCCGGGCCCGTCGCGACCGCACAGGATGCCTCCCACCTGATCACCGTGCAGCAGTCCGGCGTGCTGCGGGTGTGCACTACCGGCGACTATCCGCCCTACACGCTGCGCGAAGAAGATGGCGCCTACCGTGGCGTCGACATCACCCTCGCCACCGACCTCGCTGCGGCTTTACATGTTGTCCCGCAATGGATTCCGACCACCTGGTCCACGCTCACCGATGACTTCCTCGCCCGCTGCGATATCGCTGTCGGCGGCATTTCCGACACTCCGACCCGACGCGTCGTCGCCGATTTCTCCATTCCCACCTCGATCGACGGCAAAACTCCCGTCGTCCGCCGCGCCGACGCCGCCGACTACGCCACCGTCGACCAGATCAACCGCTCCGAGGTCCGCGTCATCGTCAATCGCGGCGGCACCAACGAGGCCTTCGCCCGCGCCAACTTCCCCGAGGCCCAACTCACCATCTGGCCCGATAACCTCACCATCTACGACCAGCTCGAACAAGACAACGCCGACGTCTTCGTCACCGACTCGGTCGAAGGCCGCTACCGCCAACGCACCCACCCCACCCTCGAGGTCCTACACCCCGACACCCCCTTCGACTCCGCCCCCAAGGCCTACCTCCTGCCCAAGGGCGACACTCTCTTCAACACGGTCGTCAACACCTGGCTCGAATCCGAAATCCGCACCGGCAGAAGCGATCAGCTGCTTGCCGACTGGATCGGCTGACTCGCTCGGCATCGCCGGGATGCGTTCGCCGCGGTGCAGCGCACCCGCCGAATCCTCATGGCCGTGCTGGCGCTCGGTTGAAACGGGCAGAGGTGGCGTAGCAATTCGGCCCCGTCACCTCAATCGTAGTGCGACCATATGTCTGAGATCGTGCACTGCGACATCGGCTCCCGGAGAGCGAGAGGCCAGTAGTGACCATGCAGCTGGATGTACTTGCCACAACTGGCGTCCCGGTAGTCGGCGCACTATTCGGTGCGGTGGTCTCGGCGCTCGCGTCGGGCCGCGTGCGGGCCATTATCGGTGACATCTTCCGACACCCGCGGCAATCCTCTGTCGTGGTTTCGGTCGGTGGTAGCACCACTGTCTATGAAGTCTCCGCCACAGACGTCAGCAAGGTGATCGAAGCGCTGGAGCACGAGCACATCGAGTCCCAGCATTCCGATATGCCAGGTGAGCAGGTCGACCACACGAACGACGACGAGAACCAGGCCCCCGCATGACGACGCCACGACAGCCCCGGGTTACCGCGGTCTCTTCGCATTTCAAGCTGGTTTTCCTGTGCGTCTTGGGTTTCACGTTCATCGTGTTCATAACTGATGTCGTGCTGGTCTTGGCGCTGACCAATCCGACCGACCAAGCAAAAAGTCTGATGGATACCTGCTCGAAAATAGTTCTGATAGGTGTGGGCGCGACGGCTGGCTTGCTCGGCGGGAAGGTCTAGCGCCCCAAGCAATTCACCAAGGATTTCAGCGCTCCGGCGTCGGTGGTGGCCGCTGAAACCCCACCGGCAGCGGCGTTTCCGGGTATTGGAGAGTACGTGGATCTTCGAGCCGGCTTGCCTCGATCGCCCCGCAACGGACTTCTTCGATCAGTCGCGTTTGGTGTGGGTGACGTGTACGGGAACGTCGTCGGCCCACGGTTGGCGGGTGACCATGTCGGCGACATTTACGGTGCCGCGTTCGAATTCGCCGGTAGCCGCGTCGACTAGGCGATACGACTGAGTTTGTCTGTGGATGGGTTGGGCGTCCAGGAGGACCACACGGACTTCGCCGGGTTCGAAGTGGCAGCGCTCTTGCATCGCGGTGATGAGTTGTTCGTTGTGCATATGGCCGTCGCCGAAATTCCAGCCGAGGGCGGTGCTACAGATGCGTTCGCCGTCGGTGATGGTGTATTCGTCCTCGTGACCGGATGGCATGGCTCGGTGCACGAGGGTGAACAGGGCGCGGCCGTGGGTGTTCATGGCGCGGAAGGCATATCCCATGAAGATCGGGATCTGGGCTCGGTCCTTGCCGTAGAACCGTTCCAGTTGAGCCTGCGGCATGCTGGCGATCGCGACGATGCCGCGGCCGATCTTTTCGGCGGCGGAGGGTTTGATGCACCACATCGTGGTGTCCCAGTTGCCCGCGTAGTAGCGCATGCCCGGCAGGAACGAAATCTGGTGCGGGAAAAGGTTTCCGGCGATCACGATGCCCGCGATGACCACGATCAGCAGCGCCACCGGCCCGGGGTGGTGCAGATCGACGAGGCCGAGATCGGCATGCGCGACGAATAGTGCGAACACACCGAAGATCATGAAGACGTTCCACTCCAGCGGGACACCCATCGGAATGGCGGTCAGGATCGCGAGATGGAAACAGACCATCACGAATGCGGCGGCCGCCGTCAGCCAGCCGCCGTGCGAGAAGAGCAGCACCAACGGAATGCACATCTCGACGACAGTGCCGCCGTGAGCGAATATACGGGACAGCCGACCCGGCCGGAGATCGTCGGGAAAGTTCTCGAAGAACTTGCGCTTGAGCGATTTTAGCCGGAAGACCGGGCTATTGGACATCATCGTGGAAACCACGAACGGAAAGTGTTTGTTCAGCTTCGATGTCGCCGCACCCATCCAGATCACCACGAAGACCAGCTTCGCGGCGACGATCATATCGGCGGCGAAGAGGAAGGTGACCGTGAGCGTGGCATAGACCTCGCCGCGTGCCGCCAGGAATATCACCTTGTCGCGCAACCCGATCAGCGCCAGCAGGCCGAGTATCACCGCGATCTGCCAGACCGGAAGCAGACCGATCGTCGTATCCAACTCCGGCACCGCACCGGTTCCATCGGATAGCAACGCGACTGCGGTCATCACCAATAACGCCGCGTACAGCGCGACATCCACCGTCGATCGGCCGGTGCCCTTGGTCAGCGGAACGACGGCGGGCCATGGTGGCAGCCGAATGGTGCTGGGCCGCAACCAATACAGAATCGACCCCATGGGCGGAAAGAATCTGTTGTTCAACGGACCGAACCCACACCCGAGCCCGATCACCTCGAACAGGAGCGTGTACAGCACGACCTTTTCGAAGACGATCGGCTCCGACCACCACGCATCGACATCCGCGAATCCATCGATCCCCTTGGTGCACAACGCGATCAGCCAGCCACCGAGGATATAGAGACACACCTTGCCGACATAGAACAAATGCAGCACGACCGGCGTTCCGAATCCCACCTCGGCCCAATGCCGCGCCATCGGCCGGATCCGCTCACTGCGAGTGCCCTTGCTCCACTCCGCCATATCGACCACGGGCAGGTCGGGTTCGAGAAACCCCATAAAGCACTCTCCGATTCGCCGACACCGGAGCACCAAGCCGAATCACGGACCCCGATGTGCTCCGATACGTTGACAGCTCGACCATGTGCTGTCAATCACCGGTCCCGACGCCCGAGACGAAGCCGCATCGGCACTGGAGTCACTCGACCCCGTCGAGTCGGCGCAGTTCCGCCACCCCGAGTTCCACGCGAGCGGCGGCGATGAACGCATCTTGCGCGGCCCACAATTGCTGGAAGAGCTCCGCTGGAATATCGCTTGCACCGTGGTTCGCCCGCGCTGCAGCGACTTGGCGTGCGGCAGTGAGTATTTGCAGGCCGGTCCCAACCGTCTGCTCCGACTGACACACGATCCGCAAGGCGATCCAGGTGGATTCAAGTTTCTCCTTGTACGGTCGTCCGGCTTCGTCGAAGAATGGCATGAGTTCACCGGGTGCCTGAGGATGCGGAACAGCGGAGATGAGTGCGCTCGGTTCGACTGCGAAAGCGACATACTGCCGGTAAGCCGAGGCGAACTCGTTGTACGTCGACAGCCTGATATCTCGCCACTCACGCTCGTGGTCACGGTGCCACTGGCGTTCTTGATTGCGGATCGTCAGCCACCCTCCGAGCACGACTCCCAACAGCACGGCCAACGCAGAGATTGCAGTGCCCAGCATGCTCGAACATCCCTCCCACCAACTATGACAAGCATGAAATATGGAGCGCCCCAAGGAAAAGAACAATAACTCGTCACGATCCTCGACGAGTGGGGTTGACGGAAGTTGCACGGATCGAACGTGGTGGCATCCCACCGAGCTGGGCGTTCTCGTGAGCGCTCGTGCACACCGCAGCTACCGCCGGTAACGCTGGGGGTTTTCATCGCTACCGCACGATTGAGTCCGGCCGCTCGGCGCGCGCCGGGCCCGTTGCGGTAGACCTGTTCCGAAGAGATGAGGAGACAGGCCATGAACGCCGATGCGGACGCGTCCGATGAACCGCTGGTGCTGTTGCACGGTGTAGCGATGTCGGGGCGGGTGTGGGATCCATTGATTCCGCGGCTGTCCGCCCGGTACCAGGTGCTCGCGCCGACCGCGCTGGGGCATCGGGGCGGGGCGGCGGTGTCGCGGCGTCCGGTGCGGATCACCGACTTTGTCGACGAGGTCGAACGACTGCTCGATGAGAATGGCTGGGCGACAGCACATCTGGTCGGTAACTCGCTCGGCGGGTGGACCGCCGTCGAGTTGGCGCGCCGGGGCCGCGCACGCACCGTCTGTGCGCTCTCACCGGCCGGATTCTGGGATGCCGGCGGAACCGGACACGCCGATTCCTCGGCCACCATCGCGCGCAACGTCACCTTCGCGCGTCTGACCAAGCCGCTCGCGCCGCTGACGTTGCGATCAACTATGGTTCGACGGTTGGCCTTACGGGTCATCGCCGAACACGGTGATCGCCTCGAGTCATCGGCGGCCGCAGGTATCGTCGCCGATCTGCTCGGCTGCACGGTCACCGACGATCTGTTGAACACCCGCGATGCGATCGCGGATTTCGAGCGACTACCTTGCCCGATCACCGTGGCCTGGTCGCAGGCCGACCGCATTTTTCCGGTAGCGGTCAATGGCGCGATCGCCCAGCAGCGCCTGCCGGGTGTCACGTTCGAGGTTCTCCCCGGCGTCGGACACGTCCCGATGATCGACGACCCGGAGTTGGTTCTACGCACAATCCTGGCCCGCACCAGCACACCAGCCTCGCCGGATCCGGGGACTACTCGACGGTGAGCGCCACGGGTCGATCGCCCACGTTCTCGACAAGGTCGAGGTGCCTCGGCTCAGGTCGCGCTGGCCGTCACGCGCATCGCGTGGGTGCACCATCGGCACGTCATAGACCGCGATCTCCCAGCGTGGCAATGGTTCTCCCGGATACCCCTACCTTGCCGACAGAAGCTGCATACACAGCTGCGCGTATGAACGCCGCCCTCGGCCGAATCCGGGTCTGCTCGATCAGTGAAATGTCGCTTGTGGCGGGTAGCTGCTTTGACGGCCGGGGCCGTTGTCGCTAGTTTCTTGTTCGTGGCTGGTACTGCGCGACTTCCCGGGCTGAAGTTGGCCGATGCGGATTGGTTGGTACAAACCGCGCTGGCGGTCGGTGCGGAGCGGGGGTTTCCGCCGCTGGCAGTTGCCGTTCTCGATGTCGCCGGAGAGGTGATCGCCCTGCGGCGTGGCGATGGCGGTATGCCGATGACCAGCCGAATTGCGGTGGCCAAGGCGCGTACCGCATTGCTTGCGCTGCGGCCTTCGGGTCTGATCGACCTGCCCGGGGGAATTGTGGACAGCATCCAGCATCTCTACGGCGGCGACTTCGTCCCGTGGGCAGGTGGTGTTCTGATCACCGACGGTGAGTTGATCCTGGGTGCCGCAGGCGCATCCGGCGCCCATGCTGTCGAAGACGAAGCCGCCGTGCAAACGGCGGTGCAGCGGTGGCAGGCACGGGGCGCGGGCTGACTATCGACTTGTGACCGGTCCCCAGGGAACCAGGGGCATGCCCGCTGATGCGCTTATTGATCAATCCGCGAACTTCTCTGTGTGGTCCGGTGTCGACCGGCGGGCGTGGCCTGCCGCATCGGATCCTGAATTGGGGGTTGTCCGGATGATGAATCGGGTGTGGATTGCGGCTCTGGCGGCGGTGTCCGGGTCGATATCGGCCTTCGGGGTGGCGGGTGCACAGCAGCCGGATCTGTCGAACGGGTTTCGTTCGCCGACCGGGAATATGACCTGTGTGGTCGCCGATAAGGGTGCGGTCTGCGAGATCGGCGACCATTCGTATGCGGCACCGGCCAAGCCGGATAACTGCTATCAGGCCTACGGCGACCGCATCGTGCTGTTCCAGGGCGATCCGGCGCGGTTCACCTGCCACGGTGACACGATCCGGGACAACAGCTTGCCGATCCTCGACTACGGTCAGTCGTTCCGATCCGGCGAAGTGCTCTGCGAGAGCTCGACTTCCGGTACGAGGTGCGCGAATACCCGTACCGGACACTGGTTCTCGCTCGCGCGGGAGGGCTATCACCTGGGTTGACCGAGTGGTGACGGGACGGGACCGAATCGCGCACCCGGTCCCGTTCCTCGTCAAAACCTGTAGTGGACACCGGTCGATTCCTCGGACACTTCCCACAGCCGCGCCTGTCGCCGGACATCATGCGACCGTGCACTGGATTCGACTCGCACGGGATAGCCCCGGATCTCGAATAGCCCTGCGGGGCCGTAGTATTCGCCGCCCCTGACATCCGGGGCGGTGGCGGCGCGGAGGGTGGGTAGTGCGCCCATGGCGGGTGTGCGGCCGAACAGCCGGGCGATGGCGAGATTCGGCAACCGGAAGCCTGCGGGGGAGTAGCGGAAGATCTCGGTACTCGCGCCGCCGGGATGCGCGGCCACCGATATCGCGCGCGTATCGGTGAGGCGGCGGTCGAGCTCATAGGTGAACAGAAGATTGGCGAGTTTGGATACGGCGTAGGCATTTCCGGTCGGCGCGACCGGGTCGTCGGCATCGATCCGGCCGAACCGATGCCCGATGCTGCTGACCGTGACGATACGTCCGGCCGGTGCCGCGATGATCCGGTCCAGTAGCAGCCCGGTCAGCGCGAAGTGGCCGAGATGATTGATGCCCCAGTGGATTTCGAAGCCATCGGCCGTGGTGCCGGTCAGTCCGGTCACTCCGGCATTGTTGATCAGCAGGTCGATCCGGTCGTAGCGAGCGCGGATCGCCGCGGCCGCGTCACGGACCGATACCAGCGAGCCCAGATCGAGTTCGGTGATATCGATGGCGGCCTCGGGCGCCAGCCTGCGGATCCGACCGGCGGCTTCTTCGGCCTTATCGGTGTTGCGGCAGGCCAGCACGACGGTGGCGCCGTGTTCGGCCAGCGCCCGAGCCGTCGCATAGCCGAGTCCGGTATTGGCACCGGTGACCACGGCGATCCGTCCGCTCTGGTCTGGAATATCGGTGTCGGTCCAACTGCTCATCAGTGTTGCTCCTAACATGAACGATGCGTTCATAATTAAAGTGAACCAGTAGTTCATGTTTCGGGCAAGGAGAACGATGACCGAACGTCCCACCCGACGTGCCGATGCGCTGCGCAATCAGGAAGCAATCCGCACCGCCGCCCGCGACCTCGTGATCGACCGTGGTCCCGGCATCGGCATGGACGAGATCGCCGCGGCGGCGGGTGTTGCGGTCGGGACGCTCTACCGGCACTTCCCGACCAAGAAGGATCTCATCGACGCCATCGTCGCCGACCTGGCGGCCGTGATCGGCCGATCGCTGGACGCGGCGCTCGCCCGTGTCGCCGATGGCACCGGTTCGGCGATCGACGAGCTCGTCGCGTTGCTGCAGGCCGTCGTGATCGATATGCGCCAGGAACGAATGCTCAGATTCGCCGTCACCGGACTCGTCGACGATGCGCTTCATGAGATCCGGCAGCGCGGTCGCGTCGCCGTCGAACAACTCGTCGCCGCTGCCCACCGCGACGGTTCGCTCTATCCGGATATCACCGTCGCCGATGTGATCCTGCTGCTGGCCACCGCACCCGACGACGCCGTACCCCGAGCCGAACAACTCCGATGGCTCATCCTGGCGCGCCGCGCCCTCACACCCACGACCGACAGGTGAAACTGTCGGCAGTCACAACGCGAGATACGGAGGCGCCATGCACTGGGATCAGATGTCCGCAACGCCCGATGACCTCCGTGAGCGGGTGACGCGGGGGCGTCGAAGTGCCGGGCAACTCGGGGTGCTCGGCGCGCTGATCGATGCGGCGGCAGGTCCGTGGCTCGGTGCGATGGATACCGATGGCCGGGGTGCGGCGGAGTTACGGATGCACCTCGCCGGGCGTTTCCGCCTCACCGCGGTGGTGACGAGTGCCGGAAAGTTCGATCTGGTGCAACTGACGGGACCGAGCGGCGATCGGGTGCTGTCGTCGAAACCGTCGGTGCGCCGCGGGTGGGATGCCGACCAGCGCATGCCCAAACAGCCGGAGTGGCTGGATTATGTTGTGGGCTGGGTGATGTACGCCAGCGCGGAGATCGACCGGCGCGCGGTCGTCGAGTGGCGGCTGTTCGGTGCCGACCGGAAGCTGGCGGCGATGAACGACACCGTGGACAACCTGCGCGCCGGCCTCCGAGAACGCGAGCAGCTCCGGGACGAGCTGGCCACCGAGGTCGCGGAATTGCGCGACGAACTCGAATCCCTCGCTGGGAGTTCATGATCGTTCCGGTGGCGGATGGCCGCCCGCCCGGAGATACTCGACGCTTGACATGACAACGTCGGTGAAAGGTGTCCGGGCATGACCATCGGAACGCTGACTGCACTGGTATTGCTGGCCGCCGGCCTGCTCTTCCTGGCGGCACTCGGCCTCGGAGTGTGGAAGTGGATGGCGATGGTCGGCGCCCCCGATGGCCGGGCGCACCCGTACGTCGATATCGCCCACCGCTCGGCCCTGCTCTATTCGTTCGCGACCGCGATGATCGCGATCTTCGTCGAACTATCCGACTGGCCCACCGCGGTCGATGCGACGGCCGCCACCGTGCTGATCCTGATGTTCGTCATCACGATTGCCAACTACATCAACCACGGCATCCGCCGCGATACCGACAACCAGATGCACAATCCGCCGCCTTCCTCGCGTTGGGTGCTTGTCGCGCTGATCGTCGGCGAAATCGGCGGATTCTGCGTCTTGCTGACGGGATTCGCCGCCGCCCAATTCCGCTAGCGCGCCGATGGGCCGAGCCGATCGAACGGAATCGCGAATCGGCTGACGAATTCGCCCTGAGTGTCCGCCGAGCACCCCCTGGTATCAAGAGGTGCTCGGCGCGTCGAATACCTTGTGCCGCAACCAATTGCGGCACAAGGCGCGCGGGCTACTGCGCGGTGGTCTGCCGCTTCGGCAGCTTCCAGCCCGGCCGCGGGAAATGGCAGGTGTAGCCGTCCGGATAGCGCAGCAGGTAGTCCTGATGCTCGGGCTCGGCCTCCCAGAATTCGCTCGCCGGGGTCACCTCGGTGACCACCTTGCCCGGCCACAGGCCCGAGTCCTCGACATCGACGATGGTCTCCAGCGCGACGCGCTTCTGCTCGTCGTCGAGGTAGAAGATCGCCGAACGGTAGCTGGTACCGATGTCGTTGCCCTGGCGGTCCTTCGTCGTCGGATCGTGGATCTGGAAGAAGAACTCGAGCAGGGCGCGGTAGTCGGTCTTCGCCGGGTCGTAGATGATCTCGACGGCCTCGGCATGGCCGGGGTGGTTGCGATAGGTGGGGTGATCGTTGCGTCCGCCGGTGTAGCCGACCCGTGTCGAAATCACACCCGGCTGCTTACGGATCAAATCCTCCATGCCCCAGAAGCATCCGCCCGCCAGAATCGCCTTTCGCGTGTCACTCACGCGTCCTCCTTCGTGAACAGGGTCTTGTACCGACCGTAGCCTTCCGCCTCGAGGTCATCGAGATGGATGAACCGCAGCGCCGCCGAGTTGATGCAGTACCGCAGGCCGCCCGCCGCGCGCGGCCCATCGGTGAACACATGCCCGAGATGGCTGTCACCGTGTGTCGAACGCACCTCGGTACGGACCATCAGATGACTGAAGTCGCGCTTTTCGACGACGTTCTCACCATCGATCGGTTTGGTGAAACTCGGCCATCCCGAACCGCTGTCGAACTTGTCGACCGAGGCGAACAACGGTTCACCGGACACCACATCCACATAGATACCGGGCTCGTGATTGTCCCAGTAAGCGCCCGTGAACGCCCGCTCGGTCCCGTTCTCCTGGGTGACGTGGTACTGCTCGGGCGACAGCGCGTCCACCGCGGCGGGGTTCCGGTTGTATTCCTGTGCCACCTGACCTCCTCATATCGGCCCCACGTATAACTCGCGGTCCGATCCGGAAAGTCCCCGCCGAGCAGCGCGTCACACTTCTGTCATTATTGCCCGGCGAGGACCGCGCGCAGGGTGCGTGCGAAGCCTCGGGGGCCGGCCCGGATATCCGTATTCGCCGCCGAGGAAGCCGCCGTGACGGCTCGGGAATACGGTTGCCTGCCGGCCGAGCAATTCCGCGACGGCCGCCGAGGTGCGTGCGGTGAAGGTGCCCGCGGACTCCTCGCCGACGGCGATCACGACTCGGGTCGGTGCGGCGGCCAGCGCGGTGACGTCCGGGTGATAGCTACTGACCGCCCAGGACCGGTCCGACAGCAGCGGGTCGTCGCGGGAACCGTCGTCCTCGCTCGGCATTCCGAACAGGGCGGGATCGGCCGCGAGCTGGGCGAAGTAGTCGTCGGTGAATTCACCCTGCGCTGAACCCACTGGCATCCATGGGTTGGCCGATCATGACCAGCGGTGGGCGTCCGCCATCGGTGGGCAGCGGCCCGTGTACGTCGTACCCGATATCGGCCTCGGCGGTTTCCAGCGTATGTGTCGTCATACCGGTGACGACGTCGCTCCCGCCGAAAATTCATCGTTAGCTGCGGAAGGCGTCGCGCAGCCAGGGCGAGCGGCGGTGGTGCGGGCGGACCCGATCGGCCCAGCGCGGATTCGATTCGTCGCGGCGGTAGGCGGCGAGCTGGCCCGCCATCGCGAAATGCAGGCGGGTGGCCTTGCCGATTACCTCGCCATCGGTGGCCAGCGCCTCCGGACTGGGCAAATGCACGTACAACTCGGGTACGCGGCGCTCGCCGTAGACCTTGCTGTGGCCGATCGCGGCCAGCAGCAGCGCCACCACTGCGCGGGTGCGCGACCAGCGCAGATCGGCGCGCAGCCAGCGGACGTCGAGCAGTCCGGCGTCGAGCCGGTCGCGGAAGGCGGGTACGGCGCCGTGCGGGTGGTAGGGCCCGTTACCGACGAACAGGAACCACACCCGCTGCCAGCGACCGTCGAGATGGATCTCGATCGGCTCGGCCCGGTGCAGGGTGACCGCGAGCGCGGCCGCGAAGGCGGGCCATTTGCCCCAGCGCGGCTGCCATTTCTCGCGCAGCCGCACCAGGTCCGGATAGGCGCCGATGCTGGCGGTATTGAGCAAATGCCTGGTGTGCGAACCGGTTTCGTCACCGTATTCGACGCTCGCGATGTCGACCGCGACCGCCTCGCCGACACCGGTGGCGTCGATTACCTCGCGCAGGTCATAGACGCCGAGGTCACGTGCGAAATGGTTGAGGGTGCCGGTGGGGATGACGGCCAGTGGCAACTCGTGCCGCAGCGCCACCGCTGCCGCGGCGGCCACGGTGCCGTCGCCACCGGCGATGCCGATCGCTCGCACCGGTCCGGCGTGTTCGGCGAGTGCCCGCTCGAACTGTTCGACAACATCCAGATCGGGTTCGGTGCGCAGCACGGTGGCGGCGGGCAGGGCCGCGATGACATCGGCGGTGGGATCGTAGTCGGGATCACCGGAAACCGGATTCACCACCACCACAAGCCCTTTGCCCGCCACCAGTGCCGGCGCCTCGCGGACCGGCCTGGCCTGCGCCTCGTCCGATTCCCGCACCGGCCACCAGCGCCGGGTGGCCAATGCGATACCGGAACCAACGGCCGCCCCGACGAGCACATCGGAGCTCCAGTGCACGCCGGTGTGCACTCGCGAGTAGGCGACGGTGGCGGCCAGCGGGGCGACAACCAATGCGGTGCGCGGACTTTCGAGTGCGACCGCGGTGGCGAATGCCGCCGCGCAGGCGCTGTGCCCGGACGGGAAGGAGGAGGACCTCGGGGCGGGCGTCAACCGCCGGTATGCGGGCAACAGTTCGGCGGCCGGTCGGCGCCGCGCAATGAGCGTCTTGAGTCCGAAATTGACGGCCAGGCTCGCGCCCGCGACCGAGACGACGCCGCGCAGCGCGGCCCGCCGCGGTGTGCCTTCGCGGGTGGCGAGCAGTGCCGCCGAGACCAGCCACAGCGCGCTGAAGTCGGCACTCTTGGTGAGCCGCAGCATGCCGTTGTCGATCATGGACGCCGGTAACTCGGCGACCGCGCTGCCGACCGCCCGATCGAATCGTCCGACTCTGTGGAACTTCCGCCGCACCCAGCTACTCACCCGCTCGACACTACCGATCGCGGCGGAAACCCCGGCTGCGCCGTCGGCGCCGTGGCTCGCCCGGCGGCAATCGGCTGTGATGGGAACGCGATCGCAGCATAGGGTTCATCTATGACGAGCAACCCGTTCTTCGAGTCCAGTGCGCTGCCGTATGAGCTTCCGCCGTTCACCGAGATCGGCGTTGAGCACTATTTGCCTGCGTTCGAGCGAGGGATGGCGGAGCAACTGGCCGAGGTCGCCGCCATCACCTCGGGCGGGCAGGAGCCGAGTTTCGCGAATACCATTGCGGCATTGGAGCGTTCGGGTGCGACGCTGACGCGGGTCACGAATGTGTTCTTCAATATCACGCTCTCCGATTCCAGCGAGGCCACCGATGCGATCGAGGCCGAGGTGTCGCCGAAGTTGGCGGCGCATCGGGACGCGGTCTATCTGGATCCAACGCTCTTCGCGCGGGTCGAGGCGCTCTATGGGCGCCGGGAGGAATTGGGATCGGATCCCGAGGAAACGCGGCTGCTGGAGCAGTACCATATCCGGTTCGTGCGGGCGGGGGCTCGGCTGGATGCGGCCGGACAGGGGCGGTTGCGCGAGTTGAATGCGGAACTTGCCTCTGCGGCAACGGAATTCGGGCAGAACCTGTTGGCCGCGACCAATGCCGCGACGGTTGTCGTCGAGTCCGCGGCGGAATTGGCGGGGTTGGGGCAGGCGGCTGTGGCGGCGGCCGCGGCGAACGCGCGGGAGTTGGGGCGCGACGGTGCGTGGGCGCTTCGGCTGCAGAACATGTCGAATCAGCCCGTACTGGCGGAATTGGCCGATCGGGACATGCGGCAGCAGGTAATGGCGGCATCGCTGGGGCGCGGATTGGGGGATAACGGCGCGCTGGCCGTGCGGATCGCCGCATTGCGCGCGGAACGGGCGGCGCTGCTCGGCTATTCGGATCACGCGGCCTACGCCGTCGAGGATCAGACCGCGAAAACCACTGCGGCGGTGGAGGAAATGCTCGGGCGATTGGTCGCGCCGGCGGTGGCCAATGCCGAGCGTGAGGCGGCCGAGTTGGCACAAGCCATGGGTGGGCCGCAGCTGCGCTCGTGGGATTGGCAGTTCTGGTCGGAAAAGGTTCGGGCCGAACGGTTTTCGGTGGACGCGGAGGCACTGCGTCCCTATTTCGAGCTGGAGCGGGTGTTGCGCGACGGGGTGTTCTTCGCCGCCGAGCAGGTGTATGGGATCACCTTCCGGGAGCGCGCGGATCTGGTCGGATACCACCCGGAAGTGCGGACCTTCGAGGTGTTCGACGCGGACGGCAGTGCGCTCGGACTGTTCCTCGCCGACTTCTTCGCGCGGCCGTCGAAGCGTGGTGGGGCGTGGATGAACGAATTGGTCAGCCAGTCACGGCTTTTGGGTAAGCGGCCGGTGGTGGTCAACAACCTCAATATCGTCAAGCCGCCGGCGGGTGAACCCGCACTGCTCACCTGGGATAACGTGCGCGCGCTCTTCCACGAGTTCGGGCACGCGCTGCACGGACTGTTCTCGGATGTGACGTACCCGTTCTTCTCCGGTACCGAAGTACCACGGGATTTCGTCGAATTCCCGTCCCAGGTGAACGAGATGTGGATGTCGCGACCGGAGATGCTGGCCAACTACGCCAGGCATATCGAGACCGGTGAGCCGATGCCCACCGAACTGGTCGAGCGGATGGCGGAGGCCGAACGGTTCGGTACGGGCTTCAAGACCGTCGAATACCTCGGCGCGACACTACTGGACTGGGCATGGCATCGCGTGCCCGCACCCGAGGCGCTGGCCGAAACCGATGCCGAGGTGTTCGAGGAGGAGGCGCTGCGCAAGGCCGGTCTGGCCATCGACGCGATTCCGCCGCGCTACCGGACCGGATATTTCGCCCACATCTTCTCCGGCGGCTACGCGGCGGGCTACTACTCCTACATCTGGAGCGAGGTGCTCGACGCGGACACCGTCGAGTGGTTCGACGAGGGCGACGCGTCGATCCGGGAGAAGGGCGAGACATTCCGCCGTGCACTGCTCGCCCGCGGTGGCTCGGTCGACCCGCTCGAGGCCTTCGAAGCCTTCCGCGGCCGCGCACCGGAAATCGAACCGCTCCTGGCGCGGCGCGGCTTGCTGAACTGATCCGAGGCTGGAACCGGCTGTGACCCAGCCGGTTCCAGCGCGGGTGGGTTAGCCGAACAACCCGCCGAGCACGCCGCCGCTTTGCCCGGCCTCCTGACCGCCACCGGTGCCGCCGATGAAACCGCCCGGCGGCAGTTCCGACGGCTGCACGATGACGAAGCCGCGTCCGGAGAACGACAGTGTCAGGCCCTCGCCGGTGCTGCGGCCGATGAGGCGGCCGAGACCGAAGGAGTCGTTGCGTTTGATGCCGGTGGACAGACTCGACGACCAGGCCACCGCGGCCTGCGGATCGGCGTAGGTGGGTTGGTCGACATTGAGGACAACCGGCGAGCCGTGAGTGGTGATGGCGATGCGACCACGACCGCTGAACACGCAGTTGAAGAAGCCCGCATTACTGGCGAAACCGGCTGCGCCCTGCACCCTTTGGATGTTGTAGGACAGCGAGGTATCGAAGGCGAGCACATTCGAACCGTTGATGGTGAGCCCATCGGTGCCGTCGAGATCGACGGTGTGCACGTCGGCGGCGGCATCGGCGAGGAACAGGTCACCGCGACCGGACACCTGCATCAGCGGGACACCTTCGCCGGTGAGCCGCTGCTGGATCGCACGGCCGATACCGCCCGAACCGAGCGCCTTGAAGTGCAGATCGCCCTGGTAGGCGACCATCGAGCCGGCCCGCGCCATGGTCTCGCCATTGACGGCGACCTTGATCATCTTGCCGCCCTGCTTCTGGATGCCGATGCCGTTGACCTCGGCGTGGCTCGGATTGAACAGTTCGCTCTGCATCGGCAGCGCTCCTTGCTGGGGTGACATCGGTGGGGGCGGCGGTACGACGCCGGACTGGGGATAGGCGGGCGGAACCGGCGCCTGCGGCTGGGCCGGGTATTGCGGCGGGGCCGCAGCGGGCGGCGGCGGCGCTTCGGGTTCGTCGTCGATATTCACACCGAACGCCGTCGCGATTCCGGCCAGTCCGTTGTCATAGCCCTGCCCGACCGCGCGCACCTTCCACGCGCCGCCGCGCCGGTAGATCTCCACGCACACCACGGCCGTCTCGGTGCTGAGCCCGGTCATCGGGAAGGTCAGCGTTCCGGTATCGGACCCGATGGTCGCGGTCAGCGAACTCGCGCCCGCGAAGGTCGGCGGCCCGCTGCCGTCGAGACTGGCGGTGACCACCACCTTGTCGACATCGGCGGGCAGTGCGGAGGTCTGTACGTCGACCATATCGCCCGCACCCCGGCCGTGCCGATACGTGACACCGGGCCCGACCGGCTGATTGAAGAAGACGAAGTCGGCATCGGACCGGACCCGTCCGTTGGCCCCGAGCAGCAGGGCCGAGACATCGACCGGCGCTGCACAGGTGACGGTCACGGTCATCCGGTCGCCGGGCGCGGGGCGATTTTCCCCGCGTGCGAGTGCGGTCACGGCGGACCGCCCCGGTCGATATGTCCGAGTGGGATGCGATTCACGGGATCAAGTGTGTCGCGAGTCCCGCCCGATTGCCACAACCCCTGATAGATCCGGCCACGGCGGCCTGCGCAGCACCGCGAGCGTGGCGATGACCGCGGCCAGCAGCCCGATCAATTCACCCATCAGCGCGATCCGGGTCTCATCGACCGCTGGCGTCCAGCTGACCTCGCCTTCATGGACCACGAACGCACCTACCGGACGAGCGCCCCGCAGCAGGCCGCCCGTCCTCGCGACGGTGATAACCGTGGTGCCATCGGAAGTTTCGTAGGGTTGCCCGTAGGCGAGCGAATCATCCACTGTCCGTAGTGAATTCAATGGGTTTCGAAGCATGCGTTCCTCCCCTTGTCGCGGAACCGGCGGCAGCGCGGCCCCCTTGGAGTATCGGCGGCACCACCACATGTGGCAAGGGTGCCCTTCGGTTGATTGTGGTACCAAGTTGCGGGATTTGCTGGTGAGAGGCGAGTGGGTTGTCGGCGAGGCTTTTGCGGTGGTTGGTGCTGGTAGCGGTCGGGTCGGCGCTGATCACCGTCCCCGGAGCGCAGGTCGATCCGGTATACCGGTTCTACCACCAGCGACTGCACTGGCACCCTTGCGATATCGAGGATTTGGACAAGGCCGGGGGCGAATGTGCGGATGTGCTGGTGCCGCTCGATTACCTGCGGCCCTACGATCGCACGCTGAAAATCGCGATATCCCGGGTGCGGGCCATCGATCCGGAGCAGCGCCATGGTGTGCTGCTGGCCAATCCGGGCGGCCCCGGCGCATCGGGTTTGGACACCGTGGATCTGCTCGGTGATGTGCTCAGCCCGCAGGTGAAGGCCCGCTTCGATGTGATCGGTATGGATCCGCGCGGTGTCGGCGAGTCCGGACGCACGCCGCGCTGTGGCTGGCCGGTCGGCGAAATGATCCATTCGGCGGGGCTGGATTCGCAGGGCTTCGCGCGGGAAACCGCACTGGCGGCGGAGATGGCCGCGGGCTGTCTGGCCGATGATCCGGTGCAGGTGCGTCAGCTCACCACTCGCAATACCGCCCGCGATATGGATGTCATCCGAGTGGCCTTGGGTGAGTCGAAGCTCAGCTACTACGGCGTCTCCTACGGCACATACCTCGGTGCGGTATTCACCCAGATGTTTCCCGAACGCAGCGACCGGATGGTGTTCGACAGCGCGATCGATCCGGATCGGTATTGGACGGGCCTTGTCCAGGATTGGGGTCCCTCGGACGAGCGAGCGATCGACGAATGGTCGAATTGGGCTGCGGGACACGATGATACGTATCACTTCGGGGCGACTCCGGCCGACGTGCGCAGCACGTTGACCGAGCTGATGGCGACGGCGGCACGCCAACCGATCGTGATCGACGACTTCCCGATCGACGATCACTGGCTCCCGTTCCTCCTGCACAATATGGCGACCGACTTCCGGCGCAACCAAGCGCTGGCCGAAACGCTCCGCGAGATCGCCGATGCGGCGGGCGGCCCACCGGTGGCTGCCCGCGCGCCACGCCTGAAGATCGTATTGCAGGCGTTGCGATCCGAGGAGAACTCCACCCTGGCCCAGATCGCCTGTGGCGATGCCGCCGCACCGACGGATCCGGCGTGGTACGCGAGCAATATCGAAGCCAGTCGTGCCACGCAGCCGATCTTCGGCCCGCTGGCCAACAATATCCAACCGTGCGCATTCTGGCCCGGCCCCGTCGAACCCGCTACCACCGTGCGGAATTCGGTTCCCGCGCTCATCCTGCAGGCGACCGGCGACGCCCGAACGCCGTATGCCCACGGCGCCCGACTGCATCAGCATCTATCCGCATCCCGCATGGTCACACTCCAGGACATCCGCATCCACATGACCTTCCGGCCCGACCTGAGCGCATGCGTCAACAACGCGATCAATACCTACTACGCCGACGGCGCGCTGCCTGCTACCGACGTCACCTGCCAAGCGGACCAGTAGGAATCAACCCGGCACGACCGCCCACGAGTGATACCGCGACGCCGCATTCCAGAGGAAGAAGCTGTTCGTCCCCGCTGCCGCAGCCGCATCGATCTGCGCCTTGACCTCGGCATCGCCGTAGTTCACACCCAAGCTGAAATCCTGTAGCCAGGGAATTACTTTCGCGCCGGTACCTTTGGTCTGCTCGAAGAAGTCGGCGAGCGATCGGAAAATGATGTCGTACGGCTGGGCATTGGGGTTCGCCACACCGTATTCACCGGCATTCCAATGCGACGGGTAGAGCATCGGTGCCACATAGTCGACATTCCGAGCGATCGCCGGAATATCCTGTGCGATCTCATCCGGTCGCGTCGCGGCGATACCGAATACCGCGGCACTGAGATTCGCGCCCTTGTCGCGTACCGGATCCCGGCTTTCGTGTAGGAACTCGGCAATGGACGCGCTCGGCGTCTCGGTCAGACCCGGAAACTGCATCTGTGACAGTGGACCGTCCGGCCGCCGGACATAGTCGTACATGATCCCGTCGAAGCCGAGTTCGGCCGCCTCGGCCGCGAGATCGATATTGTACTTGCGGATTTCGGGATTGGCGAAGTTGGTGAATGCGATCGCCCCGTACTTGCTGGCATACGGCTGGCCGGCGGGATTCTGGATGACCCAGTCCGGATGACCTTCGCGCCAGGCCCATTCGGCCATCGTCGGATCACGGAAGGCCACGATCCGCCCGACCACCCGTAGATTCATCTCGTGCAGTTGCCGCAGGGTCGCACGTACATCGTAGATATCGGTGGCCGCACCCGCCTGCCGTGCCAGCGGCACTTGCGAGTCGTACCCGATAACGCCGTCCTCATCCTTGATATCGAGCTGAACGGTGTCGATGCGCCCCTCTCGGGCCATATCCAGAATGGGCTCGCGCAGACCCTCGTACGCCCATCCGTACGCTGTCACGTGCGCGGCCTTGACCCGGGGCATATCGACCGAGGTCGTAATCGCCTGCGTCGCCTTGTTTCCGGCCGCGTCGACCGCGGTCACCGCACCGCCGACCGGTGTGCGGGGCAGTGTGATCTCGAAGGTGCCGTCCGTGGCCGGCGTGACCGATTGTGCGCCGACGGAGATGTGTACCGCACCGGATTCCTTGCCGCGCAATGTGATCGGCTGACGATACGATCCGGCCGTGCGCGGCTGCGTCACCTCGAGTTTCGGCGCCTCGGTATCCACGGTGAAGGTCGCGGTAACGCCCGGACCGGCGCTGAACAGCCCGAGTATGCCACCGCGTGGGATCTCGGCGGTGAACTTGTGGTCGCCGTCGGTGAGCTGTCCGGGTCGGTACACCACCGAATCGCCCTCGACCGTGCCGGTCACCGCAGTGCCGTCGAGTTCGAGCCGAATGTCGTTCGGGTTGTGGCCGTGCGCGTCCACGCGCAATGCGAGACCGGTCAGTGTGCTGGCGCCGACGAGGCGGTCCGGTAATCCGGCCAGCGCCAAACCCGCGGGCTCGGATCTATTGGCGCCGATGATCACGGATGCGATGAGGATTGATAAAGCTGCGATAACCGCTATTGCCGCGAGCCGCCACCGCCCGGTGATCCGGACCAATTCGTCCAACGCGCACACCAACTTTCATCTGTCGCTATTGCCTAACTATCTACCTCAGACAACGTCATCGGGCGTGGTTATGCCGATTCGCAACCGAGATTCCCTGCCGCCGCGTACCGTTCGATCGGTGGTGCGGTGCGCGGCTATCGGAACTCGGGTTGTCCTGTCGGCCTTGATATTCGCGACGGCCGCCGCATGCGGTGGCGCGGCGGATCCCGTCCCGGCGGCCATCGAGAAGATTCCGGTGGCCACACCGACACCCGACCCGATCGCGGTGGCAGCCAACGAACTCGGACTCGTCCCCATCCTGATGTACCACCAGGTGACACCGACGCCGGTCGGCGAATACGACCAGACTCCGGAGAAGTTCCGCGCCGAACTCGAGCGTTTGCACCGCGAGAACTATCGGCCGGTAACCGTCGCCGACTACATCTCCGGTCATATGGATATCCCCGCGGGCACCCATCCCGTGGTGCTCACCTTCGACGATTCCACCACCACCCAACTCCGGTTCACCGAGGATGCGAAGGTGGCCCCGGACACCGCGATCGGGATTCTCGAGGAGTTCGGTGCGCGCAATCCGGATTTCCGGCCGACCGCGACGTGCTACGTCAATAACGAGCCGTTCGCCGGTGACGCGCGCGCACTGCCCTGGTTGGCCGCCCATGGATACGAGATCGGCGCGCACACCGCGAACCACGCCGATCTCGGTCGCCTGGACCGCGCGGGTGTACAGCGTGAGCTGGTCGAGAACCTGCGCGCGATCTCGGCCGCGGCCCCGGGCAATCGGGTGCGCACGATGGCCTTACCGCTCGGCATCTTCCCGACCGATCGTGCACTGGCCACCGCGGGCAGTTGGGGCGGCACCGACTACACCTTCGAGGCTGTGCTCTTGGTCGGCGCAGAACCGGCACCCTCGCCATTCGGCCAGGTCGATCCCACTGGTGTGCCGCGCATCCGGTCGGGAAAGAGCGAGGTCGATTTCGCCTCCGCCTACTGGCTCGACCGCCTCGACCGACATCCGGACCAGCGCTATACCTCCGACGGCAACCCCGACAAGATCTCGGCCCCCGGACTGCTTGCCGACGAACTGAATCCGCGCTGGCGCAGCCAGTTCAACCCCTATTGACAGGTAGGCGCACAGTTCGCGCGACCGTACCCGGCAGTGGTGGTCGACGCACGGCCAACCAGTTGTCGGCGATCCGCTACCGAGCGATACGGATCCGCTCGGCCGCTGAGACATTGCATATCGGATGACCCGACCAGGCCGTTTCGCCCTGCGCGGCCGTATGTATATTAGCGAGCGCAACTAGTTACAGGGGATCGGTGTGGGGGCAGATCGCTTGTGGCGCAGTGTGCCAACTGCTCAACCGGCTCGACTCAGGTTTCGAGAGCACTTCCACCACGGATAGCCGATCAGAACTAGGGCTCAAATTATGACGAATTCGACCAGCCAGGCCCCGGCGACGTCGCCGGACCTGGATGCCGGTGAGGGTACGTCACTGTCGCACCGGCAGATCCTGACCATCCTGTCCGGATTGCTGCTCGGCATGTTCCTCGCCGCGCTGGATCAGAACATCGTGAGCGTCGCGATCGTGCGGATCGCCAACAGCCTGGACGGATTCGACGAACAGGCCTGGGCGACCACGGCATATCTGATCACCGCGACGATCACCACGCCGCTGTACGGCAAGTTGGCCGATATCTACGGCCGAAAGCCGTTCTACCTCACCGCGATCGGCCTGTTCGTCATCGGTTCGGTGGCCTGTACCTTCGCCACCTCGATGTACGAGCTCGCCGGATTCCGCGCCTTCCAGGGCCTGGGTGCGGGCGGATTGATGTCGTTGGCGTTCACCATCATCGGCGATATCGTGCCCGCCCGGGAGCGGGTGCGCTACCAGGGCTATTTCATGATGGTCTTCGGTTCGGCGACCGTGCTCGGTCCGGTGCTCGGCGGATTCTTCTCGAACTACGACCAGCTCTGGGGTATCGAGGGTTGGCGCTGGGTCTTCCTGGTCAATGCGCCGATCGGTGTGCTCGCGCTCGGCGTGGTCGCCAAGGTGCTCAATGCGCCGCATCAGCGCCAGGATCACCGTATCGACTGGTTCGGTGCGGTGGCATTGACAACCTGTGTGGTGCCGCTGCTGATCGTCGCCGAACAGGGCCGCGATTGGGGCTGGAGTTCGCAGCGCGCGCTCATCTGCTACGGGATCGGTGCGGGCGGGCTGCTGTTGTTCCTGCTCGTCGAATTCCTGATGAAGGATGCGGCGCTGATTCCGCTGCGGCTGTTCAAGAATTCGACCTTCAGCGTGACCATTGCGGGTGGGTTCATCGTCGGTATCGCGATGTTCGGTGCGATTGTCATGGTGCCGCAGTACTTCCAAGTGGTGCGCGGATATTCGCCGACCAAATCGGGTCTACTGATGCTGCCGCTGGTGCTGGGGATCATGTTCGGATCACAGCTGGCCGGATTGACCACCAAATTGACCGGGCGCTACAAGATCCTGCCGGTGATCGGGACATTCGTCATCGCGGTCGGTGCGGCGCTCTACGGGCAGGTGCATTACGACAGTCCGCTGTGGCAGCCGCTGGTCTACGGCGGTGTCATCGGCTTCGGGCTCGGTTGCTGCATGCAGACCCTGATCATCGCGGCGCAGAATGCCGGTCCGCGTTCGGATATGGGTGTGTCGACCGCGTCGGCGACCTTCTTCCGGCAGATGGGCGGCACGCTCGGTGTCGCGGTGTTCCTGACCATTCTGTTCAATCTGTTGCCGCACCGGATCATCGACGCATTCGGTGGTGCATTGCCCCCGGGCTTCGATGCCGCGCAGTTGAGCACCATGCAGAGCAACACCAGCGGAATCGCGGCGAGGCCGGATGAGCTGAAGGTGCCCATTCTGATCGGGTTCACCGATGCGATGCACGGTGTCTTCTATGCCGCCGCGGCCGTTGCGCTGCTGGCCTGCCTGGTGCTGATGTTCATGAAAGAGATTCCGCTGCAAGATGATCCGGTTCCCGTGCCGGAGCCGGCAGTCCCGGAGGTCGATTCCAGCTGGGCCGAGGCGCAGGTCTGGGAGGGTGCCGCGGAGGTGCTCTCCGAACCGGAACCAGTGCTCGCGGGCGCGGTGGGCCGCGTCTCGGTGCAACACGACGGCAACGGTGTGTATGTGGCCGCCGTTGTGCCGCAGTCGCATTCGGGCCACGACGACGAAGTCGCATCGATCGGCGGCCGGATCGGACGCGAGGACGGCAGACCGGTGCCGGGCGCGGTGCTGACCCTTATCGACCAACGGGGACACCAGGTTTCGCGCGCGACCGGGGATGCCGACGGCGGCTACCGCATCGATGCGCCCGCCGCGGGCAACTACGTTTTGATCGCATCGGCGACCGGACACCGGCCGGAGGCGGTGAGCGTGGCCATCGGACAGCGGCCACAGCTGCTGGACCTGACCCTCACCGGCTCCGGCGAATTGTCCGGTGTCGTCCGCTCGGCCGGGCGCGGCACCCCACTACCCGGTGCCACCGTCACGCTGACCGATATCCACGGTGAGGTCGTCGGGGCGGCCATTACCGCGGCGGATGGCGGTTATGTCTGCCACGGCATCGTCTCGGGCACCTACACCCTGGTGGCCGTCGCCGAACATATGCGTCCCAGCGCGACCACACTCACCATCTCCGACAGTGGTCTGTTGCGGCACGATATCGAGATGGCATCGATGGCCGTGCTGGCCGGATCCGCGTGGGCCGACGGCGACCGAGCCGTCCCGGACATCCAGATCACCGTCCTGGACGCGTCCGGCGACCTCACCGCCACCGCCCGCACCGACGCCGACGGCCGCTACCTGGTAAGCGATCTCCCCGAAGGCCACTACACCGTCATCGCCCGCGGCTACCCACCGGTCACCACCCGAGTCACGGTCTCCGGCGGCGAGGTCACCCACGACGTCCGCCTCGGCTACGAATCCGCCGAAGCTCCGGAATCCCGCTGACTTGGCCGCGACGCGCTCGTCGCGTGACCGCCGAGGCGGCGTCTGTCATTGCCGAGGGGGCGCTGGCGTCAGGTGTGGCCGCTCATTCGACGTGCGGCAGCACCTCCAATGCAATGCGCTCCATTTGGGCGGCAACGTCGAACAGCGGATTGATCAGGATCATTTCGGCCCCGGCGGCGACGACCTCGCGTAGGCCCTGGATGCAGTCCTTCGGCGTGCCGTGCACGGCGACCGGTAGTAGGGATTTGCCGAATTCGCCGTAGAAGTCGATCAGCGCGGCGGCCATGCGCTGTTCGGCCTGCACCGGATCGTCGTCGACCGCGAGATAGACGCGCTTGGCGATGCGGAAATCCGCTGGGGCGCCGGAGTTTTCGGCCAGCGTCTCGCGGACGTAGCGGACCTGCTCGGCAAATTTGGCCGTGGTAGTCGAACCGGCGCCGAAGAATCCGTTGCCGTGCCGGATCGCCCGGCGCAATGCCGCGGGGGTGCTGCCGCCGAACCACAGTGGCGGATAAGGCTTCTGGAAGGGCTTCGGCTCCATGGTGGCGCCGGTCAGCTGCCAGAACTCGCCCTCGAAATCGATCCGCGGCTGGGTCCACAGCGCCTTCATGACGCGCAGGCCCTCATTGAAGCGGGTCACCAGATTGTCGGCCGGGTCGACATCGAAGGCCGAGAACATCCGGTTGCGGCCACCGATGCCGACGCCGATCTCGAGCCGACCGCGGGTCAGCTGATCGAGGGTGCTGATGCGTTTGGCGAGGTGCACCGGATTGTGCAGCGGCGTCACGAACACCGCGCATCCGAAGCGCAGCCGCTCATTGCATGCGGCCGCGAAGGTCAACAACTCGATCGGACTCAGATTGGGCGCGGATCCGAGCAGTTGCTCGGTCGTCCACGCGCTCTCGAAGCCGAGTGCCTCGGCTCGATCCAGGTAGGCCCGCAGATCTTCCGGTTGGAACGATCCGTCGGGAATGAGCTGCGGAACCGATATGGCGTATCGCATCATCCGAGCCTAACCCGCGTCGACGCGGCCGTTCGGGGTGATCTCGAGCCAGACCTGAACACGCCGGTAACTCGACTGTAACCACCCGGCGAGCCGGGTCGCGGTCCGCAGGGTTAAATTGTCCGAAAGCCGTTATCCCAGAGAGGAAATCATCCCCGTGGGGCCGTTCTGCCGAGCCGTCTTCCTGGACACCGACCACAAGCTGATCGGATATCTGGAACCCAAGGTCCGATTCCTGAGACGCGCCTGGATCGGCGACGACTTCGTCCAGGGGGTGGAGCGCCTGCTGACGGTGCCGACCCGCGTAGTGTGGGCGGGACCGCAGGTCGGGGAGCAGACGAGTCTCTACGACCGGGCCGCCACCGTCGCCCCATTGGTCGCGCCCCAGCACGGCTTCATCGGCCGCTACATTCTCAATCACGACAAACGCGCCTATGTGGACAAGGCGACGGTCCGCCACGGCGACGATCGGCACCGCGTTCACCCACTGCCGATGCTCACCGCGGAAGATGCGGATTGTGCCGGTGGCGATATTGCTTTGGTCGGTGCCTGGTCCGGCGATCGCATCTCGATGAGCGCCACTGTGCCCACCGGCTTCCAGCTACTGAAGTACGACATCGTGCCGAACTAGCCCATGGTCGACTACGGTCGACCATGCCCGATTTCGCGGGAACTCTTTCGCGGCGAGGTGATTTCGCCGGACGCAGTCACCTCGCGCCGAGGTAAGCGGAATTCACGGTAGGACAATAACCGAACCTTCGACCGGCACGGTTGTCGCACAAGATGGCAGATCATGTCGCATTTATCCGGTTATGGCAGAAATGCCCCATGTGGTGTCACGAGTTCGCAATAGCCTTGTGAACGTTGTTGCGGCGGAGGAACATCTGAGTAAGAGCCGTCATCGGCTCGAGCTATTACCGTCGCACAACGAAGGAATATCAGCAATGTACGCAAAACTTGCCGCGGCTTTCGCCGCGATTGCCATTGCTTTGTCTGTGGTCACGCTCGCGCCGACTGCATCGGCCGCGCCGGAAACGCCCGCGCCGACCCCCGCGGTTGGTTCGGTGACGTTCTGCTTCACGATTCCGCTCGGCGTGTTCGCTTTCAGCATCTGTATCTGAGGCCGTCGAATTCGTAAAGCGTCCCGGCCGAAGTCCGGTGCGCCGGACCGGAATGCGGCGCGCGATGGGGCTGCTGGCGCCGCCTATCCGGTCACCCGCGGTGCGCGGCTGAGCGGGCACGCGCGCTCGACCGGGGGACGAGACTTACTCGTCCAACGGTGCGGGGGAAATTCGATACCGGACATCAGAAGAAAAAGGGCACAACAGGATATCCGTCTGTTTGCGATGCCGAATTCGACGTGACGTTCACCGATAATCCCTCGATGACGCCATGGGCTGCGCGACGCTTTCGCCGGGTTCCAGCGCCCCGCTATGCCGCATGGATCCGAAAGAACGACAGGTTCGAATTATTGATGTGGAGGCTTTGCCTTCCGGACTCCGCTCTGCTGCAACACAGTAGTGCAAAGCTCAATTATGAAAGGCTCGACAGATGTCTACCAAGATCGCAAAGTCTCTTGCCGCTTGTGCTGTCGCCCTATCTCTCGGCGTTGCCGCGGCGCCCAGCGCGTCCGCCGGCGAGCCTCCGGCTCCGGCCGCGCCCGCCGCCCCCGTGCAATCGGTCTTCATTTGCTTCCCCATCTGGCTCGGATCGGTCACCTGGGTCGTGTGCCTCTGAATTTCGGAGATAGTAGACACGGTCGACGCATCGCCGATTCCGGCCACATCAATCGAAACGTACTTCCCACCGCTTGATTCCATTGAGCCATCCGGAGCGCAGGAACTCGGGTTCGGTGACCTGGCTGAGCTCTGGCATGGTATCGGCGATCGCGTTGAACATCAGATCGATCTCGAGGCGGGCCAAATTCGCGCCGAGGCAGTAGTGGGTGCCCGCACCGCCGAATCCGACGTGCGGATTGGGATCGCGCAGGATGTCGAAGTCGAAGGGATTCGCGAAGGCGTCCTCGTCGAAGTTGGCCGAGCTGTAGAACAGCCCGACGCGCTGGCCTTTGCGTATCAACTGCCCGCCGAGTTCGACATCGCGGGTCGCGGTCCGCTGGAATACCGAGACGGGTGTCGCCCAGCGGACGATCTCGTCGGGGGCGGTGCGCGGGCGTAACTCCTTGTAGAGCTCCCACTGGTCCGGATGGTCGACGAAGGCCTTCATGCCGTGCGTGATCGAGTTGCGGGTGGTTTCGTTTCCGGCCACCGACAGCAGAATCACGAAGAAGGCGAACTCGTCCGACCCCAGGTGTTCGCCGTCGATATCGGCGTTCACCAACTGCGTCACGATATCGTCGGCGGGGCAAGCCCGTCGCTGCTCGGCCATGGTCCACGCGTATCCGCTCAGTTCGAGCTGGGCGGTCGGCGCATCGGTGGCGTATTCCGGGTCGTCGGCGCCGATCATCTGATTCGACCAGTGGAACAGCTTCTTGCGGTCCTGCTGCGGCACCCCGAGTAGCTCGGCGATGGCCTGCAGCGGCAATTCGCAGGCGACCTGTTCCACGAAGTCACCGCTGCCGGACTTCTTGGCCTCGTGCACGATCCGGGCGGCACGCTCGGTGAGTGCCGCCCGCAGACCCTCCACCGCGCGCGGGGTGAAGCCCTTGGACACGATGCGCCGATTCTTGGTGTGGATCGGCGGATCCATATTGAGCAGGATCAGCCGCTGCAGGTCGATCTGTTCGCGGGTGATGGTGGACTGATACCGGATGATCGCGCTGTTCTCGGTCGAGGAGAAGATCTCCGGATGTTTCGAGATCTCTTTGATGTCTTCGAGTTTGGTGACCGCCCAGTAGCCGCCGTCGTCGAAGCCGCTGGACCGGTCGGACTGGGCGCACCACCAGACCGGTGCGGTCCGGCGCAGCTCCGCGAATTCCTCGATGGGTCTGCGTTCGGCCCACAGGTCCGGGTCGGTGAAATCGAATCCGGTGGGGATCGACGGCGTGGCCATGGCCACCTCCCAGAGCTAGAACACGTTCTATGCACGATTGAAGCACAGTGTGTCGCTTCGACATGGTGGAATGCCCGGGGTTTCGGTGGTCAGTGCTCGAGCTTGCGTAAGAGCTGGTGCAGCGTTCGCAGATCGTCGGGGGAGAGGGCGGCGACCGCGGCCGGGGCGGGGTCCGGGGTGGCCATGGCCTGTGCGAGGACGGCGCGACCGGCGCTGGTGACGGAGACCTGCTTGCGGCGGCGGTTGGTCGGGTCGATCTCGCGCACGACGAGCCCGAGTTCATCGAGATTGTTGACCGCGACCGTGGTGGCGGGCGCGTCCATGCCGGTCGCCTGCGCGATCTGGTTGAGGGTGAGCGGGCCGGGGCGCAGGCGGCGCAGAATGCGAATTCGACTGAACGGCAACCCGGTTCGCTCGCTGACCGCGCGCTTCCACGAGTCACGGGTATCCATCACCAGGTGGGTGAGCTGGGCCCACACCTCGTCGGCGGTGGGTACGTCATCCGGCATGTGCGGGGACCTTCTCTTCCAGTATCGGGGCGACGCGATCGCGGGACCGCGCGGCCCAGCGGGTGTTCGCGACTATGCCGAGTATGGCGATACCGGCGGTGAACACCGCGATCAGCCACCACAGACCGGTACCGGTCAGCGTGCCGCACAGTGCGACGCCCATGCTCACGCCCACCTGCCTGCTGGTCGAGGCGACCGCCGCCGCGGCGCCCGCGCGATCCAGCGGCATCCCGCTGACCGCGGCCGTGGTGATCGGCGCGTTGACCATGCCGAAACCGATTCCGAAGATCGCGAAGACGATGAGCAGGTGCCAGACCGGAGTTGTCGCATCGAGTCGGGTGAGCAGCACGGCGGCGACGGTCAGCGCGATGCCCGCCGCGAGCAATGACGGCCTGGTCCCGTAGCGCCCGACCAGCCGTCCCGACAGCGGCGAGAAAATGAGCGTCGCGACCGCCATGGCCAGATAGAGCAATCCGGTGTGCACCGCCGAATAGCCGCGCAGCTCTTGCAGATACAGCGAGCAGGTGAACAGGAAGGCGCCCAGCGCGGCGAAGGCGAAGATCGCGGTCACCGTCGCCGAAGCGAACGGCACACTGCGGAAGAACCGTAGATCGATGAATGGATCCGAGCGCCGCGATTCCTGCCACAGGAAGCCCACCAAGGCCACCGCCGACACCACGAACACCGCCGGCAACCGCTCGATCAACCCGAATACCACCGTGAACAGCATCGCGATCGCCAACAACTGTCCGATCGGATCGAGTCCGCGCACCGTGGTCGACTTCGATTCGGGCACAAACAGCGTCGTCAAGACCAGCGCGAGCGCACAGATCGGCAGATTGATCCAGAACACCGACTGCCACCCCAGCGCATCGATCAGCACGCCGCCGACCATCGGCCCCAGTGCCATCGAAATACCGACCACGGCACCCCAAATCCCCACCGCACGAGCACGTTCCACCTTCCCGGTGAAGACCTGCGTAATGATCGACATCGCGACCGGATTCAGCATCGACCCGCCGATTGCCTGCAAAAACCTCGCCCCGATAAGGGTTTCGATATTCGGCGCAAGGCTGCAGGCCAGCGAGCCGAGTGCGAATACCGTCAAACCGATCCGGAACACCCGCCGCCGACCGAACCGATCCGCCGTCGCGCCCGCGAGCATCAGCAGGCTGGCCAGGGTGAGCGTGTAGATATCGATGATCCACTGCAGTCGGGCCAGTGGCGCGTCCAGATCCACCCGGATCGCGGGCACCGCGACATTCACGATCGTCGAATCCATCGACACGATCAGCAGACTCAGGCAACACGTCGCCAACACCAGCAGCTTCCGCTGCGGTGTCAGGTCTCCAACAGTTGTATTCACACAATGATTGTGTAAGCACAATCGTTCCGAATGCAAGGGTGTAGTCCAGGATGTGAGCTGCGGAACAAGCGCTCATCTCTGCCGAGCCCGCCCTCCGCGAACCCGGACATCACACCGGAAAATACCGACGCGGCACCACCACCCTGGTCACCGATACCGACGGTGCCTCCCGAATCTCGGCCGAAGACCTCGCCGTTGCCGTCCTCGATGAACTCGAAACATCATGCGAAACACAGCATTTCACCGTCGGCTACTGAGAATGGGCAGCGTCGCCGCGGGCGTGCCTGGGCATCGCCGTGCTGCTACCCGTGGATCGGGCGGCGGCGGATGGTGCGTTCCCCGCCGCGATCGACCTGCCCACCGGATTTCGGCCGGAGGGTATTGCGATCGGGGCGCTGCCGGTGGCCTATCTCGGCTCGCAGGCAGACGGCTCCATCTACCGCGTCAGCCTGATGACCGGGCAGGGCGCCATCCTGAGCCCCGGGGCGGGTACACCGTCGCTCGGACTCCAGCTCGACCACCGGGGTCGACTGTTCGTCAGGCCGGTGACGCGCCGTTCGCACCGAGGTGCCTGCGATTCGGCATCCAGCACATTACCTCCGCCCAGCCCCGGTACGAGAAGTACCAGCGCAAGGCCGACGAGGAGTATCCGGTGGTCCGACTCAGCTCGTGGTGACTGCTCGCCACCCCGCGCAGTGGCTACGCGACGAGGTCGAGGTGTGAGCCCGTGATCTGACCGGTGCCTCCGGCACGCGTCATCAGACGGGCAATGGCCTCGGTGACCTCCGTCGGCCGCTCGAGAATCACCGAGTGCCCGGCCCCGTCGACCAGGATGAAATCCGAGTACTCGACGGCGGCAGCCATCGCGATGGAATGCGACGGCGGCGTCATCAGGTCGGCGGTACCGCACAGCACCAACGTAGGGATCTTCGACAGGACCGCGAGCGCATCGGTCTGGTCGTAGACCATGAACTCGCTCAGGAAGCTCGCCATTGTCACGATCGGCGTCTCGTTGTGCATCGCGTTGGCCAGGGCGAGCACCCGCGGGCTGACCTTGCGATCGCCGAATTCCGCGGTACGGATGATCGGGGCAAAGACCTTGCAGGCCATGAGCTTCGCCTGCTGCATGGCGCCAGGAGCGCGTCGGACGGCCGCCTGGAATGCGGAAACCGCCGGGTTGCGCAGCAGGCGGCCGAAACCGGCGTCGGCGAGTCCGCTCGCCGCGGTCGCGATGAGTGCGACGCCGACGATGCGCGTGCCGATCTGGTGCGGGTGCTGGCTGGCGTAGGACAGCACCGTCATGCCGCCCATGGAGTGGCCGACCAGGACCACCGGTCCGGTGGGGGCGACCGCGTCGAGAACGTCGCTCAGATCCCGGCCGAGCTGCTCGAGGTTGTAGGTCCGGCGGGACGCGGCGGCGGAATCGCCATGGCCGCGGTGGTCGTAGCACACGATCCGGGCGCCAGGGTACCGACGCTGCAGCGCGTGGCGGACGTAGGTCCACGACGCGGTGCGCAGGCAGTGTCCGTGCAGCAGGACGACGGTGAGTTCAGCATTTCGCGGTCCGTATTCGCGAACCGCGAGTGCCACACCGTCCGCGGTCGAGACCGTGGCACGACGTTCCGCCGAGGTGGCGGTGGCGGTGCTGGTGATCGACATCGAGGGCTCCGGTTCGGTTGCGGTGACTTGCTCAACTGTCCGCCGCATCGCCTGCCGATATCAGGTCCCCGAGTGCTGGGGTCGTGCCCCCAAGGTGGACCAGATCACCACCAAGGTGTCACTGGTCGGCGCGCCACCGCGCGGTCACCCGTCCGATCTCGGTTGCCAGGGGTTTGGTCATAGAGCCATTCTCTTGCGATTCGGTGCCAATTGGTCGTGGCCCCCAATCGGCCCGATACGGCGAGGGTGAACAGGTCTGCTCGCCGCGAGCAGACATGTTCCGGTGGCAGGCGCTGCTTGCGCATACCGCGAAACTCGGCGACCCTCGGGTCGACCGCGAGAACCACTGCGCCGGTGGCGAGTTCGGGTGTGACCCGTGATTTCTGTATCGGTCAGATGCCAGCCCGCGGCGGCCCATGCGTATTCCAGGCATTCCGCCGCGGTGACATCGGTGTCCGGGACGATGATGCCGTGGCCGACCCAGGTGTCGTACAGGCGGACCGACATCGTTGATCAGTACTTTTGGGATTTCGGCCGAGTCACGCCACGTCGCGACAGCAGCGACTGCAGCACGACGAGCGCGCCGGAAATGAGCACAAGTACGCCGATCACCCGTAGTCCGGCATCGGCGCCCGAAATGAATGCTGCGATAACGTCATCGGCGCGGCCGGAGGTGGCGAGTGCCTGCGCGACGGTGTGCGGATCGTGGTCGTTGCAGATATCCGATGGTAGGGCGGCGAGGAAATGTGCGGTGAGCACCGTGCCGATGACCGCCACGCCGAGGGCGCTGCCGAACTCCCGGGTAGTGGCCTGCAATCCGGCTCCGACTCCGGCCTGCTCCGGTGGTAGCGACCCGGCGATCGCGCCGGACAGAGTCGGAAGTGCCAGTGCCACACCTACTCCCACTACAATCAGCCACGCGGCATATCTGAGGTACGGTGTCTGCGGATCGCTCGTGGACAGTCCGAGGAGTCCGCCGCCGACGACGACGAATGCGAGCGCGGTGGTCGCGTCGAGCCCGATGCGCTGTGACAGCCGCCCGACATGTTTCGCGCCGAGGATGATCGGGACCGTGAGCGGGATGATGCCGATCCCGGTCCGCAACACGCCGAATCCCTTGCCGTACTGCAAGAATGACGCATTGACGTAGAACAGCGCGAACATGCCGAAGAAGACCGCCGTCATACCGAGACAGGCGCTGCGTAGGGCCGGGATGCGGAACAACCGTGGATCGAGCAGTGGGTGTTCGGCTTTCAACTCGACGACCGCCCACACGCCGAACAGCACTGCGGCGCAGGCGAATCCGGCAATCACGAGCACGCTGTGCCAACCCGACTCCGGGCCCTGCACGATACCGACCAGCAGTGCGACCGCCGCGCCGACGAGCAATACCGCACCGAGCGGGTCGAGCCGTCGGTCATGACGCGGTGATACCGGCGCGATACCAGCCACCAGCGCGGCGAGCACCAGTGCGAGCGGCACGACGGCGGCGAACAACCAACGCCACGAGCCGCTCGACAGCATGGTCCCGCCGCCGACATTGCCGACGACTCCGCCGATCCCGGTCATCGACGCCCAGACCGCTATGGTCGCGCTCTTGCGCTCGACGGGAACGGCGTGCAGCAGCACGGCCAGCGTATTGGGCAGTACGGCAGCAGCGCCCACACCCGTAACCGCGCGCCCGGCGAGCAGCAGTGCCACATTCGGTGCCACCGCCGACATGAGCGCGCCGAGCGCGAACAGTCCCAGTCCGGAGAGCAGAATCCCCTTGCGTCCGAAGCGATCTCCCGCCGCCCCGCCGGGGATCACCAGACAGGCGAAGACGACCACATAGGTATCGACGATCCACACCAGCGCCGACGCGGATGGATGCAGTGCGCTCGCGGCGAGCATCGGGACGGCGAGATTGATCGCGGCGACCATACCGACGACGAGCACGACGCAGGCGCAGATAACCCCGACCAGCCCACGCGGCGAGGCCGGACGTGCTGGCAGATCCCGAGCGTGATTCAAGACATCGAATTGCATGGCCACGACGTTATGGATGCGGGCAGTCTGCACGCCACGCAACTTTCACAATATGATTTTGCATATGATGCAACTGTGCCTGATCAGCTCGATCTGAACCTTCTGCGCGTCTTCGACGCGCTGCTCCAAGACGGCAGCGTCACGGGGGCGTCCGAGCGCCTCCATCTGTCCATCCCGGCGACGAGCCGGGCGTTGGGCCGGTTACGGCGAGCGATGGGGGACCCGATCCTGGTGCGTGCCGGTCGCGGGATGGCTCCGACGCCATTCGCGCTGCGCACGGCGCCGCGCGTGCGTTCGCTGCTGGACGAAGCTTCCGCGCTGATCAGCGCCGATCGCGCGGTCGCGGTCGCGGAATTGCAGCGCACCTTCACAATTCGCATCAACGACGGTGTGGCCGCGACCCTGGCGGCGGTGGCGGTCGACGCGACGGCCGCGGTCGCCCCCGGCGTGACGCTGCGCTTCGTCGCGGAGGGCAGCGAAAGCATCGAGGCCCTGCGCGACGGCTCGATCGATCTGGATATCGGCGCGGGCGATATCGTTGCTCCCGACATCCGGTCGGCGGTGCTGTATCGGGAACGGATAGTCGGCATCGTCCGCGCCGACAGCCCGCTTGGCCGCCGCCCGACGCTGCGGCAACTGTGCCGTCATCCCCACGTCTCGGCCTCCCGTCGCGGCCGCGCTCGGGGGCCGCTCGACGATGCACTCGCCGCCGTGGGACTGCAACGTCACGTCGCCGCCGTCGTGCCCACTTCGGCCGTCGCCGCACTGCTGGTCGCCTCGAGTCACCATGTCGGACTCGTCCCGCAGCGTCTCGCCGAACAGTACGGTCAGTCCCTGGGCATTCGCTGGTTTCCGATCCCGGCCATCCTCCCGGAGGTCGAGGTACGACTGCTGTGGCATGCCCGTCTCGACGCCGATCCGGCGCAGCGCTGGCTACGCGACACCATTCGCGAGGCATTCCGCCCGCCGGGCGAATCTCCGGATCGCGCCGATTGATCAGTTTCGAAGAAGCGCTGGGCGGATCGGATTCATAGCATCAGAAACGTCCCCATCGAGACGATCACGGAGGAGAAGACAATGACGCAAGCGCAGAAGTCCACCAAGGCAACCGCGACGAAGAGCCGGGCCGCCGTCGGATTCTCCGATGAAGAACGCGCCGCGATGAAGGAGCACGCCCAGGAGTTGAAGACGGCCGCGCGCCGCGGCTCGCGGGCGTCCAAGGCGGATGGGGAAGCCGACGTGCTCGCCAAGATCGCCGAAATGGCCGAACCGGATCGCACCATGGCCGAACGAATCCACGCCATCGTCAAGGCAAACGCACCGGCACTCACGCCGAAACTCTGGTACGGCATGCCTGCCTACGCCAAGGACGGCAAGGTCGTATGCTTTTTCCAAACCGCCGAGAAATTCAAGTCGCGGTACGCGACGTTCGGTTTCAACGACATCGCGACCCTCGACGAAGGCACCATGTGGCCGACCGCCTTCGCGCTGACGAAATTGACCGCCGACGATGCGAAACACCTCGGCGCGCTGGTGAAGAAAGCCATCGGCTGAGGCGAAGTCAATGCCGCGCAAACTATGATGATCTTTCCGACCCGGGCCGCTGCACCCCACAGGGAAGCGACTCGGTGCGAGCGACAGCCGAATTCAAGTCTCCTCGGATATTTCCGGGGACGAAGGTAGGAGGTGTGCGTGGTGGGTGCGGCAGCACGATCTGGGAACCAGCGGGGTTGGTTGCGCAAAACCGGCGCTGTACTGGCAACAGCTGTTCTGCTGTCGTCGATCGGAGCGGCGGCGGCCACCGCGGCACCGAAATTACGTACTCCCGCAGGCGGTTACACCGAACTCTCCGTGCCGTCGAGTATGGGGCCGATCAAGGTCCAGGTGCAGTGGGCCGCGCGCGGCGGGAGTGCGGCCGTCTACCTGCTCGACGGCCTGCGCGCGCCCGACGATCACAGTCAGTGGACGAGCGATACCGACGCGCTGCGCCAATTCGCGGGCGACAATGTCACTTTGGTGTTCCCTGTCGGTGGTCGGTCGAGTTTCTACACCGACTGGTACCGACCCAGTAGCACCAATCATCAGCCGACGACCTACAAATGGGAGACGTTCCTCACCGAGGAGTTGCCCGCATACCTGGCACGGTATGGCGTTTCCCGAACCAACGACGCCATCGTCGGTGCCTCCATGGGTGGTAACGCAGCCCTGATCCTGGCCGCCCACCATCGCGACCAATTCAAGTTCGCCGGATCCTTTTCCGGCTTCGTGCACCCGACTTTTCCACTCTGGAACGAGGCGATGCGCGCCGCCATGGTGGACGAGGGCAACTTCAATGTGGACGATATGTGGGGACCGGTCGATGACCCGGCCTGGAGCCGCAACGATGCCACCGACCAAGCGGAATTGCTGCGCGGGCTGCCGATCTACCTGTCGACGGGCAATGGCCGGCCCGGTCCGCTCGACCTGCCGTACGGATTCGGCAACACCGTCAACGCGATGGTTTTGGAAGCGATGACGTTGACCTCCGCTCAGATCTTCCGTGACCGAATCGCGGAACTCGGCATCGCCGCGCGCATCGATATCCTCGATGGAACGCACACCTGGCCCTATTGGCAGCAAGCGCTGGCGGCGGCGCGTCCGATGATGCTCGACGTGTTGGGCGCGTACTGAACTCAGGATTGGAAGATCGCCGATGTCACGGCGACATCGGCGAAGCTGTGATACCACCCGTTCCAGGTATCGGCCACGAAGACCTGGATAGCGTGGCCGCTCGCCGGACCGTCGGTGATCAACCACAAACCATTGCCGTACCCGGTCGCCGCGCTGATGCTGCCATCCGACCACGCGAACTGGGCCGAACTGGGCGCACCGGGCGCATTCCACGGAATGGTCACCTCGAACTGTCCGGTGTCGATACCCGGAAGCAAGGAGCTGACACATTCCCGCAGTGTGGCGGCACGGCGGATGTTCTGTCCCGCACTACCGGTTCCGGGCACCAGCCGGCCGGTCATCACACTGCCCTGCCGACAACCACCACTGCCCTCGCTCGGCGGGTAGGCCTGCACACCCGGCGCACCCAGCACCGGTAGGACGCACAGCACCGCCACCACCAGCACGCTTCGACGAACAGACACCGCACCACCTCCCTACCACGGGACAGCAGTCCGCGCGGCCGCTCCGGACGCCGATGACCACGCAACGCGAACCGCTGCCGACTCGATCAGCAGCTTAGCGGTCCGCAGTGCGTACTCGACCAGCTTCGGGATTGGTCCGATGCGGTCACGACCCGTCAGT
The DNA here is from genome assembly GCF_040680135.1 of Nocardia sp. NPDC052112. Lineage (NCBI taxonomy): Bacteria > Bacillati > Actinomycetota > Actinomycetes > Mycobacteriales > Nocardiaceae > Nocardia > Nocardia sp. NPDC052112. The sequence goes on along the minus strand of NZ_JBFAWD010000003.1, from coordinate 386,798 downwards.
CCAGGACGTAGGGAGTTGTCGCTCGCGGATCGTCACGTTGCGCGAAGAATTCGCCGTAGCTGCCGAACCAGTCGCGAAATACCTGCTCGAAGGTGAGCCGCGGTAGTTCCGTCTCGTCCACATATCCGGCCGAGGCCAGTTCCGGAGCCATTTCGCCACTGTCGATGCGCAAGGCGAGGTCCAGTCCGTGCGCCACGAACAACAGCCATGCCGCAAGGTTCTCGGCGACCCAGGTGATGCTGTGGTCCTCCCAGTAGTAGCAGATCCGCCCCCACGCTCCGGTGTCGGAATCGACTTCGGCGTAATAGGTTTCGGCCGCCGAATTCGTATGCAGAATCCAGTAGCTCTCCGGAGCTTCCGCGGGACGCGGCTCGGGATCGTTATTGCGTGAGTGATCGAATTCGATGGCGTCGTACTCGTCGAACCAGATCACGCCGATCTCTCCCGCGATCAGCCGGATTTCCGGTGGCACCGGTACCTGCCAGCCGTCCATCACCTCGTCCGCGAGGCCGGGCGCCAGCCTGACCCGCCCGTCCGATTCTGCCGCCACGGCCCGCAGCCGCGCGACCGCGGCCCGTGCCTGCGCAATCAGGTCGATCAAATAATCCGCCCCTTCGAAACTAGTAGAGGTGGCGGTGCGATTCACTCGCACCGCCACCCAACCCCGTTCTCCGACACCGGTTCACGGTCACGTCCGAGTTGACGCGCCCACGGCCCACCGGACCGGAACGCCATCTCTGCCCAAGACAGTAGACCTGAAAGTAGGTCGGCTAACCCTGACATCCACCGCGCGCCGATTGCGGTCGGGCGAATGGTCTGAAGTCGACATCGCACGGCCCGGCATCACTGAGCCGGCGCAGCTCGGGTGCGCGCGTACGCGATGACATCCTCCGCGTACGCCGATGCGTCATGCTCCGCGAAACACTTTCGGAACTGGTCGAATGCGCCGTCGAGTCGGGGTCCCGGCCCTCGCTCGGCGAGCAGGACGACGATCGCCTCCCAGGTACCGGCGCGCGGCTCGTGATGGGTGAGCAACTCGTCGACGTACCGATCCGGCTCCACCAGCCGTAATGCGCGGCGCGCGTAAGCGTGTACGCGCCGGGGCAGTTCGGCGCGGATGGCGTCGATGTCGGTTTGCAGCACATGCTGTCCGGGCTGTTCCGGGTCGAGCCGCAAGGACCATGGTGCGGTGAGCTCCTCGGGCAGCGCATGGGTGTTGATCAGGTCGGGGCCGCTGGCCTCGGCCAGCGGTATGGGCGGTAGGCCCAGTTGTGCGTTGCGCCAGTTACGGAATTCCCACCAGGCCATCGGTGTGGCGCTGAGCTCCAGGCCGAATCCGAGCACCTGTTGTCCGCTGGTCCACGTGCGGGAAACTCGGGTGCGGCCGACCGCGGCGACACCGCCCGGCTCGATCCGTATCCACCTGGGGTCGGAGCCGTGAAACCCATACGGTTGCAACAGTTTGCCCGTTTCACGCAACATGCGGCGTAGTGCCGACTCGGGTCTGACCATGTCCGCAGGTTATCGGCGTGCCCCGACAGACCACCGCCGCAGGTCTGCAACGGGTGAGGTGCTCACATCTCGCGACGACGTTCCTCGGCGAACCGCCGAGTCCAACCCGCCCGAATTCCGCGCCATGGTCGGCGTTACCTGTCCGCTGGCCGTAGCGGAGCAGGGGGAACTGGCCCGTGGCAACGAAATCGGGTTGGTGCGAGGCCATTTCCGCACCGTCCACGACCACGGCGGCGGCTATGACGCTGAAATCATCGGGTGCGCGACATCGGTCGTTGCCGAAATCAGGTGCCGGAGGTATAGGGGAGATCGGGTGGTGCGCAGGGGGTTCCGGTCGTCGAGTTGGTACTGACGGGGAGCCGCCCATGGCGAGCCGGGTGAGAGCCCGGTGAAATCCGCGTGAGATCTGTACAGGCAATTGTCGGGTGCGACGAAGGAGGATATATGAACCGATCAATCGCACGTCGCTTCGGAATCACCGCCGCCGCTGTGGCATTGGCAGGTATCGGCGCCGCGGGAGCCAAGGCCGCGCCGCCCCCGGCGGACGACTGGGCCACCATCGTGACCGCCGACTGGAGCGTGGTGTGCCTGCTGGACGGCAGGGAAGCCACCTGCATGGTCGAACACCCCGAATTCCGGAACTTCTGTGCCAACGGTCAGTCACCCATGCCCGGCTTCGTCCTGGGGACGGGCGGCATGATGCAGACCCGCTGCTTCTACGGCTGGATGGCGGGCAGCACCGCACCGCGTCCGCTGGCCGATGGCGAGACCTTCAGCTACGGCGGTTTCGTCTGCGTGGCCAGCTCCGACCTGGCGAACCGCCCAGCCATGCAATGTGAATCCAAGACCAGCGGCAACGGAATGCTCATCGCGAAGACGTCCTACCGGGCGTTCGCCAAAGGCGAGATGTAGTCGTCGGCACGGGGCATCAGGGTGAGTTCGAGCCGTTTCGACCGTGCTCGGGTGCCGGTGCGTCGAAGGCCTTGGCGACGGCGAGGCTGTCTTCGTAGACGTGATGGCGGGTGATGCGGCCGTTTTCGACGGTGAGGTGTAGTGCGAAACGGGAGCGATAGGCGCGTCCGGTAGCGCGGGCGGTCTGGCGGATTTCACCCAGCACCACGGCATCCGGGCCGTCGACCAGGATGCGTTCGATCACGGTGCCGACCTGTTCGGGCACGTGGTGGCGGGCGATCTCGCGATAGTGTTCGGCCGCGTCGGTGCGGGTGGAGCGGTGGCGAATCCATGGGGTGGTCGGTCGGTTGTGCTCGTTGTCCGGCCAATTCAGTTTCCAATCGCTGACCGGTGCGTAGAGCGCGGCGATGGCGTCCGGATCGCCCGCACCGATTCGGCGGAGCAACTCCTCGACGACGGTGCGCGTGGTGGTCGTCCCGAGATTGTTCATACCTGCCACCGTGCCCGTATCGACGTGGTGCGTCGATTACCTCCGAGGTAATCCGGTCTGTCCTCGCCGGCGTTTTACGATGCCGCCGCGACGGTCGAGAACCTCGTTGTACGGATCGACCACGATCAGCGCGGTCCGGGTCGGGTCGTATTGCATCGCTTGCCTCGCAGTCTGTCGCGCTTGGTCAACGGCTGATGCCAACCCGCGCATTCGACGGCGTATTCCGGTGGGCACGCCGACCTGGCATCCGGTCGCGAGCGTCTTGCAACAGGCCATAGACGGCCAGCAGCGGTTTTGCCGCCATCCACTCACCGAACCGGTATTCCGCTCCCCGCACCAGACGCGTCGCCAGCTCCGGGCGCTGCTCGGCGAGGTATCGTCGCCCCCGCTCGGCGTGGAAGGGCAGCGAGACGATCTTTATCCGATCGCTGTGCTTCAGGTACGGGACAGCGAAACCGATATTCTCCCACGTGGTCCGGCTCTGATCTTCCAGGACGACCTCGCCGCGGTACCCGCAGGTCTGCGTGGCGTACTCCGCCATCAGGGCAGCCTCGGTGTGCGGACCCGCGCACGCACCTCCGCAGAGCACGAGACGACTGCTGACCGCGGTGGGGTTGATGGACCGCAGACCGGCCCGCACCCGCCACCGGTTCATGATGTTCGCCTGTGTGCCGGCGTTGCGGTAGCCGAGCACGACGACGGCCTCGGATGCGCCCGTGACCGATCCCACGAGCCTGCGGGAAGCGCGCCAATTCTCCCACTCGCCCCACAGCAGCACGAGTACGAGACCGATGGTCGAAAGCCGCGTCCGTTTCCGCACATGTTCAGCCAAGCACAAACTTGTCGAAACGCTGGCCCGCGACTGTCCTGCGCCGGTGCGGTGGCGCGTTTCGAATGTGCGTTTCGCGATGATCACGGCGACGCGTGTGCGGGTTCGGTGCGTGCGACGGGCCGGTACTGTCGGTTCGATGGAGTGGAGTTTTCGTTCGGCCGAAGAGCTTTCGACTGCGCTGCGTGCCGGTGAAGTGACCTCGATGGAACTGACCGACGAGGCGATCGACCGCATCGAGCGTGACGGCAAGGCGATCAACGCGATCTGTGTGCCGGACTTCGACCGTGCGCGGGCCGCCGCGCGCGATGCCGACGCGGCGCGTGCGCGCGGGGAGGACCGGCCGCTGCTCGGCATTCCGGTGACGGTCAAGGAGTCCTACAACATGGCCGGGCTGCCCACGACCTGGGGCGTGCCGGCGCAGCGGGACTTTGTTCCGGCCGAGGATGCGGTACAGGTGTCACGACTGAAGGACGCCGGCGCGGTGGTGCTCGGCAAGACCAATGTGCCATTCATGCTGGGGGATCTGCAGAGCTTCAACGAGATCTACGGCACCACCAACAACCCGTGGGATCTCGAGCGCACGCCGGGCGGATCCTCCGGCGGATCGGCGGCGGCCCTGGCGTGCGGATTCGGCGCGCTGTCCATCGGCTCCGATATCGGCGGTTCGCTGCGCAATCCCGCGCATTTCTGCGGCGTCTACGCACATAAGCCGTCGTATGGGCTGGTGGTGAGCCGCGGTCATGTTCCGCCACCCGCGCCGGCGCTGCCATCTGCCCGCGACCTCGCCGTCGTCGGTCCGATGGCGCGCACCGCCCGCGACCTCACCCTGCTGCTGGACGTGATGGCCGGACCGGACCCACTCACGCTCGGCGTCGCATTCGACCTGGCCCTGCCGGCCGCGCGTCGCGAGCGGCTTTCCGACTTCCGTGTCCTGGTCGTCGACGATCACCCGGTCATTCCGACCGGGTCCGCGGTGCGGGCTGCGGTAAACCGAGTCGCCGACGCGCTCGTCAGTGGCGGGGCCCGCGTCGAACGGCACAGTCCGCTGCTGCCCGATCTGACGGAGGCCGCGACGCTCTACACGCAGTTGCTGCTGTCGGAGCTCGCGGCCGGTTATCCCGTCGAAGCCTACGAGCACATTCGGACCCATGTCGCCGGACTGTCCGCGGACGACCATGGCCCCGACGCGACGCGGTTGCGCGGCGCGGTGCTCAGCCATCGCGACTGGATCGAGGCGAACAACCGTCGCGAACTGCACCGCCACGGCTGGCGGCAGCTCTTCGCCGAGTTCGATGCCGTGTTGTGTCCGATCACGCCGACTCCCGCGTTCCCGCACGACCACAACCCCGATCTGGGAGATCGGCGCATCGACATCGACGGCGTGGCATACCCGTTCGGCGATCAGCTCGTCTGGGCCGGTCTGGCCACCATGCCCGGCCTGCCCGCCACCGCCATCCCCGCGGGTCGGTCACCCGAGGGCCTGCCGGTGGGCGTGCAGCTCATCGGTCCGATGTTCGAGGACCGCACCCCGCTGCGGCTGGCCGAACTGCTCGAGCAGGAGATCGGCGGCTTCCAGGCATCGAAATAGGGCGCACCACCTCCAGCGATACCAACCGATTTCGGCCCTCGGGGCGTGCGGATACCACCCCGAAACGAGTATGTGAGTGCGAGTTGTCCGGGGACACTTCGCACTCACATACCGGCGAGAATCAAATGCACATGCTCACCGCGTCGGCCTTGTTGTCCGCGCTCGACGGCAGGGTTCCCCGCGCGTTGTTGGCGACGGTTGCGAGCAACTGCCACTCTTTGCCCGTCCAGTTGTACACTCCGACGGTCACGCCGGTGCGGTTCCAGTACGAGGTCAAACGGTCGCCGACACCACCATTGCCGATGTCGTGCAGGAAACAGCCCGCGTCGTATTGGAAGAGCATGCTGCCCGTGCCGTCGCGACCGTCCCAGCCGCAGAACGTTCCGCCTGGGCAGTCGTAGCTCGGTGTCGCGGACGCGGGGGCGGCCGAGATCACGGCGCCTCCGGCAACAGCGCCGAGGGTCAATGCGGCAGCGGCGAGCGGGGCCAGGCGGCGGTAGGTGAATTTCATGGTGGTTTTTCCTTCGTGAGAATCGGTGTCGGCCATCCGAGGGCTTGACACCAACTCTGTGTGGACTCACCAACGGCCCACCAACGACCGACTAATCGGGCAGATCAGCCCCGTGCGCGCGGGCCTCCACCGTGCGGATATTCCGTTGCGTGCGAGGTCGATCGCGACCGAAGCCATCCGTGTTCGGCTCGGCGATGACCTGATGGGGATCGTCGTAGATGATCTCGCCGGGGTCGTTGGAGTACATGCGCACCCATCCGATCCGGTGCGCATCGAGAATCGCGAGGTAGCCCTCGACATTGTCGATGAGATGCGTCGCCGAGGATTTGAACCACGCCGCCGCCCCCGGATGACGCTTCCGGTCGAAAACAGCCGGATCGACCTGTCCGGGATCGGTGAGATTGTCGTGATACCAAGCGTTTCCGTATCGCCGGAACTCCTGCTGCTGCGGCGTCAGGCGCCCAGCCCGAGCCAACCCGTTGACCAGAGCGAAGACACCGGGGTAGCGGCCATGACGGTTGGGCACCGTCGATTGGAACCGGAGGTATTGCCCATCTTGATGGGCGCCGTGTACAGACTCCACGAACGCAGTCCAACATCTGCTCGGGCAGCAGGCATTACTTATCGCGGACAAGCTGCTCGCACGTCGGTTCGGCAGAGTCGAATGTGGAACGCGGACAGCACTTTACGCTGCGACGTAGCCGTTGCTGTCGACCGAGAACTGCCGGACACTCGCCGAACACGCCGGAGATCGCTCGCCGGACGCCGTGCAGCACCTGCTGTCGGGGGCGGTCATCGACGAGGATGGACTCCGAGACGACCTCCGCTGGTCGTTCGTGCGCTACCGCGCGGTACGCGCCGGAAAACTCGCGCACTCGGCCGTAGCGGCAGACTTCCTGGTGCTCGGCCAGGACGGCGCACTCGAACCACAGCTCGGCCTGCTGAGCCTCATGAAGTAGGACGCCGCATGCAGGTTGCGATCACCCGCGCCGGACCGATGAAGGGAAAGAAACTCCCTTCCGTATTCAACATATAGCGCACCCGGGGGCTTGCGGCAAGACCCCGGTCGTGCCGCACAATCACTGGCCGAAGCCGGAACCTGCGGAAGTGGGGTTGCGAAGTGCAGGAAAAGGAGGGGTATTTGACAACCCAGGGGTACGAGGACGAATTGCGGTCCGAACAAAGCTACGTGGCCGGGCTCTACACGCGGCTCGACGCCGAACGCGCGCGAGTCGAGGGGAGGTACAGCGCGACGTTGCGAGACCACGGCGGTACACCGATGGAACGGGATTTCGAGGCGCGCGCGCTGGCCAAGGAGGCGAAACGACTGGACGTGGCCGATAACGGGCTGTGTTTCGGCCGGTTGGACACGGTTTCGGGCGAACGCTCCTACATCGGGCGGATCGGTATTTTCGACGAGGACAACGAGTACGAACCTCTGTTGCTCGATTGGCGGGCGCCGGCCGCGCGCGCGTTCTACATCGCCACCGCCGCGACCCCGGAGAACATGCGTCGGCGACGCCAGTTCCACACTCGTGGGCGTCGCATTGTCGATTTCACCGACGAGGTCCTCGGCCGCCCGAATGCCGGCGACCGCGGGGACGCAGCGCTGCTCGCCGCGGTGAGCGCCCCGCGCGGTCACGGGATGCGCGACATCGTGGCGACGATCCAGGCCGAACAGGACCGGATCATCCGGCTCGATCATCCGGGCGTCCTTGTGATCGAGGGTGGTCCGGGTACCGGGAAGACCGTGGTGGCGCTGCACCGGGTCGCGTATCTGCTCTACACCCAGCGGGAGCGGATGGAACGCCACGGGGTGCTCGTGGTCGGGCCGAACCCGGCGTTCCTCGACCACATCGGCCGCGTGCTGCCATCGCTGGGCGAGACGAACGTCGTATTCATGACCACCGGCGATCTCGTGCCCGGCCTGCGCGTCACCGCCGAGGACACCCCGGAAGCCGTGCGGCACAAGGGCTCGCTGAAGATTCTGGACATGCTCGCCGCGGCGATCGCCGATCGGCAACGGCTGCCGGAGCATCCGGTGCAGATCGAACTGAACGACGTCACGGTGCGGATCGACGCCGAGACCGCCCAATGGGCCAGGGAGGAGGCGCGCGCAAGTGGGCTGCCGCACAACGAAGCCCGCGCGGTGTTCAGTGAGATCGTCACGTACGTGCTCACCGAACGAGCGATAGCTCGGATCGGCCGCGGCTGGCTGACCCGGGAGGACCGCGAGGCCTGGGAGAACCTGCGGTCGGACCTGCGCGCCGAGCTCGCCGACAACGACCGGTTCACCGCCACGCTCGACGAACTCTGGCCGATCCTGACGCCGGAAGCAACACTGGCACAGCTGTATTCGTCACCGGAACGGTTGCGTGCGGCCGGTGCCGACCAGTCGCTGTGGCGCGCCGATGGCGCGGCGTGGACGGTATCGGACGTGCCGCTGCTCGACGAGCTGGTCGATCTGCTCGGCCGCGACAAGGCAGCCGACGAGGCCGCCACGCGCGCCGCCGAGCGGGAACGCAAGGCCCAGGCGGAGTACGCCGCCGGTGTATTCGACACGCTCATCGAGCGCGAGGACCTGAACGACGATATCGGCCTGCTCGCCCAGGACATGCTCGACGCCGAGGACCTTGCCGAGCGCTTTCTGGAACGCGACACCCGGGAACTCGTCGAACGCGCTGCCGCGGACCGGGATTGGACCTACCGGCACGTTGTGGTCGACGAGGCCCAGGAACTGTCCGAAATGGATTGGCGGGTACTGATGCGGCGCTGCCCGAGCCGATCCTTCACGGTGGTCGGAGATCTCGCCCAACGCCGGTCGGCGGCCGGAGCGACATCGTGGGACGCGATCTTCGAGCCGTACGTGCCCGGCCGCTGGGTCTACCGGTCGCTGTCGGTGAACTACCGCACCCCGGCGGAGATCATGACCGTCGCCGCGGCGCTGCTCGCCGAGTTCGCGCCGGGAGTCCAGCCACCCGAGTCGGTCCGCGAGTGCGGCGTCCAGCCGTGGTCCAGGCAGGTGGGCGAGGATGAATTGTCTACCGCCATAGCGGAATTCGAGCACGACGAAGCCGGTCGCGAAGGTACCAGTATCGTGATCGGGCCACCGGATGTGCCGGGCACGGTGCCCGCATCGGAGACGAAGGGTCTGGAATTCGATGCCGTGCTCGTCGTGGAACCGGAGCGGATCCTCGCCGACGGTCCCCGCGGCGCGGCCGAACTCTACGTCGCCCTTACCCGCGCCACCCAACGCCTCGGCGTCCTGCATAAGGGCCCATTGCCGCAGGCACTCTCCGGACTCGCCGCGCCCGCCCCGGTCGGGCATTAGCGATTGGCGTGCGGCCCCGGCGGCGATTCCGGGGCCGCACGCCGATGCGCATCGTCCTACGCCGAGCGATGCTCCTCGACGCGGCGGAGCCATTCGGTGATCAGCGCGTCGACCAGGTCGCCCTGCTCGTGCGGCAGCGCGTGTCCGGCGCGGTCCAGCACAGCGAATGTGGCGCGGGGATAGTGCTCGATCAGGTTCCATTGGCCGGTGTATCCCACCGAGGAGTCCTGGCGGCCGGTGAGGATGAGAGTTGGGTTGGGGTAGGGCGGTCCGTCCTCCGGGCCGGGGTGCAGCCGCCAGTGTTCGCCGATCCGCTCGATCGCGCCCTGGTCGGCCAGGGGGATGGCGGGAGCCACGTACTTCTGGTACCGCTCCCGCATGGCGGGTGTGTGGACCACAAAGTAGCTCGCGAAGTCGGTCCGGTCGTCGGGCCCCGGAACGCCGGTCGGGTCGCCGGAGCAGTGCACGACCTGGTGTTCGGGTATGTCACGCAGATCCTCGACGAGGGGGCAGATGACGGCCAGCCCCCTCACCTGATCACGGCGCCTGTTCGCAATCGCGCTGGCAAAATACCCGCCCGAGGAATGACCGATAACCAGAAAGTCTCGGGCACCGATCACCACGTCGACCACCCCGAGGACGAGGTCGACCACATCGTCGGAGCTATTGATCGTGTCCGGCGCCGAAGTGCGTCCCATGCCTGGGAGATCCGGATAGATGCGCCGATAATCACGCCTGTCACCGAAGATCGGCTCCATCGTGCCGACCAGCTCGCGATGATCCACTCCCGAACCGTGCAGCATCAAGATCGGAGTCCCGTCACCGTACTCGACGTAATGCACGGAAACGCCAGTGACTTCGCACTCCATACCGACACCCTAATCAGCTGGAAACAGTGGCAGCGCGTGGTCGCGGATCGCGGCGGTGCGCGGGTTCGCGGCAGCGGCGAGGTACGTCGATGCAAGTACCCCTGCAGCTCAGCATTGCGCGGGAGCCCGTGCCTCTGGTGCGCAACAAGCCAGACGGGCAGAGCCGGTCCCTTGGACAACGATCTTCTGCTGGCAAATCAAGACCAAGATCGGCTGCCGACCGGGAGAATAGGGCTATGGCGTCCGGTGTGGTTTCGATGTTGGTAACGGGCCTGATGCCCTTGCTGGGCGCCGGACTCGGTGCATCGACAACGCTACTGGTGCAACGGAGTTCGGCGCGCGAGGCCAAGCTCAAGTTTGTGGCTGAGAGTCGCCTTGCGCACCGTGAAGAACTGAAGTCCGCGATCCTCGACTACTTCGAGGCAGCGCAGCGACTACAGGGAGAGCTCGATGTCCGAGAGCGGGGCGGCACTCCGGCCGATGTGAAGCGACTGATCGAGAGCGTCTGGCTGGCAGAGAAGCGTGTCGAGATCATCTGCTCAGATGCATTGCGGGACTGTGTGGTCGCCCATGCTCGAGGCTTGCACGACGCGGTCCGCGACGCTGCTGCCTACCCTGATTGGTGGGCCCACTGCCGGTCACTTCAATGCGACTTGCTATCCCAAACAAAAGCAGAGCTTGCGCGCGATCACGATTGGTGATGCAAGCTGGTCAGAGCATCCCGAACGTCTTCATCTGGCGTGTACAGACATCGAGTTACGCTGGCTGCCAAGAGATCTGGGAGCATCGACCGGATATCGAGGACAGTGCGTTTCAGAGGCGGATCAGGGTGCGAGCAGCGATATAGCCATCGGGGCGGATCAGCATCGCGGCGGATTCGCTGATCTCGTAGTTGCGGTGGACACTGCCGTCGGTGTCGATGATTGTGTCGGGGCCGGTGGCTGTGGTGTCGGTAGTGACCCGGATCCTGCGCGGCGAGTCGGCGAGCGGATTGTCGATTGTGATCTCCGGTGCTGGATGTCCGTGGTCGAACGTCAGCAAAGTCCAGTGCGGGCCGCGCAGCAGGTCGAAAATCCGAACCCGGCGGCCGGTCATGGGATCGAGGCCGGCGGCGTCGGAGCGAACCCGACTGGAATCGGGTTGCGGTGCATGTGAAGTGAGCGGGCTGTCGGGGTAGGCGATGGTCAGTCGACCAGTCGTCGACACATGCTCTACCGCGACCGGTCAACGGGGAAATCTGCTGTCCACCAACGTGTTGGATCCAGCGGCCACGAGCGGGGCGGGCCCGGTGGCCGCTAACGCACTGCGTCACCGGGTCGCTGCTGTGACCTCGCCCGAGGGTTCGTCGGCGGCTGAGCGGGTGTGTGTGGTGGCGTCTTCGGGCCGGCCGAATCCGACGACGACTGTGATCACGAGGATGAATGCGATTATTGCGCAGCCGGTTCGGGTGAAATGGAATAGTTCCCAGCGTCGCAGGATATCGGCGTAGTCGCCGGGTGGGGTGCTCACGGCCCAGCGTTTGATCTGCTGGTTGATCGGCACGTTTCCGAAGCGGGTCACCAGGAATGAGAGGAATGTCAGCGCCGAGGCGCTCGCCGCGATCCATCGCGGCGAGGACTTCGACCGTATCGCAAGGATCAGTGTGCTCAGGATGGCGAGTCCCATCAGTGACTGCATCACCGGGCCGTTGACCCGCATCAGCGCGGTGTGGAAGGTGAATCGAACATCAAGGGGCACTTCGCGAAACGCGTACAGCACGTTCACCGCCCCGTATCCGAACGCCCCGGCGAGCAGGCCGGGGAACAGCACCGCCGCGGCCCGGACGGATTTCGACGACATCGGAACTCCTATCGTAGATATCGCAACATCAAGTTGCGATATTGTCAGCATGCCCGCATGGCCTCGATATCGCAACAAGGAGTTGCAATGAGTTCAGCCGCACCCCTCGGACGAGGACCGAAGGTTCGCGCCGCCGTGCTCGCCGCGACCGTCGACGAACTGAGCGAGCACGGGTATGCCGCGTTCACCGTCGACAACGTCGCCCAGCGTGCCGGCGTGCACAAGACCACGGTCTACCGGCGCTGGTCCGACCGGGATGCCCTGATCGCCGATGCGCTGGCCGAGAGCATCGAAGCGGAAATCCCTATCCCCGATACGGGTTCGGTCGAGGACGACCTGCGGGCGTTGGCGCGCAGTCTGGTCGTGTGGATCAGCAGCCCGTCCGGCCGGGCGGTCCTCGCGGTCATGCTGGCCAACGTCGCCGGACAGCCGGCGCCACCCGACACCACTCGCCACGCGTTCCGCGACCGCATCCGCAAGGCGCTGCCGGTCGTGACGCGCGCGGTCGAACGCGGCGAACTTCCCGCCGATACCAACCCCGTCGAATTGATCAAAACCCTTGTGGCACCGATCTATTTTCGCGCGCTGATTACGGGTGAGTCGGTGGACGACCGCACCGCCGACGCGGCGGCGGCAGTGGCGATGACGGCGGCGCGCGCCGGTCTGTTCGGCTGAGCCCGATCGGATCGATCGGTTTGTCGGAATCGTTGCCGCCGCGCGGAACGCCCCAGCTGATCCATCGCCCACACCATCGCGTGGGTATACGCCGAACTCGGTTCTGTGGACCTAATCGGCGAGGATTACCGCCTGCCCCGCGCCGACGTACGCGAGCTGTCGGAATCGGCCGAATTCACATCGATGGGATCAGCTTGTCGACCTGGCCCTACTCGGGTCAGAGGAGCTTCAGCAGGTGCAGGTCGTCGACATACTTGTGGACAAGGGTGGGGGAAAGGTGGGGGATGTCGGCGTCGGGGCCGAGCTCGGCCTGCTGCACGGCGGCGCGGAAGAGGTCGGCGGGCAGGACGGAGCCCCGGGTGGGTTCGGCGGGAGTGCGGTAGGCGTCCAGAACTGGGAGGACGGATTGCTGACGTTGCCGCTGGGGTAGGGCCAGCAGGGCGGTCTCGAAGCGGGACAGCCATTCGCCGTAGTCGTCGAGGCGCTGGATGGGGTGGCCTTCGTCGATGAGCCAGTCGACGAACTGGTCCAGGGAGATGCCGTCGTCGTACGGGTTCAGGACGTCGAAGCTCTGGTAGCCGCTGGTGGCGCGGCCGCCGAGGGTGACGATCGCGTCGGCGGTGAAGTCGGCGGGCAGGCCGTCGTAATGTGCCCGCTGCCGGTGGCCGCCGGAGTCGGTGCGGTAGAACGACTTCGGCGCCATGCCGGTCGCCAGGATGCTGAGGAGCAGCCGGGTGAACACGTCGGTCACGTTGAGCTGCCCGGCGTAATGGCTGTGCGCGAGGATCATGTCGGAGCGGAAGACCGCCACCGGCAGCCCGAACCGCTCCTGCGCATCCCGCAGCAGCACCTCGCCGGCCCACTTACTGTTGCCGTAGCCGTTGGCGTAGCTGTTGTCGAGTATCCGCTCCGGGCTCATCTCGCGGATGTCGCCGTCCTCGGCGAACCTCCCGGACGGCACCTGGCCGGCCACCGCCACCGAGGACAGGTACGTGACCGGCTTACGATTGCCGGTCAGGGCCAGCCGGATCACCTCCGCGGTGCCAACGACGTTGGGGCCGAACAGTTGATCGTAGGGCAGCACGTGGTTCACCAGCGCGGCCGGATGCACGACCATGTCGGCGGAGTCCGCCAGCTGCTGCCAATCCTGCTCCGTCAGACCGAGATTCGGGTATCCGATATCGCCGGGTAGCACCTGCAGCCGGCGTTCGGACAGCTCCCGATAGTGCCGCAACAGCGCCGGATCACCCGAGTCGAACACCGCGTCCAGCCGCGCGCGTGCCGCGTCCGCGTCCTTGCCGCGGATGATGCAGATCAGGACGCCGTCGACGGCGTCCAGCCGCTCCAGCCAGCGCAGGCACAGAAACCGGCCCAGGTATCCGTTGGCGCCGGTGAGCAGCACCGTCCGCGGCGACGTGGCCGCCGCCGGCAGCGCGGGCGCGGCCTCCAGCGTGCCGGCGTCGATGAATTTCTCCAGTGTGAGGTCGGCTGCGCGGATCCGATAGCCGGTGCCGTGCACCGAGACCGCGGTGGGACGCCGCCCCGCGGTAACCTGCTCCTCCTCGATGTATCCGGCCAGCTGCTGCAGATCGACTGCGGGACTGACGATCACGCCGACGGGCACCTGTATCCCGAAGATCTCCTGCAGCAGGTTGGACAGTGACAGTGCCGACAGCGAATCGCCGCCGAGATCGCCGAAGTGCGAGTCGGGCCGGATATCGGCGTCGGCACAGCCCAGTAGCGCCCGCACCGCCCGGTGCACGATCTCCGGCACCGGCCGGTCACCGATACCGCTTCGCAACGCGGTCATTTCGTCGGTCTGCTGCCGCTCCAGCTCTCGGTAGAGTTCCTCCAGCCGCTCCCCGTAGCGCTGCTTCAGGCTGGGCCGCAACAGTTTTCCGACACCGGACAGTAGCCCTTCGGCGCGGGTGAACGGGTGCGTCTCGATGATGATGTCGCGCGGTATCTCGTAGGAGGCCAGCCCGGCACCTTGCGCGATCTGCTGCAGCGACTGCAGGACGGCAGCCTTCAGATCATCCGGATGCGCATGCAGCGCCTCGTCGGTGGGCACCACCACCGCGAGCACGTAGGCGCGCTCGCTGGAGCCGTACACGTAGATCTGCCGAACCAGCGCGCTGGTCGCGTACACGGCCTCCAGCTGGGACATAGCGACGAATTCACCCTGCGACAGCTTCAGCACGTTGTTCCGCCGGTCCACATACTCCAGTTCGTCGGGGCCGATCTCGGCCATGATGTCGCCGGTGCGGTAGAAGCCATCGGCGTCGAACATCTCCGCGCTGAGCTCGGGCCGCTTGTAGTATCCGGGGAACACCGTCATCGTCTTCACCAGCAACTCGCCGCGCGGATGCGGCCGGTCGTCGCGGTGGTAGCCGAGTTCGGGCACATCGGCGAGCTTGTAGTCCAGCACCTGGGGTCGGAGAATGTGGTTGTCCCGCATGATGCCTCCGGCCTCGGTGGAACCGTAACCGTCGTGCAGCGGCAGTTCGAACACGGACTCGATGAAGGCCCGCGTCTCCGCGGACAGCGGTGCAGTCCCACAGCTCATCGCCAGCACGCGGCCACCGAACTGCCGCTCCCGCAGGTCGATTCGCACCTCACGCTCGGCGGAGGTGCGGTCGGCGCCGTCCGCGACGCGCTGTTGCACCTCGCTGACGAACTCATGGAACACCATGTCGCACACCCGCGGCACGAAGGACACGTCGGTGGGCCGCACCAGCGCGAAGTCCTCGAACAGGGTGGACATGTGGCTGCCGGCGGTGAAGTACTCGGTGCCACCACGCATCAGCGTGCTGACCAACTGCATCCGACCCGCCAAGTGGCTCTGTGGCATGTAGTTGAGCCCGATCGCGGGCAGCGGAATGCCATGGGGATCGTGGCGGGCGCGCCACATCGCGGCCAGCATCTCCTCGGTATACATCGCGCCCTTCGGGGTGCCGGTGCTGCCGGAGGTATAGATGAGCATGGCCAGCGGGTTCTCGTCGGCGGCGGGCACGAACAACGGGGCAGGGGGCAGGCTGCTGCCTCGATCGAGCACGGTGTTCAGGTCGGCCACCACGATGGGACTGCCGGCCTGTGCTAGGCGGTGACGGGCGCCATCCATGGCGGCACGGTGGCTGTTGTCCTCGGGCTGGTAGTCGAAGACCAGCAGTTGCTGCGGGGCGGCGGTTCCGGCGAGTACCGCGTCCACGGCTCCGTCGAGCATCTCCAGGCTGCTGGCGAGCACCCGCGGGGAGGTCTCGGCGAGGATCGCCGCCCACTGTGTCGGCGTCGCGCTGACCTGTAGTGGCACCGATACCGCGCCGTGGCGGGCGCAGGCGAAGTCGACGGTGATGTAGCCGGGGCTGGTGAACCCGAGGATCGCGACGAAGTCACCGGCGCGCACCGGATACTGTGGGTCTCGGTGCCATGCGGTGGCCAGCGCGCCCACCCGTGACCACAATTCCCGGTAGGTCATGGTGTCGAAGCGTGGCAACAGTTGGCGGACCCGGTGCCCGGCGGAGTCGGTGCCGAGTTCGGTGCCGCGCATACCCAGGGCCGGCCTGTCGGCATACCCGGCCATGAGGGTGTCGACAATCTGGGCCATTCGCAGGCCGGGCCGCGCGGCGGCGGCGATGACCTCCTCCGCCGGCATGGCATCGTGCACCTGCTGGTCGGTGAGGACCTGGTCGATGCGGTGCTGCTGTTCGGTTTCCCACGTATGCGTCGCCATGGCCGGTCTCCCTGGGGCGTTCGACGGACTACAACTGCAGAAAACTACTGGCAAATAAAAGTCTACTTCCGTGCCTCCGGCGTGCGCCACGAACACGGTGGACCGGGCGACAGCCCGTCCTAATTCAGCCGGCGCGCCTAATTCAGCCGGCGCGGGTCCTGCTCGTGCAGTTCACGTCTGAGTCGTTCGCCGCGTATTGCTTGCCGTCGCGTGTGCCGCTGATCAGGGGGTGCAACCTGGACCGGTCACCTGAGCGAGTGCTCAGCTATCGTCCGCGCTGGGCCGTCGCGATTCGCGGACACGATGCCGGCCGGCGATCAACCTTCCGGCCGCAGGACCGAGGGGAGCGGCTCAGGCGGAAACCTACGGCTGCTCGCGCAGTTCATCGAGGACTCGTTGCGCGAGGGTCATGGGCGTCTCGGCGTCGAAGGCGGCGAGCGGCGGCAACTGCAGGCCGGTCAGCTTGTTCAGCGTGTCGTGCAGTTCCATCGCGGTCAGTGAGTCGAATCCGATCTCCAGGAATGTCCGGTCTCCGGCGATGGCATCCGGGCCACGGTAGCCGAGTAGTCCTGCGGTGCGGGTCAGGATGAGATCCTCGACCACGCGGTGTTGCTCGACGCGGTCGAGTCGGTGCAGTTGGGTGTGCAAGGAGTTCGGCACCGGAGCGTCGGATAGTACTGCGACATGGGATGTTTCGACGGTCGAATGCTGGGCTTGTGGTTCGCCGAACGAGTGCGGGTAGCCAGGCGGGAATGTCCGGTCGAGCCAGTACCGGCGATGCTGGAATGGATAGGTCGGCAGGTCGATCTGCCGCGCGCCGGAACCGGCGAACGCCTGGCCCCAGTCGACCGCTAGCCCACGCACGAATCCGCGCGCCAATGAATTCGCGAACTGATCGAGAGTGCCGCGGCGTCGTTGTAGCGTCGGCAGCGCGAGTCCCGCGGCACCGATGGTCACGGTGATCGGGGTGGTCAGCACTGGGTGCGGCCCCACCTCGACAAAGAAGCCGAATCCCGACTCCGCCATGGCCTCGACCGTCGCCGCGAACTGCACCGGCCTGCGCAGGTTGTCATACCAATAGCCGCCATCCGCGTCGGGGCCCGCCATTTGCGCCCCGGTTACGGTGGAATACCAGGGAATTCGCACAGGTTGCGGGCGTAAGTCGGCGAACTCGGCCAGCAGTCGATCGCGGACGGATTCGACATGCGCCGAATGGGACGCGAAGGGTATCCGCACGAGATGGGCGGGAACGTCCGCGTCATGGTATTCCTTCATCAGGGCCGTGATCGCGTCGTCGTCTCCGGCCACGACGGTCGTGCCGGGGCTGTTGCGGGCGGCGATACTGACCGTGTCGCGCCCCGAGATCCGTTGCGCGACTTCCTCGGACGCCGAATCTATCGATACCATCCGCCCACCGAGTCCGGCGCACAGCGCACCGCGGCGGACAACCGCCCGCACGGCATCGCGCAGCGAAAAAACACCGGCGATATGCGCCGCGGTGATCTCGCCGAACGAATGTCCGATGACCGCATCCGGTTGCACACCGTAGGACTGCCACAGTCGGGCCAGCGATACCGTCACCGCGAACAACACCGGTTGCGCGACTTCGGTTCGCCGTAGCGCTGATTCGTCTCCGACGGCCGCGAGCAGCGACCAATCGACGAAGTCCTTCAGCACCGTCTCACACTCGGTCATAGATGCGGCGAATGCCGGGGAGGATTCGAGCAGCGCCGCGGCCATACCCGCCCACTGCGCGCCGTGGCCAGGGAATACGAAAACGGTTCGGCCGGGCAGATCGGCCCGACCGGTCACGGCGTAGCCGGATGTCCCCGACGCCAGCGCTGTCAGATCGCTTCGGTCGGCACCGAACACAACCGCGCGGTGCGTGAGTCGAGTCCGGCTGGTCGCTGCGGAATATCCCACATCGACCGGATCGGCTCCCGCATCCAGCGCCGCAAGCAGCCGTTTCGCCTGTGCTGCCAGCGCCGGTTCGGTGGCCGCCGAAAGCACCAGCGGCGGTGCCGAAGTACCGATCCGGAACGGAGCCGTTTCGTCCTCCACCGGAGCCTGCTCCAGAATCACGTGTGCGTTGGTGCCGCTGATCCCGAATGCCGAAACGCCTGCGCGCCACGGTTTTCCCCGGTCCGGCCAGGCTGTCGCGGCGGTGACCGGACGCATGGCCCCGGTTGCCCAGTCGACGTGTGGCGACGGTTCGTCCACATGCAAGGTCGGCGGCACGCAGCCGTGCCGCAGCGCCAGCAGCATCTTGATCGTCCCGAGCACGCCCGCTGCGGCCTGGGTATGCCCGATATTCGATTTCACGGAGCCGAGCAGCAGCGGGTAGCGGCGATCACGTCCGTAGGTCGCGAGCAGGGCATTGGCTTCGATCGGATCGCCGAGCGTGGTCCCGGTGCCGTGTGCCTCCAGCACATCCACATCGGACGGCTCGAGCCCGGCGTCGTCGAGCGCCTGCCGGATCAACCGCTGTTGCGCCAGGCCGTTCGGTGCGGTCAGCCCGTTCGACGCACCGTCGGAGTTGATCGCGGTGCCCCGCACGACACCGAGGACGCGTCGGCCCGCACGCCGCGCATCCGACAGGCGTTCCAGCACGAGCACGCCGACACCCTCACCCCATCCGGTGCCGTCGGCGGCCGCCGAGAAAGGTTTGCAGCGCCCATCGGCCGCGAGACCGTTCTGCTTGGCGAACTCTACGAAGGTGGCGGGGGTGGACAGCACGGTCGCACCCCCGACGATGGCCCGCGCGCACTCGCCATAGCGCAGCGACCGGACGGCGAGGTGCAGTGCCACGAGCGATGACGAACACGCCGTGTCCACCGTGAGGGCGGGACCGTGCAGTCCGAGTACATAGGAGATCCGGCCGGACGCGACACCGGCGGCATTACCCGTCATGGCCGCGGCGTCCAGCGTCTTGGCCGCCGCGTAGGTGCGCGGTACGTAGTCGGAGGCCATGATGCCCACGAACACTCCGGTATCGCTGTCGCGCAGCGAGGTCGGGTCGATCCGCGCGTGTTCGAGTGCTTCCCAAGTAGTTTCGAGCAACAACCGCTGCTGCGGATCCATCGTGACGGCCGCGCGCGGTGTGATCCCGAAAAACTCGGGATCGAATGCGGCGGCGTCGAGGAAGCTACCGCGGCGCGCATAGCTGGCATCCGGGTCGGCGCTCCAGCCGCGGTCGGTGGGAAAGTCGCCGATCGTCTCGCGACCATCGGCCAGCAGCTCCCAGAACTGGTCCGGGGACGACACACCGCCCGGCAACCGACATCCGATTCCGACGACCACGACCGGATCATGTTCGACCGGTCGTGTTCGGGTCGGCGCGGGCGGTTCGGGTCGGGACACCGCGTCGCCGGTCATCTCGCCGATGCGATCAGCGACCAGGTTCGCGGTCGGCAGGTCGTATGCGAGAGTCGTTGGCAGGTCGAGTCCAGTGATGTCGGATAGCTCGGCGCACAGGCGAACCGCCGTCGACGAGGTCAGTCCGTAATCGGTGAACACCTGGTCCGGCGCGATCGGGGCGGGTGCCTCGACCAGCGCACGGACCGTGTCGCACACCAGATCCAGCACCAGCTGCCGCCGTTGCGGGTGCGACAGCGCCCGCAGTCGACGCACCCACGGCGAGTCCTTCGGTGCGCCACCGCGATCGAGCATGCCGATCAGCCTGCCGCGGGCGATCTTGCCCGTGGGGGTCAACGGCATTCGCTCCAGCACGATCAGTTCGATCGGAATCTTGTAGTCCGCCAGCCCGTGTGCGGTCAGATGCGCGACGATCTCGTCCAAGGTGATGGTGGCACCCGGTCGCGGGGTGAGGACCGCACACGGATACTCGCCCAGGCGTTCGTCGGGGCGGCCGACGATGGCGACGCGATCCAGTCCGGCCAGCTCGTCGAGCAGCGTCTCCACCTCGGTCGCGGCGAATTTCACCCCACCGACATTGATCACCTCGACATCCCGGCCGCGGAAGGCGATCGTGCCGTCGGCATTCACGCTGGCGCGGTCGCCGGTGCGCAACCATCCGTCTGCAGTCCAGGCGGCCGCGGTCAGTTCCGGGTCCTCGAAGTACTCGTTGCAGCGATACGGGCTGCGGAATTGTAGTTCGCCTATTTCGCCTGTGTCACAGGGCCTTCCGTGCTCGGTGAGCACCCGCGCCTGCCCGCCGGACACCGGCCGACCGATACTGGTAGCCGCGGTCTCCGGCGGGTCGCCGGGCCGGGTGAACAGTCCCGCACCCAGTTCCGACATGCCCCATTGGACGATCACCCGGGCGCTCAGCAGGTGGTCGGCGTCCGCGATGAGCTTCGCCGGCACGGCCGCGCCGCTGGCGCGGATCTCGCGCAGCAGTAGCGTCGCGGTGCCGGGCAAATCCGGCCGGGACAGTATGTCGCGAATCTGAGCGGGCACGGCGAACAGCACCGTCGCCTCGGATTCCCGTGCCACGCGTAGGAATTCGGCCACATCCCAGTCCGCGAGCACCGCCTGACGGCCGCGGGTGACCAGACTCAGGTGCACCGACAGCAGACCGAACAAATGCGTGAACAGGCTGGCGCTGATGATCGTGTCGCTGCTCGCGGCCGCCGCGTCCGCCGCGACCGCGACGGCATTCCCGATCAGGCCGACGTGCGTGTGCACGCAGATCTTCGGGCGCGTCGACGTGGTACCGGACGAGGGGACCAAGAGGAACGGATCCTCCGGCGCAATCTGCACCGGTTCCGGATCGACACCTGACCAGCGTTGCAGCACACCGTGATACGACCGCACCATGGCCGACTCGTCGGCCACGTCCCCGATCACCAGAACATGTTTCGGTGGCCGGAAGTCACCTGGCGGTGGTTTCCGTAGTGCGCGGTGGCCATCCGTTGTGACGACGACCACGCTGGCCCGGGTGCGGGTGACCAGCGTGTGTACCTCGTGCGTACCCAAACCCATGTGCAGCGGCAGCATCGTCGCCCCGGTGATCCCGACGGCGATGTGCACGATCAGGAACTCCCAGCCGTTGGGCAGGTGTACAGCGACGACATCGCCTTTCCCGATGCCGAGATCCTGCAGTCCGCGAGCCAGCGCGTGCGCTTGCGATCGCCACTGCGCCCAAGACCGCCAACCGCCGTCGGCGTACACCGCCGGCTCGTCACCACCGGCTGCGGCGGCATCTTCGAAGAGGGAAACAAGTGTGTGGGACATGGGAACTCCCGAAACGAGCCGCTACGGAGTCCACCCGCCGGCGGGGACGGACATGGTGAATACGCCGCAGCCGAAACTGAGGCCGAACGCGACGAGCAGGCCCTGCCCGCCCGGCCGCCGCACCGGCTCGGCCAGCATCAACGGCACCGAGCAGCCGAGCGTATTGCCGTAGTCGCGCAACACCCGATATGACGAGACGACCTTGTCGTCGCCGGGCTCGACACCGAATTCGTGGCACAGCGCGTTCAGGATGCGCACGCTGCCGGTGTGCACGAGCAACACCGAGGCATCAGCGGGTGCGGCCAGTCGGCAAGAGTCATCCTTCAGCGCCATGCGCACGGTCTCCCGGGCGTAGTAGGCCCCACGCGGCGTGACGAGCGGGCTCAGAGTGTAGGCACGGCGCCCCGGTACCACCGGAATGTCCGAACCTCCGTCGGGGACGGTGCCGAGTTCGGCGTCCTCGGCGAGTTCATTCGTCAGATTGGCGACGGGGCCGAACGACGGGCCGTCGCCGTCGGCCCCGAGCACCATAGCGACCGCCGCATCGGCGAACAGGAATCCGTGCAGAACATTCACCGATTGCTGACGCTGATCCGGGCTCACCTCCAGGAAGTGCCGGTAGAAGCCGGGGAGCGGCGGCGAAAGCGGTGTGGTCGCCTCCGCGAAGCAGACCAGTACGCGCTTTCCCGGATTGCAGGTCAAGTACCAGCGTGCGGTGTCGACGGCTTTCGCCATTGCCGAACAGCCCATGTATTCGATGCTCAGATTCTGTGCCGTCCTCGGCAGTTCGGGCATCCGTGCGAACATGTCACACACCAGGCTCGGCACCAACCGCCCCGGACTACTGGACACACCGAGGACCAGGCCGATTGAATCCACCGGAATGTCGGCCTTGGCGATGCACGCACGGGCGGCCCGGACCGCGAGATCGACCACGGCGATACCCAATTCCGGTTGCGCGCCCTCGAACAACACCTCCGGATAATTGGTCAGGATCGAATAGCGCGTCTCGACACCGAGATTGCGCAACATCTCCATCAGCCGATCGGACAGATGCCCCTCGCCGGCGTCGAGCAGTTCCTCCGTCGAATGCGCCGCGCGCGGCAACTCGGCGGCGACGCCGAGCAGATGGGGATGCACCGTGGTAGTCATCAGAGAATCCGGTCTTCCACTGCCGCCCCGAGTTCGCCCCTGCCGAAGTTCGCGAGCGCCCGCTCAGCGGCATTGGCCAGGTGCAGGCTTCCCGTGTGCACGTCGCGCCAATGTCGTTCCAGCACATCCGGTGTCCGTGCCGCACGGCCACCGGCGATCCGGAACAGCGACTCGACCGCCTCGACCGCGCGTTCGGTGGCGCGGACCTGGTCGCGTCGGGCCCGTAGGCGCAGTTCGAGTGGAATGTCCTCGCCTGCCTCGACATAGCGCAGCTCTTCGGACAGATTCCGCTCGAGTTGCACGATCGCGGCATCGATCTCGGACGCGGCACGGGCCAACCGCACTGCGACGGCGGTGTCCTCGGCTCGTCCCCGCATGCGTTCGACGAATGCGGCATAGGCGCCCTCGGCGGCTCCGATCACCGGCGCGGCAACGCCGCCCGGCAGCACACTGGTGAACGGAAGGCGGTACAGCGCGGGGGTTTCGGCCTCGGTGCCGGCGAGTCCGGCATTGTGCCGTTCGGCATCGTGGATCCGGTGGGCGGGCACGAAGACCCGGTCGAGCAGCAGGTCATGGCTGCCCGTCCCGGCCAGCCCCACCGCGTGCCACACGTCATCGATCCGAAAGTCGCTGCGCGGCACCAGCAGTGTCAGGTGGTCGTCCACCGCGCCGTCCGCGCCGGGTGCCAGGGCGCCCACCATGACCCAGTCGGCGTGCTGGCATCCGGAGGAGAACCCCCACCGCCCGGACAGTTCGGCGCCACCGTCCACCGGTGTCAGCGTGCCCGAGGGGAGATAGGAGGTCGCGATCAACGCGTCCGGGTTCTCGCCCCAGATGTCGCGTTGCGCATCGGTCGGGAACAGTGCCAGCTGCCAGGCGTGTGTGCCGAAGACCGAGGTGACCCACCCGGTCGACGGGCACGCGGCCGCGACCAATCGGACCACTTCGAAGAATTCCACCGGCGACGATTCGTAGCCACCGAATTCGCGGGGCTGCAGCATGCGGAACACACCGGCCGCGGTGAGTTCGCGAATCGTCTGCTCCGGTATGGTCCGCTGCCGTTCGGCCTGCTCCGCCCGCTGCCTGATATCCGGAACGAGATCTCGGACTCGATCCAGAATTTTGCGATCTGTCATAGCTGTCCTGTGGGGGATCTACGCGGCCGCACGGCTTGATCGGCGGACGACAGCGGGAATACTGCCACGACAACCGGAAGTGTGCTCGCCGAGCGCTTTCCACGGGTTGACTTCGTCCCAGCGGTTGCGGGAACCGGCATGGCCTGGCAGATTGCGGTATTCAGATGTCCCACGTCGGGTCGCGCGGGAATTGCTGCACCCCAAGAGGTTCTCGTGTGATCGAACTACCTGACCATCTCGGAGCATCCGATACCGAGCCATCCGGCCTGGTCGCCGACGGTTTGAGCGCTATCGACGCCGCACGGCTGAATCGGTTGATCGGCTACACCGCCGTCCGCTCGTCGGGTGAGATTCTGTCGGCGCTGCTGGCCTCCGATCGCGCCAGCGACCCGAATGATCCGCCATGGAACCGGTGTGCTTTCGATCACTGCGCGCTGATGGTGTTTCCGGTGAGTGTGGCGGCGCTGCACCGGCACCTCGCCGCGCTGGGTCTGCGGGTCGGTGCGACGATGCCCAGCATCGTTGTCCAGCAGCGGTTCTGCGCCCGATACGGGCTCGACCCGCGCAGTTATCGCATCAACATTTTGCGGGCGCACGGGCAGTCCGGCGGCCACGGACTCGAGCAACGTTTCGAGATCTTCTACTCGGCCGATTCCGCCACGACCACCGGATCGTCGATTGTCGCGCGGCAGGTGCGGCGGGCCCGTTACGACGAGCGCAGGCACAATCGGGAAACCCATTTCGCCTTCACCGTCCGCGATTTCGATTCGAGCGGCTACTCGGTGCTGCGGCGTCGACTGGTGCGGGCGGCTGGACTTGTCCCGGACGGCGGCGGCTTCAACCCGCACGACCGCATCCACGGAGCGGGCTGCTCCACGTTCTATTTCGCAGGCCCCGGCCGAGTCGGTGGGGCGCGGTGGCCGCGACGGCTCGAGTTGATCTGTGGTGGACGGCACGATACCGCGCTCGCGGCGCACCACGCGCTGGGCGGCTGAACCTCACCGAATGCTGGTCAGTCGGCCCTGCGTGCCTCGACGATGCTATCCGGCGTGGCGGTGGGGATGATGCCGACGATCTCGAATCCCGCGGTGGCGAGGAGATCGCGGAATTCTTGTTCGGTGCGTTCGCGCCCGCCCGCGCTGACCATCATCTCCAGATCGAGGAATTTGCCGCGATGCGGCCGATTGTCCTCCGGGAGAACAACTTCCATCAGTAGCAGCCGTGCCGAGCCGGTCATCGCGCGATGCACGGTGCGCAGGATCTTCGTCGCGTCGGCGTCGGCCCAGTCGTGCACGATGTGCTTGAGGAGGTAGGCGTCGCCCCCCTCGGGGACCGCGTCGAAGAACGAGCCGCCGACCGCGGTGCAGCGTTGCGGCACTCGCACCTCGGCGACGACCTCGGGCAGATCGAACAGAATGCCGCGGGATCCCGGTGTGCGAGCGAGGATTTCGGCGAGCAGCCGCCCGCGTCCGCCGCCGACGTCGACGATCACGGGAAACCGCTCGAAGTGGCCCGCTGCCAGCATCGGTTCCAGCATCAGTTCGGAGACGCTGGTCATCGCACCGTCGAAGATGGCGCCGAATTCCCGATCGGTGCGTACGTAGTCGAAGAACGGCAACCCGTCGGCGCCTTCGGGAATGACCACCCGGCCGGTGCGCACCGCATCACTCAGATGCGACCAGTATCGGCGATGGTGCGTGGAGCCGATGAACAGCGCGAAATCCCGCAGGGACACCGGCGCATCCGCGCGCAGCGGTTCGGCGAGCGGGGTCAGCGCGTAGGCTCCGTCCGGGCGCTGGGTGAAGATGCCTTGGCCGATCAGCCAGCGCAGCAGCCGCCGCAGATAGTCGGGATCGGCGCCGATCTCGGTCGCGAGATCGGTGAGGCCGCGGGGACCAGCGCTCAGCGCATCGGCGATGCCGAGTTGCGCGGCGGCGCAAACGGCTTGGGCGGTCGATGCCGCGGTGATCATCTCGAACACTGCGATCGGCGGGGGCGCAAGCTTGCGGTGCAGCGTCGTCAACCCGGCGCGGATCCGCTCCACCACCCGGACCACGGGCAGCGGTGGAACTGTGTTCTTACCTTTGGCCACCGGAACATTGTGCGGTAGCCGACCGGTTTCCGCAGGCCGAGGATCTGTGCCAGCCCTGTGCGTCGTCGGGGAGCCCGGCCGAGGGTTCGTCGGTGGCGGAGCTGGGGCGTGGGTGTCGTTGTGGGGACGGTGTGCATCCGATGACGACGGTGATTGCGAGAATGAGTGCGATTAGTGCGCAGCCGGTTCGGGTGAATGGAATAGTTCCCGACGTCGCAGGCTGTCGGTGTAGTCGCTCGGTAGCAGCGGACGGACTACAACTGTCGAAAACTTCTGGCAAACCAAGGGTCTACTTCCGTGGCCTCCGGCATGCGTTACGAAGACGGTGTACTGGGCGACTGACCGTCGAAGGACGAGCGGATGGTCACGCCACCGCCTCGACAGCCCGACCCTGCTCGGCGTGCCGACCGCGTAATGGTGTGCACCTGTCGACGGACGTTTCTGGTCAAGTAAGGGGGAGATCGCGGATCAGTACGTCGAATGTGGGTGCGTCCGGCCAGCTCGGTTTGAGGGTGCCTACCCGAGACCAGCCCCATTTGCGGTAGGTGGTGTAGGCGCGGGTGTTATCGGGGCGGACGAGCAGAGTTGCGCGTTGTTCCGGTCGGTTACCGAGGAGTTCGTCGTGCAGGGCGCGGGCGATGCCTCGCCCGGTGAGTTCGGATCGCACCATGATTTCGCTGAGTCCAAATGTGCGGGAACCATTCTCGGCGGTGAAATCGGCTGCGTTGCCCTTTTCCAATTCGAAACCACCCCACCATGCGGTGTTCTCATGCAGCGGCCAGCCCCACGTCTGGCCGCACGCGAGCCCGTCGAGTTCCGCGATCACCAGTTCGAACCCGGCGGGGCGACCGGGGTCGGTGTATGCGTCGAAGCGGTGCATGAATGCCTCCGGCGACTCGAATTTCTCGCCGGCCTCGATGGCATGAACGTAAGAGTCGCGGAATATGTCCTCGATCTCCGTACGTCGCTCGCGGGCCTGTTCGGCCGAAAGATGGTGGAACTTCAGGACTGTCGCATTCTGTTCCGGATTCATGCGGTGGTGACCCTTCTCGCCAGATTGTCGAAGCGGTACCGGAATTCATCCGAATACCCTTCGGCTGCGTCACGAACTGGCGCAAGTAGTTTGAGTGTGCGAGTCGAGGAGACCTCTCGCTCGAGGTCGCTGAGGACCGAAAGCCCTTGGTCGGTAGCACTTTCGAGATCCCCTACATTTGCCAACGCCGCGGCCCATCCTGCTCGATAGTTCGCGGCGTTGCGCGCACCTGCCTGCTCGAGTGCGAGTCCAGCCGACAGGGTTACGGCCTTAGCCGAGTCGCCGAGGTCTGAGGTGCCGCGGGCCTCATGGCACCGGATCTCGGTGGTTGTAACGAAGCGGAGCCACTGTGGGCACTCCTCTGTCGATTCGTGCTCGAATGCGAAATCGAGTTCGCGCCAAGCAGTGGCGACAGCTTTGCCGAATCCGGTGCGGTCGCCGAGGACGCCGTATGCCTGGGCTTCACGGACGGCCATCAATGCGTGGATGCGGCCTGGTGGGCGACCACGGCTGAGGTCCCGCGCACGTCCGATAAGTCCGAGCGCGCGGTGCGGGTTTCCTTGACCGGATCGCGACAGGGTGGTCGCTTGATGTGCGGCGTTCAAACAGACGTGGACGGTTAGCCCGTCGTCGCCCGCCTGGTTGGCCAGTGCGAACGCGTCGGCATAACAGCGGCGCGCGAGCGGATGCCTCTCCGAGTCGTAGGCCAACCAACCGGCGATCGTGGCGAGCTCGCCTGCGGCGCGCATGAAGGCCTTGCCCGCTTGCTCGTCGAAGGCGGATGTTTCCAGAACGGCCTTCACCCGTTCGAGTTCCTTTACTGCCGTCTGTACCAGCGCTGTGCCACCCACGATCTGCTCGCGCTGGGCAATGTCCTCGACGTTCGCTGCAAGGCGGCGCGCGTCGGCAACTCCGATGCGATTCGGTATCGGGGCGGAATCCACGGTAGGCAGGGCAATTGCCGTTCCGAGCAAGATTCCGAACTCCCGGCGCTTCACTTCATCGCCCTCGACTTCCCGCGCAATGTGTGGTCTACCCGTCGCCAGGATATCGTCGGCCACCGCTGCTCGGAACCGTTGAGCCTGTTGATCATTCAGTCGGGCAAGTGCCGAATCCAGGTCCTGGGCGGACTTCCCCCGTACCGGACGGGTTGCTGTCGCCTTCTCCCACTTCCTGATCGTGGGCGGCTCATAGCCGACCTGCGCGGCGAAGTCATCCTGGGTCATTCGCAACGCCGCTATGCGGAGGGCTTTCACCTCTGCACCTGTCCACCTGGTGACGATCATGGGCCCCCTGTTCGTGTCCACAACGCTCGGTATCAGAAGCGTATTACTTGCGCGGTTTCGTGGCTGGGATCGAACTGGCTGTTCGGCCACGCTTTATGGGCATCCGGTTGTTGCTAGGTGTCGGGTGCCTCGACCACGGCTACGGGGAGGGATCATGACGAATTCGAAACTGCCGCAGCGCTATCCGATTGTCGGGCCGCCTACCGCCTACAGCGGCGCCTCCGCTGAGGTGGTCGAGCGGTTCGCCGATGCCGTCCGCGAGTGGGCCGGACATGTGCGCCCGGAGTCGCGCCGAGGCATCGAGTCCACGCCGGATGGGTGTGCGAATCGTGAGGGGGTGTGATGCGCCGAGATCGGTTGCGGACCACAGAAACTCAGGATAGTCGCAAGGTCGCGGTGTGGCAGTTGGTCGAGTGTTCCGCGCGAGTCCTGCGCGTGCAGTTCACTTCGGAGTCGTTCACCGCGTATTCCTTGCCGTCGCACGCACAGCTGCCGGGAGTGCAACCGGGAACAGTGATGTTCGATCCGTCCCCCGATCTGGCCGCCGCCCGTGAGTTGCTGCCCAAGCACAGTGATCTGTGGGACGCGCTCCGAGACGACTACTGGGCGGCGCTCATGAGTTCGAAGGACCTGCCGAACCCATTGGAGGCATAGGGCAGATGTCCGAGGGCTCTCGGGGCGAGATTGCTCCGTCTGTGCGCGCATTGCTTGCGGCTTTTCACCAAGAAACGCATTTCAAGCTCGACCTCGCGCCAGCCGATAGTTTGCCGGTCTATGAGCGCACATCCGATGGCTGGCTGTGCCGAGTCGGCGAAGACGGTTGGCTGCTCGACGGTGACCTGGACTAGAGCGACGCCGATTAGGGGCACGTTAGCGGGCGACACCCTGGCCGTCTTTTATCCAGAACATGCCGCGACCCGACTCCGCAGGCGCGCGCACCTCGCGTGGTGCGATCCGGTCGAGCCGGTATCCGAGTCGGCGGGGGACTGCGGCGCTGCGAATATTGGCTTCGTCGCAGTGAATTTCGATGTGGTCGATGCCAGGCAGGTCTAACGCGATTCGGGTCAGTGCGGCCGCGGAGCGGGTGATTATTCCTCGGCCGGTATGCGCGACATGGCACCAGTAGCCGAGTTCCAACGTGCGCGGGCCGACGCGGTCGTGGATTCCGATCGCACCGAGTACGGTCCCCGCGACGTCGAAGATGCCGTAGTTGCAACTCCCATCGGGGCTCGGCCAACTTGTCGCCATCGCCTCGCCGAAGGCGCGTTGCCGCTCGAGTGTCATGGGCTCGGCGAGCCAGTCCATCCATGGATGGAGGTGATCGAAGGAGGCGGTCACCGCGTCGAATCGTGACATCAGATCCTCGGGCTGCCAACTGCGCAGCAGCAGGTCACCCAGGTTGATCTGCTGAGGCGGCGCAATTCCGGACGCAAGCGCGGTTGGTTGCTCGGTGGTCATCCTGGGATGTTGGCAGCCGATCCGATGCGGGGCAACGCAATAACGTCGGCAGTTTCGCGCCAGCTCGACCATCGTGTCGGTGTCGCCTTGGCCCCGGCCTGGCCATCCCTCGTCGGGGGCGCTCATACCGGACATCATCGCAGTCCGAACCGGGACTGGACCGCCAGGTCGAACTAGCTGGGTTTGTGTTGTGTCGACGAAGACGGCTGGATCTCGGGCTGTGATGCCGAACGGGATAGGAGCGACACCAGTGCGGTCAAGCCGATGAGCGTTCACGGCACAGAAATGCGAATCGCCAGCCCGACTGAGAATTCTCGAGATCAGATCTTCGGCGAAGAGGCGAACTGCTTGACGTAGCGGTGGGCGGGAACCGCTACGGGACCATCGGGTCCAGGGGCCTGGTGGCTGAACAGGCCCGCATCGATCCACCCGTTGCGGGCATAGAAGGCGCGGGCTCGGGTGTTGCCGGGAACTACCGCCAACCAGGCGCGCGAATGGCCGCCAGCTTGTATGCGTTGCTCGGCGGCGGCGAGTAGCGGTGCGGCGACTCCGGTGCCACGGAGGTGGCGGGATAGGTAGACCTGGTCGACCTCGTCGTCGAGGGTCATGACGAAACCGGCCACCTCGTTATCGATGGTGGCGACAACGGTGTCGTCGATGCGCTGTGCTGCGCGTGTTCCGAACGAATCCGGTGGGCGGACGGCGATGAGTTCGTCGGGGACATTGCCGAGGTGAGCATCGCGCCAGCCGTCGTACCAGATGGCCGCGATGGATTCGGCATCCTCGGGTCGGGCGGGGCGTAGCTGTGGAGAATCGGTCATCTCGGAAATGTAGCGCGGTCGGCATTGACATGAACCCCGGTTGAGGTTGAAGGCTGGGGATATGAATCGACCACCTGAATTCTGGAACACCGCCTATGACAACGGGTCCGCACCGTGGGTGATCGGGGAGCCGCAGCCCGCGGTGCTCGAATTGATCGAGCAGGGCTGGATTCGGGGTGCGGTGCTCGATGTCGGCTGCGGTGCCGGTGAGCACACCATTCGGCTGACCGAGCTCGGCTACGACGTGCTCGGGGTGGATCTGGCGCCCAGTGCGATCGCGTATGCCAGGGCCAATGCGCGCGAGCACGGTGTGGCCGCGCGGTTCGAGGTGGCCGATGCCCTGGATCTCGGGGACGAGCCCCGCTACGACACCATTCTCGACAGTGCGCTGTTCCATGTTTTCGCCCATGACAACGGCGACCCGGCCGATTACCTGCGCAGCCTGCACCGGGTTCTGCAACCCGGCGGGTACCTCCACATCCTCGCGCTCGCCGATACCGAACCCGGCTTCGGCCCGCGCATCAGCCGCTCCGCGATCTCCGACGCGTTCGGCGCGGGTTGGGAGTTGGCGGAACTGAAGCCCGCCCGATATCGCGGACGCGTCAGCGAGGCGGTCGTCGAGGCGCGGGATCTCGGCCTCACGCCGGGCAGCATTGTCGATGAGGCGGCCTGGCTCGCCCGCGTGCGCCGCATCATGTCCTAGCGCTGTGCAAACACCCGGCCTGGTGGACTGTGCATCGGGTCGCGGCACTGCCTGCCGTGATCCGATCGCCAACCGAAAGGGTCATTCGTCATGACATACACCCGTACCGGATTCGTGCGAACCGCTGTCGCGTTCGGCGGTCTGCTGGCGGCCGGGGCGCTACTGGTTCCTGGAACCGCTTCGGCGCAGCCGGGCATCGGCGGCGGACTGATCGAGACGACATGCAGCTTCGCGCAGGTGGATGCGGCCATTCATGCCGAGGCGCCCAAGTTCGCCGAACGCCTGGACAGTCATCCCGAGCGCAAGGCGAAGCTGCAGGAATTCCTCGGGCTGCCGGTCGAGCAGCGTAAGCAGCGCGCCCAGCAGTGGCTCGACAATCACCCCAATGCGCGGACCAAGATCGATGAGAAGCGCAATACGCCCGAGGGCCAGCAGAAGATCGATAAGCTGCGGCAGATCGCGAACACCTGCCACAACTACTGATTCGAACGCGGGCGGCGCTATCCGGCGTCGCCCGTTCGGTTCGCGATGGTGACCGTGACGGTGAGTCCGCCTTCGGGCCGCACGCTCGCCCTGACCTCGCCACCGTGCGCGTGCGCGACCGATCGTACGATCGACAGCCCCAGCCCCGCGCCCTGGCTGTTCGGCGCATGCGCCGATTCGGCGACCCGTTCACCGGCGGCCAGTCTGCGGAACGGTTCGAAGAGGCTGTCGACCTCGAAGGCGGGCACGGCCGGGCCGGTATTCTCCACGACGAGTTGGGCATTGCCCCCAGAGCTCGCCGATCTGATTGCGACCCAACCATTTACGCTGATGTTGTAGCGAATCGCATTGTCCACCAGGTTCTGCGCCAGCCGTTCCAGCAGCACCGGATCACCGGAGACCGGAGCCGCCTCGATATCGGTGCGGATCTCGATACCGGCCCGGTCCGCGGCATCGCCCGCGACGGTGACCACCCGGCGGACCACCTCGGCGAGGTCGACCCGAGTGCGTTCGATGAGGCGCTGCTCACTGCTCGCGAGCACCAGCAATCCATCGATCAGCCGCTCGTGCCGACTATTGACCTCCAAAAGCGTCGCCCCGAGCCGACGCGTCGATTCGGGTGCGTCCGGATCGTCCAGCGCCACTTCGATCAACGTGCGATTGATGGTCAATGGTGTGCGCAGCTCGTGCGAGGCATTGGCGACGAAGCGGCGCTGACCGTCGAAGGCGCGATCCAATCGCTCCAGCATGGCATCGAAAGTGTCTGCCAGATCCTTGATTTCGTCATCGGGTCCGGTCAGCGCGATCCGCTCGTGCAGGCTGCGATCGGCCACCCGGCGTGCGGTCGCGGTGATCCGCTGCAGCGGACGCAATGCCCGTCCCGCGAGCAGCCAACCCAGTCCGCCCGCGACGATCCCGATCACACCCAGCGAGACCAGCGACCATATGAGCATCGCCTCCATCGTGTCGCGACGTTTCTTCGCGGCCTGCGCGGTGAGTGCCTGGTACAACTCCTCGGACACGATCGGGCGGTTCCGCTTGGCCAGGTACTCGCGCACGAGTATCTGCGCACCCATCCCGGGTCGCCGATCCAGCGAGCGATCGAGATAGAAATACATCAGCGCGACCAGAATGGCCCCGGCGATGAAGAATGCGCCCGCGTACAGCAGGGTGAGCCGGAGCCGAATAGTGCGGCCCCTCACCGGATGCGGTACCCCACGCCCGCCTCGGTCTCGATCACCTGCGGATCGCCCAACTTCCGGCGCACCATCATGATCGTGTACCGCACCACCCCCGTGAACGGATCGATGTTCTCGTCCCATGCCTTCTCCAATAGCTGCTCCGCCGACACCACTCCGCCATCGGCGCGCAATAGTTCGGTCAATACCGCGAACTCCTTGCGCGACAAAGAAATCGGCTCGCCATCGCGGGTGACCGTCAGTCGGTGCGGGTCGAGCCGAATCCCGGCCCGCTCCAGCACCAACGGTGTCGCGGGCCGTGCGCGCCGCCCCAGCGCCTGTATGCGGGCCACCAATTCGGCGAATGCGAACGGTTTGGTCAGATAGTCGTCGGCGCCGAGTCCGAGGCCCGCGACCCGCTCGGCCACCGCCGCGGCGGCCGTCAGCATCAGGATCCTGGAATCGCTGTCCGACTCGGTGAGCGAGGTGCACACGACATCTCCGGATACCGTCGGTAGATCGCGATCCAGCACGATCACGTCATAGTCGTTCACCCCCACCCGCTCCAGCGCATCCGCGCCGTCGTACACCACATCGACCGCCATCGCATGCCGCCGCAGCCCATCGGCTATCGCGTCGGCCAGCAACTGCTCGTCCTCGACCACCAGTACCCGCACCCGACCATCGTGCCTGTTGTCGCTGTTAGGACACCGTTAGGGCGCTGTCGGTGCGACAGACCCCGGGTCGAGTCGCCGATTTCGGCGCATGTGGCGATGGAGAGTGATTCAATCTGCTCGGTGTGTGTGCTCTCTAGTAGCTGATTGCAGTGAAAGGAGTTCAGATGACAATGTCGGTCGCCGACCGCATATTCCTTCGCGTCAACCGATTCCATACAGAACGGGTTGCGGTCGCTTGGGGCGGACGGCATATTCTGCACGGTCGACAGCCGAGCCCCGGTGACGTCGTGCTGACCAGTAACGACTATCTCGCGCTTGCCCGCGTGCCGCATATCGTCGGCGCGATGTGCGCGGCACTGCAGAACGCGAGCGAGGGGGCACCGCCGTCGGGTGTCTTCCTGCACGGCCCCGACCATCCGCAGATCGTGCTGGAAAAGACGCTTGCCGACCATATGCGGGCGGCGGCCGGAATTCTGTGCCAGTCGGGATGGGATGCGAATGCCGGATTGATGCAGTCGATCGCCGACTCGCAAACGCCGGTCTATGTCGATCACATGGCGCATATGTCGCTGTGGCATGGCGCGAAAACCGCTGGTGCGCCGGTGTATTCGTTCCGGCATAATTTTCCGGGCCATCTGCGCGACGAGATCCGCAAGCACGGCCCCGGCATCATCGCGGTGGATTCGATATACAGCACCAACGGGAGTCGCTCTCCACTGACTCAGATCTGCGATGTCGCCGATGAAACCGGCAGTGTGCTGGTGGTCGACGAATCGCATTCGCTCGGCACCGATGGCCCATACGGTGCGGGCATGGTGGTCGCGCTCGGCCTCACCGACCGCGTGCCCTTCCGAGTAGCCAGCCTCGCAACGGCTTTCGCGGGCCGCGCCGGATTTGTCGCCGCGAACAATATCGACTTCGTCGACTACTTCAAGATGGAGTCCGATCCCGCGGTCTTCTCCGCGGCGCTGCGGCCGCACGATATCGCCGGTCTGGGCGCGACCCTCGATGTGGTTCGCACCGATGAGTGGCGGCGGGTCCGGCTGCGCGAGATCTCCGCGGTCGTGCGCCGTGCGCTGATGGCCTTGGAATTCGACCTGGAGGGTTCGGCCAGCCATATCGTCGCGCTGCAAACCGGTTCGGATGAGCGCACCATGGCGATCCGCGACTTTCTGGAGGCTCGTGGCGTTTTCGGTTCGGTGCTCTGCTGGCCCGTTACCGCGCCCGAACGCGCGCTCCTTCGCTTCTCGCTGCATGCGGGGCTCACCGATATACAGGTGGATCGACTCATCCAGGTGTGCGCCGAGGTTCGGGACACGTTCGGCGGGATGGTACCGCTGCGTTACGAAAAGCCGAGGCCGGCACCGCCGCCTGCGCAACTCGTGCCGACTCGGTGAGCTACCGGGTGGCGGCTGTGGCACGCGGCAGGATCACCGTGAAGGTAGCGCCATCGCCCGGTGCACTGTCCACGCTCACCCGACCACCGTGTGCCGCGACGAGGGCCTGCACGATCGACAGCCCCAAACCGGTTCCGCCGCTGGCCCTGGTGCGCGAGTCGTCGGTGCGATAGAAGCGTTCGAAGACGCGGGCGGCGGCCTCGGGCGTGAGGCCGGGCCCGGTGTCGATGACATCGACGCGCACCTCATCGGCGGACGGGGTGAGTCGCACGGTGATCGCGGCGGTGGCCGGAGTGTGGGCCAGCGCGTTGCCGAGCAGATTCGCCAGCACCTGACGCAGTCGGGCCTCGTCGCCGGTCACATCCATGGTGCCGACACCGGGACGGACCTCCATGGTGATCGGGCGCCGCGGATCGCTCTGCTGCCGCGCCGCCATGGCCTGCGCATTGTGCACGGCATCGCCGGCAAGCGTCAGCAGATCCACTTGGCTTCGGTCGAGTGGGCGTTTGGCATCGAGTCGCGCGAGCATGAGCAGGTCCTCGACCAGCAGGCCCATGCGCTCGGCCTCGGCCTCGATGCGTCCGACCACCATGGACGCATCGGTGCTCGCCCCTTGGCGGTAGAGCTCCGCGAAACCGCGGATCGTGGTGAGCGGGGTGCGCAATTCATGGCTGGCATCGGCGATGAACTGGCGCATCCGGCGTTCGGAGCGTCGGGCGTCCTCCTCGGAGGCCTCGGTGGCGGCGACACCGCGCTGGATCTGCGCGAGCATCGCATTCAACGACCGTGCCAACCGGTCGACCTCGGTATCGACATCACGCACCGGAACGCGCCGGTGCAGATCGCCGCCCGCGATCGCCGCCGCGGTCTCCTCGACCTCGCCCAGCGGTCGCAGGCTGCGCCGCACGACGAAGTATCCGACCACACCGAGCGCGATCAGCGCGGCCGCTCCGGTGCCGAGTTCGAAGTAGATCAATCGCGATACCGTCTCCTGGTTATCGGTGAGCGGTAGCGCGATGGTCGTCGAGCCGTACTGGTTGCTGGTGGTCAGGGCGCGCCACTGCAGCTCGGATCCATCGGTCGAGCCGACGGTCGTGGGGACCGACGCCGTTCGCCCGTCGATATCCGGTGTGGTGCCGGTACTGGCGACCGTGACCGAAGTGCCCGGATAGATCTGTCCCTCCGGGCCTTTGTGCAGCTCGTAGAAGCGGCGGGGTTGTTCGGTGAACAGCCGAGGTGTCGGCGCCTGCGGTAAGTCGACCGGAACCCAGACCGTCGCACCGTCACTCGTGACGACCTGTTTCATCTCACGCGGCTGTGCCCAGGTTCGAACGGCATCGTAGAGCTGCTCGTCGGTGCGCGCGGTCAGTGATCGACTCAAAGCGGAGGTGACCGCGAACCCTGTCGACAGCAGGACCATGGCCGCGAGGAAGACCAGGGCGACAACGAGTCCCACCCGCAGCGGGATGGCCGAAACCCGGCGGGCGAGTGATTCGCGCCGTCTCATATCCGGCTCGGCTGCGGTGCGCGCAGCACATAGCCGACACTGCGCAGCGTGTGGATGAGCTTCGGTTCGGTGGTGTCGACCTTGCGGCGCAGATACGACACATACGACTCGACCACGCCCGCATCACCGCCGAAATCGTAGCGCCACACGTGGTCCAGAATCTTCGTCTTACTGAGCACCTTGCCCGAATTCACCATGAAATACCGCAGCAGCGTGAATTCGGTGGGTGACAATGCCACCGGCACGCCGGCTTTCCAGACTTCGTGGCTGTCCTCGTCGAGTTCGATATCGCCCACCGTGATGCGGGACGACAGGTCCGTGGCGGTATCCCTGCCCGATCGGCGCAGGATGGCCCGCAGCCGGGCGATCACCTCTTCGAGGCTGAACGGCTTGGTGACGTAATCGTCGGCACCGAGGCTCAGTCCGGTGAGTCTGTCGTCGACCTCGTCGCGTGCGGACAGGCACAGCACCGGCGCATCGACTCCGTCCGCGCGCAGCCGTCGCAACAGCCCGAACCCGTCCATGCCCGGCATCATCACGTCCACGATCAGCGCGTCCGGCCGGAACCGGCGGACCTTGTCCAGACCGTCCGTCCCGCTGGTCGCGGTGACCACCTCGAACCCCTGGAATCGCAGACTCACCGCAAGGAGCTCGACAATCATCGGCTCATCGTCGATGACGAGAATGCGTGCTTCCGGCTCTGCTCTGCTCATTCCACCAGCGTGCCGGGCGGAGCAACGGCGGAGCTCAATGCAAGCTGGGTGTTGGCTGTGAGCCGTCGATCCGCTGGCGACTAGCTTTCCGGTTCCGGATGAAAAATGCGTTTGGCTGCCTGAATGAGCGTTTCGCGGCTGTCCGGATTCTCGACATGGAGTGCGAAGGCCAATTCGCCGGTATTCGCCAGCAGCCAGCCCTGTCCGCCCGTGGTGGTGATATATCCGCCGCCGCCGATCAGGCCGCGGAGTTGGCCGACCACGTCGGCGGGCAACGGTGTCGACGCGGCGGAAGTCGTCGCCGGGCGACCGATTTCGATCATCGGTGGCGTGATGCGTCCATTGGCGATGGCGGCGGCGAGAATCGCCATACCGTAGGGGCTGGCCTGGATTTCGTTCGTCCGGCCGCCGCGTCGGACCTCTTCGGCGCCCGCAGTCGGGACCCGCGAACCCGCCTTGTCCACACCGGGCAGCGCGAAATCGACGCCGAGACCGAGCATGCGGGCGGCCTGGGTGATCTCGTCTACGGATACGTTCTGCGGCGGTTTGTGTGCGACGGTGGCCGCCGCCGTGCGCAGCAGTTCGGTAGTGCCGCCGATCGGGGCGAGTCCGGCGAAGGCCATCGATTCGTTCGCGCTGGCCGCATTGTTGTCGGCCGCGGCCACGACGGCGCCGGTGGCGGGGTGGATCACGACCACGGCCGTCGGATTCCCGACGTAGTTGACCGCATCCTGGGCGGCGCGTTGCCAGTGCGGATCCAGGGTCGCGGGCACATCGGGCGCCGGCGCGCCCAGCTGTCCGGCGAGGTTGGCGATCGGACGCCCGTCGGCTCCCGAGAGCTGCACCGCCCAGCCCGCGGTTCGGTCCCGGTTGTCCTGCCACGCCGTGCGCAGCGCGTCGAGCATGGGTGATTGGATGCGCCGGTCGGCGGAGATCAGCCGTGGCTGGGCCTGTGTCACCACCCCGGGAATCGGCGCGATATCCGGTTCGAGCACCTCGTAGTCGTCGTGTCGCAGATTCACCGCGACCACCGGCTTACCTTGGGCGGCGGCGAGTTGCGCGCGTAAGGACTCCCCGGTGATCAGCGGGGCGATCGGTTCGATCGCCTTGGCCAGCGCATCGGTGGTGGCGACCGGATTGGTGATGCGAGTGGGGTCGAGCCGGACCACGTCGATGATCTGCTCGGTCATCAGCGTTTGGCCGAGGCAGTCCTTCACCACGGGCGTCGGCGGCGCATAGGCCTTGACCAAGTGGACCGTGCGGGTGTTGTCCAACTGCGGCATCACGATGGTGGGGTCCCAGGAGATGCGCCAGCCGGTCGCCAGTTTTCGTACCGTGCCCTGCGCATCGTATGTCCAGTTTCGATCGGGTCCGAATGCCCATGCGCCCTGCAGGGCGAACAGGCCCTCCCCCTTATCCAATGCGATGAATTGCGTCAAGCGGAAGTCCGGAGCACCCGGACTCAATCCGTCGAATACCTGTCGTAGCGATGCGGCGGCATTGCCCGGTTGGGAGGTCAGTTTCGCGGCTTTGTCCGCATCCCGCTTGTTCAGCAGTTCGGTGAACTGTTCGACCACCACCCGCGCATCATCCGGATACTCGCCGAACGAACAGGCGCATCCGCCGAGTGCCAGCGCGAGGATCACGGCCCCCAATGCCGCTGAGCAACGGGCGCGGATCATGTGCGGTCCGGTGCGATGACCAGGGACATATTCATCGGGATCCTCGATTCTCGAGTTCAACCGTGATTGATGGTCGTCAGCATCCGATAGCACAGCGCAGTGGACTTCGAGGCTAGCCCGCACATTCGGCAGCTATCCACTCGATAAATCGGATAGCTGCCGAATTGCGATGGACTCGAAATATGCTTAATTTGGCTTACCGCAACAAAGTTCGAGTCGATGAGAGGACCCCGGCCGATGGCCGAGGTCCGATCGGATCACGGCTGCGGCGGTGGGCTGAAGACGCCGAAGTCGTTGCCGGAGGTGTCGAGGATATGTGCGAAGACGAGGCCGTCCTTGCCGGTGATCGGCGGGACCGCCACCTTTCCGCCCAGTCGTTCGGCGGCCGCGACCGTGGCCGCCACATCCTGGACGAGTACGAAGAAGGTCGCGTGATTGGCCGAGGCATCGGGGGTCCGCGAGATGCCGCCGCTGGGTGCTTCGCTCGCGGGATAACTGACCAGGTCGTAGGTGTCGGCATTCGGATCCGCGGCGAAACTCCAGCCGAACAGGTCGCCGTAGAACTTCTCGACCTCCTGCGGCTTATCGCTGCCGACCTGGAACCAGGCCACCGTGTTGAAAGGGGGAGTGCTGCTCACCGTGTCGTCTCCTCGCGATCGGGTATCGGTGTCTTGCCCGATCACGATCACCCGGCGCGGCGACAACCCCCTGTCGGTGTTTCCGGCCGATTTCGTATCACAGCGCGACGGTGCGGAGTTCGAGATCGTCCGGAATATCGGATGGGGTGTTGGGGAGCGAGCGCGGCGATACCGGCGTATCGGTCATGGTCACCGCCCGGATGCGGTCCAGCCGGAAGCAGCGGGATTCTCCACGCAACCGGCACCAGGCGATGAGATACCAGCCGTGGGATCCGCTGAGGAATGCCGTCGGCTCGACCTCTCGTTCACTGACCGCGCCGAAGCGGTCCGAATAGCTGATCCGCAGCCCCCGACCCGCTTCGATCGATTGTCCGATGACCGAGGGAATCGCCTGGGCAGGTTCCGCATCCACCGGATCGAGTAGGCGAACCCGTGCCGCGAGGTCGCGAGCGGCGGCCGCATTGCGCTCCGACATCACCCCGAGAATTTTGCGCAGCGCACTGCGGCCCGCTTGGTCGAACGGTGTCGCCTCGCTTCGCGCCAAGGCCACGGCGAGTGCGACGGCCTCCGCCGGGGTGAAGTTGAGCGGCGGCAACGACATGCTCTTCTCCAGCGCGTATCCACCGCGCCTGCCGACATCCGCGTAGATCGGAATGCTCGCCTGCTGCAGTGCCGCGATATCGCGCTCGATCGTTCGAACGCTCACCTCATAACGCTGCGCCAACTCCCGCGCGGTCCGCATCCGCGGCGCCACCGCCCGCAACTCCTCGACGATCGCATACAGCCGATCCGTACGGTTCACGCCGCCACGCTAGCGTCTGCCACCGACAGGTAACGCCCGTTCGAATTGTCCTGGCGCATTGTGGGATCGGGTGCGGTCACATACCCAGCGAGTGCCGCGCACAGGTGGTGGCGGGTGCGCGGATGTCACCGGATATGCGACGGCTCGGGTCAGCGGCGGGGGGAGACCAGCATCGGTTCGTGTAGGTCGAAGAATTCGACTTCGCCCATGAGGTCGCTTTCCTCTTCGAAGAGGGTGCGCAGATCGTCTGGGATCTCCAGCTTTTCGTGGGCACGGGCCTCGGCTTCGGAGGTGAAGTAGACGGCCTCTACGTAGCCGTCGCTGCCATATGTCGCCAAGGTGCCGCCCAGAATTTCGGGGCGCAGTTCGTGGATGCGCTCGGTGCCTTCGGCGAGCAGTTCGCGCATGCGGCGCGGATTGCGGGTATGGCCCTCCATGACCTGGACGAACCCGGCGTCATCGGAGCCGCCGCCCAGCCACTGGGTCACCTCGGGGCAATCCATGAACGCGACCGGTCCGTCGAAGCACTGCTCGGTCTCGGCCCACCACGCGCCCTGCTCCGGACGAGCGCTATTGCGCCGCGCCGCTTCCTCGGATTCGAACCGCATCATTGCGATGAACGTGCCGTCATTGCACAACCCGCTGGTCGTCCCGAGGTAGCCGACGGCACCCGGCTGCAATTCCTCGTTCCACCGACCCATACAGCGACGTAGCCGATCGGCGTCGGAAACCTTTCCTTGAATAACTTGGATGAACATCGAGTCCTCCTAGTGCGGAGGGTTCACTCCGCTGGTCGCGAGGCCTGATGCGTCGTGGTCCACCGCGGGTGCTCGGACCGCACGGCCCGCGAACACGGCCACCGCACAGCTAATAGTTCGCCGCGGTGCGACCATACGCAAGACCGGTGCGAGTCAGTGTGCGTCGGCGCGGTTGGTCAGGAAGATTTCGACCAATTGGTTGACGACCTCGGGCACCTCGGCGGCGGCGAGGTGCGCGGCATCCTCGATGACCGTGAGCTCCGCGCCGGGAATGGACCGTGCCATGGTCTCGAGTTCGGGTACCGGAAAGGTGCGATCCTCGCGACCACCGACGACCAGTGTGGGGCAGGTGATCGCGGCGAAGCGGTCGCGTTGGTCCGTGCGCTCGACAACGACGGATCGGACGGCATGAGCGACCGATTTGGGGTTGTTGCGACGGGCGGTGTCGAGGACCCGGCGCACGACATCGGGACGCGTGGCTTCGGTTGTCGGTCCGAGGAAGGCGCGCACCACCGATCGAGTGAGCGGCGGGCGGATGCCGCGCAGGATGCGGACAATGACCAGCAGCGCCAGATACTGCAGTTTCTGACCGGTCGGGGCCGCAGAGGCCGTGCCGTTCATCAGGATGGCGGAGCGGACGCGGTCGGGAAATTCGGCGGCGAAGGTGCCGCCGATCATGGCGCCCCAGGAGTTTCCGATGAAGTGGGTCCGCGGTAGTTCGAGGTGGTCGAGAATATCGACCACACAGCCCGCGCAGTCGTCGAAGGTGAAGCCGCGGGTGAGCGGACCGGATTTTCCGTGACCGGGCGGGTCGACCGCGATGGTCAGGTAGTTCTCGGCGAAGTGGGCGACCTGCGCGTCCCAGAGACCGGCGTCCATGAGCAGACTGGGCCACATCACGAGCGGATCGCCGTGCCCGGTCGTGACGACGTGCAAGGTGCCGAGCCGAGTCGGGATGTAGCGATCCGTGCTGTCCATGGGTTCCTTCAGCGGAGGGCGAGGGCGAGGAAGAAGTCGACGCGGTCTTCGAGGCGGGCTAAATCGCGGCCCGTCAATTCCTCGATGCGTTGGATGCGGTAACGCAAGGTATTCACGTGAACGTGAAGTAGCTCAGCGCATTTGGTCCACGAGCCGGACACCTGGAGGAAGGTTTCCAATGTGTGCACGAGCTCGGCACGGTTTTCCTGGTCGTAGCTGCTCAACGGGTCGAGTAGGCGCAGGCGGAACATGCGCCGGACTTCGTCGGGAACGCTGGCCAGCAGGAGCATATGGGTGGCCAGTTCGTCGTGGCCGACGACGCTGGTGGGAGTGGGGCGGTCGGCGGCCAGGCGGCGGGCGTAGCGGGCTTCTTCCACGGCGCCGCGCAGGCCTTCGCCGTCGACGATGCCGCTGACCCCGATCGAGAGGTGAGCGCCCTGCAGTCCTGGCTCCAAAGCGGTTACGGCGCGGTGGATTTCGCCGATTATCGCGCCGTCGGCGGGGATGAGCGCGATGGCTTCGCCGTCGACCACACCCGCGGCTGGCCTTTTGCCATACAGGATTTCGCGCAGTAGGACGCGTAATTCGCCGGGGCGCAAGGCATCTGCACCG
Source organism: Nocardia sp. NPDC052112 (assembly GCF_040680135.1). Classification (NCBI taxonomy): domain Bacteria; kingdom Bacillati; phylum Actinomycetota; class Actinomycetes; order Mycobacteriales; family Nocardiaceae; genus Nocardia; species Nocardia sp. NPDC052112. The sequence goes on along the minus strand of NZ_JBFAWD010000003.1, from coordinate 344,207 downwards.
GCAGCCACCGCGACATAGGTTTCCGCGGGGCCGAGGCCGGTCAGTTCCATGCGGGAAATGATTTCGGCGGGTTTGGCATCGGAGACGATGAGTTCGATGAGTTCCTGGGCGAGGCGGCCCTCGGCGCTCTGGCGATCGTCCAGACGTGCGCGTTCGAGGGATACGACGGCCGCGAGCTCGCCGGTCAGGGCGCGACGTTCCTCCGGCCAGTCCTTGCAGTCGCCTTCGAAGACCAGGAACCAGTCGGCGGCGCGGGAGGTGCTGTGCTCGTCGACGGCGAACAGCGAGAAGCGGGCCTTGTCCTGGACCAGCACATGGGGGAGGCGGCGGGCGTTCAGGAAGGCGGCCGTGACCTCGACCGGCGGTGGTTCGGCAGGTCCGGCCACCACCCGCCCGGTGGACGCGACGACCCAACAGCGCATTCCCAGATCGCGTTCGATCAGCTCCAGCACCGAGCCGAGCCCGGAGCCCGAAACGAGTTGGCGGTGGCGATCGAGGATCGCGGTCAGATCAGCGGCGCGCCCGGTCGACAGATTCCGGGTCAATGTCTCGGTGACCTGGGCGAACGCAATGTCCTCGCGGACACGGAACAGCGGTATCCGATGCCGATCACAGGCCTCGACGACATCGGGCGGCGCGCCGCCGTAGCGGGCGTCACCCGCGGCGAGTCCGGCGACTCCGGCCTGGGCCAGCGCGCGCACGAAGGTCTCGCTGTCCTCGGGGGTACGACGCCATTGCAGGCCGGTCAGCACCAGCTCGCCGCCGGCGAGATAACGGCTCGGATCGAGCATGTCGGTGGTCACTACCCAGCGCACGAAACGGTCGAGCTCTGCTTCGCCGGTGACGAGCTCGAGACCGAGATCCATGGTGAGAAGTGATCTGAGTCGCACAGCTGCCGAGGCTAACAGCTGATCCTGAGCCAGCTCGTCGCCGCTTGGATATTCGCACAAACAGGCCCGTGTGAACTGGCGCACAGTTCAGATTTCTGGTTCCTAGCAGCACAGATGAACGGCAGGTGTACTTACTCCCATCGCAGAACAAGCTCGATGGGAGATCGGATGTCCGGTGAGATCGGATGGCTCAACGCACTGCCTCCGGACCAGGCCGTGGCGGAATTGCTGACCTGCTGCGCAGCACATGTCTGGGCGCAGCAGATGGCGGCGCACCGACCCTACGTGGACAGCACGAGCCTGATGGCCGCCGCGGTCGCCGGGGTACGGGAACTGAGTTGGCCCGATGTCGAGGAGGCGCTGTCCGCACATCCGCGCATCGGCGACCGCGCGAGGGCGGGCACGCACGAGCGCGAGGCCAAGTGGTCCGCCGGTGAGCAGTCGGGGACCACGGGTGCCGACCGGCAGACTCTCGATGACATCGCCGCGGGCAATCTGGCCTACGAACAGCGGTTCGGACACGTCTTCCTGATCCGCGCCGCGGGGCGCTCCGCCGAGCAGATCCGCGCCGAACTACGCAGGCGCCTGGCGAATACCGCCGAGGGCGAACGCATCGCGACTCAGCGCGAACTCGCCGAAATCACCCGGCTGCGAATCCGAAAGCTGTTGGTGGACAGGTGAGTCTGTCCACCCACGTGCTGGATGCGGCATCCGGTCGCCCGGCGGCGGGGCTCGCGGTGCGGCTGGAAAGGGCCGACGGCAGCGTGCTCGCCGAGCGCCACACCGATGCCGACGGGCGTCTCGAGGATCTGCCCGCACCCGAAATCGGTGTCCACCGGCTGATTTTCGAAACCGGTGACCGCAGCCCGTTCTACCCGTCGGTGACCATCGAGTTTCGCGTCACCGACCCAGCCGAGCGCTACCACGTGCCGCTGCTGCTCAGTCCCTATTCCTACTCGACCTACCGAGGTAGCTGAACAATGTCGATCAAGCTCGGGCCGAATAGATACGGCAAAGCCGAGAACCGGGTCGTCCGAGTGACGAAAACCGGTGGCGTCCACGAGATCCGGGATCTGAACGTCGGTGTGGCGTTATCCGGCGATATGGACGAAGTCCACCTGACCGGTGACAACGCGACGGTCCTGCCGACCGACACCCAGAAGAACACCGTATTCGCCTTCGCGAAGGAACACGGCATCACCTCGCCGGAAGCGTTCGGTCTTTTGCTGGCAAGGCATTTCGTCGATTCCCAGCCGCCCATCCGCCATGCGCGGGTCTCCCTGGAGGAGTATGCCTGGGAGCGCATCGTGGTCGGTCCCGGCGACAAGCAGTATTCGTTCGTGCGCTCCGGCCAGGAGACCCGCACCGCGCGGGTGCACTACGACGGCGAAAACGCCTGGGTGGTTTCGGGTTTGACGGGGCTGGTGGTGCTCAACTCCACCGGCTCGGAATTCCACGGCTACATCAAGGACAAGTACACGACGCTGCGGGAGGCCTATGATCGCGTGCTGGCCACCGAGGTCAATGCGCAGTGGCGTTTCGCGAGCGAACCGGGGGACTGGGACAAGGCCTATCGCGAGGTCCGTGGTGCGCTGCTGGAGGCATTCGCCGATACCTACAGCTACTCGCTGCAGCAGACGCTCTACGCCATGGGCGATCGGGTGCTCGGCGCGGTACCGGAGGTCTGCGAGGTCCGGCTGTCGCTGCCCAATAAGCACCACTTCGCCGTGGACCTGTCCGGCTTCGGACTCGACAACGACAACGAGGTGTTCTTCGCCGCCGACCGCCCCTACGGCCTGATCGAGGGCACCGTACTCGCCGAGGACGCGCCCGTTCCCGGACCGGCTTGGGAGTGACGATGGATTTCCTACGACCCGATACCTGGGCCGAGGCGCTCGACCTCAAGGCGGCCGACCCGGAGGCCAAAGCCATCCAGGGCGGCACCGATGTCATGGTCGAAATGAACTTCGACCGCGGCCGTCCGGCGGCACTACTCGATCTCAACCGCTGTCGCGACTTGTTCGACTACTCGACCGAGCCCGATGGCCGGATCCGGATCGGCGCGGGCGTCCCGTACGTGCGCATCATCAACCGGCTCGGCCACCAGCTGCCCGGTCTGGCCCAGGCCTCGCGCACGGTCGGTTCGCCGCAGATCCGCAATCGGGGGACGGTCGGCGGGAATCTCGGTGGTGCGTCTCCGGCCGGTGACGCACATCCGGCGCTGCTGGCGGCAAATGCGGTGATCGAGGTGGAGTCGGCCGCGGGCGGCACCCGCCTGATCCCGATCGACGACTTCTACGTCTGGGTGAAGAAGAACGCACTGGCGCCCGACGAGCTGATCCGCGCCATCTGGATCGAGCCCGCGACCGGACCGCAGTACTTCGCCAAGGTCGGCACCCGCAATGCCATGGTGATCGCGGTCTGCGCGTTCTCGATCGCATTGCATCCGCACACCCGCACGGTCGGTACCGGCATCGGATCCGCCGGACCGACACCGCTGCGGGCGACGCCGGCCGAGCGGTTCCTCGCCGATGCGCTGGACTGGGATGACCCGGCCCCGTTGCCATTCGATGTCATTCGTGAATTCGGTGAGCTGGTTTCGGCCGCCGCCAAGCCGATCGATGACGTCCGCGGCACCGCGGAATACCGCAAACATGCCTTGACGGTGCTGGCCCGGCGCACCCTGTCCTGGGCCTGGACGGACTACCTGGCAGAAAGAAGGAGGGCGGCCTGATGCGTGTGACCTTTGACGTGAATGGCTCGCAAGAGACCGTCGACGATGTGTGGGAGGGCGAGAGCCTGCTCTATGTGCTGCGCGAGCGCATGGGCTTGCCCGGCTCCAAGAATGCCTGTGAGCAAGGCGAATGTGGTTCGTGCACAGTATATTTGGATGGCACGCCGGTGTGTTCGTGCCTGGTGGCCGCAGGTCAGGTGCAGGATCGCTCGGTGCGTACCGTCGAGGGCCTGGCCAATGGCGCGAAGCTCGATCCGATGCAGGAGGCGTTCGTCGAGGCCGGTGCGGTCCAATGCGGTTTCTGCACACCGGGTCTCATCGTGCAGGCGCACGATCTCATCGAACGCAATCCCGAGCCCTCCGATGTGGAGATCCGCGAGGCGCTCGCCGGAAACCTCTGCCGCTGTACGGGATACGAGAAGATCCTCGACGCGGTGCGCCTGGCCGCCGCACGTAAGGCGGGCCGATGAGTACAGCATCGCGCAGCGATTCCATGAGGGGCGGTGGCCGGGTGACGGGTGGGCGTACAGCATCGCGCAGCGATTCCGTGCGGGACGCTGGCCGGGTGACGGGTGCGCGCAAGACCGTTATCGAGAATGCCTACATCGCACCGGTAGTCGGTGCGGAGATCGCGTCCGGATATGTCGTCATCGCCGAGGGGCGCATCGAAGCCCTCGGCGCGGGGCCGGCACCGATCGTGCCCGGCGCCGAAAAGATCGACGGCACCGGCTGTCTGGTGACTCCGGGCCTGGTCAATACCCACCACCACCTCTACCAGTGGGCGAGCCAGGGCCTGTTCCAGGATTCCACCCTGTTCGAATGGCTGACCGGTCTCTACCGCACCTGGGCGCGCATGGACGCCGACGTCGTCTACGGCGCGGCCGCAGCGGGCCTGGGCTGGCTGGCGTTGACCGGCTGTACCACCAGCAGTGACCACCACTACATCTTCCCGAAGGGACGCGGCGACCTCTTCGAAGCCGAGGTGCGCGCGGCAAGCGAGATCGGCCTGCGCTTCCACCCGTGCCGCGGCTCCATGGACCGCGGACAGCGCGACGGCGGCCTGCCGCCGGACGAGGTTGTCGAGAGTCGCGACGAAATCCTCACCCACACCGCCGAAGTCATCGACAAATATCACGATCCGTCGTTCGATTCGATGCTGCGCGTCGCCGTCGCGCCCTGCTCACCGTTCTCGGTGAGCGAGGGTCTGATGATCGATTCCGCGACGCTGGCGCGCGCCAAAGGTGTTCGGCTGCATACCCATCTCGCCGAAACGCTCGACGAGGAAGAGCACTGCATCGAGCAGATGGGCTGCACCCCGGTCGAATACATGGAGAAGCTGGGCTGGCTCGGCGAGGACGTCTGGTTCGCGCACGCGGTGCACCTGCACGATGCCGACATCCGGCGCTTCGCCGAAACCGGTAGCGGCTCCGCGCATTGCCCCAGTTCGAATGCCCGACTCGGTGCGGGTATCGCCCGGGTCAGCGATCTGGTGGCCGCCGGTGCGCCGGTCGGCCTCGGCGTGGACGGTGCCGCGTCGAGCGAGTTGACCTCGATGGCCGGGGAAATGCGTCAGGCCATGCTGTTCCAGCGCGCGGTCCACGGCCCGACGGCCTTCACCGCACGCCAGGCGCTCGAGATCGGCACCCTCGGCGGCGCCCGTAATCTCGGCCGCCACCACGAGATCGGCAGTATCGAGCCCGGCAAACTCGCCGACCTCGCCATCTGGCGAGTCGACGGTTTCCGCGCGGCGCTCGAGGATCCGGTCTGTGCCCTGGTTTTCGGACCGACACCGCCGCTGGCCCGGCTGCTCGTCGGCGGGCGCACCGTTGTGGAAAACGACGAATTGCGCACCGTCGCGACGGATGTCGTCGGCCGGGCCGGCGTCGCGGCCCGCAAACGTTTGATGCGACAGGAGCCACGATGACTGTCCCACGGACCACCCGCTTCCCGGGTGAGGTCGCCGCGCCGGGTAAGGGCGGTGTCGGCGAGAGCCCGCTGCGGCCCGACGGCACTTTGAAGGTCAAGGGCGAGTTCGCCTATGCCTCCGACCTGTGGATGGACGGCATGCTCTGGGGTGCGACCCTGCGCAGCCCGCATCCGCGCGCGATCATCCGCAGTATCAATATAGCGCCCGCGCTGGCCATGACCGGTGTGCACGCCGTGCTCACCCATGAGGATGTGCCCGGCCGCAAGGTGTACGGCCTCGACCACACCTGGGATCAGCCGGTCCTGGCCATCGGCGAGGTGCGCCACCACGGTGAACCCATCGCCCTGGTCGCCGCCGACCATCCCGAGATCGCCCGGCGCGCACTGGCCGCCATCGACATCGATTGGGAGGTGCTGGAACCCATTACCGATCCGATGGCGGTGATCTCGGCGCCGAAGCGGCTCGCGGTGCAGGAACGCGGCGGTATCGCCCGCCACCAGCCGGTGCGCGTCGGCGATATCACCGTGGGCCGCGCACTGGCCACCGTGGTGGTCACCGAGGAATTCGAGGTCGGCATTCAGGACCAGGCATTCCTCGGCCCCGAATCCGGCTTGGTGATTCCGGCCGAGGACGGCGGGCTCGACTTCTACGTCGCCACCCAGTGGATGCACAATGATCTGTCCCAGATCGGCCCATGCCTCGGCCTGGCCGACGACCGGATCCGCATGACCATGGCCGGTGTCGGCGGCGCCTTCGGCGGCCGTGAAGACCTGTCCATGCAGATCCACGCGGGCATGCTGGCCATGCGCACCGGCAGGCCCGTCAAGATGGTGTACAACCGCGAGGAGTCGTTCTTCGGGCACGTGCACCGGCACCCGGCGAAGATGCTCTACGAATATGGTGCCAGTGCCGCCGGAAAGCTCACCTACGCAAAGGTTCTCATCGTTCTCGACGGTGGCGCGTACACCTCGGCGACGCTGAATGTCACCGGCAACGCGTCCTCGCTCGCGGTGGGGCCGTACGAGATTCCGCATATCGAGATCGACGCGTACGGTGTCTACACCAATAATCCGCCGTGCGGTGCGATGCGCGGATTCGGCGCGGTGCAGGCCTGTTTCGCACACGAGTCGATGATGGACAAGGTCGCCGAGGCACTGGATCTCGATCCGGTGCACGTACGCCAGATCAATGCGGTGTCACAGGGTTCCAAGTTGGCCACCGGTCAGGTATTACACGCGCCGACGCCGATGGCCGAAATGCTCGGGCAGTTGCGGGATATGCCGATGCCCCCGGACCTGGACGCCTCGGATATCCGGAACCTGCCCGGCGGCGCATCGCAGACCACGCACGGCGAGGGCGTGGTGCGTGGTGTCGGCTACGGCGTCGGCATCAAGAACATCTGCTTCTCCGAGGCCTTCGACGACTATTCGACCGCGCGGGTGCGGCTGGAAGTCATTGCGGGAGAACCGGTTGCGCTCGTGCACACCGCGGCCGCCGAGGTCGGCCAGGGACTGGTGACGGTCGAGGCGCAGATCGCGCGCACCGAACTCGGTATCGAACGGGTCACCATCCACCCGGCCGACAACCAGGTCGGCGACTCGGGATCATCGTCCGCCTCCCGGCAGACCTATATGACCGGTGGTGCGGTGAAGGCGGCCTGTGAGGCCGTGCGTCAGCGCGTACTCGCCCTGGCCCAGGCCGAGTTCGGTGCCATGTCGGGACTGCGCCTGGTCGGCGGCAAGGTGGTTTCGCGAACGGGGGAGGTGCTCGCGGCGATCGTCGATGTCCTGGATGAGGGGGTTGTCGAAGAGACCCGCGAGTACCACCACCGACCGACCACGGGTATGGATCCCGTTACGGGGCAAGGAAATAGCCACACCCAGCTGGCACTGTGCGTACACCGCGCGGTGGTGGACGTGGACACAGACCTCGGCCTGGTCAAGGTCGTCGCCCTGGACGCGGTCCAGGACGTGGGCAAGATCATGAACCGCCTGTCCCTGGAGGGCCAGATCCACGGCGGCTCCGTCCAGGGGCTCGGCCTGGCGGTCATGGAGGAAATCCAGGTCGAAGCCGGTAAGGTGCGCAACCCGTCCTTCACCGACTACCTGATTCCGACGATTCTCGATACGCCGTCACAGCGGCTGGAGATTCTCGAAAATGCCGATCCGCACGCTCCCTACGGGCTGCGCGGCGCCGGAGAGCCGCCCACGCTCTCCTCTACCCCCGCGATAGCCGCCGCGATCCGTGACGCGTGCCGATCACGGGGTGGAAACGTGCACATCAACCGAGTGCCGGTGCGACCGGAAGACATTATCCGGAGCAGTTGATCAACAGGGGCGGCCGGTTCGGAGTGGACCGGACAGACTCCACAACAGCAGTACCCGAACCGTGCGGTCCGGCCCCAGTCCAAAAGGACAGCCGCCGGACCGTAGGTCGGCTACGCCCCGAGGAGGGCACGCCAATGACCCAGATTCAGACCAAGCCCAGCACACCAGAGCCGGTAGCAGGAAGGTCCGCGCTCGACCGGTTCTTCCGGCTGAGCGAACGCCGAACCACCGTTTCCCGCGAAATCCGTGGCGGCATTACGACTTTCGTCGCCATGGCCTACGTCATTCTTTTGGTGCCGCTGATTCTCGGCGGCGTCGCGGATGTCAACGGTGACAAGCTGAGCATCGCTCAACTCACCACGGCCACCGCGTTTTCCGCGGGACTCAGCACCATCCTGATGGGCGTGGCGGGCAATGTGCCCTTGGCGCTCGCCGCCGGACTCGGTGTGGTTCCGGTCGTCGCCTTCCAGGCGGCGCCGCATATGACCTGGCCACAGACCATGGGGCTGGTCGTCCTGATGGGCGTGATCATCGTGATCCTGGCCGCGACCGGCCTGCGGACCATGATCATCAACGCCATCCCGCTCGGTCTCAAGAATGCGATCGGCGTCGGGATCGGCATGTTCATCGCGATGATCGGACTGGTCTCGGCCGGAGTGGTCGGACACGGCGCGCAGACCGGTCCGCCGGTCACCCTCGGCGCCGGTGGTCACCTATCCGGTTGGCCCGTAGTGATTTTTGCGGTCGGCCTGCTTGTGATGCTGGCACTGTTCATCCGCAAGGTGCCGGGTGCGATTCTGATCAGCATCGCCATCTCGACAGTGCTGGCCATCGTTGTCAATGCGCTGGCGAAGATCGACCCGCAGGCCTGGGGGCCGGTGGTCCCGGAGAAGCCGAAGGGATTCTTCGCCGCACCCGATTTCGGGCTGGCGCTGAATATCGACCTCTTCGGCGGTTTCGCCGAGGCGGGCGGGCTGGTTGCGGGGGTCGTGCTGTTCACCCTGGTGTTGACCGGGTTCTTCGATGCCATGGGAACGGTTTTCGGCGTCTGCGACGAGGCCGGACTGCTCGATGAAAAGGGCACCATGCCGGGTATCGGCAAGGTGCTGACCATCGACGGTATCTCGCAGGTCATCGGTGGTGTCAGCGGCGGCGCCGGAAATACTGTGTACGTCGAATCCGCGACGGGAGTCGGTGAGGGCGCCCGCACCGGACTGACCAGCCTGGTTACCGGTGGATTATTCTGCCTCGCCGTATTTTTCACCCCGCTCGCGGCCGTGGTGCCGATCCAGGCCGCCGCGCCGGCGCTGGTGATCGTCGGTGCGCTGATGATGACCCAGGCCCGCAAAATCGATTGGAACGATCTCGAGGTGGCGGTGCCCGCCTTCCTGACGATCGTGCTGATGCCGTTCACCTACTCCATCACCAACGGTGTCGGCGCGGGCCTGATCGCATACGTCGTGATCAAGCTGGCGCGCGGCAAATTCCGTGAAATCCATTGGCTGATCGGGGTGGTGAGCCTCGTCTTCGCCGGTTACTTCGGCATCTCGGCCATCGAACTACTCCTGGGCGGATAGCACCATGCGCGACCTCACGGCAGAATTGCGGAAATGGCATGCGGCGGGCAAGGATTACGCCGTGGCCACCGTCATCGGCGTCACCGGAAGTGCCCCTCGGCCGCCCGGCGCGGCGCTGGCGGTCGACGCCGACGGCATTGTCATCGGAAGTATCTCCGGTGGCTGTGTCGAGGGCGCGGTGTACGAGCTCTGCCGTGAGGTCCTGCGCACCGGGCAGCCGGTGCGCGAAACCTTCGGATACAGCGATGATGACGCCTTCGCGGTCGGCCTGACCTGCGGCGGCAAACTGGAGGTCTGCGTCCAGCGGATCACCGCGATCGAGCGAGTCGCCATCGAGGCGATCCTGCGCACCGACGAGGCGGTGGCACTGGTTCGAGACCTGGAAACCGGTGCGGCCATGGCGATCGGGTCCTGGTGGACCGTCGGCGCCGCCTTCGACGAGGTGGTCGTGGCCGAGGCCAGAGCCATGCTCGATACCGGCACCACCGGTGTGCGGGAGATCGGCTGCGGTGCCGGTGCCGTCACGGTATTCGTGCAATCGTATGTGCCGCCGCCGCGGATGATCGTCTTCGGTGCTATCGATTTCGCGTCCGCGGTGACCAGAATCGGCCGTTTCCTCGGATATCACGTCACGGTCTGCGATGCCCGCCCGGTATTCGCCACGCGTGCGCGTTTTCCAGATGCCGACGAGATCGTCGTGCAGTGGCCGGACCGCTATCTCGCACGCACACAGGTCGATTCGCGCACCGTGCTGTGTGTGCTCACCCATGACGCCAAGTTCGATATTCCGCTGCTCGAGGTGGCGCTGCGCCTGCCGGTGGCCTATGTGGGCGCGATGGGTTCGCGTCGTACCCATGCGGACCGCATGGCCAAGCTGCGCGCCGCCGGTATCGCAGAATCCGAACTGGCCCAATTGCATTCGCCGATCGGTCTGGATCTGGGCGCGCGCACCGCGGAGGAGACCGCGGTGTCCATCGCCGCCGAGATCGTAGCGATCCGCCGGGGCGGTTCGGCCCAACCGCTCACCGCCACCGGCGGACCGATCCACCGGGACCTGCTCCCGGTCTGGTGAGCCGCGCGCCCCGCCGTGCATCCGCACACCCGGTACGCGGGGTGCGGTTTCGGTGCCCGGACTGCGGCTGGAGCATCCTACGAAATCGACTCCGGGAAATTCGATCGGCTTCGTGCTCATTACCGCTGTTCCGGCCGTGCAGTCGGCCAACATAATTGACTAAATTGCGAACAAAGGAACCGCTGAATGCCGTTGATATTTCTGAATGGGGCCGCCATGCGTGGCGGACCGCTCAATCATCTGCTGGACGGTGCGCCTTTCGCGGGGGAAGCAAAAACCGCACCGCGCTATCGTTTCTATTCGGTCGGCAACCGGTTCCCGGGTCTGGATCCCGCTGCCGATGGCGGCGACTCGATCTCCGGCGAACTCTTCGACGTGCCGATGGATGTGCTGCGGCAGCGGCTGCTACCAGCCGAACCGCCCGAACTCGAACTCGGCGCGATCGAACTCGACGACGGCCGTTCGGTCCTGTCGATGCTGCTGCGCCGCCCGCCCACCTCATATCCGGAGCTGATCGACATCACCGCGATCGGCAGCTGGCGGAAATACCGTGAAGGAGCTGAATGACCACGCATTCCGGGGGTACCGCATTCCCGAAATTCGACGTCAATTGTTCGATCCTGTTCACCGATCTCCCGCTGCTCGAACGTCCCGCCGCGGCAAAGCAAGCCGGATTCGACGCGGTCGAATTCTGGTGGCCGTTCGGGGAGGATCCGACGCCGGGCGATAAGGAGATCGACGCATTCGTCCGCGCGATCCGCGATGCCGGTGTGGAATTGGTCGGGCTGAACTTCATCGATCTGATTCCGGCGGGCGGCCGCGGTCTGGTCTCCATACCGAGCGAGGTCACCAGGTTCCGCGACAATGTCGAGGTCGCCATCGGTATCGCCGAGGAGACCGGCTGCCGTGCGCTGAACGCCCTGTACGGGAACCGGGTCGAGGGCGAGAGCCCGGACAAGCAGGACGAGCTCGCGCTGGAGAACCTGCGTCTGGCCGCGCAGGCGGCGGATGTCATCGGTGCCACCGTACTGCTGGAGGCACTGAATTCCTTTGATTCGCCGGACTATCCGATCGTGAGCGCGGCGCACGCCGTGCGGATCATCGAGCAGACCGGCGCGCCCAATGTGCGCTTCCTCTGCGACCTCTACCACCTCGCCCGGATGGATGCGGGGCTGCACGCGGCAATCCGCACGCACGCACCGGATATCGGCCACGTGCAGATGGCCGACAGTCCGGGCCGCGGCCGTCCCGGCACCGGTGAACTCGACTTCGCCGGGCTGTTCGAAACCCTCGCCGAAAGCGGCTACGACGGCTGGATCGGCCTCGAATACAAAGACCCCGAGCTGAATTGGAAGTGGATGAAATGACTGCAGCATCGCGTAGCGATTCCGTGCGAGGTGGCGGCCGGGCGACGGGTGGGCGCAAGATCGGATTTATCGGCCTGGGGATCATGGGCAGCCCGATGGCGGGCCACCTGGTCAAGGCCGGACATCAGGTGACCGGCTACGATATCGGCCCCACCGGTCTGGACAAGCTGAAGGCCGCGGGTGGTTCGGCCGCCGCCGGTGTCGCGGAAGCGGTACGGGACGCGGACATCGTCATCACGATGCTGCCGCAGGACGAGCACGTCGAGGCGGTCTTCGCCGAGGTGCTGGTGCATGCCGCGCCCGGCACGCTGTACATCGACTTCTCCACCATTACGCCCGAGACCGCGCGCTGGACCGCCGAACGGGGCGCCGAACGGCAGCTACGGGTGCTCGACGCCCCGGTTTCCGGCGGTGAGCCCGGCGCGATCAATGCCGCGCTGTCGATCATGGTCGGTGGGAACGAGGCCGACTTCGGCGCGGCCACACCGATTTTCGAGACGGTCGGCAAGACCTTCGCGCTGGTGGGACCGAACGGTGCCGGTCAGGTGGTCAAGGCCGCGAACCAGCTCGTTGTCGGCGGTACCTATGCCCTGGTGGCCGAGGCGATCCTGCTGATGGAGAACCTGGGCGCGGATGCCGAAAAGGGCCTCGATGTGTTGGCGGGTGGGCTCGCGGGCAGCAAGGTCCTCGAACTCAAGCGGGCGTCCATGCTGCGGCGCGATTTCGAGCCAGGCTTCCGAATCGACCTGCACCACAAGGATATGGGCATCATCCTGCAGGCCGCTCGTGACGCCGAGGTGTCGATCCCGATGGGCGCGCTGACCGCACAGCTGATCGCCGCCGCCCGCGCGATGGGGCACGGCTCGCTGGACCACTCGGGTCTGCTGAAGGTGACCGAGGCGCTGTCGGGCCGGGGGAACTGACCATGGCACGTATGCGCACCGTGGACGCCGCGGTTCTGATTCTCGAAAAGGAAGGCGCGACACAGGCATTCGGCTTGCCGGGTGCCGCGATCAATCCCTTCTACAGCGCGATGCGCGCACACGGCGGTATCAAGCATGTGCTGGCCCGCCACGTCGAGGCCGCCTCGCATATGGCCGAGGGGTACACCCGAGCGGCAGCGGGCAATATCGGCGTCTGCATCGGTACCTCGGGGCCGGCGGGCACCGATATGATCACCGGCCTGTATTCCGCCGGCGCGGATTCGATTCCGATCCTGTGCATCACCGGTCAGGCTCCAGTCGCCAAGCTGCACAAGGAGGATTTCCAGGCCGTCGATATCGCTTCGATCGCCGCACCGGTGAGCAAGTGGGCGGTGACGGTACTCGAGCCCGCACAGGTACCGGGGACCTTCCAGAAGGCCTTCCGGTTGATGCGCGAGGGTCGGCCGGGCCCGGTCCTGATCGATCTGCCCATCGATGTGCAGCTCGCCGAAATCGAGTTCGACATCGAGACTTACGAGCCGCTCGAGGTGCACCGCCCGGCCGCGACGCGGGCGCAGGCGGTCAAGGCCATCGAGCTGCTGAATTCGGCGCAGCGGCCGCTGATCGTCGCGGGTGGCGGCATCGTTAATGCCGATGCCGCGGCGCTGCTGGTCGAATTCGCCGAACTCACCGGTGTGCCGGTGGTGCCGACGCTGATGGGCTGGGGCACGATTCCCGACGACCACGCGCTGCACGCGGGCATGGTCGGACTGCAGACCTCGCACCGGTACGGCAATGCCACCCTGCTCGAATCCGATTTCGTGCTCGGTATCGGAAATCGTTGGGCCAATCGGCATACCGGCGGTGTGGAGACCTACACCAAGGACCGCACCTTCGTACATGTCGATATCGAGCCCACTCAGATCGGCCGGGTATTCGCACCGGACTACGGCATCACCTCCGACGCCGGTGCCGCGCTGCGCGTTTTCGTCGAGGTCGCGCGCGAGATCGATGTGGCCGGACGGCTGCCCGACCGCAGTGTGTGGGCCGAGCAGTGCCGCAACCGGAAACAGGTCGGGCTGCGTAAGACGCACTTCGACGATATGCCGATCAAGCCGCAGCGGGTCTACGAAGAGATGAACAAGGCATTCGGGCCCGAGGTGCGCTACGTCAGCACCATCGGTCTGTCGCAGATCCAGGCGGCGCAGCTGCTGCACGTCTACCGACCGCGGCACTGGATCAATGCGGGCCAGGCCGGGCCGCTGGGCTGGACGGTACCCGCGGCCATCGGTGTCGCGACGGCAGATCCCGATGCCACCGTTGTTGCGCTCTCGGGCGACTACGACTTCCAGTTCCTCATCGAGGAATTGGCGGTCGGCGCGCAGTTCAATATCCCGTATATCCATGTCGTGGTGAACAATTCGTATCTGGGCCTGATCCGTCAAGCGCAGCGCGCGTTCGACATGGATTACTACGTACAGCTCGCCTTCGACAACATCAACAGCCCAGAGCTCGCCGGGTACGGCGTCGACCACGTCAAGGTCGCGGAAGGCTTGGGCTGCAAGGCGATTCGGGTATTCGATCCGGCGTGGATCGGTTCCGCCCTCGATGAGGCGAAGAAGCTGGTGACCGAATTCCGGGTGCCGGTGATCGTCGAAATCATCCTCGAACGGGTGACGAATGTGTCGATGGGACTCGAGATCGACAATATCGTCGAATTCGAGGAGCTGGCACAGTCCGCGGCCGACGTCCCGACCGCGACCGCGCAGCTGGACTGAGCCGCCATGACTCGAGTCCTGATCGCGTCCGACAAGTTCAAGGGGTCGTTGACCGCCGCACAGGTCGGTGCCGCTGTCCGGGCCGGTATCCACCGCGTCCGGCCCGGTGCCGAGGTGTCGGTGGTGCCCATCGCGGACGGCGGGGACGGCACCGTCGCCGCTGCTTTGGCTGCGGGTTTCGAGGCGGTCCTGGCAACCGCCTCCGGACCCACCGGCGAGCCGGTGTGCACGGCGTATGCCCGCCGCGACGATATCGCCGTCGTGGAATTGGCGGACGTATCCGGGCTCGTACGGCTACCGGGCGGGAAGTTCGCGCCGATGACGGCCACCAGCCGGGGTACCGGCGAGGTCATCGCGGCGGCCATCGATGCGGGTTGCCGTCGGGTGGTACTCGGCATCGGCGGCAGTGCGGGTACCGATGGCGGTGCCGGGCTGCTCGCGGCGCTCGGTGCACGACTGCTCGATGTCGATGGGGCCGAAATCGAGGACGGCGGTGCGGCATTGGCGCGGCTGCACACGATCGACTTCGCGCCGGTGCGGGAACTGCTGGGCGGGGTCGAGGTCACCGTCGCGTGCGATGTCGACAATCCCCTCACCGGTCCGCGCGGTGCGGCCGCCGTCTATGGTCCGCAAAAGGGCGCCGACGGTGACCAAGTGGAAGTGCTCGATGCGGCGCTCGCTCATTGGGCGGACTGTGTCGCGGTCGCCACCGGGAACGATCTGCGCGATCGTGCGGGCGCCGGTGCGGCGGGCGGGGTCGGGTTCGCGGCCGTCGCTGTGCTCGGTGCTCGGCTGCGTCCCGGGATCGAATTGGTTTTGGAGCTGGTCGGTTTCGCGGAACAGGTCGCCGGTGCGGATCTGGTGGTGACCGGGGAGGGCATGCTCGATGAGCAGACCCTGTACGGCAAGGCACCGGCCGGGGTCGCTACTGCCGCCGGGTTTGCGGGCGTACCGGTCATCGCCGTTTGCGGCCGGAATACGCTGCCCTCCAAGCGATTGCATGAGGCGGGGTTCTCGGCCGCATACGCCCTGGCCGATATCGAACCCGATATCGCGCGCTGCTTCGCGGAGGGGGACGTGCTGCTCGAGCGGCTGGGTGCGCGGCTCGCCGTGGAACACCTGCCGTTGGATCCCACGGCGGAACGGTCATCTGCGGAGCACCAGTCGCCGGAGGCCGCTACGGATCATGTGTCTGCCGGCCACGTCGTCGGGGCGGTCACGGCGGAGCGGCGACCTGCCGAGCACCAGTCGCCGGAGGCCGCTGCGGATCATGTGTCTGCTGGCCACGTCGTCGGGGCGGCCACGGCGGAGCGGTCGTCTGTCGGGCACCAGCTGCCGGAGGCTGCTACGGGTCAGATGCCTGCGAACCACGCCGTTGGGGCGGTCACGGTGGAGCGGCGATCTGCCGAGCACCAGTTACCGGAGGCCGCTGCGAACCAAGAGTCTGCAGGCCACGCGGCCGGGGCGGCCACGGCGAAGGACCCGTCTGTCGGGCGCCGGCCGCCGGAGGCCACTGCGGGCCAAGTGGCCGCAGACCACGCCGCCGAGGCGGCCGCTCCGCAGCGGAGCGTCGCGGACCTGGCCGATGACATCGTCGCCGCCTCCCGAAGCAGCGGCGGCGCAAGGACATTCGACGGGAGATTCCGATGATTTGCGATGGAGCTGTGTGATGCGGGAGAACTCCGAGATCCAGCCGATCTCACCGGTCCCCACACACCTGGACCTGGTGATCCGTGCGGAGCGGATCATCGGGACGACGGGGGAGACCGGCGGCTCGATCGGCGTGCGCGACGGCCGGATCGTGGCGATCGAACCACTGGACTCCATCCTGACCGCGAAAACGATCGTCGAACTGGCCGCCGACGAGGTACTGCTGCCCGGCGTCGTGGATGCGCACGTGCACGTCAACGATCCCGGCCGCACCGAATGGGAGGGCTTCCCGAGCGCGACGAAGGCGGCCGCGGCGGGCGGTGTCACCACCATTATCGATATGCCGCTCAACAGCATTCCGCCGACCTGCGATCTCGCGGCACTCGAAGTGAAGCGCAAGACCGCGCAGGGCCGCGTGCATGTCGACGTCGGATTCTGGGCCGGAGCGATCCCCGGAAATCTGGCTGATCTGCGGCAGCTGCAAGACGCTGGGGTATTCGGCTTCAAATGCTTTCTGCTGCACTCCGGTGTGGACGAATTCCCGGCACTGGACGCCACCCAACTGGAACTGGTCATGCGGGAGATACGTTTGTTCGACGGTCTGCTCATTGTGCACGCGGAGGACGCGCACTCGATCGAACACGCACCGATTCCGCAGGGGGACAAGTACTCCGGCTTCCTGCGTTCGCGCCCGCGCGGTGCGGAGAACCTGGCCGTCGCCCAGGTGATCGAACTGGCCAGGTGGACCGGCGCTCGCGTGCACATCCTGCACGTGTCGAGTTCGGATGCGCTGCCCATGATCGCATCGGCCCGCCGCGACGGCGTCCGGATCACCGCCGAGACCTGTCCGCACTACCTGTCGTTCGCGGCGGAGGAAATTCCGGACGGTGCAACGCAATTCAAATGTTGTCCGCCGATCCGTGAGAGCGGCAATCGCGAATTGCTCTGGGAAGGGTTGCGCGACGGCACCATCGATATGGTGGTCTCGGACCACTCCCCATCGACGGCCGACCTCAAGTGCTTCGACACCGGTGACTTTGCCCGCGCCTGGGGTGGCATTTCCTCACTGCAACTCGGACTTTCGGCTGTCTGGACCGAAGCGCGACTGCGCGGATTCAGCCTGGTGGATGTCGCGCGCTGGATGAGCCGCGCGCCCGCCGAACATGCGGGCCTGCGGCGCAAGGGCGCCATCGAGGTCGGCTACGACGCGGACTTCTGTGTCTTCGCACCCGATGACGCCTTCGTCGTCGACGTGCATCGCCTGCACCACAAGAATGCCGTCACACCGTACGCGGCCCGCCCACTCGCGGGTGCGGTCCGCGGCACCTGGTTGCGCGGCAACCGAATCGATATCGACAACGAGCCGCAGGGGCGGCTCCTGGCCCGAGGAGAAGTATGACCGATCAATCCGCCCCCGCCTTCACCCGACTGCCCGATCTCGCCTCCCGCGCGCTCGCGGGCGGTGTCGTCTACGCCAACGACGAGTTGTTCGCCGAGCGGGAGAATCTGATCCGGCCCGGCCGTGCGGTTTTCAGCACCGAGGACTTCGGTCACAAGGGCAAGACCTACGACGGCTGGGAAACACGGCGTCGTCGCGAAGCCGGCAATGACTATGCGGTTGTCCGGCTGGGTGTGCCGGGGCGGGTGCACGGTGTCGTCATCGACACCTCCTGGTTCATCGGTAATTACCCGCCCTTCGCCTCGGTCGAGGCGACGAGTATGGAGGGGCAGCCGTCGCCTGCCGAACTCCAGCAGGCCGAATGGGTGACACTGGTCGCGAAGTCGGATATCGCGGGCGATACCGGCAACTTCTTCGAGGTCGCCGACGAGCGCCGCTTCACCCACATCCGGCTCTCGATCTACCCGGACGGCGGCGTGGCCCGCTTCCGTGTTCACGGCACACCGCTGCCGGATCCCCGTTTCCTCAGTGGCACAGTCGATCTCGCCGCCCTGGAACACGGCGGCGATGTGGTCGACTGCTCCGACATGTTCTTCTCCGCGCCGACCAATATCCTGCTGCCCGGCCGGTCGCGGCAGATGGACGAGGGCTGGGAGGGCGCGCGTCGCCGCGATGCGGGCAATGATCACGTCACGGTGCGACTGGGTGCGCGCGGGGCGATTCGGCGCGTGGAGATCGATACCTCGAACTATGTCGGCAATGCGCCGGGTTGGGCGGTGCTGCGCGGTACCGATGCCGATTCCGGTGCGGACCTGGATGATCCGTCGACCTGGACCGAATTGCTGCCGCGCACGCGGCTGCAGCCGGATGCGCGTCACTTCTTCCGGATCGGAGCCGATGCGCCGGTCACCCATGTCCGGCTCGATGTGTACCCCGACGGCGGCGTGGCCCGGTTGCGGATCCACGGCGAGATCGATCCGCAGACCTTGGTCGGCAACACCGTCACCTGGCTCGCTGCCCTCCCCGAAGCACATGCGCTCGAAGTACTCACCACAGATGGCGGACTGTCCCATGACGAAGCGCGGAAGCTGTTGGCGCAACGCCCCTTCGCGAGCCCCGACGCGGTGCCGTCGGCCGTGATCGAGGCGCTGCTCGCGTTGTAGTCGCTGGTCGAGCGGGAAATCTGCGCACGCACCGGTGGCCCGCTCGACCGGCTCGGTGTGCGTCCGAAAACCGCTGGCACTTGTCGGCCGGCTGATCTACGTTCGGCCCATGATGCGTACGGATGGGTCGGTCGAGCGGCAAGCCATCGCCGCCGCCGCCGTGACGGTGGTCTTGTGGGCGTCGGCCTTCGTCTTCATCCGCAGTGCGGGACACGACTTTTCGCCGGGTGCGCTGGCACTCGGGCGATTGCTCGCCGCCTCGATCACGCTGGTGACGGTGCTGGTCATCCGTGGTGAGGGCCTGCCTCCGCGGGCCGCGTGGCCGGGCATCGTAATCTCCGGTGTGCTGTGGTTCGGCGTCTACATGGTGGCGTTGAACTGGGGTGAGCGCAATGTCGACGCCGGGACCGCGGCGATGGTCGTCGGCATCGGTCCGGTGCTGATCGCGGTGCTCGGCGGACTGGTCCTGCGGGAAGGGTTTCCGGCCCGGCTGATGGTCGGGCTGGTCGTGTCGTTCGCCGGAACCATCGTTGTCGGACTGTCGACCTCCGATGGCGGCGGCGCGGCGGTGCTCGGTGTCGTGCTGTGCCTGCTCGCAGCCATCGTCTGGGCGGCATCGACCATCGCGCAGAAACCGGCGCTGGCGAGCGCATCCGCATTGCAGGTGGTCACCTTCGGCTCGGTCATCGGAACCGTCGCGTGTCTGCCGTTCTCCTGGCAACTGGTCACCGAGGCGGCCGACGCGCCGCTGTCGTCGACGCTGAGTCTGGTGTACCTGGGCGTCTTCCCCACAGCTTTGGCTTTCACCACATGGGCCTTCGCGCTGGCCCGCACGACGGCCGGGAAAATGGGCGTGACAACCTACGCGGTCCCGGCCCTCGTCGTGTTGATGTCCTGGATCGCGCTGGGCGAGGTGCCCGGCGCGCTGACCATCGTCGGCGGTGTCCTGTGCCTGGCCGGTGTTGCCGTCACGCGGTCCCGGCCGCCCGTCAGCCCATCTGTCGATCCGGAAACGGTCGAACCTGCTCCACGCTGATCGCGTTGGTCGGTCGAGTTGCGCGTTCGGCGATGTGTGCGGCGGCCGCGGGGGAAACCACGCCTGTCGATTCTGCCGTTACCTGAAGTGTGAGTGTCTGTGTGACGACACCTGTTTCAGGCAGCCGTTCCTTGCGGAGCGGCAGTCCCCGTCTTCCCGGCCGGATGGCCGTGCGGGGTTGACGCTTCCACGCCACCTGCCTTCCCCGCCTGGCGGGCGGGTCTTGCGGTCGGCTCCACGTCCTTGTGTTGGTGGCCCACCACGGCGCGACCACGGTCTTGCGCTGATTCCAGGACTTACGCAACGCCGCTAGTGACCAGCCCTGTAGCGGCGTCAACCTGTCCTCGCTCGAGCCGTACGACCGTTCGGCGGCCCGCTGAGCCAGATTCGCCTTTACCACATCCAGCATTACGTTGAACGCCTTGCGCGCGGCCCCGGCGTGCGAGGCCAACACCCGCTCCTGAGCGAGGGTGGGGTCGAGTGCGAACCGATACGACTGCACCGTCCACCCCTCTGGCACCCGATATCCGGCCATCAGCGCCACCGGCCCGGAAACGCCTGCGGAATCACAGGTTCGGAGACCACGGTCGAGCACCGAGACAGCACTTCCCCGGGAGACGACGACTTCATCGACCCCGCGCAGGCAGCACCGTCGCCTGCAACTGCACACCCAACCCCACATTCACGAGCGGTATTCGAACATACATTCGATCGGGTTTCGTGGCGAATCCGGAATCGAATATCTGCAAGATCACGCCGCCATCATCTGATGCTTGTACTCCGAGAGATCGCGGCAGACCCGAGGTGTGGCGAAGGTCGCAGAATTTGCTGGCCATTTGGTCGGTGAGGTGCGAGGCTTAAGCGGTGACACATCCTCCGGATAGCACGTCGGTGGCAGCGGATCCCGCGACCGACAAGCTCGACATCGCGGTTTTCAAGGTGGCAGGGGTGGTCGTGCTCGGCGCGATCATGTCGATCCTGGATATCACCGTCGTAACCGTCGCGATCCCGAAATTCCAGAACGAGTTCCATACCACCACCGCGATCGCGGCCTGGTCGATGACCGGCTACACCCTCGCGCTGGCCAGCGTCATCCCGCTGACCGGTTGGGCGGCGGACCGGTTCGGCACCAAACGGCTGTACATGCTCGCGCTGACGCTGTTCGTGCTCGGATCGGTGCTGTGCAGCCAGGCCTGGAGTATGGAGTCGCTCATCGCCTTCCGCGTCATCCAGGGTCTCGGCGGCGGCATGCTCATGCCGCTCGGCATGACGATCATGACCCATGCGGCCGGCCCGCAACGCGTCGGGCGGGTGATGGCGGTGCTCGGCGTGCCGATGCTGCTCGGTCCGATCGGCGGTCCGATCCTGGGCGGTTGGCTGATCGACAGCTACGGCTGGAAATGGATCTTCCTGATCAATGTTCCGGTCGGGATCATCGCGCTCATCTGCGCCTTCATCGTGTTCCCCGCGGACAAGCCGGAGCCGTCGGAATCCTTCGACTTCCTCGGCATGCTGCTGGCCTCGCCGGGTCTGGCGCTGTTCCTCTACGGCGTCTCCTCGATTCCGGGTGAGGGCACGGTCATCTCGGCCAAGGTGCTCATACCCGCCGTCATCGGCCTGGTGCTCATCGCGCTGTTCGTCCCGCACGCACTGCGCACCGAGCATCCGCTGATCGATCTGCACCTGTTCCGCAACCGGTCGCTGACCTTCGCGGTGCTGACCATGGTGCTGTTCGCCACCGCGTTCTTCGGCGCGGGCCTGCTGCTGCCGACCTACCTGCAGCAGGTGCGCGGCGAAACGGCCATGGCGGCCGGTCTGCTGCTGGCCCCGCAGGGTCTCGGCGCGATGGTGACGATGCCGATCGCGGGTCGACTCGTCGACAAGATCGGTCCGGGCAAGATCGTGTTGACCGGCGTCGCGCTGATCTCGCTCGGCACGGTGTTCTTCGTGCAGTTGAAGTCGGATACGCCGTATCCGTACATGTTGGGCGCGCTGTTCGTGATGGGCCTCGGTATGGGCTGCACCATGATGCCGACCATGACCGCGGCAATCCAGACGCTGACCCGCCAGCAGGTCGCGCGCGGTACGACATTGATGAACATCATCAACCAGTCCGCCGGGTCCATCGGCACCGCGACGATGTCGGTGGTGCTCAGCAGCCTGCTGAACCAGCATCCGTTCGCCAAGCCCGCGATCGCGTCGAACTACGATCCCTCGATCGCGGCGCAGTTGCCGCCCGGTGCGGTCGAAACCGGATTGAGCCAGGCCGCGACGGCATTCAGCCACACTTACATCGTGGCGCTGGCGCTCATCGTGCTGACCTTGGTGCCCGCGGCGTTCCTGCCGCGCACCAAGCCGCAGACGGCCGAAGTCGCGGAGGCACCGGCGCTGGTGCATTAGCCTGCGGAGTCCGAGTTCGCCTGTGCACCAGGCGAACTCGGACTACGGACGGTTCGCGTCCAGGAATTCCAGCACGAGCGGGCTTGCGGTCTTTCGGAATTCGTCGAAATAGCCGTGCCGCGCGCCCGGTATCCACGCCAACCGCGCGCCGGAAATCCGCTCCGCGAGCAACGGCGCGTTCGACGCGGGATTGAATCGGTCCTCGCTCCCGTGCACGACCAGCGTCGGAACCGCGATCTCCGCGAGCACCTCCCAGGCGTCGTGCTTATTGCTCGCGTAGAGATGTCTGCGCTTGGCGTAGGCGGGCATGGCCGGATCGCCGAGGGTATTGAACGGTCCGGACGCGCTCGCCAGATACGCCGGGGTGTACATCAGTTCCAGCAGCGCCTGTCGCGCCGCCACCGGATCGGGCTGAGCCAGCGACTTGCGCACCTCGGCGTCGCGCTCGACGGCGTGGCGACCACCCGGCGACGTGCAGCCGAGCACCAGCGTATGCACCCGATCCGGGAATCGCGCGGCCAGCCACTGCGCGACCCGACCACCCATCGATGTGCCGTACACCGCGGTCTTCTCGATGCCGAGATCGTCGAGCACCGCAATGGCGTCCTCGGCGAATCCGAGGGTGCTGTACGGGATATCCGGTTTATCGCTGTCACCGGTTCCGCGATAGTCCAACGAGACGGTGCGATACGTGGTCTCGAAATCGGCACGAACGCCATCCCACCAGTGGTGGTTATTGGCCTGCCCGGTGAGCAGCAGCAGCGGTGCGCCGTCACCGCCGGTCTGATAGGCGATCCGGGCGCCGTCGGCGGCCTTGGCATACAGCACGTTCGAATTCCTCTCAGCCGTACAGCGCGACGAAACGTTCCAGCGAGCGCTCGATATCGCCCTTCAGCGCCCGCGCGACGCCGGAACCGATCGGGCCGAACAGGGGCGCGCCGCCCAGATCGATATCGACGGTGACCTCCGAACCCGCACCCTTCGCGGCGACGAGCAGTTCGAGCTTGAATTTGGTGCCGCCCTTGCCCGTGCCGCTCAAGGCAAGTCGCCGCGGCGGTTCAGCGGCCTTGACTGTCCAGGTGACCCGGTTGCGCAAGCCCTTGACCGATGCGACACCGACCAGTTGGGTGCCGACGGTGAGTTCGGCGGGCACCTCGTCGCGCCACGCTTCGTGCATGAGGAGCCATTTGTCGAGTTCGGTGAGGTCGGCGGTGTGCGACCAGGCCTCCTGCGGCGAAATCGGCACGTCGACGGACACCTTCAGCTTTGCCATTCGCGCATAGTATCCGGTACTCGCGGTTCGGCTATTTGTGGCGTTCGACCATAGCGTCCGGCTACCGAACCGGCTCCGTGTGGCATCGCCGACGTGAAATTTGTGCAGGCCAATCGAACCGATCGGGTGGCTTGCGAAATCCGATGGGGGCGCTGGCGGTTCGAGGAATCGGAATGTGGTCCTCGGATCGAGAGAGACTTCCGGGCGATGCTGCTACTGTGGGCGGGTCGTCGGGTGCCGAGCTGCTTATCGGCTCGATCCGCGCGGTAGGTGATTCCTCGAATTGCTTGCCCTGCGGGCACTCTGGGGTTGGTGCCGGTGTCGATGTAGCCGCATTCGACGAATGTTGATCCTGGTCGGCGTCGCGAGGAAGGCGAGACAACGCGCAGTGACACCGGCTGTCGCAACGACGAGAGAGCTGATGAATCAAGATATCGCCGTGGTGCTTTCATGGATCCTCGCCCCCGCTCTCATTATTGCCGTGGCGGCGGCGTTGTATGTAGCGCAATACGCGAAACAACAGAAGATACGCGCCGACACACTCAATAGAGCGAATCGGGCGCAGGAGGAAACCCTCGAACACTTCGCCGGCCAGACACTACCGGCGATGACCGAGGCGGTGCGCCGCTTCGAGGCACCGGTTTCGGCCATCGAGGTGCCGACGGGTCAGGAGAATTCCCGGTTCGTCCAATGCCTGCAATGGATTTCCGAGCGGTACGCCGACGATCTGCGCATGGTGCAGTCGGAGGCGCACGAGCAGTCCGCGCACGAAGCCGAGGAAAAGTCGCAGCAGGCGATCAAGGCGACCGAGGAGGGCACGCGCGCCGAGATCGAATCCGCCTCGCGGGCCGCGACCAGTGCGGCGGTGCGTTCCTTCGGCACCTCTGTGGTCAGCCTCGGCGCGGATGTCAGTCAGGTGGTGAGCGCGGCGCTGCGTGAGCACCGCGACGACGAGGTCTATGCCACCCTCACCCGCATCGACCACACCGTGCAGCAGATGCTGCGGCAGGCGCAGTCGTATGTGATCGTCTGTGGTGGTCTGCCGGGTCGGCGCTGGCCCGCGCAGTCGCTCACCGACGTGGTCGGCGGCGCGATCGGCCGTGTCCGTGACTACTTGCGGGTGCGAGCCAACCAGCTCGACCGCGTCGTCATCAGCCGGGCGGTGGAACCGCTCGTGCACACCCTGGCCACGCTGCTCGACAATGCGCTGCGCTACTCCCCGCCGACGTCATATGTGGATGTGACCTTCCAAGAGGGCCACCACGGCGTCACCGTCATCATCGACGATGCCGGTGTGCGGATGAATGCGGAGCAGATGGAGGAGGCCAGGCAGGTGCTCGCGAACGAGCGCCCGATCGACATCCACCAGCTCGGCCCGTCCCCGCGCGTCGGTTTTCCCGGTATCGCGGCACTGGCCCGGCGCTATGGGTTCACCGTCTACATCGATGGCCCGAACGTCTACGGCGGTATGCGGGCGATGGTCTACATCCCCGAGGCCCTGCTCGTCACCGCGGTGACGAACGCCGAACCGGCCGTTCCCGCGGTCACCCCGGCCCCGGAACCCGTGCCGACCGCTGTCGCCGAGGATAAGCCCTTCGAATTATCCCCGGTTCCGGTCTTGGCCGGGGTGGGCGAACAACCCGCCGAGAACGAGGAGTTCGCTGTGCACGAGATCACCAGTGGCGGCCTACCCAAGCGACGTCGTCGGGCGGTGTCTTCGGTACCCGCGCAGACCGGCACCGAATCCGAAGCGGGACAGGCTCGTCCCGAAATCGCCTCCGCCTGGCAGACGGGTTCCAAGAGCGGCCGCGAGGCTGCTGCCTCCGATAACAGCGAAGGGATGTCATCCTGATGAGCACACCGGTGACCGACAGCAGCAATAGGCTGGGTTGGCTACTCGAGGATCTCAGCAACGTTCCCGGCGTCCGGTTCGCGGTGCTGCTTTCCGACGACGGACTGCGGATCGCGCACTCCGACGGTGTCATGAAGGATGATGCCGAGCGTTTCGCCGCGGCTGCCTCGGGTCTGCGCTCACTAGGTAAGGCGCTCGGCGAATTCTGTGGTGGCCTCGATAATGGTGTGCGTCAGAACATGACCGAATACGACCAGGGCATGATCCTGATCACCGCGGCGGGTGAAGGTGCACTGCTCGGTGTGTCGACAACGCCCGAGACCGATATCGGTCTGGTCGCGCACCGCATGAATGAACTCGCCGGGCGGGTCGGGCACGAGTTAGGCGCCCAGCCGCGCGGAAGGGTTGAGGGCGGCTTGACGTCATGACCAGGTCTCGGCGAGACCCAGACTTGGTCCGGGCCTATGTGCGCACCGGGGGGCGGATCCGTCCCAGTCGTGACTTGGACCTGGTCACCTTGGTCGTCGCCGCCAAGGATCCGGCGCCTGGTGCGACCCCCGATGCGCGCCAGGTGCTGAACCTGTGCAGCCGTCGCAGCGCGCTGTCCGTTGCCGAGATCGCCGCGTATCTCGACTTGCCGCCGTCCGTGGTGAAGATCGTCGTCGCCGATCTGCTGGACAGCGAACATCTGGCCACTCCGACCCCGGCCGAAGTCATGCCGGAGATCACCCTGCTCGAGGAGGTACTCAATGGGCTCCGCGCTCTCCCGGCCTGAGCGCACTGTCGACTATGTGCCGGAGACCGTGACCCGGTCGGTAAAGCTCTTGGTGGCAGGCAATTTCGGTGTCGGCAAAACGACATTCGTGAACAGCATTTCGGAAATCCGACCGCTGCGCACGGAGGAGACGATCACCGAGGCCAGTGTCGGCGTCGACGATATGGCCGGGTTACCCGGCAAATCGCAGACGACCGTAGCGATGGATTTCGGCCGCATCACGCTGAATCCCACACTCGCGCTCTATCTTTTCGGGACGCCGGGACAGCGGCGCTTCGTCCCGCTGTGGGAGGAGTTGGCGCGCGGCGCGCTCGGCGCTCTGGTCCTGGTGGATACTCGGCGCATCGAGAAGGCCGACGAGGTGCTGTCCGTGCTCGAGGAGCGCGGGGTGCAGTATTCGGTCGCGGTCAATCAGTTCGAAGGTGCCAAGCGCTATCCGCTCGAAGAGATCCGTGACGCACTGGATCTGGCACCGGATACTCCACTGACATCGCTCGACGCTCGTCAGCGCAGCACCTGTCTGATGTCGCTGATCACGCTCGTCGAGTTCCTATTCCATCGTCAGGAGTCCCGGAAGTAAGACGCGTTGCACACTGATTCAACAAAGCACGGCCCTGTCGCGTTGGGGTCGCCGATCGACACCGACGGCCCGCGCGTATCGCTTTATTCCGAGGAGTTCGCAGCCGATCCGCACCGCGCGTACCGTGATATGCGGCGCCGGTACGGATCGTTGGTACCGGTGGACCTGTCGCCCGGTGTGCCGGCCACTTTGGTGATCGGCTATCACACCGCCGTACGAATCCTCAACGATCCCGACCACTTTCCGGCCGACCCGCGCACCTGGCAGCAGCAGATTCCCGGTGAATGCCCGGTCCTGCCGATGCTGGAATGGCGCCCGAATGCCTTGCGCAGTGCGGGAAACGAGCATCTGCGCTATCGACAGGCAAACGCCACAAGTCTCGCCGAAGTCGATCGGCACGCATTGCATTCCGTTGTCGAAGGTGTCGCAGTCCCGTTGATCAATGCCTTCTGCGGGGACGGTGCGGCCGATCTGATCAGCCAGTACGCATTTCCGCTTGCCTTCCAGGTGCTGAATGTGATGCTCGGCTGCCCGGCGGAAATCAGCCAGCAGGTCGCCACCGGAATGGCCGCGATCTTCGAGGGGGTCAACGCCGAGAAGGGCAATGCGATGCTCACCGACGCGCTGTTCGAACTCGTCACGCTCAAGCGCAGCGAACCTGGTGACGACATCACCTCGCGGCTGATCGCGCATTCGGCCGTGCTTTCGGATGAGGAGATGATCCACCAGCTCGTCACCGTCTACGGCGCGGGCATCGAACCGCAGCAGAATCTGATCACCAATACGCTGCTGCTGATGTTGACCGACGACCGGTTCGCAGGCAGCGTGCACGGCGGAAGTCTTTCGACCCGTGACGCGCTCGACGAAGTGCTGTTCACCGACCCACCGTTGGCGAACTATTGCGTCTCCTATCCGAAACAGCCGATCTTGATCGACGGTGTCTGGCTGCCCGCACATCAACCGGTCGTCATCAGCATGTCCGGATGCAATAACGATCCCGCCGTCGGGGTGAACGAATTCGGGCCCAATCGTTCGCATCTGGCGTGGAGCGTGGGCCCACATGCCTGCCCGGCGCAGTCGGTCGCCTATCTGGTTGTCCAGGACGCCATCGACCAATTGCTCGACGCGCTGCCCGAAATGCGTTTGGCGACAAGACCCGAACAACTCACCTTTCGGCCGGGTCCGTTCCATCGTGCGCTGGTGTCCCTGCCCGTCACGTTCCCCAAATCCCCTCCGCTGGTCATGCCGTAAGGAGATTTCCATCGTGCAACAACCCATCACCCTGGATCTGGCGGGAACCGATATCCAGGGCGAATCCGCACGCCTGCGCGAGCGCGGGCCGGTGGCGCTGGTGGAACTGCCAGGTGGTGTGCGGGCCTGGTCGGTCACCGATGCCGGGCTGCTCAAGAAGTTGCTCGTCGACGCGCGGGTCTCCAAGGATGCGAGCCAGCACTGGCCCGCGTTCATCAATGGTGAGATACCGCAGGACTGGCCGCTTTTCCTGTGGGTCGCGGTGAACAATATGTTCACCGCCTACGACACGGACCACAAGCGGCTGCGCAAACTGGTCGCGCCCGCGTTCACCCATCGGCGCACCGAGGCCATGCGCGGGCAGATCGAGCGAATCACCGAGGATCTGCTGGCCGAGCTCGCGAAGACGCCTGCGGGCGAATCGGTCGATCTGCGTGAGAGTCTCGCGTATCCGCTGCCCATTCAGGTCATCTCCGAATTGATGGGTGTGCCCGAAGAACTCAATCCGGGCTTGCGTCGGTGCGTCGACGGTATTTTCGACACCTCGCTCGGGCCGGAGGAGTCGCAGGCGAACTATAGGGAGATGTATCGGATCCTCGGTGAATTGGTGGCGCATCGGCGCGACCATCCCGGCGACGATATGACCAGTCTGCTGATTTCGCACCGCGACGAGGACGACGGGTCCCAGCTCACCGAGCAGGAATTGATCGACACGCTGCTGCTCGTCATCAGCGCCGGGCACGAAACCACGGTCAACCTGCTCGACCAGGCGATCTTCGCGCTGCTGACCAATCCGCAGCAGCGCGCCGCGCTGGTCGCGGAGCAGGCGACCTGGGCCGATGTGGTCGAGGAGGCGCTGCGGTTCGAGGCGCCGGTCGCCCATCTGCCATTGCGGTTCGCGGTCGACGATATCGAGGTCGACGGGGTGCGTATCCACAAGGGTGAGCCGATTCTCGCCTCGTACGCGGCGGCGAACCGTGATCCGAAGGTGCACGGTGACACCGCCGATCAATTCGATGTGGCCCGAGAAACCAAGGACCACTTGGCTTTCGGGTACGGCGCGCACCATTGCCTCGGGGCGCCGTTGGCCCGGCTCGAGGCGCTGGTGTCGTTGCCCGCGATCTTCGAGCGGTTTCCGAATATGCGGCTGGCGGCGGATCCGTCCGAGTTGGGTTCGGTGGCCAGCTTCATCTCCAATGGGCATGCCAGGCTGCCGGTGACGCTGGTACCGGGGGAGTAGTCCACCTGAAAAGCCGGGCCCCCTTCCGATTTCGATCTGGAGGGGGTTCGTGCCCTGCCGGGCCCGGTCAGCTCAATGCGTCGATGCGGCCTTGTTTCCGGGCTTGGGCCAGTCCGCGTCGGGCCATCAATCCGTTGGCCAGCAACAGCAGTGTCTTGTTCGGGGGTGCGAGGAAGCCGGACTGGGTGTGTGGCGCGTAGATCGCGTCGGTGCCGTCGATTTCGATCCAGCCGGTGTGCTGGCGGCATTCGAGGCCGACGAGTTGTGGGCGGTAGCTGTGGGAGAGAATGCCCGCACGGCGGCCGCCCTGGGCGACTTCCGCTGGGACCGTGAGGTTTACCCCCGCCGCGCTCGATCCGGTGACGTGCACGGGGACCACGGCCGGATAGCCGTCGGACTGGCGGTAGGCGAGCAGACTGTGCGGTAGTTTCGTCGCGCGTGCGGCGGCCTTGCTGCTGTCCACCCGGGGGCCGGTGCCTTTGGCGGGCGGCTTCTGCGAATCCGCGATGGCGGGCATCGGTTCGCCGAATACCTCCGGTTCGCCGGTCGCATCCGGATTCGGCCAGGCGATGATCCGGGTGACCGCGATCGTCACCAATACCCGGTCGGTGTAATACGCGCTGAGCCAGCGATCCCAGAAGCGGCCGCGCCGCGGTGCGCCCAGATAGGGCGTCGCCTGCTCGCCGATGCGATCGAGGGCGTCCCGATCGGGCTGGGCGTCGAAGGTCGCGATGCCCTGTACCAGTACGAAGTGCTGATTGTGCTGATCGCCCAGACCATGCTCGCGCGCGTGATATGCCAGCGCGACCTTCGGCTCGTGTTTGATCCGCTCCAGCTTGCGACCGAAGCCGAGCGAGGTGGTGAACCCGACGGTGCCCAGCTCCCGATCCCGCATCCCGATCGGCGATACCGCCGTCACCACCGCCCCGCCGGCGGGAGTGACATAGGCCAATCCAGCGGTGAGATCACCACGCAAGACATCGTCGATTTCGTCCGGCCAGGTAACTGCCATGTGCCGCAGATTAGTCCAGTTGCCGCAGCCGCATGCCGCTTACTCGCAATCAGCGGCGATTCGGTTGCCCCGAACGGAGCCCGGATAGTCCCTTGTCTCAAAAATAGTCTCATAATAGATCTGCCTGCTTGCCCAGATTTCGATACAGCGTGGCGCGTGAGACATCGAATTCGGCGGCGATCTCGTCGATGGGGCGGCCGGAATCTCGCATGCGGCGGGCGGATTCGATCATTTCCGAGGTCATTGCGCCGGGGCGGCCGCGGCGGGGCGGGCGGGTGGTGGGGATCTCGACGGCTGCTGTGTGAGCGGGGGCGCCTCGGGTGGCCGGAGCGCCGAGTAATCGCCGGGTGCCATCGACAATGGCCGCGCGCAGTTCCTCGGCAGGGTGGTCGGCGAAGATGACGATCGGATCGCTCAGTGCCGCATAGACCTGCGCGGCTCGCACTCGGGTGGTGAAATCGGCGTGGGGTCCGGCGATCAGTTCCTGTGCCGACAGCGCGATCGTTCGCAATCGCGCGAAGGTGGCCTCGTCGGCGGATAATGCCTGGTCCTGCATCTGCATTCGCAATAGCTGACCGTGTGACAGCCACACCTCCAGCAGTCCGGTCACCACCGTCCAGCGGTGTGCCTGCGGATCCCGGCCGCGTTTGGCTGCCTCGAGCACTGCTTCGCTGTCGACCAGCAGCGGCTCCACGAGTGCGGCGACGATATCGCTCTTGCTCGGGAAGTGGTAGAGCACAGCGGTTTTCGTCAGCCCGACCTGTTCGGCGATCTCGCGCACGGAAACCGTGTGGTATCCGCGCGCGGCGAACAGATCGAGTGCGGTCCGCAGGATGCGGGCACGGGAATCGTCGGCCATGGTGATCGATCCTACTGCTTGACTGACCGTTGGTCAGCGCAATACGGTAACTTCACTGACCAACGGTCAGATTGTTTCGGGACAAGGAGCAGGCAATGCGGATTCTGATCTCCGGTGCGAGCATCGCCGGACAAACATTGGCGTATTGGCTTGTGCGGCACGGCTTCCAGCCGACCATCGTCGAGCGTGCGACCGGACTGCGGACCGGCGGCCAAGGGGTGGACGTGCGGGCTGGAGCGATCGAGGTCGCCGAGCGCATGGGCATTATGTCGCGGATCCGGTCGGCGGCCGCCGATGTCGCCGGGATGCGGTTCGTGAACGCCATCGGCGATCCCCTCGCCCAGGTGGACATGCAGCAGATCAAGGACAAGTACGACAGCGCCGAGGTGGAGATCATGCGCGGCGATCTCGTCCGGATCCTGCACGACAGCAACACCGACGCGGAATACCTCTTCGATGATTCGATTCGGGCCCTCGATGCGGATGACGACGGCGTCACCGTCACGTTCGAACGTGCGCCGCGACGGCGGTTCGACCTGGTCATCGGTGCGGACGGTCTGCACTCCACCGTGCGGCGCCTGGCCTTCGGCCCCGAATCGAACTACGTCCGCCACCTGGGCCACTACTTCGCCTTCGGCAATGCCGATGCGGCGCTCGGCCCCGATCGCTGGGTCACCGTCTACAACACGCCGGGCACTATGGCGGGCATCTACCGTTCCGGCAATCACGCACAGGCCAAGGCGTACTTCGTGTTCCGCAGCCCGCTGCTCGACCTCGATCCGCGCGATACCGGCGCGGTCCGCGCGCTGCTGACCGACCGGTTCGGCGCCGAATCCGCATGGCACGTGGCACAACTGCTCGACGGCGCACTCGCCGATCCGGACCTGTACTTCGACTCCCTCGGCCAAGTGCACATGGATTCCTGGTCGACCGGCCGCATCGCCCTCGTCGGCGACGCGGCCCATTGCGCCTCACCCGCATCGGGAGCCGGCGCCGAGCTAGCCCTTGTCGGCGCATACCGCCTCGCCGGTGCACTGGCCGCGGCGAACGGCGACCACCGCGGCGGCTTTCGCCGCTACGAGCAGAGTCACCGCGCCTTGGTCGACCGCAAACAGCAAATCGGACCCAATCTCCGCCTGATCGTCCCGAAAACCCGCTCAGGCATAGCAATTCGGAACACCATCACGCGCCTCTCCGTGCTGGAGTCCATGGCAGGTATGGAACGCATCATGGCACCGAAGACGAATGCCCGCCTGCCCGAATATCCCGAGATCCCGGTCACTGGCCGGGCATGCCGCCGGGCGTAGGGTGCCGACCATGGGGTTCTCTGTCGATCGGTTCGATCACATCGTCATCAATACCGTCGATGTCGAGGCGACCGCCGCATGGTACGAAAAAGTCCTCGGCATGCGGGTGGAGAAGTTCGGACCGAAAGGCCGGACCGCATTGCGCTTCGGCGATCAGAAGATCAACCTGCGGCCGATCGGTGTGCTCGCGGCCGACCCCGACTGGGAGACTGCGCGCACCGAGGCCGCGGGCTCGGCGGATCTGTGCTTCATCACCCAGGCGTCGCCCGAGGAAGTACGAGATCACTTGGTGGCCTGTGGCATCGAGGTCACCGATGGCCCGGTCACCAGGTCCGGCGCGCTCGGCGACATGATCTCGCACTACTGCCGCGATCTGGATGGCAATCTGGTGGAGATCGCGGTCTATCCGGATCACTGAGTTCAGCGGTGCAGGAATTCCACGGCGGTGCGTTCGAAGGCGGCCTTGGCTTCGATCATGACCCAGTGGCCGCTGTTCGGGAAGACGTGCAGTTCCGCGTCGGGGATCTGGCGCATGGGTAGCAGCGCCATGTCCGGTGGGCTGACCCGGTCGTCCAGGCCCCAGGTGAGCAGGGTCGGGCACTGGATCTTGTGCAGCATCGACCAATAAGGCGGGGTGCTCGACTTCGCCAGGAATTTCTGCTGCATATCCCACGCGGCCGAGCCGTACATCATGGCGGCGGTCTTCTGGGTATCGGGATGCTGGGCAGCGGCCCAACGCTCCTCGATGATCTCGTCGGTGATCACGGCGGGGTCGTAGACCATGGCCCGCAACCAGCGCAGCAGCTTGTCCCGATCGGGTTTGTCGGCGAATTCCTGCAGCAGCCGAATCCCTTCGCTGGGACTCGAGCTGAAGATATTCGGACCGATCCCGCCGATGGTGACCAGTTTGCGCACCCGCTGCGGATGCTGAATTGCCAGATTCGCCGCGACGACACCGCCCATCGAATTGCCGATCATCGCCGCGGATTCGATGCCGAGCCCGTCCATGAATCGCAGCACCGCCGCGCCCGCGGTCAGCACGGGATGACCGTCGACCGGGTCGCTCACGCCGAAGCCGGGAAATTCGAGGATGTAGCAGTGGAAGTGTTCGGCGAAGACGGCGAGATTCCCGCGGTAATTACGCCACCCGTTCACGCCGATCCCGGAGCCGTGCAGCAGTAGCAGCGGCGGCCCGTCGCCCGCCTCGTGATAGCGCAGCACGCCCTGATCGGTGACGAGCTCGCGTTTCGTGCCTTCGTATGTCACGTCCATACCCAACACGTTAGAACACGTTCTAGCTCGGATCGCGCATGGCCACGACTGTCGGCCCACTAAACCGACCGTCGGGGACATAATCGCGAAACGCTGAGGCGGTTGCAGAGGTAGCGCCCCGGTGGGCGACTATCTATGATCTCCGCTGGCAACTCGGCACCGCACGACGAGGACCGAATCATGAGCTACCGAACGATCACGACCGCGACCGTATTCGGCACCGCGATCGCCGCACTGGCCTGCACCGCGCCGACCGCGAACGCCGCGGTGACCCGGGTCGGGGTGATGCCCGATTCGAACTACGGCCTGGCGACCAACTACGGCACCGACTGTCCGGCCACCGCCGAGGCCTATGTCGGCAACGCCACCGAACCGGTGTCCTTCTACGACAACGGTGTCCTGGTCGGAGTAGTCCGCCCGCTGGGCGGTATCGCCCTGCTGACCTGGATCCCGAAGACCACGGGCCCACACACGCTCAGCGCCGTGCAGGCCCCGGACGTCACGCCCATCGCAACGGTGGACGTCCGGGTCGGCACCGGTGCGCACGTCGGCTTCGCCTGCGTGGTCTTCGGCGGCTGAACTCAGCGGGCCCCTTCGGCTCCGCGCCGGGCCACCGAATCGATGGCAACCGAGACGGCCAGCACCGTGCCGGTGACCATGAACCGCACCGACGAATCGACGTTCAACAGCAGCATGCCGTTCGTAATCGATTGGATGACAAGGATTCCCAGCAGTGCCGCATAGGCGCGCCCACGTCCGCCGAAGAGGCTGGTGCCGCCGATGACCGCCGCCGCGATGGCATTGAGCAGAATGTCGCTGCCGCCGGAACTCTGGTTCACCGCGACCAGTCGAGCCGCCGCGAGTATCCCGCCGACCGTCGCGAGCGCGGAACATCCGATGAACGCGGTGATGCGCACCCACGTGACATTGATTCCGGCCCGCCGCGCGGCCTCGGCGTTGCCGCCAACGGCATAGATGCGCCGACCGAAGATGGTGCGCCGCAACACCAGATCGACGGCGAGCACGAGCCCACCGAAGATCACCAGGGTCAGCGGCACCCCACGATCGGAGTTCAGCACCAGCACCGTGGCGGCCAGCAGCAGCGCCAGCGCGCCGGAACGCACCGCGATCCACACCGGAGCCGAAACCGACAGTTCGGCCCGAACGCGCTGCCGCCGCGTCAGCAGACCGGCGATCAGATGCCCACCCGCCAGCACCGCTACCAGGAACCAGGCCAGCCACGGCGGCAGCCAGGTATCGCTGATCTTCGCGATCCCGCGATCGAACGGCAGGTTGACCGTGCCCTCCTTGCCGAGCAGATACAGCATCAAGCCCTGCCAGCCGATCAAACCGGCCAGTGTCACCACGAACGACGGCATACTCAGCTTCGTCCGCATCACCCCGTGCAGCAGCCCGATCGCCGCGCCGACGGCGAGCGCGGCGAGTATCGCGAAGACCGGATTCCAGCCGTGGTGCACATACAGTTGCGTCATCACCACGGCCGTCAGCCCGCTCACCGATCCGGCAGACAGGTCGATCTCACCGAGCAGCAGCACCAGCACGATGCCGAGGGCGATGGTCCCGGTCGCGGCCATCTGCAACGCCAGATTGGTGAGATTTTCCGCGGACAGGAAATGCGCATTGAGTCGATCGAAGACCACCGCGATGACGACCAGCCCGACCGCAACCGGTATGGCGCCGACATCTCCCCGGCGCAGTCGGTCCACCAGCGCATCCGTCGGTCCGCGCAGCGGATTTCCTTGCAGGGCAGGTTGTTTCATGGTGAGCTCACTCATTACACGGCTCCGGTGATCGCGGCGACAATGGCCTCCTGACTGGCCTGTGCGGTCTCGAATTCACCGGCATTGCGGCCCAGGCGCAGGACCACGATGCGATCGCTGACCGTCCGGACATCGACCAGATTGTGTGAAATCAACAGCACGGCGAGGCCGCGCTCGCGCAGCCGACCGATCAGCGCGAGCACCTGGGCAGTCTGTTCGACACCGAGTGCGGCGGTCGGTTCGTCGAGGATCACCATCTTGGGTTGCCCGAGCAGCGCCCTGGCGATCGCGACGGACTGCCGCTGTCCGCCCGACAATGCGGACACCGGTGCCCGCACATCCTTGATCTTCACGTCGAGCGACCGCAACAGGTCACGTGCGCTGCGCTCCATCGCGATCTCGGAGAGCACGCTCAATTTCCTCGTCTCCGTGCCGAGATGAAGATTGGCGACGACATCGAGGTTGTCGCACCTTCGATCGGCGCGCACCGAGTGCGTGAGCCGGGATTCGGCCTCGGGGGCTACAGCACCCCGATGGCCTTGAGTAGTAGCAGGGTCAGACCGGCCGTACCCACGAATGCGACGCCGCCATCGCGGACCACGATGCCCGCGGGTGAGCCGCTGACCTTGGAGAGGATGCCGGAAATCGCCGCGACGACGATCCCGACGAGCACGGCGACGACAACGAACAAGACCTGGACGGTAGTGGACACTCGACGCTCCCTCGATGTGGATCGTCGCAGTGTAAAGAGTGTGATGGCTATTGTGTAGCAAATCGGCGGGACGCGCTGCGGCTAGGCCGGTTTGGTTGCCGCCAATCCGTACAACAGCGGGAGGATCGGGTCCGTGGGCGGAAGCAGGAACCAACCGTTGTCGGTGCGGATCATGCGGGACCAGCGCGGCCAGGGCAACATCTCGGTTTCGGTGAGACCGGCAATATGCAGCCCCGCGCCGATCAGGGCATTGATCACCTCGCCCAGCCCGTGCCGCCATTCATACACCGTGGTGTCGCTGGTCAGTGCCGGGCCGTCGGTGTAGGTGTGGTCGCTGTCGCGACGTTGCGCTCCGCGCCCCTCGAGGTAATCATCATGCAGGACAAGCGAATCCGGATCGACTCCGGCCGACGGCGTGGGTCCGAGGGAGTGCAGCAGCGGGTGGAATTCGACGATGTAGACCAGCCCGCCCGGACGCGCCAATTCGGCGACTACCGACGCCCACCGAGGCAGATCGGGTAAATAGCACAGTGCGCCCTTGCCGGTATACACGATGTCGAACTGCCTGCGCCCCAGCGCGTTCGGTGCGTCGTATACATCGGCACACACATACTCGACGGCGTCGGTGCGTGCTCTGGCGTGCCGGATGGAGGCAGGGGAGAAGTCGAGACCGACCGCCGTGGCCCCACGTTTGGCGAATTCGATTGTCTCGGTGCCGAGATGGCACTGCAGGTGCAGTACATCGCGGTCGCGCACATCACCGAGGACATCCCATTCGAACGGCGCGAACCAATACGACGAATCGTGATCGCGATAGAAGTCGCTGGCCGCGTGAATCGGCGCACGGGCATCCCAGTTACCGCGGTTCGCCAGCAGCGGATCGAGGCCGTCGTCGCTGTCCACCGACCCATCGTATTTCGAGAGCCGGGCGCACACGGCGGGTGCGCCGAGGATTCAAAGGATTTCCACGGGTAATTTTGGGACGGTACACAAAATATCGAGGTTCACTGGAGTCACAGAGTTGTGCGGATCGGCAGCGCGGGCGCAGGTCCAGCCCAAGGAGGTCAGACCTTGCAGACAACCGCTTCGATCGCCATCGCCCGCCCCGAGCCGGTACGGCACGGCGGTATCACACCCGGTGTGGTGAGCAGCCGTGGGCGGCGTTCGCTCAATGCCGATGCGTTTGCCACCTATACCGACCCGAACGTCGGGCGCACCGCATTCGTTGTCGCCGACGGGGTCGGCGACAACCTGGCCGCGGCCAGAGCGGCGCGGACCGCGGCTTCGGTCGCCGCACGCATCGGTGCGGGTAACGGCGCACTGGCCGGCGTGATCGCGGCTCAGCAGGAGGTACTACGGCAATTCCCGCAGGAGCAGGCCGACAGTGTGCTCGTGGTCGCCGTGCTGCCCGCCGCCGATCAGCCCGATGGACCGTGCGATATCGCCTGGGTCGGCGACTGTCGCGCCTATCGCTGGAACGGCCGGGTGCTGCATCAGATCACCACCGACCACACCGTGGCGGAGTTCATGCGCGCCAAGGGGATTCGCCCGGCGCATCGCATGGACCATCTCGTCACCACCTCCACCCGCACCGCGAGTCCCGAGGTCATCGG
Source organism: Nocardia sp. NPDC052112 (assembly GCF_040680135.1). NCBI lineage: Bacteria > Bacillati > Actinomycetota > Actinomycetes > Mycobacteriales > Nocardiaceae > Nocardia > Nocardia sp. NPDC052112. The sequence continues at coordinate 306,437 of NZ_JBFAWD010000003.1, read as the reverse complement.
TCGCGCCGCCACCGGATCGAGCCGGGGCCGACTGTTGTTGAGCACCGACGGCGTGCACAAGCGGCTCGATATGTTCGCGATCAAGTCGATACTGGTCACGGGGAAAACCGCCGCCAAAACGGCGGAAGCCCTGGTGGACAACGCATTACAGGCCGGCAGCACCGATAATGCGACGGCACTCGTCGTGGACTGCCGGTAGTCCCATTTCCTGCTAAGACTATTCCGTCGGAGTGTGTCTACTGGAGTGCGGGGTTATGCGGGCGATTCAGATCGGCGAGTTGGGCGGACCCGAGGTATTGCAGGAGGTGGAGCTCGATGCGCCGGAGCCGGGTCCCGGTGAGGTCGCGATCGATGTCGACTATGTCGGGGTGAATTTCGCCGACCTGCAGGCGCGTTCGGTGGGGTATCGGGTCCGGGATCTGCCGTTCGTGCCGGGGCTCGAACTGTCAGGGCGGGTGCGCTCGATCGGCGAAGGCGTCGACGGGTTCACGGTCGGTCAGTCGGTAGCGGCGATTACCGAGGGCGGCGCCTATGCCGAGGTCGCCGTGGTCACCGCCGCGACGGTGTTCGCGGTGCCCGATGGTGTCGACTTGCGAACGGCCGCAACGCTTCCCACGGTGCTGCCGACCGCATATGCGCTGATCAATACTGTCGGCAAGCTGCAGCCGGGGGAGACCGTGCTGGTGCAGGCCGCGGCGGGCGGGGTGGGCACTGTGGTGGGCCAGGTGGCCAAGTTGGCGGGCGCCGGCGCGGTGTACGGCGTGGTCTCCAGCGAGGCCAAGGCGGATTACGCCCGCAAACTCGGTTACGACGACGCCTTCCTGGCCGAGACCTTCCAGGCCGATGTCCGGGAGGCGACCGGTGGCCGTGGTGTCGATATCGTGCTCGATCCGGTCGGTGGACAGACCCTGCGGCGTGGTCTCGATTCGCTGGCGCTGTTCGGGCGGCTGATCTCCTACGGCAATGCCAGTGGTGAGCCGGGCTGGCAGATCGGCCAGCCCGAGCTCTACCCCAGGGGGCTGTCGATCTCTGGTTTCTCGATCCTCGGGCTCACCACCGATGCGCCGCGGGTATTGCGCGAGATTGCCGATCGGGCGTTCCGGTTGGTCACCGCGGGTCAGGTGGAGCTGCCGATCACCGCGGAGTTCCCGCTGTCCGAGGCCGCCGAGGCACACCGGCTGATGGGCAGTCGCACCTCGACCGGCAAACTGGTGCTCACGGTCGACGACTGAAATCATTTGTCGGCGAGCCAGTTTCCGTGGAATCCGTAGGGCACCCGAGCGGGTAGGTGAATGGTCGCCAGCGGTGGTGCGGCCAGTTCGGACGCGTCGAGGATGACGAGATCGCTCCGGTCGGTGTCGGCGTTGTAGACGTAGGTCAGGAGATAGCCGTCGCCGCCGGGGCGGTCGTCCGCTGGTGCGAAGGCGGCCTCGGCCGGAATGCGGCCCGGACCGAATTCGTGTGCCGTGCTGGTGCCGGTATGCAGGTCGTAGCGCAGCAATGCGCCGCTGTCGCCGGCGACGGTGGCGTGGCCGAAACGGGAGTCCAGACCCGCGAGCCGGTCGTCGATGCGCGGGAATTCGGCGTCGCGATCGTCGAGCTGCTCCTCGGCGACGGTGCCGGTGACCAGGTCGATGGTCCAGCGCCAGAGCGAGGCGTGTTCCGGGATATCCGAATCCTGCCGCCACAGACTGGGATAGCGGATCACGTGCAGCACGATCCGGCCCGGCTCGTCGTGGGCATTGAGGGTGTGGAAGACATAGCACGGATCGATCGGGAACCACCGGATCGCGCCGTGCGGGTCGTCGCGGCGCAGCACCCCGAGCCGGGCCTGGTAGTCCTCGCGCCACCGGAACGGCATGCCGCCACCGGATTTCGCGGTTTCGAGATCGAAAACCACCGGCAGATCCATGAATACGACATGTGCGGCGGTGAGGTTGAAGTCGTGGTGCATGGTCGCGGCGGGCACCTCGATCGGTCGGGTGACCAGCAGATTGCCCGACGCGTCCGCGCGGTGGTAGGTCAGATAGGGTGCGGTGTAGGCGTAGCCGAAGAAGTGCAGTTCGCCGGTGGTCGGGCAGGTCTTGGGATGCGCGGTCATGGCGGTGCGCAGCTTGCCGTCGAAGTCGTAGGGGCCGATCGTATCCAGCTCGCAGGTCAATTCGTACGGGTAGGACGATTCGACCAGCGCCAGCGTGTGTCCGGCGTGCCGGATGACGTGGGTATTGGCGTGTCCGGCGGTGAGATCGAGGTTGCCGTCGGCATCGCGGACCCGAGCGCCATCGGTGAAGGTGGAGGTGCGGACCCAACGGTTGCGGTAGGAAACCGCACGGCCCTGTTCGAGCCGGACGCCGTGGACCATGCCGTCGCCGAGGAACCAGTGCGCGGAGGCCGCGGCGTGCGGATTCGGTCCGTTGCGCAGATACCAGCCGGTCAATTCGGTGGGAATCGTTCCGGTGACCGGTAATTCGTAGGCGGTGAGCTCTTCGGTGACGGGCGCGTAGTTGCCGGTGAGGTGCGGTACCGAGGTGGTCATGAGGAGAACCGATCTGTTCAGTATGCGGACGGGTCGAGGGAAACCGCCTTCGCCCGGATGTAGGCGACGTAGCGGATCGTGAAGAGCGCCGGAAGGGCGAAGGCGAGCACCTGCACGATGGTGCGCACGCCCGAGCCGGAGTGCGCGAGTGCGGTGAGCGCGCCGCAGCCGATGACGAAGCTCGCCGTCCACACCGAGGTAATGACATATGCCGTGCGGATGAAGACCGGGTGATCCCAAAGTTCCTGCGGCGTGGTCTGTTTGGCGATCGGCAGGGTGAACGGCGTGCGCACGGCCAGCGAAACGCCCGCGACCACGGCGAGCACGCCGGAGGACAGTGCCGGGGTGTAGGGGTGCATGGCGCTGTTCGGATCGGCGAAGGCGAGCACGGTCAATGCCGCGAAGAAGACAACCGAGCCGATATCGATGGCCATGGCCGCCGGGCGCTGACCGGCCCGGACCTGCTGGGCGATGCCGAGCAGCGAGACGCCGAAGGCCGCGAGCGCGGCCCACTGCCAGTACTGCGACGGGACCACCGCGAAGACGATCCATGGGGCGAAAGTGCGCAGGTAGGACATGTCCGAGAACTCCTCGATATTCCAGTTTTGACATGTCTAAGTTAGAGGCTTCCCTTTCGACATGTCAATACTGGAATGTAAGGTGATGGCATGAGTCTCCGGTATGCCCTGCTCGGATTGCTGGCCGATCGTCCGGCCAGCGGCTATGACCTGCTGCAGCGATTCAAGGTGTCGCTGGCCAATGTCTGGCCCGCCACCCAGAGTCAGATCTATACCGAACTCACCAAACTCGCCGATGCTGGCTCGATCGCGGTATCGGATGAGGGGCCGCGCGGGCGCAAGGAGTACACGATCACCGACACGGGTCTGGTGGATCTGCGGGAGTGGCTCACCACGACCAAGCCGAAACGTGTGGCGCGAAACGAAATGCTGTTGCGCGTCTTCTTCCTCGGCGCGGTGTCCCGGGCATACGCCCGGGACTACCTATCCGATATCGAAACCGGATCCGCGAAGGCCGGGGCCGAACTGGCCGCACTCGAGGCGTCGATCGATTGGGACGATGACGATCTGTCCGTCTACGGCCGCATCGCGTTGGAATGGGGTAAGCGCTTCCATGCGATGAATCGGGAGTGGGCCGAGTGGGCCGTCGGTCAGATTCCGGAGCGTTAGTTTCCTGGGCTCCGAATAAGTTTCGGATCGACAGTCCGGCAGGTCATCAATCATGAATGTTGGGGTGTTGAATCGGTGATCTAGAGAACTATCTTCACGGATATGGACCTGATCTTGCATGATATTCATACTCACACTGAGGTGATCGAACGGATCACATGTCGCCAATCCCGCTGGATCGACGTACAGGAGTGTTGATGAAGATCGGAATTCCCCGCGAGGTCAAGAACCACGAGTACCGGGTGGCGTGTACACCCGCCGGTGCGCACGAGCTGGTTTCGCGCGGACACGAGGTGTACATCGAGGCCGGTGCCGGTCAGGGGTCGGCGTTCGAGGATATGGCATACGCGGCTGTCGGGGCACGGGTGCTGGATTCCGCCGACGCGGTATGGGGTACCGCGGAAATGGTGCTCAAGGTGAAAGAGCCGGTGGCCGCGGAGTATTCGCGCATGCGGGCGGGGCAGTTACTGTTCACCTACCTGCATCTGGCGGCATCCAAGGAGTGCACCGACGCACTGCTGAACTCCGGGATCACCTCGATCGCGTACGAGACCGTCACCGGGAAGGATGGATCGCTGCCGCTGCTCGCGCCGATGAGCGAAGTCGCGGGACGGCTCGCGCCGCAGGCCGGTGCGTATCACCTGATGCGCAGCGGCGGTGGTCGCGGTGTGCTGATGGGCGGTGTGCCGGGTGCGCGTCCGGCCAAGGTGGTCGTACTCGGCGGCGGTGTTTCGGGGAGCAATGCGATCGCCGTCGCGGTCGGTATGCACGCGGACGTGACGGTGCTGGATCTGAATATCGCGCGTCTGCGTGCGCTGGACGAGCAGTACCGCGGTCAGGTGCGGACCATCATCTCCAACTCCTTCGAGGTGGAGAGTCTGGTCCGGGAGGCGGATCTGGTGATCGGCGCGGTGCTGGTCCCCGGTGCCAAGGCGCCGACGCTGGTATCCAATGACCTTGTCGCACAGATGAAGCCGGGTTCGGTACTGGTCGATATCGCGATCGATCAGGGCGGTTGTTTCGCGGACTCGCGACCGACCACCCATGCCGAGCCGACCTATCGGGTGCACAACTCGGTCTTCTACTGCGTCGCCAATATGCCCGGCGCGGTGCCGTACACCTCGACCGTGGCACTCACCAATGCCACACTGCCGTACGCGATTTCGCTCGCCGAGCGCGGCTGGCGCGATGCGGTCGCCGCGGATCCGGGCCTGGCCGCCGGGCTGAGCACGCACCGCGGCCACCTGCTGTCCGAATCCGTCGCGGCCGCACACGATTACGCCGCCGAGACGCTGGCCGCCTGAGGGGATCGCCGGCCAGCGGGGTGGGTGAGCTAAGCCATCGGGCTGGTTCTGGGGCGCACGTGCTCGAAGATGAGGATCGTCTCGGTGGAGGCGACGGCGGGATGTGCGCTCAGATGTCGCAGTACGAAGCCTCGAAGTCCCTCGGTATCGGCCGTGGCGACATGGATCAGATAGTCGTCGGCGCCAGCGATGAAATACACATTCAGCACCTCGTCGAGCTCGGCCAATTGCTCTCCGAACTCGGCGAGGTGCGGACGCGCGTTCGCCTGTACCCGAACCGCGATCATGGCCTGTAGATTCCGGCCGAGCGCGGCCGGATCGATATCGGCGTGGAATCCGCGAATCACACCGCGCTCCACCAGGGACCGCACCCGCCCCAGACACGTCGACGGTGCGATACCCGCGACATCGGCGAGCGCGCTGTTGGTCATGCGCCCGTCCCGTGCGAGCTGATCGAGCAGAATCCGGTCGATATCGTCCAGTTGCACCGCCGGACGAGGGGGAGTCCGCACGGCACCGACCGCGGGTCCGATCGGTGAATCAATCTTCCTCACCGGCCCAACTCTATCGAAGATCATTCGATCCAGGGCCGGTCACTGCGCTAGGATCGTCGCGTGGATATCTACTGGCATGCCGTCACGCCGCCGCCGTGCGCCTGATCGGGCGCATCTGCTGAATTTCTGATTCACGGTCCGGGCCGTTCCGAGCGGGCAGTCCTGGGGTGATGTCGTGCGCCCGATTCGAATCCCTGTCGAATTCGATGACGGAAGTGCATGGCCTTGTCTGATATCAAATCTGTTGTTGCGGTTGGGCATTCGGGTGTCCGGGCGTTCAGTGGTGCGGTCCCCATCTTGACCGCGGCGGTGCTGTGGGGGACCACCGGAACCACCAGTTCATCGGCTCCCGCAGGGGCGCCCGCGGCGGCGATCGGATCTGCCGGATTGGTGCTCGGTGGACTGTTGTTGTTCTTGTCCAGCGGTACGCGGCTGCGGTGCACGCGCGGCGAGTGGCGGTTGGTAGTTGTCGGTGCGTTGGCGGTGGCGGGCTATCCGGTCACCTTCTATCCGGCCGTCGCGCGGACGGGGGTGGCCGTTGCCACAGTGATCGCGCTCGGTAGTGCGCCGGTCTTCGCTGGGCTATTGGCCTTGGTTGCCGGATATGGCAGGCCGACCGGGCGGTGGGTCGGTGCCACGGCGGCGGCAGTACTCGGCTGTGCGGTGCTCGTGCTCGGGCCCGACGTGACGGGCGGGACCGCACCGGTCGATCTGCTCGGTATCGTGCTCGCCGCATTCGGTGGACTCACCTACGCCGTCTATTCGCTGATCGGCGGAAGGCTCATCGCGCACGGCCATTCGTCGAATGCGGTGATGGGCGCGATGTTCGGCATTGCCGGACTGCTGGTGCTGCCGGTTGTGTTGGGCACCGACACATCCTGGCTGCACACCGGTCGCGGTATCGCGGTGGCGGTGCACTTGGCGGTGTTCACCACCTTCGTCGCCTACCGCCTGTTCGGTTACGGCCTGCGGCACACGACCGCGCAGACGGCCACGACATTGACGCTCGCCGAACCCGCCGTGGCGGCGGTGCTCGGTGTGGTCGTGGTCGGTGAGCGGTTGCCGATCGTATCGTGGTGCGGGTTGGCCGTGCTGGCGTTCGGGCTCGCATTCCTGACACTCGGCGCGCGCGACCGCTGACAGCGCGGTGTACGACGTCGTCGGCTACCGATTCGGTTGGGCCAGAGCGGATTCGGCGGCGTCGAGCACCTTGCCAAGGAATGCAGGATCACCGGTTTGGCGAGTACGCGGGTGAACCAGGCTGAGGCGAAGGGCAGCGAGCGGTGGGACGCCAGGACTTACCGAACCGGCGCGGGCGCTTTGGCGCGCAATACCTCCAAGAAGGCTCGCATCCACTGCGGATGGTCCGGCCAGGCACGACCTGTCACGATATTGCCGTCGATATGGGCCGGACTGTCTTCCCACTGTGCGCCAACGGCATTCAGGTCCGGCGCCAACGCCGGATAGGCGCTCGACGAACGACCGTTCAGCGCGCCGACGGCAAGCAGAATCAGCGGACCATGGCACAGCGCCGCGATCGGTTTGTCCTCGTCGACGAAATGTTCGACGACCCTGCGGCACTCCGCATCGCCGCGCAGATACTCGGGTGCCCGGCCGCCGGGCAGTACCAACGCCGCGTACCGGCTCGGATCGACATCGGCCAGTGCGAGGTCGGCGGGCCAGGTATGTCCTGGTTTCTCGGTATAGGTATCGAAACCGTCGACGAAATCGTGCACGACGAACTGCAGCTTCTTGGCAGTCGGGGCGGCCACATGGACCTCGTACCCCTCCTCGAGCAGCCGCTGGTACGGGTACATGACCTCCAGGTCTTCGGCCGCGTCTCCGGTGATCAGCAACACGCTTGTCACGGCACATCACCTCCGGTGCGAATTTTATCGACAACGGCAGCGGCGGCAGGGACTTTCGGGCTATGCGGGGCGCGGGTGCGGGCGGATCTGCTCGAGTTGGGCGGCGACGGACAGGATGGTGGTCTCGCCATTGGCCGGTCCGACCAGTTGGACCGCCAGCGGGAGCCCATCGGCCGCGATGCCCGCGGGTAGTGAGGCGGCAGGATGTCCGGTCACATTCCAGAATCCGGTGAAGGCGACCATGGGGACCGAGGCGAGTTGTGCGCGGATGGGATTCGCATTATCGAGCACACCCACCGGCGGCGGACGGTGCGCGATGGTGGGGGTCAGTAGCAGATCGCAGTTGTCGAAGATGCGATCGGCCTTGCGCGCCACGGCCGCACCGTGACGCATGGCCCATTCGACGACCGGCCGACGTGCCCAGGAACCGAGCGCGAGATTTTGGCGAGTACGGCGTTCGAGCCATTCCGGATGGTCGATGAACGGGATCTCCGCGCGCACGCCACCATAGAACTGCGGATAGAAGGCGAAGGTGAAATCGGGGTAGCCCGGATCGATCTCGACGACCGTATGGCCCAGTTGAGCGAGGATTTCGGCGGTGTCGTGCACCGCGCGCACATGTTCGGGAACCGCTTTCGCCAGCATCGTCTGCGATTTCGTAGTGAAGCCGATGCGCAGGCTGCCAGGTGTGCGCCGCGCGGCCTCCTCGAACGACAGCATCGGATCGGGGGCCTTGAAGCGGTCGATCGGTGTGGCACCGCGGATGACGTCGTACACGATCGCCGAATCCAGCACACTTCGGGTGAGCGGGCCGAGGACGCCCAGCGCCCACCACAAGTGTGGATTCGGTGCGGTCGGCACCCGTCCGCGCTGGGTTTTCAGGCCGAAGAGTCCGCAGCAGGCGGAGGGAATCCGGATCGAGCCGCCACCATCACCGCCGAGTGCGGCGGGGACCAGTCCCGCCGCGACGGCCGCGGCGGAACCACCGCTGGAGCCGCCGGTCGAGCGGGTCGTATCCCACGGATTGCGGGTCAGCCCGTAGGTGGTGGATTCGGTGTAGGGCCACTGCCCGAACTCCGGCATGGTGGTCTTGCCGACAATGACCGCGCCTGCCGCCCGCAGCCGCCGCACCACTTCGGCATCGGCGACCGCCGGGGTGAGGTTGGCGCGGGTGCCGAAGGTGGTCGGGACGCCGGCCACGTCGATCTCGTCCTTTACCGCGATCGGGATGCCGTGCAGCGGTCCGCGCGCCGTGACGTCCTGCTGATCCCGTTCGATGGCTTCGGCGACGGCCTGTTCGTGCAGTACCCGGGTGAAAGCATTGAGCTCGCCCGCCTGCTCTATCCCGGCCAGAGTCGCCTCGGTCAGTTCACGGGCCGTCAGCACCCCTTGAGCCAGCAGCTCCCGCTGCTCCCACACACCCGCGGACACGACCTCGCGAAGGTCCATCTCCACCGCTCCTCCCGACCCACTTGTCGTGTTGATCCGGGCGCCTGCGAGCAGTCGCCAAGCTGGCGTGACCTGTGGAATCAGTCATTTATCCGAGCACCCGACAGTAGCTAGTCGACTGACCATTCCGCAATCGATACGGGCCGCACATGCGCTGGGTTCAATCTCCCGGATAACGATATTTCCGACGCTACAGCCAGGGCACGCCGGCCCGCAGCAACACGTTGGCGTACGGCCGGGCCTCACCGGTGCGCACTACGAACCGGCAGGCGCCGATGCGCTGTTTGAAGTCGTCGTGGTCGATCAACTCCGCGTTCAGGCGGCCGCTGAGCATGGCCGCGACCTCCGGATTCTGCTCCGCTACGTCGCGGCTGCCCCAGGCCGCCTCGACGGTGACCTCGTCGAGGATCAGCTCGAGCACGGGCTCGAACCTGGGGAATCCGTAGCTGATGCCCAGGTCGATGACCGGAACGCCGACGGGTGTCGGCAGGCCGGAGTCGCTGACGGCGAAGAGATCGGTATGGCGCAGCGCCGTGAGCGCGGCGAGCAATTCGGCGTGAATGAGTCCGGTGGTGCGCAAAGTTCATTCCTTCTCGAAGCGGGTTCAGACGAGTGACCGGGCCGCGGGGATGGCCGCGAGCGTGGCGACGATCTGATCCCCGGTGGGGTAGGAGGCGTGGGTACCCGGTGTCTGGACGGCGAGCGCACCGGCCGCGGTGGCGTAGGCCACGGCGGCACCGAGTGGCATGGCATCGGCGAGTGCGGCGGCCAGTGCGCCGACGAAGGCGTCGCCGGCGCCGGTGGAGTCCACCGAATTCACCTGTGGCGCAGCCTGATATCCACCGGCGACGGGCGCGGGGACATCGCAGCGGTGCGCCCAGACGGACCCGGCGGCGCCCAGGGTGGCCACGACGGACGGCACCCCGCGCAGGCACAGCGAACGGGCCAGGTGGAAGGCCTGCTCGGGTGTCCGCGCGGTGGACCCGGTAAGTGCCGACAGCTCGGATTCGTTGACGATCAGCGGATGGCAGCGGCGCAGCAGCTCATCCGGCAGTATCGTCGCCGGAGCGGCGTTGAGGACGAAGCGGCGAGCCCGCCGTGCGGCCCATTCGACCACGTTCGGCGGCACTTCCAACTGTGCGACGACGACTTCCGCCGAGCGCAGCAATTCGGCCTCGGCCATCGTGTCGAGTTCGGGTTCGGGTTCCCAGTGGAAGTTGGCGCCGGGATCGACCACGATCTGGTTCTCGCCGTCGGCGACGGTGATATAGGCCGTGCCGGTGCGCACGTCCGGCACCTGGCGCAGTGCGGTGAGCTCGACGCCGTACTCGCGCAACGACCTCCGCAGTCCGGGATCGGCGTCACGACCGATTCTGGCGATGAATTCGACTCGCCCGCCGGCACGCGCCGCCGCGACGGCTTGATTGGATCCCTTGCCGCCGAGGTTGGTTCGCGAGCGCAGTGCCAGCACGGTTTCGCCGGGCCGTGGCAGCTGCTCCACCTCACAGACGATGTCCTGATTGACCGAGCCGAGGACGACAACCGTCACGACTCGGCCCCGCTCGTGGTGACCTCCAGATTGCCGGGTGCGGCGCCGGTGATGAGTGCGACCAGCCGGTCGCCGTCCACCTCGTCGATCCGATGTGCCGCAACGGATCTGCCGCGCCGCAGCACGACCACGTTGTCACAGATCCGCATGACCTGTGCCAGATCGTGGCTGATGATCAATACGGTGATCCCGCGCTCGCGCAGGCCGCGCACCAGCTTCTCGACCGCGGCGGTCTCCCGCACCCCCAGTGCGGCGGTGGGCTCGTCCATGATCACCATGGATTTGCCGTTACTTGAAATGTGAGTGTCTGTATAGATACTCATACTTCAGGCAGCCGTTCCTTGCGGAGCGGCCGTCCCCGTCTTCCCGGCCGTATGGCCGTGCGGGGTTGACGCTTCCACGCCACCTGCCTTCCCCACCACCGTGGTGGTGGGGCGGGTCTTGCGGTCGGCTCCACGTCCTTGTCCAACCGAAACGTTGGCGGCCGGGCCACTCCCGGTACCGGTCCCCGTTCCACCACCGGCGTGGGTGGTGTCGCCGAGGCGGGCGAGGTTGATCGCGGCGTTGAGATCCCGATCGATCACGAGGCCGCAATCACCGCATCGGTAGAGGCGTTCGTGCAGCGGCAGCTTGGTTTTCGCGCCGCAGCCCGAACACAACTGGGTAGAAGCAAACCACCGATCGGCCACCACCATTGTGGTGCCGTACCAGCGGCTCTTGTAGTCGAGCATGGCGCGCAATCGAGCCAGGGACGCATCGGCGAGCGAGCGGTTCAAGCCGCGTTTGCGGGCACCGCCACGACGGGCCATGCCCGCCACGTTCAGGTCTTCGATCACCACCACCGAATGCTGTTGCGCCAAGGTGGTGGTGGCCTCGTGCAATGCGTGTCGACGCAGGTTCGCCACCCGCGCATGGGTTCTGCCCACCTGCGCTTGCGCGCGTGCCCACCGCTTCGATGCATCCTGGCGGCGTTTGGTGACCGGGTCCCAGGGGCCGCGCCGGCGGGCCGCGCGCCGCTGCTGGCGAACCAGCTTCGCCCGGGCCGCCGCAAGCGGTTTCGGTGCCGGTACCCGGTCGACCTCGGTGCCGTCCGGGGCGGCGACAACCATCAGATCCTTCACCCCGGCATCGACACCGACCACCGGATATGGTGAGCGGGCCGCGTGCGTGAGCCGCGTCTTGCCCGCCACGATGGTCTGGAACGCGCAATACCAGCGGCCACCCTCGAAGCGGACAGTCGCCGAAAGGATCTTGGCGGTGCCTGCTTCCACGCGTCGCGCCAGCTTACGGGTGGACTCGAGGGTGTGCAGGGTGCCGATCACCGGCAGGGTGAGGTGATGGCGATCGGGTTCGACGCGGATGGTGCCGGTGGTGAACCGCACCGCCTTGTCCGCACGGTGTTTGGCCTTGAAGCGTGGGAACCCGACCTTCGCGCCCGCCCGCTGTCCGGTGCGGGACTTCGACCAAGCGTCGAGCCCTCGCGCGAGCGCGTCGAGGCCGGTGTTGTAGGCCTCCTTGCTGTTGGCGGCCCACCACGGCGCGACCTCATGTTTGATCCGATTCCAGGTCTTGCGCAACTGCGGCAACGACCACCCCTGGACAGGGGTCAGCTCGTCCTCGCTCAGGCCGTAGCTGCGTTCGGCGGCCCGCTGATCCAGATTCTTGCCCACCATATCCAGCATCACGTTGAACGCCTTACGCGCCGCCCCCGCGTGCGAGGCCAACATCCGCGCCTGTCGCGGGGTGGGATCGAGAGCGAACCGATACGCCTGCACCACCCACCCCTGTGGGACCTGATAGCCAGCCATCACCACCCCATCCGGATTTCGCCTATTCCGCAACAGATTCACCGACGATAAACCCGTTGTGCCGCAGCCACACGCTCCATCGGGACCACCCGCGCGACGTGACTCCCGGGCTCACCAACCGCATTCAAACATACATTCGAGACCACCATGACCGAACGCACCCACATCTCCACCCCATCGAATCCGACAGCCACTGCACGCGCTCGGGCAGCTTCTTGTCCTGGTGCTGGGCCAGGCAGCTCTGCACCGCGAGTTGTCCTTCGGCATACGGATGTTGGGTCAGCGTGCCCGCCGTGACGGCGTCGAGGGCGGCCTGGATGCCGTCGACGGAGATCACCGTGATCTGGCCGGTCCGGCCCGCGTTCTCGATGGCCTGTGCCGCACCGAGATCAACACGAGTTGATGAGTAGTGTGTGACTCGAGTCACCGGCTGTCAAGTGCTTGCGGAGTGCTTGGATGGACGCCTCGGAGCAAGGAGAGATTCGGATGGCAGTCACACGAGCCGACGTGGCGCGGCTGGCCGGTACCTCACCGGCGCTGGTGAGCTACGTGCTCAATGGCGGACCGCGGCAGGTCGCACCCGCGACCAAGGCCCGGATCGAGGCGGCGATCGCCGAACTCGGCTATCGGCCCAATATGTCCGCGCGCAGCCTGCGCATGAACCGCGGGCATGCGCTCGGCTTGGTGATTCCGGACGGCGCGAACCCGTTCTTCGCCGAGCTGTCCGCGGTGATCGAGGCGGCCGCCTTCGCGCGGGGGTATCCGCTGTTCGTCGGCAATGCCGCCGGTGACGCAGAACGCGAACGCGCCTATGTGCGCACCTTCATCGACCGCAGAGTCGAAGGTCTGCTTGCGATTTCGTCGTTGTGGGAGACCGGTATCGCCGATGCGTGCGAGGAGGCGGGCATGGTGCTGGTGGCATTGGACCGCGTCATCGATCCGACGCGTTGTGCGCACGTCATGTGCGATTCGGTCGCGGGTGCGGAGCAGGCCGTCGCCCATCTCATCGAACACGGACACCGCGAAATCGCCTGCCTGAGCGGCCCGCACGTGTCCACCGCCGAGGACCGCGTGCAGGGCTACCGAAATGCGTTGGCCGCCGCCGGACTTGCCGAGGGACGTATCGTGCGAGCGGATTTCGGCGGCGCGGCGGGCTACCGGGCGCTGGCCGACCTCACGGCCGACGCATACCGCCCCACAGCGGTCTTCGTGACCAGCGACCTGCAGGCGATGGGTATGCTGCGCGCCGCCTACGATGCCGGACTGCGCGTACCCGACGATCTCGCGGTGGTCGCCTTCGACGGAATCGAATACTCCCGCTACACCCGCCCCGGTCTGACCACCATGGTCCAGCCCACCCGTCTCATGGGCGAGACCGCCGTCGAGCTGCTGCTACAACAGCTCGACGACCACACGCCACGGCCCGGAGTGATGCATCTCGAAGCGGCACTGCACACCAGAGGCTCGTGCGGCTGCCCCGACGAGTTCTGAGCGCTACTGGTCGACGGTGAGGCCCTTGGCCTCCAGGATCGCGGCCAGGTTCGAGACCTGGATGGGCGTCGCACCCGCTTTGTAGCGTTCGATGTAGGCGGCCTCGGCGGTGTCACGTTCGCGGGAGGCATCGATCGCGGATCGGATTTCTTCGCGTCGGATGACGACGACGCCGTCGCAGTCGCCCTTGACGATATCGCCGGGATGGATGACCTGGCCACCGAAGACGAGGGGTTGGTTGATAGGGCCGAGGGTCTCCTTGACGGTGCCCTCGATGCAGACGTGCTTGGCGAAGACCGGAAATCCGAGTTCGCGGATTTCTCGGGTATCCCGCACGCCACCGTCGGTGACGAGCGCGGAAATGCCACGGGCGGCACACGCATTGGCGAGGACATCGCCGAATTGCCCGGCGGGCTGATCGCCGGATGCCACGACGAGGACGTCGCCGGGCTGCGCGTAGCTGATCGCGACCTGCAGCATGATGTTGTCCCGGGGGTGGCAGACGACGGTGAATGCGGATCCGCAGAAGGACATGTCGCGGTCGATGGGTTTGATGTCCGAATCGAGTGCGCCTTTGCGGCCCTGGGCCTCGTGGATGGTGGCCGCCGAGAAGGTGCCGAGTTCGTCGATGAGTGCGCGGTCGGCGCGGTCGATCTTGGTGGTGACGTGGACCATGGTTTCTCCGTGATGGGTTGGGCTGTGGTCAGCTCAGTGCGGCAACGGCTTTCGCGATTTCGGCGGCGGCGGTGCGCAGCACGTCCGTCGAGGTGGCGAAGGAGACGCGCAGGTAGGACGGCGCGCCGTAGGCGGAGCCCTGGATCGTCGCGACCGAAGCGGTCTCGAGCAGATACAGGACGACGTCCTGGTCGTCGCGCAGCATTCGTCCGTCCGGTGTCCGTTTGCCGAGGAGTCCGGCGCATCCGATGAACAGGTAGAACGCGCCCTGCGGCCGTACCGGGGTGAGTCCGTCCACGTCGGCGAGCAGATCGAAGATGAGGTCGCGGCGCGCGCGGTAACTCGCGATCGACTCGGTGACAAAGGTCTGGTCGCCGGAAATCGCCGCGGCCGCGGCAGCCTGGCTGATCGAGGACGGGCAGGACGAACTCTGCGACTGCAGTTTATTGATCGCCGCGATGAGCCGCGGATGCCCGACACCGTACCCGAGTCGCCAGCCGGTCATCGCATACGCCTTGGACACGCCATTGACGACGAGGATCTGATCGCGCAGGTGCGGCGCCACGGACAGCAGGCTCGGGGTGCGCCGGTCGGTGAAGACGATCTCGTCATAGATCTCGTCGCATAACACGCTCACGTGCGGGTGCCGCTCGAGCACGGTGGCGAGTGCCGCGAGTTCCTCCGCGCTGTACACCGCCCCGGTCGGATTGGAGGGCCCGTTGAGGATCACCCATCTCGTGGCGGGCGTGATCGCCGCCGCCAATTTCGCGGCGGTGAGCAGAAATCGGTCCGATTCAGGGCACTCCACGACAATGGGCGTGCCACCGTGCAGGGCGACCATATCCGGATAGGAAACCCAGTACGGCGACGGTACGATGACCTGGTCACCGTTATTGATCGTCGCCATCAGCGCCATGAAGATGACCTGTTTGGCCCCGCCGCCGACGGTGATCTCGCTGTCGCCCACCGTGATTCCGGTGCGGTCGAGAATCCGCGCCATGATCGCCCGCCGCAGTTCCGGAATGCCGTTCACCGCGGTGTATTTGGTGAGACCCGCTGCCATGGCCGCGATCGCTGCCGCCTTCACATGGTCAGGGGTGTCGAAATCCGGTTCACCGACGGTCAGATCGAGGATCTCCCGCCCCGCCGCTCGCAACTCGCGAACCCGCTGTGCGGCAGCGACACTCGGTGATTCCCGCATTTGCTCGGCACGGTCGGCGAGGGCGACAGGGGACATGCTTTTCCTCCTGGGAGAGATGGCTTTCGGATGACTTGGGGTTCAGAACGCCAGCAGCACTTTGGCCGAGGCCGCGGCATCCTTGGCGACGGCGAAGGCCGCCAAGGCATCTCGAACGGCGAACTGGTGGCTGATGACCGGCTCGACGGCCAGACTCCCGTCGGCGAGCGCGTCGAGGACCGCGTCGATCTCGTCGTTGAACCGGAACGAGCCGACGACCTCTAGTTCACGCGTAATGACCAGCGACAGCGGTGCCGGCTGTAATCCGGTCGGCAGCAAACCGAGCAGGACCACCCGGCCACCTCGGGTCGCGCCGCGAATGGCGGATTCGAGTCCGAAGCGGTTGCCGGAGCATTCGATGACGATGTCGGCGTCCACCGCGGCGACCGTGTCGGTGTCGTCGGCCCGCACCGTTGCGGTCGCGCCCAGTTCGCGAGCGATGGTCAAGGGATAGTCGTGGATGTCGACGGCGGTGATCGCGGCGGCACCGGCCCGGCGCAGCACCGATACCACCAGCGCGCCGATCGGACCGCAACCGATCACCAGCGCGGTCTTTCCCGCGACCTGCCCCGCGCGCGAAACCGCGTGCCAGGCAACCGAAGCCGGTTCCGCGACGGCGGCCGTGCGCAGCGCGAGACCATCGGGCAGCGCTCGCAACATCCGGGACGGCAGCACCGCATAGCGGGTGAACGCGCCGTGCGTATGGGGGAATTGGGCCGCGCTGCCGAGATATGTGCATCCGGGTGAGAGGTTGGGGCGATCGGCGGGGTAGCGCGGCCGCTCGCCGCCCGGTGTCGCCGGATGCACGGCCACCCGCGTACCCGCCACCGGCCCACTGCCGTCCGCGGCCTGCTGGACCACTGTGCCGACCACCTCGTGTCCGAGCAGCATCGGTGCCTGCAGGATCGATTCTCCTGCGGCTCCGTGGGTCCAGTAGTGCAGGTCGGATCCGCAGATGCCGCCGTACGCGATTTCGACGACCGTATCGGACGATCCCGGTGTTGCGAGGGCAATGGCTTCGACGCGGAGATCACCCGCGGCATGCGCCACGACTCCCAATGTGTGAGAAGGCAATGCGGTTGCCGGCATCGGCGACCTCAACCCTGTCGCCGGACGAATTCGAGCCCGCCGGGCACCTGGAAGGTGGGCGTGATCTCGATCAGGCCGAGGTTCACGTGTCGCGGTGCGTCGATCGCGAACTCGACGGTGTCGGCGATGTCCTTGGTCGTAATGGATTCGTAGCCTTCGTAATAGGTCTCCCAGGCCTGCCGCATCGCCTCGGGCGTGCCGCCGAGATTGCGTCCGAAGATTTCGGTCTCCACCCGGCCTGGGCAGATCTCGGTGACCCGGATGCGCTTGCCGATGACATCGTTGCGGAGCTGGCGCGAGATCTGATGGATCGCCGCCTTTGTCGCGTGATAAGCAGTGTGGCCGTAAAAGTTGTACAGACCGGCAATGGAGCCGATATTCACGATATGTCCGAGGTCGCGCTCGACCATGCCCGGCAGCAGCAGCCGGCACAGGTGCAGCACGGCACGTAGATTCACATCGACCATGGCATCGACCGATTCGGGAGTCGCGTCGAGAATATTCCCGGTGGCCGACACTCCGGCATTGTTGACCAGCACGTCGATTTCTAGGTGCCCGGCCGCGCTGGTCAGTGCCGCGGTGTCGGTGATATCGACGGCGAGGGGGATCATTCCGGTCCGTGCGGCCACTTCATCGAGCCGTGCGGCATCGCGTGCGACGCCGTAGACGGTGACGCCACGCTTGGTGAGCGTCTCGGTGATCGCGGCACCCATCCCGGTATTGGCTCCGGTGACGAGGGCGGTTCGGTAGTCGTCGAAAGGCATGACACTCCTTGTCTCGGGTGCGGCAGTGCCGCTGGTGGTCAGAGCGTGTCGCGCAGGGGCAGGTGCGCACGGTCGGTGACGGTGCTGACCGCCGCGAGCGTGCCGAGCGCGGTGGCGACGGCATAGACGGCCGGGACGTAAATGCCGAAATGCGGGATGAGCCAAGTCATCAACAGCGGTGCGGTACCGCCGAACAGCGCCGAGGAGATGTTGTAGCCGAGCCCGTAGGCGGAATACCGGACACGGGTCGGGAACAGTTCGACGATGAGGATGTGGATGACTGCGGTGTGTCCGGCGAAGATGACGGCCATGATGCAGGCGCCCAGCACCGCGAGTGCGAAATCGCCGGTCGCGATGAGGGCGTAGCAGGGGATCGCACCGATGGCCATCGTGATCGCGGCACCGGCGATCACCTTCTTGCGGCCCAGCTTGTCCGACAGCGCGCCCATGAACGGAATCGCGATGCTGATCGCGACCAGACTGGCGGCGGTGACGATAAGTGCTGTGCCGGTGGAGAATCCGATCTTGTCGCCCTTGAGGAAGGTCGGCATGTAGGAGAACAGGACGTAGTAGCCGGAGCCGTTCATCAACGGGATGAACAGGGCGAGCAGCATGGCCCTGCGGTGTTCGGGCGTCGCGAACGCTTCCCGCAGCGGGTTGCGTGCGAGTCCGCCGGATTCCTTGAGCTTGTCGAAATTCGGGGTGTCGCTGATGGCGCGGCGAATGTACCAGCCGATCAGGCCCATCGGGATCGCGATGAGAAAGGGAATCCGCCAGGCCCAGCTGCCGAATCCGCCGCCGTGGATGGCATTCGCGTTCAACCACGGGGACATCGTGAATGCCACGAGGGTGCCGGTCAGCAGTGCGAGGAAGGAGGCGATCTGGGCATAGCTGGTGATCAGTCCGCGCTTGCCTTCGGGCGCATGTTCGGCGAGGAAGGTCATCGCACCGGCGGCCTCACCGCCGACCGAGAATCCCTGTGCCAATCGCAAGGCGATCAATAACGCCGGTGCGGCGAGACCGATGGCCGCGTAGGTCGGCAGGACGCCGATACCCGCCGTCGCGACGCTGATCAGCATGATGACGAAGACGAGCATCTTCTGGCGGCCGAACTTGTCGCCGAGGATGCCGCAGATCACCGCGCCGAGCGGCCGCACGAAGAACGAAATCGCATATCCGGCGAAGACCAGTAGCAGTGCGTCACTGGACTTGGAGACGTCGAAGAACACGATGGCCAGGGCGGTCGCCATGAAGGCGAAGATCCCGTTGTCGTAGAGCTCGACGAAGATGCCGACGCAGCCGGCCAGTACGACCTTGCGGATCGAGCCGGACGACGCCGCAGTTGTTCGGTTGGCGGGCACGGACCCGGCCGGGGCCGGAGAGATCGTGTCGGTCATGGGTACTCCAGGTGACTGCGTCGGATGTGGTCTGCACGGGGCCGTTGCGTGGTTACGCAAGCGTGCCGACCGGGCTGGTGGAAAGTGTTGGTGTGGATGGGAATTCGGAGACCGTCGAAGGCGTGTGCCACGCGGGCACGTAGTCGATCGATCGCCGCCTGCTGCGCGCGATAGCGGCGCACCGCATCGGGGATGCCGGTGTGCCGGAACCGCACTCGCTGACCTGGCCGGGCCTGGCCCAACCGCGACAAACTGATTGCCGTGACGACCGCGAGCACCGGGTAGCCCGCTGTCACGCCCCGGCCACGGTGCAGTACGAGCAGTTCGTCTCCGGCGGGCACTTCCACGGCACCGATCGGTACGCCCCGGGACAGGACCTCGGTCCGGCTCTCGCGCTGCGGCACGGCACCCTCGGGACCGAGCCGGAGTCCGATGTGATTGCTGTTGTCACCCACGACGAACGAGGTCTCGAACAGCCGAGTCGCGGTACTGCCGAATTCCGCGATATCGGGACCGTCGGTGACATCGATGGTCCAGCTTCCGGTAAACGCGGGTTGCGCAATGTCGAAGTGGAACAGCGGAATTCGGAAATGCGGGTGGTCGAGCAGCGGCCCGTCGACCTCGACATCGATGTTCGCATCTGTTGTCAGTTGTCGACCGAAGCCGAGCACCGGATCCGGGGCGCAGCTGTCGAGCAGATAGTTCGCGGAAATCGTCCCGTGCACCGCGAGGTAGACCCGGAGTCCGTCGCGGATGCCGCTGACGGTGAGTTCGGTGCCCGCGGCCCAGATGAACGGCTGCCACTGGGCGCGGCCGACACTGTCGACGCGCACATCGGCGGGTGCGCCGGTGACCGCGACGAGCAGATCTGTGCTCGCGACGGCACCGAAATCCAGTGCGACCAGTTCGAGCAGCGGCGCTGTGCGCGCGCTGCCGACCAGGGCGTTGGCGACCTCGGCGCTGTACTGGTCGAGCGCACCACCGGTCAGCTGTCCGATTCGCGAGGCTCGGCGGCGGCCCAGATCCTGGATGGCGGTGATCCCCGGAGTCGTCACGGTGATGGTCTCAGCCATGCAGCACCCCCTCGAACCGGGACCATTCGTGGGCCGCGATGGCATGGAATCGAAACGTATCTCCGGGTCGGAACGCGGACAGCGGCTCGGTCGTCGGGTCGACGATGGTGCGCGGGGTGCGGCCTATTACGGGCCACCCGCCGGGCGCGGGCCGTGCCGAAACGACCGCCTGTCGACCGGCCACCGCCACGGCTCCGGCGGGTACGTGCGGCCGCGGGACGACCCGTCGGGGTATCGGCCGCGGAAAGGCGGGTCCGTCGAGCATCGGCGCGCCACCCGGAGATCCGAAGCAGCGCATGGTCAGTGGCGACGATCCGTGCACGCGGATCACCTCGGCCGGGGACAGCCCGAGTTGGTCGGCCACCTCGTCGAGATCCGGACCGTACTCGCCGCCGTAGACCACGGGGATATCGAAATGCCGCACCGGCCGTGGTTGCGGTGCCACCGGGTTCCGCAGGAGACTGGTGAGCAGCTCCCGAATGTCGTCGTGAGTGCTTGCCGCGCAGTCGAATTCGATGAGTACGGCATCGTAGGCCGCAATGACGCCGGTGATCGCGAGGCGGTCCGCGGCAGTGTCGAGGGCGGCCGCGATCGTGTGCACCGTTCGCCAGCACTCTTCCCGGTCGGCTCCGAGCGCGGTGACGCGTACGGCGGAATCACCGCAGTCCGCGACCTGGAAGGCTATGCCGGACATGGTTCGTTTTCCTTACCGGCGCGATCCGCGAGCACCTCGGCCAGCGGGGCGATGTGCACACCTGCCGCATCGAGCGCGGTCCGGATCGCCCGCGCGCTGCGCACCGCCTCGGCGTTGTCGCCGTGCAAGAGCAGTGTGTGCGGCTGGACGGAAAGCCTTGTGCCGTCCACGGATTCGATGATCTCCTCGGTCACCATGCGGACCGCGCGCCGGGCGAGCACCTCGGGGTCGTGAATAATCGCGCCCGGCTCCGAGCGCGGGACGAGGGTGCCGTCGGCGCGATAGGCGCGGTCGACGATGCCGACGATGCCGACGCGAATCCCCTGTGCGTGCGCGTGGTCGGCGAGTTCGCCGTCCTGGGCGAGCACGATGAGGTTCGGATCGAACGACCGGACGGCATCGACCACCGCGCCGGCGTAGTCGGCGCGGGTCGCCACCAGGTTGCCAAGTCGGCCGTGCGGTGCCACATGCGACACCGTGGTGCCGTGCGCGACGGCGAAGGCATGCAGTGCGCCGAGTTGGTACAGCACATCGGTGCGCACCTCGTCGGCCGAGAGGTCCATGGCCCGCCGACCGAAGCCGACCAGATCCGGGAAGCTGGGGTGCGCGCCGACGCCGATGCCGCGGGCAACGCACTGGCGCAGCGTCCGGTCCATGGTTCGCGGATCGCCCGCGTGGAAGCCGCAGGCGATATTGGCGGAGGTGAGGACGTCGAGCAGTGCGTCGTCATCGCCCGTCGTCCACGCGCCGAAACTCTCGCCGATATCGGCGACGAGATCGATTTTCCATGTCATGGATGCCTCCGCGGGGTGGGAAACTGCGAGCACCGTATGAGTGAACGTGCGGTGTAAGCCGACGCTACGCAGGTTCTCCCGAGTGCGGGTAATACCGGTTTCGGGTGAGGTGATAACGAACCACTATGGTGTCTGAGCAGCGGCTATGCTGCGGGCTCATAATGTCGGCCGGAAATGCGGTACCGCCGCGTTTCCGTAGGGCAACAATACGGAAACCTCGGCATGAATGGGTCGGGCCGTAGGCGGCAAAATGCAAATCACGTCCCCGGCTCATGCCGCAGCGATATCGCGTGCGGCGAGAAAGGTGGATCGACGACGTGGATACCCGACGCTTGTTCTCGTTCGTGCGCATCGTGGATGCCGGGAGCATCACCCGCGCCGCCGATATCCTGCACATCGCGCAGCCCGCGCTGAGCCAGCAGATGACCGCCCTGGAGGCCCAGTTCGGTCAGCAACTGCTGATCCGGCACAAGCAAGGCATCGAACCCACCGATGCGGGCCGGGCCCTGTATCGGCACGCGCAGATCATCCTGCGCCAGGTGCAGAGTGCGCAGGCCGAGGTGAGTGTGGTCGGCCGCGAATTGGCCGGTGGGGTTTCGGTCGGGCTGGCCCCCTACAGCACCGTCAATGCGATCGCTCTGCCATTGCTGACCGCGGTCCGCGAACGGTATCCGAGCATTCTGCTGCACATCAACGAGAACTTCGGTGGCGTACTCAGCGAGGCGATGATGACCGGACGGATGGATATGGCGCTGCTGTACGACGCCGGACCGATCAAGGGTGTGACCTTCGAGCGACTGCTCACCGAGGAACTGATGGTCGTCGCACCGACGGGGACCGGTCTGCCCGGTACTACCGGTTCCGCGGTCTCGATCGCGGAACTGAAGGGCCTGCCGCTGCTGCTACCCGGCCCGATGCACACGATCCGGAAGGTGGTCGAGCAGGCCTACGATCACGCGCTGGAACACGCGCATGTCGTCGGGGAGGTGGAGTCGGTCGCGCTGATGGCGCAGGCCGTGCGAAATGGTTTGGGCGCCACTGTTCTACCGCTTTCGGTGGCTCGTCGGATCATGACCGTCGACAATCTGGAACTGCGTCGCATCGAACCGGCGATCACGGTCCAGGTATCGCTCGGTACCCCGACCAATCAGCCGCTGTCCAAACCGGCGGAGGCCGTACGCGAGCTATTGCGCTCCGTCGTCGCCAACTACGTCAGGAGCAGTGCGGGGCGCACGGCTCAATAACCCCGTCGGATATCGATGGTCGCGAGCAGCGGTTGTCCGGCGGCGAACCGTTCGACATTCGCCGCGACGTGATCGGCCAGTACCGCGGTGAGGCCGGTCGCGGGATTGGCGATGTGCGGTGTGACGATGGCGTTGGGCAGCGTCCAGAGCGGATGGCCCGCCGGAAGCGGTTCGGGTTCCGTCACGTCCAGCGCGGCGCCGCCGATCGTTGCCTGCTCGAGTGCGTGTACCAGCGCATCGGTATCGATGAGCGCGCCACGGGCCACGTTCACGATCCAAGCCGTCGACTTCATGCTGGCGAGTGCATCCGCGTCCACGAGGTGCGCGGTGTCCGGTGTCGCGGGTGCGGCGATTACGAAATGATCTGCCCGAGACCAGATCTCGGTTGTCTGGTCCGCGGCGACCGTCTCGGCGGCGCCGGGCACCGGAGTGCCCGACCGGGTGACCGCGAGTACCCGCGCACCGAATGCGGTGAGCAAGGGGATCATGGCGCGGCCGATGCCACCACAGCCGACAATGGCCACAGTCGAGCCGTACAGCGTACCGACGCGAGGATCGAAATCCGTCTTGTGCCAGGATGTCGCGCGGATCTGCTCGGCAAGGATCCGCACACCGGCGAGCAGCAGCAATACGCCGTGTTCGGCGACATTGCGCGCATACGCGCCGGCCGCCGAGGTCCAGACGCGACCGTCATCGATGATCCCGGCGCAGATCCAGGGTTCGACGCCAGCGGAGGGCAGCTGCACCCAGCGCACCGTGTCGGGAAGCCGGTCCGGGAAGGTGGCCGGTCCCTGCGTCCACACCACGGCGTCCGCATCGGCAAGTGGAACGAGAATGCCGCCGCCTCGCTCGATTCCCCTGGCGAGGGCGGAATCGGAATCGGGGCCGAGATGGATTCGGGGACGGCTGATATTCGGCACGGTTGCCTTTCGAGCTGGAAATGGATCACACGACGGCGGTCAAACCGCCGTCGACATACAGGATCTGGCCATTGACGAAATCCGACGCCGGGGAGGCGAGAAACAGCAGCGCACCGACCAATTCCTCGGTGCGTCCCCAACGCCCGGCCGGTGTGCGCCTGGTGAGCCAGGCGCTGAAATCGGCGTCGTGCACCAGCGCGGAGGTCAATTCGGTGGCGAAGTAGCCGGGCGCGATCGCATTGACCTGCAGTCCGAGCGGAGCCCAGTCCGCGCACATGCCGCGGGTGAGCATCTTCAGGCCACCCTTGCTGGCCGCATACGGCGCAATCCCCGCTCGGCCCAATTCGCTTTGCACCGAACAGATATTGACGATCTTGCCGCGTCCGCGTTCGACCATCGCACGGGCGAATTCGCGTCCCACGCAGAAGGCGCTGAAGAGGTTGGTATCGAGGACGCGACGGAAATCGGCGTCGGAGAAGTCGAGCAGCGGACTGCGGTGCTGGACTCCGGTGTTGTTCACGACGATATCGACCGGGCCGATCTCGGCCTCGACCTGCTGTGCGGCGGCGGTCACCTGCGCGGAGTCCGTCGCATCGAATGCACAGATATGGACTGTCGCGCCGGTCTTGTCCGCGATCTCGTCGCGGCTGCGGGCGAGTGCCGTGGTGTCACGGCCGTTGAGGACGACCGTGGCTCCGGCCTCGGCGAGCCCGGTTGCCAGCGCATATCCGATACCGCGGCTCGAGCCGGTGACGAGGGCGATCTTGCCCGCGATATCGAAACTCCGGTGCGCACTCACCGCGCCACCGCCGGGTCCCGCGCGAAATCGACCACCGAGCGAGCGATCTCTTCCGGTGCCGCCGCGACGTCCAGTACGACCCCGAACTCATCGGGCTCGAGGGGCTCCAACAATGCGAGTTGCGAATCGAGGAGGACGGGCCGCATGAAATGCCCGCGTCGTGCCGACATGCGCGACCGAATTGTGGCGGGCACGCCGTCGAGGTGCACGAACGCGACCGACTCCGAGCCATTTCGGAGCACATCCCGATACCGTCGCCGCAGCGCGGAACAGGCAACTACACCGGCACTTCGCGTGCGCAGCCAATCGCGTACGGCCGTGAGCCACGGTCCCCGGTCCGCATCCGTGAGTGGAATGCCCGTGGCCATCTTCGCGACGTTCGCAGGGGGATGCAGATCGTCGGCATCCAGGAACTCGGCGCCTGTTATCTCGGCAACCTGGCGTGCGATCGTCGATTTCCCACAACCCGTCACGCCCATCACCACGATATGGGGTCGCCGCTCGCCGCCCATGAATATTCCTGTCCGCCGGTGGTTCAGATACGCAGATCGACCATGCCCGAACCCACCGCACGAGGGCAATGATCAGGCGATACCGGTTTCGGAGGACGTCATAACGAAAGGTGAGGGCTGAACGTGATCAGATCGCGGTGCCGATATCCGTGGTGACCAGGTGGTCGAGGGCACGCTCGGCCACGGCGGCGATCGTCATCGACGGATTGCAGGCCGCGGCATTGCCCGGCAGCAGCGCGCCGTCGACCACATAGAGACCGCGCTGACCGAGAACCCGGCCATCGAGATCGCAGACCGACCCCATGCTCGCGCCGCCGAGGGCATGCCAGGTAGACGGGAACAGTGCGTTGGTATCCACCAAAATGCTTGTCCGGCCCGCGATTCGGCGCACGGTCGGATCGATGTGATTGTTCTGGATACTCGCGTCGCCATCCTTCGGCCACTGCAGGATCGCGTCGTCGGTCGCCGAGTCGTAGACGAATCGGCCCCGGTCCGCGCTGACGCCGTATCCGACCAGCATGGTGCTCTTGGGGTCCATCGACATCGGCGGTATCGACGCCTGGATTACGGTGAACGCGGCCTGCGGATCGTCCCAGTTCTTACTTCCGTAGACCACGGGACCACCCTGTGCCGCACCGAAATCGGCGATGGGGTCGGTCCAGACGTAGATCCGGTCGGCATTGGTGCCCCACTGCTGACCCAGCCCATCGGGCAGGTCCGGAATCTTCCCCTGCGCACCGGCCCGCACCAGCAGCTTGGTGGTGTTCAGACTGCCCGCGGACAGGACAAGGGCATTGGCCGTGATGATCTTGTTTTCCAGGACATTGCCGGAGGTGTCGAGCCGTTCGACGTACACTACCCAGCGCCCGTCGGCGGCGCGTTCGACATCGGTGACCTGGTGCAGCGTCTGCACCTCTACCCGTCCGGTCGACTCGGCGGCGGCGATATAGGTGACATCGACCGAATGTTTACCGCCGTTGTTCACGCCCATCGCGCCGTCGCCGTTGGTGTAGGACGGTTTCATCTCGCCCCGCAGCTCGGCGAGTGCGTAGTTCCAGTCGATGGGCATCGGAATCTTCGACAGCGGCAGTCCGGCTTGGCGCACATGGTCACCGAATATGCGCGCGGCCGTGTAGTTCCGGTTCGCGATCAACTCATCGGGCGCCTCCGCGAGGCCGAGCATGCGGGCCACCCTCGGGTAATGCACCCGATCCATGGTGGCCCAGTCGAGTTCTTCGGGCAGATTCGCATCGAATACCGGCTGCGTGGGCTGTAGGGACATGCCCTGGTAGATCAGCGAGCCGCCACCGAGGCCCGCCGCGCACAGGGCGGTCATATTCGCTCCGGACACCGCCTCGACCAGGCCGGTATAGGGTTCGAAAACCAGTGGCGCACCGAATAGGTTCGGGCTGGACCGGTACCAGAGCACCCGCTTGTCCAGGGCTGAGGCGCGCGGAAAGGTTTCCGCATTCGGCCCGGTGGGCCAGCGCATCCCGCGTTCGAGCAGCAGCACCGGGACGCCCGCCTGGGCCAGGCGCAGCGCGGTCACCCCGCCACCGAATCCGGATCCGACGACCACGACCCGGCGTTCCTCCCGGGTGAGCGGGACGCTGTTGACGCGTGCGGCGATACCGTGCTCTTGGGTGGTGGTTCGGGAGCCGAGTATGGCGACACCGGCCGCTGCGGTTGCGGTCAACAGGGTTCGGCGGGTGATCACCGACATGCGCGTCCTCACTCACTATCCGGACTGTCTTGTCCGGTTGGCTCGACAGTCTGCTGGAGACCGTCGGAGGAGTCAAGCGGTAGCGTTGCGTGGATGACAGCGTCGCGTCGAGCGAACCCGGGGCCGAAAGCCGCTGCGGAAAATCGGGCGGCTCTGATACGAGCGGCGCGAACTGTGTTCGCGGAGAACGGTTTCGACGCACCGCTGACTTTGATAGCGCGCGCGGCGGGTGTCGGACAGGGCGTGCTGTACCGGCATTTTCCGACCAGGGAGAGCATGGCGCTCGCGGTATTCGAGGAGAATATCGTCGAGATCGAAGTACTCGCCGCCGACCCGGCGACCACGGTAGGGGATGTGCTGGCCCTGATCGTCGATCAGTTGACGGCATCCGCGGCTTTCATTGCCATGATCTACCCGACGAATACCGAGGACGAGCGGCTGCTCGGCGCGGCATGGCGGCTGCTCGGCCTCATCGCCCAACTGCTCGACGATCCGAGCCGCCGCGGCGATATCCGCGCCGATATCACAGCGACGGACATCGTCATGGCAGTGGCGATGCTGGCGGCCCTGCTGGCGAAGACCGACCCGAAATCCAGGCAGGCCACCTCCCGGCAGGCGTGGGCACTCTTGGAGCGTGGTCTGCGCGAGTGATGTACCTGGTACGGGTGTGTAGTAGCGCGCCGCGTGCCGTGGGATCGGCGAGTACGGTCTCTACCATGAGCAAGGCGGTAGTTGAGCTGTCGCATCCGATCTCGGACGGCATGCTCACCTATCCGGGCCTGCCCGGACCGCGAGTCACCCCACATATCGCGCGGGACCGGTCGGCGCTGGTCGATATGACCTACGAGATCGCCCGCGTGGATACCGTCGGCAATACCGGGACATATATCGACGCTCCCTTCCACTACCACGCCGACGGTGCCGATATCGCCGAGCTGCCGCTGGAACGGCTGTTCAACGTGCCGATCCTCATGATCCGCGCGGCGGGAGTTCGCGCCGTGGGACCGGATGTGCTCGGTGACCCGGCCCGGCTGTGGGGCAAGGCCGTGCTCGTGCACACCGGATGGTCGACGCGGTGGGGTTCGTCCGCGTATCGGGGTCCGGGACATCCGTTCCTGGTCGGTGAGGTCGCCGATGCGCTGGTCGCCGCGAATGTGGCGCTGGTCGGCATCGACTCGCTCGATATCGATGACACGTCGCTGCCGACGCGGCCGTGCCACCATGCGCTGCTCGGTGCGGGAATCCCGATCATCGAGCAGATGACGAACTTGGACGCGGTCCCCGACACCGGTGCCAGGCTGGTCGCGCTGCCGGCACCGGTGCGTGGGATGGGCTCGTTTCCGCTACGCGCGGTTGCCTGGACCGATCACTCAGTATTTGGGTGAGCTCGGCGGCCGGTAGGTCGGATCGACCAGGCGCATGCCCGCGATGTCATCGCGATTGTGCCACTGCGGCAAGGCTTTCCAGCGGTCGTGCAGGTGACCGAGTGCGTCGGTGTCGAGTTCGATGCCGAGGCCGGGTGCGTCGGGGACGGTGACGGCGCCCGCCTCGAAAACGATGGGTTCGGCGATCACATCCTCCGGTTGCCATGGGTAGTGGGTGTCGCAGGCATAGGTCAACTCGGGGACGGTGGCGGCCACATGCGTCATTGCCGCCAGGCTGATTCCGAGGTGGGTGTTGGAATGCATACTGACGCCTTTGCCGTAGGCATGGCACACGGCGGCCAGGTCACGCGTGGCGAACAGGCCGCCCCAGAAGTGATGGTCGGACAGCACGATCTGGACGGCATCGATATCGAAGGCGGGCCGCACCTCCTCGATCGAGGTGACGATCATATTGGTGGCCAACGGCATTCCGGTGCGGCGATGCACTTCGGCCATATCCTCGCGGCGGGCGGTCGGGTCCTCCAGATATTCGACGACGCCCGAAAGTTGTTCGGCGACAGTCGTCGCGCTGCTCAGCGACCAACCGCCGTTGGGATCCAGCCGCAGCGGATGATCCGGGAATGCCTTGGCCAGCGCCTCGATCGCGGCGACTTCCTCCTCCGGCGGAAATACACCGCCCTTGAGTTTGAACGAGCGGAATCCGCCATGAGCGGCGAACTTCTCGGCCAAACGGACGACGCCGTCCGGATCGATGACCTCGCCCCAGTCGTCGGTCGGTGCATCGGGAAGCGGATGTTCGGCCCATTTGTAGAACAGGTAGCCGGAATAGTCGACCCGGTCGCGGACCTTGCCACCCAGCAAGGCGTGCACCGGCAGGCCGAGTTCGCGACCGTGGGCGTCGAGTGCGGCGGACTCGAAGGCCGATATCACGCTGAGGCGGACCTTGTCGGTGGTGAGGGTGCCGCGCAGTCCGCCCGCGATCGGGTTGTCGATCAGCACCTCCCCGGTGGTGTTCGTGCCGAGCAGCCGAATGGCGTTGACCGCGGCGACCGGCATACCGATCAGTCGCGGGGCGAGGTCGGCCGCCCGATCGAGGTAGATCTGGTCGCCGTAGGTCTCGCCGAGACCGCAAGCGCCACTGTCGGTTTCGATCTCGACAATGAGGCGCGGCGTATACGGCTGGTGCACGCCACCGACATTGAGCAGGGGAGCGTCGGCGATGAGAATCGGGGTCAGTCGAACATCGGTGATCACGGGGGACATCTCAGTCTCGCTTTCCGTCGACACGGCGCGGCAGCCGCCACGGGTTGGCCTCGCGCAGGGCGGGTGGGAGCAGTTCATCCGGGAAGCCCTGCCAGGCGATCGGCCGCAGGAAGCGGGTGATGGCGGCCGTGCCCACCGAGGTGGTGGTCGGTGCGGTGGTGGCCGGATAGGGGCCGCCGTGCTGTTGGGCCCAGCTGACGGTGACGCCGGTTGGCCAGTCGTTCCACAGCAGTCGGCCCGCGAGTGCGGTGAGGGCGGGCAGCAGGGGACGCACATCGTCGATCTCGGAGTGCTCCGCCACGATCGTCGCCGTGAGGCCGGGTTCGAGTTGATGCAGAACCTGTGCCAGCTCAACGGGATTCGCGTATTCGACAACCAGTGCGGCCGGGCCGAAGCATTCCGCCTGCAGGGCCGCGCCGGCCGACAGGAAATCGGTGGCGCGCACGCTGAGCAAGGTCGGTGCCAGCACAGGTGCATCGAGGGATGGCGCCGAAAGTGCTGTTACGGTGGAATTTTCGCGCAACGTGGTGACGCGGGATCGGAAGCCGTTGCCGATGTGCTCGTTGAGCAGCGGCTGTTGTGGTACGGCCGCGACCGCGGCGGTCAGCGCGTCGGTGAGTCCATGACCCGAAGGCAGCAGCAGCACACCGGGTTTGGTGCAGAACTGCCCGGCACCGAGGGTGAACGATCCGACGAAGCCCTCGACGATCCGCTGTCCGCGTGCGCGGATCGCGCCGGGGAAGACCACTACCGGATTGACGCTGCCGAGTTCGCCGTAGAACGGGATCGGGCGCGGCCGTGACGATGCGATATCGAACAGCGCCCGGCCGCCCGCCAGGGAGCCGGTGAACGATGCGGCCGCGATATCCGGATGCCGCAGGGCGGTAATGCCCACATCGACGCCGTGAATAACCGCGAAGGTGCCGGCCGGCGCACCGGCAGCCGTCAATGCTGCTCGCACAATCGCGCCGGTCCGCTCGGAAAGCCGTGGGTGGCCGGGATGTGCTTTGAGGACAACGGGACAGCCCGCGGCCAGTGCCGAGGCGGTATCGCCGCCCGCGACACTGAAGGCGAACGGAAAGTTGCTCGCGGCGAATACGAGCGTGGGTCCGATCGGCACGAGGCTGCGCCGGATATCGGGTCGCGGTCCCATCGGCCAACTCGGATCGGCGTGATCCACGGTGGCGGCGAGGAATTCGCCGTCGGCGAGCACCTCGGCGAACAGCCGCAGCTGGAAGGTGGTGCGGGTCAATTCGCCACGCAGGCGCGGTGTTTCGGGCAGATGGGTCTCGGCCGCGGCGAGCGGTACGAGTTCGTCGGCCGCCGCATCGAGGGCATCGGCGATATGGGTGAGCCACTGCGCGCGTTCGGTGGGTGTGGTTTCGGCGAGACGGCGCGCGGCGTCGGACGCCGCGGCGATGATGCGTTCTACTTCGTCGAGGGCGGTGTCCATGCCGACCTCGTCGCCGGACAATGGGGACATATGGTTCCTTTCATAGAGCGGGCGGCAGCGAATCGAGCAGTTCGACGACTCGGTGCAGCGCTGGATTGGCGCAGTCGCGTCGCCAGATCGCGTGCAGGACAACGGGGTCCTCGACGCCGATGAGCGGCCGGAACCGCACGCCGTCGGGGTGCAGATGGGTGGCGGTTTCCGGTACCAGGGCCAGGCCGCGTCCGGCGGCCACCAGCGCGAGCATGGTGTGCACCTGGGTGAGTTCGTGGGTGGCGGTGTAGGGCACGGCGGCGAGGATGCCGGAGACCAGATCGGCGAAATACCGGGCCGGGCCAGGCGCGTATACCAGCAGGGTTTCGCCGCCCAGTTCCTCGATCGCGATCGGATCGGCACCGGCCAGCTTGTGCTGTTCCGGGACGGCCAGAATCAAGCCTTCGGAGTGCACCAGCCGGGAATCGAATTCGGTGCGGTCGAACGGCGGACGGGCCAGCGCCAGATCGAGGCTGCCACTGCGCAGGTTCTCGAACTGGTCGGAACTCACCATCTCGCGCAGCACGATCTCGACGCGATCGGGTCCGCTCCCGATGCGGTCGAGGCTCGCCTCGATGTGATTGAGAAAGGGGCCGAGGAAGCCGAAGCCGGAGGCCGCGGTGAACCCGATCCGGACCGTGCCCGCCCCACCCGCGGCGACCAGGCGGGCGGTGCCGGGCGCCGCGCCGGCCAGGGCCAGCAGGCGGCGCGCCTCGGTCAAGAAGACCTCCCCGGCCGGGGTCAGTTGGACCTGGCGCTGGGTGCGGTCGAACAGTTCCACGCCGATATCGCGCTCGAGCTTCTGGATCTGGCGGCTCAGCGGCGGCTGTGTCATCCGCAGGCGTTCGGCCGCCCGCCGGAAATTGCCCTCCTCGGCCACCGTGACGAAGCCGCGGACCTGCTCCAGCGACAGCATCGACATCGTTCTCCTCCTGCGTTGTGGCGTGCACTCCGCCTTGCCCGCAGATTGCGCTCTCCGCAGGCTATGACTCGCTACTGATACTCGTCCAACGCCAATTCGGCATCAACCGATACCTTGGAGGTATTCATCGGAGGGCGACGATCTCGACCCAGTTCGGGTCGCGGCCGACGCCGAGCCGCTGTCGCGGGGTGAGCGAGCCGGTCGCGGGATCGATGGTGTAGCTGGTGACGCTATGGGACTGCTGCCCCGCGGCCACCAGGAACTGCCCGCTCGGGTCGATGGCGAATCCGCGCGGCTGGGTCTCGGTCGGTGTGGATCCGAGCCGATGGAGCAGTCCGGTTGTCGGATCGATGCGAAATCCGGTGATCGTGCTCGAAGTCCGTTCAGCCACATACAGATAGCGGCCATCGGGTGTGCCGCGCAGCTCCGACGTCCACGGTGGCCCATCGGATCGCGGCGGCAGCACCGATGCCGAAGCGATGAGACCGAGTGTGCCCGTGGCGGATTCGAATCGATAACTGTGTACCGTGCCGTCGAGCTCATTCGTGACGAAGGCGAATGAGCCGGACGGATGGAATACCAGGTGACGCGGACCGGCGCCGGGTGTGGTCTCGACCCGCGGCGGCTCATTCGGTGTGAGCAGCCCGGTTTCGGCGTCGAAGCGGTACTGCAGAATCACATCACCGCCGAGCGCCGCCGCGAACAGATAGCGGTTCGACGGATCGGTGCATATCGAGTGCGCATGCGGCGGTGTCGATACCACCGTGATCGGCGCTCCGATACCGCCGTCGGCGGCGATCGGATTGACGGCGATTTTGTCGCCCGAATACGACGCGCTCAGCAGATAGCGCCCGCTTCGATCCGTCGCGAGATAGGCCATATTGTCCGGCAGCGGGGCGGTCGACAGTGGTGTCAACCGCCCCGTTGCCGGATCCATTGCGAACACCGCCACCGCGAAGGGGGCCGAGCGCAGTGATGCGTAGAGGTACCGGTGGTCCGGACGCATCGCCAAGGGCATCACCGCGCCGCCCACCGGCTGGGACTCGATCGGCGTCAGGGCACCGTCGTCGAGTCGCAGCACGGAGATTTCGCGACTGTCGGCATTCGAAACATAAACCGCGCAGGCCACGCTCATTCGGACTTACCGCTGACCCTGGCCCGCAACTCCAACTCGATCTCCTCCAGACTGCGACCATTGGTCTCTGGTACGAACCGCCGCACCAGTATGAACATCACCACGCTGACTCCGGCGAAGATCCACGCCGAATAGCCGAGTCCGAGATGATCGTTCATCACCGGGAACAGGAAGGTGATGGCGAAGGTCGAACTCCACAGCACGACACTGCCGACGCCCATACCGACCCCGCGCACGCGCAGCGGGAAGATCTCCGCCATCATCACCCACACCACCGCGCCCCAACCCAATTCGTAACCCGCGAGATAGACGTTGAGCAGAATCAGGGTCGTGAGGCCGGTAACGGTGTGATTGTGGATGCCGAGCACGATGGCGCCGAGCAGGAACAGGGACGAGGCCATACACACATTGCCGAGCAGCAGCAAAGGCTTTCGGCCCCAACGGTCCACGACGAAGATCACCCAGGCCGTGAATGCCACCTTGATCGCACCGAGCACAATGGACGCCAACAGCGACGTCGAATTTCCGAAACCTAGATCCTTGAACATGGTCGGCGCGTACACATTCACGGCATTGACACCCGAGAACTGTTGTCCGACAGCCAGAATGAGCGCCACCACCAGAGCGGGCCGCGCCCACGGTGCCAGCAGATCACGCAGCCGCCCCTTCTGCTGCTCGTCCAGTCGAATAACCGAGCGAATACTGTTGATCTCGGATTCGATCTCATCGGCACGGTGGGTGCCCGCCAGCACGGCCCGTGCCTCCTGCTCGCGCCCGGCATGGACCAGCCAGCGCGGCGTCTCCGGCAGCACCGACATGCCCGCCAACAGCGCCACCGCGGGAATCACCGCGACCGCGAACATCATGCGCCAGTTACCGCTGCCGGACAGCGCCCAGTCGACGATGTAGGCGATCAGGATGCCCGACACGATCATCAGCTGGTTCAGTGTCGACAGTGCACCGCGTGCCCTGGTCGGGGCGAGTTCGGACAGGTAGGTGGGTACGGTGGCCGACGAACATCCCACCGCGATACCGGTAATGAAACGGGCGACCACCAGCACCGCCACATTCGGCGCGAGCGCGCAGCCCAGCGCGCCGACCGCGAAGACCGCGGCCGCCGCCATGATGGTTCGCCGCCGCCCGAGCCGATCGGTGATCCGCCCGGCAATGGCCGCGCCGATCACCGCACCGGCGGCCAGGCATCCGCCGATCACGCCTTGCGTCACCGAGGACAGATGCCAGGACTTCTTGATGAACAGCAGCACACCGGAGATGACCCCGAGGTCGTAACCGAAGAGAATGCCGCCGAGGGCGCCGAAGAAATAGAGAAATTTGACATTGGAGGCGAGCGCCGATTTCGGCGCGGTCGTCATTGTTCTGAATTGCATTGTGCTGCATTTCTTTCGCGGTGGAGCAAAGTGTCATCAGCGTCACATGCCGATGGTGCGAAGTTCGGGAAAAGGCGATTCCGTCTGGGTATCGGCTGATGCGTTTTCGGTGGCGGTCAGAGCGGATTCGGTTTGCCGAGTGGAGTTTCCACGAACGGGCCACCGATAAGCCATGGACCGGGCTCGCCGACAGTCGCAATATCGGCGGCGAACCGTTCGGCATCGTCGCGGCTGTGGTAGCCGAGTTCTTCGGCCTCGCGCAGGGATACGACCGCGCGGGTATTGGCGGAGACGCCCCAGATCACCCGGTAGCCCGGACGTTCGGCAGCCAGGCACGCCTCGAACAGTCGCGCGCAATCATCGGGGGACAACCACATCGACAAACCGCGCGCATCGTGTGGACGTTCGAAGCAGGAGCCGATCCGAATGCAGAGCACATCCATGCCGAATCGGGAGTGATAGAGACTGCCGAGTGCCTCGACGGCCACTTTGCTGACACCGTAATAGGTATCGGGTCGGGGCGAGGCGTCATCGGAAATCGGTTCATCGCCCACGGCGCGGAAACCCACGGCATGATTGCTCGAGGCGAGCACGACCCGCGACACGCCGGCGTGCCGCGCCGCCTCCAAAACCGTTTGCGTGCCATCGATATTGACGGCGAGCACATTGTCCCAGCTGTCTTCCCGGCTGATCCCGCCGAGATGGATGATCGCATCCACGTCCCGGCAGGCCGCGGCCATCGTGGCCGGATCGGTGAGCGATCCGGTGACGATCTCGACCCGTTCGTCCGCGGTCGGCGCGGGGAGTTCGGTCAGATCCAGCAGCCGCAGCACGCGATCGGGGCGTCGGAGGCGCGGCCGCATCAGCGTGCCGATACCGCCCCCCGCGCCGGTAATGAGAATTCGGTGGTCATTCATGCGGCATCGGTCTCGCACATTCCGCCGAAAATGCCACTAGAACAGCTGTTTTCGCACATTGTGTCCTCCTGTGTGCGAGCGGAAGTGTGGGGTAGGTCACTTCCGCTCGAACGTGCCAGAAGGGTATGGCCCGGGACTGATGCCTGTCCAAGACCGTTTCTGTATCGACCGATGCCACGAGAGCATCGGTCGATCGCCTACTTCGCCAGGGTCACGTCCTCGCCACGCTCCAGTTTGGAATGCATCCGCGAGTATCCGAAGTACACGGCGAGGCCGATCACCAGCCAGACCGCGAAGCGCAGCCAGGTCTCCCAGGGCAGCGACCAGATCAGATAGATCGAGAAGCCGATGCCGATCAGCGGCACCACCGGCATGAGCGGCAGTTTGAATGCGCGCGGCTGATCGGGGCGGGTGCGGCGCAGCACCATGACCGCGACCGAGACCACGATGAAGGCCATCAGAATGCCGATATTGGTGAGCTCCGCGACCACGGTGATATCCAGCAGACCGGCCATGGTCGCCGATCCGATGCCGACGATCCAGGTCACCCGGGTCGGTACCTTGCGGACCGGATGGGTCTTGGCGAACCATTCCGGCAGCAGTCCGTCGCGGCTCATCGCGAACCACACTCGGGTGACGCCGAGCATGAAGGTGAGCACCACGGTGACAATGCCGACGATGGCACCGATCGCGATGATATTCGCGACGCCCGGCATGCCGACCGATTCGAAGGCGGTGGAGAAACCACTGGTCGGGCTGATCTCGGTGTACTTCTGCATGCCGGTCAGCACGAGTGTGGCCAGCACATACAGCACCATCGCGATGGCCAGCGAGTAGATGATGGCCTTGGGCAGATGCTTCTTGCCGTCGACGGATTCCTCGGCGGCGGTGCTCATCGCGTCATAGCCGAAGACGGCGAAGAAGACCGTTGCCGCGCCGGTCCACACCGCGCCGGCACCGAACGGGAAGTACGGGGTGTAGTTGGAGCTGTCGATGTGGAAGACGCCGAGCACGATGATCAGCACCACCAATGCGACCTTGATGCCGACGGCGACCGTCTCGAAGCGGCCGACGCTCTTGATGCCGCGCGAGAGCAGCCATGCGGTGCCGAGACAGAACAGCACCGCGAAGACGTCGACCACGCGACCATCTCCGGTGCCGTGCGCGCCCATCATCCAATCGGGCAGCGTGATATCGACTTGTCCCAGCAGGAATTTGAAATATCCGGAGACACCGATCGCGACCACCGCCGCCACCGCGATGTACTCCAGCAGCAGATCCCAGCCGATGAACCAGCCCGCGATTTCGCCCAGCGAGACATAGCCGTAGGTGTACGCGGATCCGGCCTTCGGAACCATCCCGGCGAATTCCGCGTAGCACAGCGCCGCGCAGGCGCTGGCGACACCGGCGATCAGGAACGAGATGAGCACCGACGGGCCCGTGACCGAATGCGCGACCGAACCGGCCAGGGCGAAAATGCCCGCACCGATGATGCCGCCGACGCCGATCGCCGTGAGCTGCCACAGTCCGAGCGACCGCTTCAGTTGCTCGTCCGCGGGCCCGGTCTCCTCCTCGATCTGCTCGAGAGGTTTGCGGCGCAACATCTGGCTGCGCAACTCCGCGAGGGGCATGGGTCTTCCTTTCGTCCTCCGCGCTACCCGACAGTGCAGTAACGCAGATCACATCCTGAGCAGCACTCAGCTAATCGGACCATAAACGCGCTGTGATCGGCGAGTTGGATAAATAAACTTCGGCGGCCTTGTCCGACTGCACAGACAAGACCGCCGAGCCGGGCATCAGTGCTGGCTGCCCGGTCGCAGCGAGCGCAGGAAGAACGCGACATTGGCCGGACGTTCGGCGAGTCGGCGCATGAAGTATCCGTACCACTGATCGCCATAGGGCACATAGACCCGGACGTGCTGCTCGTCGCGCACGAGTCGGCGCTGTTCGGCGTCGCGGATGCCGTAGAGCATCTGGAATTCGAAATCGTCGCGGGTGCGCTGGGTTGCGCCGGCGAATACACCGGCGGCCTCGATGAGTGCCGGATCGTGGGTGGCGACCATCGGATACCCCTCACCTTCCATCAGCACCCGCAGGCAGTCCAGATACGACTGGTCGACCTCGGCCCGGTTCTGATACGCCACCGACGCGGGTTCGCGATATGCGCCCTTGCACAGGCGAATTCGCGAGCCAGGACCGGAAAAGTCGCGACAGTCGGCCGCGGTGCGCCGCAGGTAGGCCTGCAGGACGGTACCGAGCGACGGGAAGTCGGCGCGCAACTCCCGCACGATCGACAAGGTCGAATCGGTGGTGGTGTGATCCTCCGCGTCGATGGTGACCAGCACACCCGCATCCGCTGCGGCGGAACAGATTTGGTGTGCGTGCTCGCGGGCGATCGCATGACCGTCGGCGGGCAGGGCTTGGCCGAGCGCCGAGAGCTTGAGCGAAATCTCCAGCGGCCCAACGGGTTCGGACTCACGCAACAAGGTGAGCAACGACAGCAGTGATAGATAGTGCGCCACCGTATTGCGCGCCTGCGCGATATCGGTGGTGTCCTCACCGAGGTAGTCGACGGTGACATACCGACCCGAACTCAGCAGATTCGCCACGGCCGCAACCGCATTCGGCTCGGAGTCACCGGCCACGAAGCGGTCCACCAGCTTCTTGGTGGTCGACATGCGGGTGACGGTGCGCTCCATGCGCGGCGAGCGCGAGGCCGCGAGCATGGCCGGGCGCAGCAGACCGGAAATGGCCATCAGATCTCCTCGGGTGCCTGGTGCGGATAGGTGTGCTCGGTCGGCGGGACGAAGGTCTCCTTGATGGTGCGCGCGGAGGTCCAGCGCAACAGATTCTGTGGTGAGCCGGCCTTGTCATTGGTGCCCGACGCCCGGGATCCGCCGAAGGGTTGCTGACCGACGACCGCACCGGTGGGCTTGTCGTTGATGTAGAAGTTGCCCGCGGTGAAGCGCAGGCCTTCGGTCGCCTCGGCCACGGCATTGCGGTCGTCGGCGATGATCGCGCCGGTCAGGCCGTAGGCCGAACCGCCGTCGACCAGCTCGAGTGCCGCCGCGAAGGATCCGGCAACCGAATCGTCATAGACGTGGACCGCGAGAATCGGGCCGAAGTATTCGGTGCTGAACGCCTCGTCGGCGGGGTCGTCGCCGAGCAGGATGGTCGGGTCGACGAAATATCCGACGCTGTCGTCGGCGTGTCCGCCCACCGCGATGGTCAGGCCCGGGGTGGCCTTGGCGCGGGCGATGGCATCGGCATTGCGGTCGAAGGCGCGCTGATCGATGACCGCGCCACCGAAATGCGCGAAGTCGGTGACATCGCCGTAGCTCAGCGAGCCGACCTTATCGATGAGATCGCGGCCCATCCTGGCCCACACCGACTTGGGAATGAAAGCCCGCGAGGCGGCCGAGCACTTCTGGCCCTGATAGTCGAAGGCGCCGCGGATCAGCGCGGTGGTCAGCACATCCGGATCCGCGGAACTGTGCGCCAGCACGAAATCCTTGCCGCCGGTCTCACCGACCAGGCGCGGATAGGTGTTGTAGTCCGCGATATTCATCGCCACCGAACGCCACAGATGCTGGAAGGTCGCGGTCGAACCGGTGAAGTGGATGCCCGCCAGCCGCCGATCGGTCAGCGCGACGTCGGAGATCTTCGGTCCAGCACCGTGCACCATATTGATGACACCGGGCGGCAGCCCCGCGGCTTCCAGCAGTTTCATCGTCCAATACGCGGCCACCGCCTGGGTGGGCGACGGCTTCCACAGGACCGTATTGCCCATCAGGGCGGGTGCGGTCGGCAGATTGCCCGCGATGGCGGTGAAGTTGAACGGGGTGATCGCGTAGACAAAGCCCTCCAGCGGGCGGTACTCGACCTTGTTCCATACACCCGGGGTCGAGATCGGTTGGTCGGCCAGGATCTGTCGAGCGAAATGCACATTGAAGCGCCAGAAGTCGACGAGTTCGCACGGTGCGTCGATCTCGGCCTGGTACGCGGTCTTGGACTGCCCCAACATGGTTGCGGCGGCAATGGTTTCGCGCCACGGGCCGGACAGCAGATCCGCGGCCCGCAGGAAGATCGCCGCGCGATCCTCGAAGGACAGCGCGCGCCAGCCGGGTGCGGCGGCCGAGGCAGCGGCGATCGCGTCCTCGACATCGCGGGCCTCGGCGGTGGTGAGGGTGCCGAGTACGGCGGCATGATTGTGCGGCTGCACGACCTCGATGCTCTTGCCCGAGGTGCGCCGATGCTCGCCGCCGATGACATGGTGGACCTCGGTCGGCGTAGCGGCGAGTTCGGTCAATTTCGCCCGCAATCGTGCGCGTTCGGCGCTGCCCGGTGCGAAGGTGCCGACCGGCTCGTTGGCCGGGCGTGGCGTGGACACGATGGCGTCCATGAGTCCTCCTTACTGGTATATGACGGTGAGCCGAAGTCAACACCGCAAAACCGCCCGCAGAATCGGACAGGCGGACAAAGATGGGATGACCGGATTGGCGAGTCGTATGAAAGTGAGCAGTGGTCGTGGCTGGCGAGGGTGAGTTGGTGGCCGCGGACCTGGACCTGTTCGGATTGGCGCAGATGGTCGCCCAGAACGCGGGCGGAATGGTGTCCATCGAGGACCCGCAATCGCATGTGCTCGCGTATTCGGCCTCCGATCAGGCGGCCGACCAGCTGCGGGTGTTGTCGATCCTCGGCCGGGAGGGGCCGCGTGACTATCTGCGGGTGCTGCGCGAGTGGGGCGTCTTCGATCGGCTGCGCGGTTCCGACGAAGTCATCGACATACCGGCGCACGAGGAACTGGACATCAAGCGCCGCCTGGTGGTGAGCATCCGGGACCATGCCGAGGGGAATGCGCCCCGGGTACTCGGTGCGATCTGGCTACAGCAGGGTGACCGGCCGTTCAAACCGGAAGCCGCGGAGATCCTGCGCGGTGCGTCGGCCATCGCCGCCCGGCTGATATCGCGCAGCCTGGACGCGCCCTCCGCCGAGGCGCTGCTCATTCAACGGCTGTTCGGGACCGGTGGGGGGACCGCCGACGTGCCCGCGGTAGCGAGTGCGTTGAATCTGCCGCTGACCGGTCCGGCCGCGGTGGTCGGCTTCGCAGTCGCTCCCGGCGTGAAGTCCCCCGCCGCCCTCGGCAATATGCTTCGCTTGCGCGCCAGCTCATTTCGCGGTGATTCGGTGACCACCGTCCTCGCCGACCGGGTGTATGTGCTGCTGCCGCAGTACCGAACCGCGCACGCGGTGACGGCGTGGACCCGTCAGCTGGTCGAACAACTGGAAGCCGACCTCGGATTGCGCGCCGCCATCGCCTGTCCCATTCCGGATCTGGCTCATGTCGCGGGCGCGCGTTCGGAGGTGGACCGGGTCCTCGACAGTACGGCCGCGATCTATCCGCGCGGACGGGTGACCACGCTGGCCGAATCACGTACCGCGGTATTGCTCGGTGAAATTCTCGATCTCGTCGGTACGCGGCCGGAACTGCACGATCCCCGCCTGCACAAGCTGCTGGACTACGACCGCAAGCACTCCGCGAATCTGTGCGAGAGTGTCGAGACGTATCTGCGCGAGCACGGCGACGTGCGCAATGCCGCGACGGCGCTCCAGGTACATCCGAATACCCTGCGCTACCGGATCCGCCGCGTCGAGGACATTGTCGGCATGGACCTCAGCGATCCCGCCGATCGCCTGCTGCTCGAACTCCAGCTTGCCCTGCATCGCCGATCGCCCGAATAGGCGAGTGCGCGAGCGATGATTATTCCGGTTCCCGTCCGTCTGATCTGGTGACGCGGCATCAACCACCGACCAAGGAGTTACCGATGCGGAAAATCACCGCGGGACTGTTCATCGCACTCGACGGCGTTGTCGAGAACCCGCAGGATTGGCACTTCCCGTACTTCAACGAGGAGATGGCCACGGCCGTCGACAGTCAGCTCGGCGCGGCCGATACGCTGCTGCTCGGCCGCAAGACCTACGAGGGTTTCGCCGGTGCCTGGCCGGAGCGCGAGCTCGCGGGCGATGTCGATGCCGAGATGGCCAGGAAGCTCGGCGACGCTCGCAAGATCGTGGTCTCGCATCAGGATCTGACCTTCACCTGGCGCAATTCCGAGGTGCTCGCCGGTGATCTGGTGGCAGCGGTCGCGGCGCTGAAGAACGAGCCCGGCGAGGCACCCATCGGCATCAGTGGATCGGTATCCGTGGTCCGTCAGCTGCTCGAGGTCGGGCTCCTCGATGAGCTGCATCTGCTGGTGCACCCGATCGCGGTGCGCAAGGGCCTGCGACTGTTCGAGGAGGCCGACGCCGCGCTTCCGCTGGAACTGCTTTCGTCCAATACTTTCAAAACCGGTGTGGTGCATCTGGTTTACGCCAAGGCGGCGGCCGAAGGTAGCGAAGGGTACGAGTACGCGAAACAGTTTCTGCCGCAAGAGGATTGAGCCCACGGGTGACACATGGTTTCGTGACCATGTGTCACCCGGGCGATTATTCCGCGTCGAGGACCTTGTGCGCACGGTCGTAATTCTCACGGCGCTCCGCACCACCGTTGTTACCACCGTTGATCGTATGAGTGATCGCGTCGATATCTGATCTATCCGCGTCGTCGTTCAAATCCTTGGAATCCCAGTACCATCCCGCAGTGGCGAACGCGTACTTCGGGTCTTCGGCTTTTTCTGGATCCGCAACGAAATCGACCTCGAGAGCATCGCTGGCCTTCCGATAGTTGCTGCGGCCGGTCAGTTGCAGGGCGCCTCTACCGTGGAATGCGGCGCCGTCACTGGCCCGGTCGTTTCCGAGGTCTTTGCGCGACCCGTAGTTGCGCTCGAAGTAGCCCTTGTCGCCATATTCTTCGAGGGTTTTCAGATCGTCGGTCTCCACCCCGATCTGCGCGAGGAATGTGGCCGCACGCTTGGGCGTGTCGATCCCGTAGTCGCGCATGGCCTGGTCGAGGTAGGGGAGGTATTTCTCCAGCTTGCTCTTGGGGGTGCCGGGGAAGATCTTCTCGAGTTGTGCCAAGGTCACGGGGCTCATCTGCCCGGCGTGCCCAGAGTTTTTCCCGATGATGTCGAGGTAGTCCTGCTCCAGATGTACGACCCTCGTGAAAATGTCCGTCAACAGGGACTTTTCCTCACTGGCCGATAGCTTGCCCGATCCTGCGGAGGTAGCCAACGAAGCCGCTTGCAGTACCAAGCCCAGCATTTGCGCCTCGTCCCGGATCCCCTTGGCCATCTTTACGCCGTTGCCCGCGACATCCCCAACGTTGCCGGAGAGCTTCGTATCCCGCTCTTTCAAATCAGCGGTGAGCTCAGACATTTTGGCCGATTTCGTGTTGTAATGAGCGGT
This sequence comes from Nocardia sp. NPDC052112, assembly GCF_040680135.1. Classification (NCBI taxonomy): domain Bacteria; kingdom Bacillati; phylum Actinomycetota; class Actinomycetes; order Mycobacteriales; family Nocardiaceae; genus Nocardia; species Nocardia sp. NPDC052112. Next base: position 263,933 of record NZ_JBFAWD010000003.1, on the reverse strand, counting down.
CACCACGGACTTGTTTGCCACATCGTAGAGGTTCGCCTCATCGAGCATGGCCGTCAGATCGGGCAGATCGGTGGGGTTTCCGGTGCCGAGTTGGTCGAGCATGAATCGAAATGCGGTGCGAGCCAATTCGACCGCGCGTTGCACGGCGCCCGAAGCGACCGGCGGGGCGGCGAGTTTATCGATCTGCTCGCGTGCCTCGGCCACCACCGGCGATATTTTCGGCTCCTGCGCCTTCGGCGGCAGCAGCCCGTATTGCGCTCCGCCCCAGAGACCATCGGCGATCGGGTCGTACTCGGAGCCCATTCGCGGGATTGTCGCACAACCGGTTCGGCCCTTGTGAGCCTCGACTCCCCACCTATGGGCGGCCCACCGGTGTTCACGGGGTGACGATCGCGAAGTTCGGGTCGGGGCGGTCGAACAGGCCGTTCAGTCGCTGCAGGGTGGCGATATTGCCGTCGACGTTGATATCGCCCTTGATGATCGCGTCCGCGACATTGCCGCCGGCGAGCATCGTGCGGGCGAAGGTGGTGCGGGTCAGCGTGAGGGTGGCGTCGGGGGCGGGCAGACCGTCGTCAGGGGTGCGCGGGTAGTGGATGAGGACGCCATTGCGCAATTCGGCGCGCTGGGTGTGGTCGTCCGCATCGGTGAAGCGCCAATCGGTGGTGACCTGGATATCCCAGGCCTTGGGGCCGTTGACGAACAGGGATATGGCGTCGAAGGCCTGGTCGATGGTGAGGGCGGCGAGCATGCCCTGCGCGTTCGCCTTGGTCGGTGTGCCGAACGGGCCGTTGCGCAGTTCGTAGGCGCCGCTGAGGTAGAAGTTGCGCCAGGTGGCATTCTCCGCGCCGTAGCCGAGTTGTTCGAAGGCGCTGGCCTGCAAGTGCTTTGCCGTCGTATTGTTCGGTTCGGCGAAGATCACGTAGTTCACCAGCTGGGTGACCCATCGGTAATCGCCTGTGTCATAAGCTTTTTGGGCCTTCTGCAGCACCTCGCTCGCACCGCCCATGGCATCGACGTGCCGTTTGGCCGATTCGACCGGCGGATACTCCCACAGATGTGCCGGATTGCCGTCGAACCAGCCCATATAGCGCTGGTAGATCGCCTTGACATTGTGGCTGACCGACCCGTAGTAGCCACGAGTTGACCACTCTTTCGTGATCCCGGGTGGCAGCTGCAGCACCTCCGCGATCTCACTTCCGACGTAGCCCTGGTTGAGCAGGCGTAGTGTCTGGTCGTTGAGGTAGGCGTACAGATCTCGTTGCACCGCAAGGAATTCCACGATCCGATCGGTACCCCGGATCGGCCAGTGGTGTGAGGAGAAGACCAGGTCGGACTTGCGGCCGTACCGGTTGATCGATTCGGTGAGATAGCGCGACCACACATGCGGATCGCGCACCAACGCACCGCGCAGTGTGAGGATGTTGTGCAAGGTGTGGGTGGCGTTCTCGGCCATGCACAGGATGCGCCGGTCCGGGAAGTAGAAGTTCATTTCCGACGGTGCCTCGGTGCCCGGAGTCAATTGGAACACCATGCGCACACCGTCGACGATCTCCTCTTGGCCGGAGCGGGTGATGTCGACGGTGGGGTCGATGAGAGTGGTGGTGCCGATCGATGTGGTCTGGCCGAGGCCCGCGCCGACCTGTCCCTTCGGTCCGCGCGGGAGGGCCGCGCCATACATGTAGGCGGCGCGTCGGGCCATCGCGGTGCCCGCGTAGATGTTCTCGGCGACCGCGTGTTCGAGAAAACCGGACGGCGCGAGCACCGGACAGTGGCCCGCCGCCACCTCCGCGCGGGTGGTGACCCCGAGTGCACCGCCGAAATGGTCCACGTGCGCGTGTGAATAGATGAGTCCGGTGACCGACCGATTGCCCCGATGGGCGCGATAGAGCGCGAGTCCGGCGGCAGCGGTCTCGGTCGAGATGAGTGGATCGATGACGATGACGCCGGTATCGCCCTCGATCAGCGTCATATTCGACAGGTCGAGACCACGGATCTGATAGAAGCCAGGGGCGATTTCGTACAGTCCCTGTTTGGCCGTCAGCTGGGACTGTCGCCACAGGCTCGGATTCACCGACAGGGGGCAGGGATCGCGGAGGAAAGCGTAGGAGTCGTTGTCCCACACCACCTTTCCGCTGGGATCCTGGACTACGCCGGGGTCGAGGGCGGCGATCCAGCCGCGGTCGGCGTCCGCGAAATCGGTGGTGTCGGAGAAGGGGAGTGTCGAGGCGAGCCGCGTATTGCCCTCGGCGATGTGATTGCTCGGTTCGGTGGGCTCGGCGGACGGATGCACATCATCCGCGTCGGCACATGCGGTGAGCCCGACGCCCGCGACCGCGAGTGCCGCCGCTCCGACGCCGAATGCGCCGCGCCGGGACATCCGTGGCATCCGGTTGGTGTTCTGGTGCTCGACCATCGTTTCTCCTGTCAGTGCTCGGCAGCGACACCGTAACCGTTATTGCAGTCAGACTGCAATAATTGCCGGTGTGGTCGCCGATGTTCGCATGGCGTGCCTGTGATCGGATGCAGGCATGAGTGAGAGCACTGCGCGCGCCCGCCGCAGGCGCAACCCGGAACAGACCCGCGCCGCGATCGTCGCCGCGCTGCTCGATGCGATACATGACGGTGAACTCGATCCCACCGGTAAGCGCATCGCGGCGCGGGCCGGAGTTTCCGAGCGCAGCGTATTCGTGCACTTTCCCGGACGGGACGACCTGCGGGTCGCGGTCGTGGAGGTGCAATCGGAGCGGGTCGAGGCGCTTATCGAGAATCCGGATCCGGAACTACCGCTCGCCGATCGCATCGATGCGGTGGTGCGGCAGAGCGCGGCGATCTTCGCGCTACAGCGAAATCCCCGGCTGCTCGGTCTACTCGAATCGCATACGGTCCCTGGCGTCGACGCGCGAATGCGGTTGACCGACACGCGAATTCGTGCCGCGCTGGCACGCGCGTTCGCGCCGGAGCTGACCCACGACGGCGGCATCGACGAGGAACTATTGGATCTCGTCGATGCCGCCGTCGGCTGGCCCACCCGGCATCATCTGGTCGACCGCCGAGGCCGATCGCAGGCCGAGGCGTCCGCGGCAATCCGCCGGGAACTGATGGCGCTCTTGGGTTAGGCGTTGGCGGCGGCCTCGGGTTCGTCGGCGGGCGGGGCGTCCTCGACGGTGCGCTTGGGCCCGGTGAACCAGCGCTTGGCCGAGACCAGCCACCAGACACCGATCGCGCCCACTACGCCGACCAGGGTGATCGGTGCGTAATTGACCGTGTTCCAGGTGAATTCGCTGTTCCACGGGTAGCCGCGGTCATCGGTCGGCAGGATGAACAGCAGGCTGATCAGCACGATCCAGATCAGGGCGATAATGCCCACCGGTCGATACCAGGGGCCGAGTTGCCAAGGGCCGGTCTGGAATCTGCCGCCGTGCAACTGGCGCAGCAGGATCGGGATGCCATAGGCGATGTAGAGGCCGATGGTGGCGACGGAGGTGGCCGCCGCATAGGCGGTCGGCGCGTTTTCCGCGGGTACCAGCATCGACGGGATGAGCAGGACGAACGAGAAGAACGAGATGAACAGCACCGCGTGCACCGGCACTTTGCGGTCCGAAAGTCGCGACCAGTAGGCCGATCCCGGTACCGCGCCGTCACGGGAGAAGGCGAACAGCATGCGCGAGGCCGAAGTGACCGAGGCATAGCCGCAGAACAGCTGGGCGATCGCGGCGATGATCAGCAGCAGACCGGACCAGAACGAATTCAGCGAATTCTCCAGGATGTAGATCACCGGATAGCCGTTGTTCTTCGCCGGATCCAGGGCGTCATCGAGATTCGGGATCGCGAAGGTGACCGCCATGATGAGCAGATATCCGGCAACGGCCGAGACGACAATGGTGTTGATGATGCCCTTGGCCGCCGTGCGTGCGGCATCGTGGGTCTCCTCCGACATATGCGCCGACGCGTCGTAGCCGGTGAATGTGTACTGCGCGTGCAGCAGACCGAGGAGGAAGCTGAATGCCACCCCGCCGAACCCGACCGCGCTGTTGTCGACGGTTTCGGTGAAGACGAAGCCGACGCTCTGGTGGTGGCTCGCGCCGAAACCGAGGACGACGACGAAGATCGCCACGCCGCCGACATGCCACCAGGCCGAGATGTTGTTGATGACCGCGGATAGATGCGGGCCGATCGCATTGAGTACGGCATGCAGGATCAGGATCGCGGTGAAGACCAAAAAGATCGCGGTGCGGTCGGTTCCGATATCGATGCCGATCACATTGAGCACCGCGGTGGTGAAGATGGCCGCACCGTAGTCGATGGCGGCGGTCACCGCGATCTGGCCGATCAGGTTGAACCACCCGGTGAACCAGCCCCAGACCGGACCGCCCAATTCGGACGCCCACCAGTACAGACCGCCGGAAGTCGGGTAGGCCGAGGCCAATTCGGCCATTGCCAGACCGACGAACAACACCATCAGCGAGACCAGCGGCCAGCCCCACGCCATGGTGATCGGACCGCCGTTGGCCAGACCGATGCCATAACTGGCCAATCCGCCGGTCAGGATGGAGACGATGGTGAAGCTGATGGCGAAGTTGGAGAATCCGGACCAGGATCTGGCCAATTCCTGTTTGTAGCCGAGTTCGGCGAGGCGCCGTTCGTCGTCGGATGGTGTGGTGGCTTCGGTCATGATCGCTCCCGGGTGAAAACGCCGCCCTCATATGGCGTTTGCCAGAAGCTAAGTGTGAAGTGAGTGCTGGTCAATCGCAGGGAAATATGGAAACCGGGCCGTAATCTCTCGGCAATCGCACAATCCGGGCGCGAATCGCGGAATCCGTGGTAGGCAGGACGGATGCGACCGATGCGCTCCTCCTATGACGTGGTGGTGGTCGGTGGCGGTCACAACGGGCTGGTGGCCGCCGCATACCTGGCGCGAGCCGGGCGTTCGGTACTGGTGCTGGAGCGCCAGCAGCACATCGGTGGGGCCGCGGTTTCGGCGCGGGTTTTTCCGGGCGTCGATGCGCGATTGTCGCGGTATTCGTATCTGGTGAGTCTGCTGCCGCGCCAGATCGTCGAGGAGCTGGGGTTGCGGTTCGCGACGCGGCGGCGGCGGATCTCGTCGTATACGCCGGTCGGGGCGGGTGGATTGCTGGTCGATACCGGTTCCGAGGCCCGGACCAGGGAGAGCTTCATCCGGCTCACCGGTTCGGATCGGGACTTCCGGGCGTGGCAGGAGTTCTACGGTGTGACCGCACGGCTCGCGCGGCGCGTGTTTCCGACGCTCACGCAACCGCTGCCGACGCGTTCGGCGCTCGAGCGGGTTGTCGATGATCCCGCCGCGTGGGCGGCACTGTTCGAGCGGCCGCTGGGGGAGACGGTCGAGTCGACCTTTGCCGACGACACCGTGCGCGGAGTCGTGCTCACCGATGCACTCATCGGGACCTTTACCCATGCGCACGATCCTGAGTTGCGGCAGAACCGGTGCTTCCTGTACCACGTGATCGGTGGCGGCACCGGCGACTGGGATGTGCCGATCGGCGGTATGGGCGCGCTCACCGACGCACTCGCCGACGTGGCCCGCGCCGCCGGTGCGGAGCTGATCACCGGCTGTGCGGTAACCGAGGTCGAATCCGACGATTTCACAGCGGAAGTGCGCTATCGGGACGGTGTGGTCGGTGCGCGGCATGTGCTCGTCAACGCGGCACCGTATGAACTCGCACAGCTGCTCGGCATACCGAGGGAGCCGAAACCCGAAGGCTCCCAACTGAAAGTGAACATGGTGCTGCGGCGGCTGCCGAGGCTGCGCGACGCTTCGACCGATCCGCGTGCGGCATTCGCCGGAACATTTCATATCGCCGAGTCGTATTCACAACTCGAGCAGGCATATCGCGAGGCATCCCGCGGGCGGATTCCGTCGGCGCCACCATCGGAGATCTACTGTCACACCCTGACCGATCCCTCGATCCTCGCACCCGACTCCGATCTGCACACCCTCACATTATTTGGATTACACACTCCGGCAAGGCTTTTCGAGTCCGATCCGGAGGCGGCGAAGGCGACGGCCGTGAAAGGCGCGCTCGCCCAGCTGGATGCGGTACTCGCCGAACCGCTTGTCGATTGCCTCGCCCTCGACGGGCACGGTGCGCCCTGTATCGAAGCCAAGTCGCCGGTCGACCTGGAGCGTGAGGTGGCCCTCCCCGGCGGTCATATCTTCCACCGAGACCTGGCCTTCCCTTATCGCTGCGACGACACCGATACTCCGGCGGTCCGCTGGGGCGTGGCAACGGACGTGCCGAACGTCTTCATCTGCGGGGCGGGTGCGATTCGCGGCGGCGGCGTCAGCGGCATCCCGGGGCACAATGCCGCCATGGCAGTCCTCGAAACTCGCTGACTTCGGATAAGCAGCGCGCGATCGGTGTGGGCTACATCACAACAACGGTCCGATGATGCATGTTGCGCATTATTGGGTCGCATGAAACGGCTGGAGCCGGATGTGCTGTGCCGGTTTGCGCGGAAGGATTTCTCGTATGCGGATGCTGGAATCCGATTGCGCCGTTCCGATTTCCTGTATGACGTGTCATCGGCTGGCGGTAACGTCGATCGGCCTGCGAATGTGATGTAGATCACAGCTTGAACAATTCGCACATTACTCTGCGGCAATTGATGGGCAAATAATAACGATTTGGTCACACATGGATGTTGTGCTGCGGCTTTAATGAGCGTGCTTCCGCAGTACACCCGTTAGGAATACCAAAGCATGTTGATGAGGAAATTCGCCGCGACCTCGGCGCTGCTGATCGCGGCTGTCGGCGTCACGGCCGGGACCGTGAATGCCGCTCCCGAAACCGACAACGGCGCCGTGAACTACACGGCCACTACGACTCCGTCCGCGGCCATCATCAAGACCGATGCCGGTTCGCTGGTCAACGAGAACGGCGTCTTCAAGATCAAGGCCGTCGACGGCACCACCCTCGCGGGCACCGATTTGTCCTTCCGGGTGGACGATTTCGTCTTCCCGATCGCGGCGGATATCCAGGATCACACCGCGACGCTGACCCCGCAGTTCGATCTCGCCCACGCCGCGTACAAACCGGTCGCGCTGCCGTATGAGGACAAGGCCCCGTGGAAGAACGACTATGACCGTGAGCAGGCTGCCTGGAGCCGCCTGACCAGCACCATCAGCATGGGTGCCACCATCGGCACACTGGTCGGCGGTCTCGGCGGCGGCGCCCTCGGCTGTGTGCTCGGCGGTATCGCGGGCGCGACCGTCGCGGCCGCCACCATCGTCGGTCTGTTCGGCGCATTCATCCCGTCCGCGGCCATCGGCTGCATCGGCGGCATCATCGCCGTCGGCGCGCTCGGCACCCTCGCCGGACAGATCCTTGTCACGGCCCCGGTCGCCATCGCCGCCGCACTCCAGTACTTCACCACCATCAACCAGCCCTTCTCGGCACCGAAGTAACCCCACCCCACCCCGAATCGGCGGGCGCTCGAACCGGGCGCCCGCCGATCTGTCCTGTCACCCGGCTGGACGCTCGGGCGCCCTGATCAGGCGGCGGGCACCTCGGCGCGGCACCGGGCACCCTCTGTAGAGGGTGCCCGGTGCACACACGGGGTGCCCGGTGCCTGATACCAATCCGGCGGCGGAGCTGGCGGGGGCGCGGCGTCGGGCCGTTGCATGTACTGATTGCGGCGGCTGGTTTCATGGATCGACAGCACCGCCTGTTTCGAGGAGCCGCGCCATGGAGCTGCGCCAATTACGCTATTTCGTCACCGTGGCCGAGGAACTGCACTTCGGGCGCGCGGCCGAGCGGCTGCATATCGCGCAACCAGCAGTGAGTCAGCAGGTGCAGCGGCTGGAACGGGAATTGCAGGTGCGGCTGCTGGATCGGTCGCCGCGACGGGTGCGGCTGACGGAGGCCGGGCAGCGGTTTCTGCCCGCTGCGCGCGGGGTGCTGATCGCGGCGGATCAGGCACGGGCATCGGTGGCCGATCTGGCCGGTGCGCGGGCGGAGGTGTTCCGGCTCGGCACTGTTACCGGACTCGGTGCCCGGCTGGACACCATCCTGGATGCCTTTGCCGAGCGTCTTCCGCAGGTGCGCATCGAGTTGGTCACGCTGCCGGTGCGCGAGCGGTTGGCACAAGTCGCGGATGGACGACTGGATGCGGCGTTCGTGCGTGCGCCCGCCGTCGAGGACACTCCCGACCTGGAGTATCTGCGTGCATGGGATGATCCACTCGTCGCGGCGCTCCCCGCCCGGCATCCACTGACCGCGCACGAGACGGTGCGATTGGCCGATCTGGCCATGGTGCCATTGCGGATGACCGAGCGACGCAATCATCCGGCACTGGTCGATCTGGTGCTGATGTCTTGTCAGCGTGCGGGTTTCGAGCCCGTTCCCGCGCCGACCGCCACCACGCTGCAGGACAATCTGGCCGCGATCGGCACTGCCGCCGCAATGTGGACGGTGATCTACGCCGCCAATGCCGACCAGGTACACAACCCCCGGGTGGCTTTCCGGCCGTTCGCCGACGGCGGCCTGAGTCTGCCGATCGCAGTCGCCCTGCGGGCCGGGACCGATGCGCCGAGTTCGGAGCTATTGCGCGACCTCCTCGCGGAGGAAAGTCGACAATAAGTATTCGTTATCGCTGCGCAGTCGAACTGGCCCTTGGTCGAAGACTTTCATTCGGGTGAACTGATCACAGGCCGCCGAACCAGCCGGCATCCCCCGGAGGCGGTCTGCCCCAACCCTTTTCAGTGAGGAGATCAGTCATGCCCATCGTCACCGTGCAGCAGGGTCCGCGTGCCGTCGAACTCAAGCGGGATCTGGTCCGCCGGATTACCGACGCCTTCGTCGACGCATATCAGATTCCGGCCGAAACCGTGCAGGTGTGGATTCACGAGACGCCCGCCGACAGCTGGGGCGCCGCCGGGCAATTGACCGCCGATAAGAAATAGCCGACCGTAGAGTGCCGATGCCCGGCCGATGCCGTGCGGTTGTGCCGATGGCGCATGAATTGCCGCGATGGTCACCGGCCGGGCCGACGGTGCTGGTCTCGATGTCGCCGGATCAGGGGCGACGGATGCGCTGGTATCCATCGAGTGCGGCAAGGTCTTCCCCCAGCGAATAGACACGCACTCTTGCCCTTTTGCCGGGAATATCCGGCTAGGGAACGCTGACGGTTTCGTCGCAGCTGTCGGGCGGATCGACCAATCCGCATTCGACCGGTGCGCGGGTCGGGCGGTAGCCGGTGGGAACCCCGCCGGACTGGATGATGCCGCGGTAGGCCTCGACCGCATCGGTGGGTTGGCGGGCCAGCGTGGGGTCGGTGCGCACGTCGACGCTGTAGAGGCCGAAACGTGGTGTGTAGCTGCCCCATTCGTAGTTGTCGGTCAGACTCCAGTAGTTGTAGCCGACGATATTGATGCCGTCGGCCTTGGCGCGCTGGAGCCAGTAGACGGTGTCGCGAAGGTGGTCGGAGCGGGTGTAGCCGTCGGCGCGCGGTTTACCGTCCTCGGTGGGCATGCCGTTCTCCACGACATACAGTGGGCGATCGGGAAACAGCTGTGCGTAATGGCGCAATGCGTAGTAGATGCCCTCGGTGTGAATCGGGAGTTCCCAGATCGCCGGACCCTCGTTCGAACCACCCTGTACCGCTTTATTCGTTTCCGGCACCGGCGCGAAATAGTAGTCTACGCCGATGAAATCGAGCTTGTCGGCGATCCGGTCCACGATCGGCTGATTCACCTCGGTCTCGGCGCCCGCGACATAGCCGAGATTGCTGGTGACCTGTGCCTCGGGCAGGTTTTGATGGATCGTGTCGTAGATCGCGTTGTGTGCCTGGGCGATTCGGTCCAGCATTGCCGGCGCCTCGTCCGGGGTGATGGCGCCGATGCGCAGTTCGGTGCCGATGTAGGCGGCAGGTTCATTGAAGGTGATCCACAGCGGATTGCGAGAGACATAGCGGTTCACCACCTTTCGCATGTTGACCAGCCAATCCTCGACCATGCCCGGATTGCGCCAGCCGCCGCGGTCGGCGGCCCAGCCGGGATACACCCAGTGATCGAGGGTGAGCATCGGCCGCATACCGGCCGCGAGAATGCGCGCGATCACGTTGTCGTAGAAGCCGAATGCCGCCTCGTCCCAGGTATCCGGTTGCGGTTGCACGCGTGCCCATTCGATGCCGATCCGGTACACCCGCACCCCGAGGCGGGCAGCCAGGTTGATATCGGAGATGTAGCGCTGAGCGAAGTCGACCGAATTGTCGTAGTTGTCGCCGGCCTGGCCGGTGGCGATATAGCGGGTCCAGTTGCTGTCCGGCGCGTCGCCTTCGGATTGGAAGCCGGATGACGCTACGCCCCAGAGGAATTCACGGCCGAACGGCGCGACGCTGGCCTGCGCGCTCGGCATCGAGATACCGGCGAGCAGCAGTGCGGTCGCGATCGTAGCGAGCGCGACGAGGGCGCGGCGGCGCGTCGGTGTTCGCATCGAGCTCCTGTCGCCATCCGACACTGTTCGGTCGTGCAGCACCGGCGAAGCGTCGCTCCGGTTGATGATCTTCGAGCGTAACCATCGGATAGCTGAATCTCGCGCTGCGTGCCGGTGTGTCGTGCATGCCGTCAGAATTTCCTGGAAATTACGGATAAGGCGTCGCATCATTGCGATTGCTCCCTGTTCGCGAACAGGCTGCTCCTCAGCTCACCCGCCCACCGATGCGCCGAGTGAGATTGTCAGCGGTGGACCGCACCTGCACAGCGAGATCGGACCAATCGGCAATACAGGGGATCTGTTCGCAGTGATGCCGCAGCGTGACGCTGATCGCCGCGATCGGCCGATGGTCGTGATCGAATGCCGGGTAGGCGACCGAGGCGAATCCGGCGGTGACATGTCCGTCCTCGCTCGCCCAACCGCGCCGCCGCTCGGCGGCCAGGATGGTGCGCAGCGCCGCGAGGCTGGTCGGCCCGCGGTCGGTGCGACGCACAAATGCTGCCGCCGACGGGAACAGCGCGCGCACATGGGCGGCGGGCAGATGCGCCAGGATCGCCCGGCCCGATGCGGTGAGCTGCGCGGGCAGGCGGACGCCGACATCGGTCACCAGCGTTTCGGGGCGCGCCGGTCGTTCTTTGATCAGATACAGCAGTTCATTGCCGTGCAGCACCCCGAGGTGCGCATTGTGCCCGACCCGTCCGGCCAACTCGCGCAGCAACGGTCCGGCGACCCGCTCCAGCGGATCGTGGCGCAGATAGGCCGAACCCAGTTCGAAGGCGGCGATGCCGAGGCCGTAGCGCCGTTCGGTGGGCAGCCGGGTGACGAAGCGGGCCTGCTCCAGCTCCGCGAGCAGGTGATAGGTGGTGGAGCGGGGGATGTCAAGCTCGCGCGCGATCGTGGACGCGGAGACCGGTCCGGCCCGCGTCGCCATCAGGTGCAGCACGGCAAGGCCGCGCCGGAGCGCGGGGATATCGCTGCTCGTTCCCATGCGCCTTCCTCCCGTACCGTTTTGACTCAATGTCTCGCATACCAGACAGAACCTGGTCCAGCTTCATTCTCCACCCGCCCCCGTGGCGGTGGAATGGGCCTATGCCGGATACCACGCAGTTACCGCCCGTGGAGCTGGACGGGCCGCTGACCGTCGAACGCATCGTCGCCGTTGCCCGCGCCGGCGCCCAGGTTCGATTCAGCGAGGCCGCCGAGAAACGGCTCACTTCCGCGCGTCAGCACGTCGACGCGCTGGCCGCGGGCACCGTCCCGACCTACGGCGTCTCCACCGGCTTCGGTGCACTGGCCACCCGGCACATTCCGCCGGAGAGTCGGGCCGCGCTGCAGCGGTCGCTGATCCGCTCGCATGCCGCGGGCGCGGGTGCCGCGGTCGAGACCGAGGTGGTGCGCGCCATGATGCTGCTGCGGCTACGGACACTGGCCACCGGACATACCGGGGTGCGGCCGGAGACAGCGCTCACATTGGCCGCGCTGATCAATGCGGGCATTACTCCGGTGGTGCACGAGTTCGGCTCGCTCGGCTGCTCCGGCGATCTCGCGCCATTGGCCGCGGTCGCATTGGCGCTGATGGGGGAGGGAGAGGTCACTGATTCCGCTGGCAACGTAGTTACGGCGGCAGCAGCCTTACACGCCGAGGGCATCGAGCCGGTGACCCTCGCCGAGAAGGAGGGGCTCGCGCTCACCAACGGCACCGACGGCATGCTCGGCATGCTCGCGCTCGCGATCAACGACCTGCGTCAACTGCTGGATGTCGCCGATATCACCGCCGCAATGAGCGTGGAGGCGCTACTCGGCACCGACCGGGTCTTCGCCGATGATCTGCAGGCGCTGCGCCCGCATCCGGGACAAGCCCGCTCGGCACGGCGCATGGCGGCGGCGCTCGCCGGATCGGACATCGTTGCCAGTCACCGGGGTCCCGACTGCAACCGGGTGCAGGACGCGTACTCGTTGCGCTGCGCACCGCAGGTGCACGGCGCTGCCCGCGACACCCTCGCGCACGCCGAATTGGTGGCCGAGCGCGAAATGGCCTCGGCGATCGACAATCCCGTCGTACTCGCCGACGGCAGGTTGGAATCCAACGGCAACTTCCACGGTGCCCCGGTGGCGTATGTCCTCGACTTCCTGGCCATTCCGGTCGCCGATGTCGCGAGCATGGCCGAGCGGCGCACCGATCGGATGTTGGATGTCGCACGCTCACACGGTCTTCCGGCCTTCCTCGCGGCCGATCCCGGTGTCGATTCCGGCCACATGATCGCCCAGTACACCCAGGCGGGCATCGTCAGCGAACTCAAGCGCCTCGCGATGCCCGCATCGGTGGATTCGATTCCGAGCAGTGCGATGCAGGAAGACCATGTGTCGATGGGCTGGTCGGCGGCGCGCAAATTGCGCAGCGCCGTCGACGGTCTGGCCACCGTGCTCGCGATCGAATACCTCACGGCGGCAAGGGCGTTGGATCTACGGGCGCCGCTGCGTCCGGGCCCGGCCACCGCCGCGGCACTCGCATTGCTGCGCACGAAGGTCGACGGTCCGGGCCCGGACCGACACCTTGCCCCGGAGATTGCCGCCGCGGCGGAACTGGTCCGCTCCGGCGAACTGCTGGCCGCGGTCACCCCGCACCTCGGCAGCTCGGGAAGGTGAGGTTCTTGCCGACACCCGATGCGATCCAATGCCCGCACAGCGAATCAGGCTGGCGCACGGGGGCTACCTCATGCGAGGTCACCAGTACGTATACGGCACCGGCCGGTGGGGTCGACGGGCTATTCGTTGATATGGAGGCAAGCTGATGACACGGACAGTGCGCGCGGCGCGCGGCACACAACTGACGGCCAAGAGCTGGCAGACCGAGGGCGCTCTGCGGATGCTGCAGAACAATCTCGATCCCGAGGTGGCGGAGCGCCCGCAGGACTTGGTGGTCTACGGCGGTACCGGTAAGGCGGCGCGGAACTGGGCCAGCTTCGACGCCATCACCCGCACCCTCACCACACTCGAGGCCGATGAGACCTTGCTGGTCCAGTCGGGTAAGCCGGTCGGCGTATTCCGGACGCACGAATGGGCGCCGCGGGTGCTGATCGCCAATTCGAATCTGGTGGGAGACTGGGCGACCTGGCCCGAGTTCCGCAGGCTGGAATCACTCGGCCTCACCATGTACGGACAGATGACCGCGGGCTCGTGGATCTACATCGGCACCCAGGGCATTCTGCAGGGCACCTACGAGACCTTCGCCGCCGTGGCGGATAAGCGTTTCGGCGGCACACTCGCGGGAACCATCACGCTCACTGCGGGATTGGGCGGCATGGGTGGTGCGCAGCCGCTGGCCGTCACCATGAACGGCGGGGTGGCGCTGGTCGTCGAATGCGATCCGGCGCGGGCCGAGCGGCGGGTGCACGACCGCTATCTCGACGAGATCGCTACCGATTTTGACGATGCGGTGCGCCGGGTCTCGAAGGCACGCAAGGAGCGAAAGGCCTTGTCGGTCGGTCTGATCGGCAATGCGTCCGAGGTGCTGCCGAGATTGCTGGCGGCCGGTGTCGATATCGATATCGTCACCGACCAGACCTCGGCGCACGATCCGCTCGCGTATCTGCCGCGCGGTGTCGCACTCGAGGACTGGGCCGACTACGCCGCGAAGAAGCCCGACGAATTCACCGATCGATCGCGCGAATCCATGGCTGAACACGTCGATGCGATGCTCGGGTTCCTCGACCGCGGTGCCGAGGTCTTCGATTACGGCAATTCACTGCGTGGCGAGGCGAAACTCGGTGGCTGCGAACGGGCCTTCGACTTTCCGGGCTTCGTGCCCGCCTACATCCGGCCGCTGTTCTGCGAGGGCAAAGGGCCGTTCCGCTGGGCCGCGCTGTCCGGTGATCCGGCGGATATCGCCGCGACCGACCGCGCCATGCTGGAACTGTTCCCGGAGAACGAATCTTTGCGCCGCTGGATCACCATGGCCGGGGAACGTGTTGCCTTCCAAGGACTTCCGGCCCGCATTTGCTGGCTCGGTTATGGTGAGCGGCACCTGGCCGGACTTCGGTTCAACGAGATGGTCGCCAATGGCGAGTTGACCGCTCCGGTGGTGATCGGCCGTGACCACCTCGATTCCGGCAGTGTCGCCTCGCCGTATCGGGAAACCGAGGCGATGGCCGATGGCTCCGATGCCATTGCCGACTGGCCGCTGCTCAATGCGCTGGTCAATACGGCTTCGGGCGCGAGCTGGGTGTCCATACACCACGGCGGCGGCGTCGGCATGGGCCGTTCCATCCATGCCGGGCAGGTCTGTGTCGCCGACGGAACCGCGTTGGCCGGACAGAAGATCGAGCGGGTACTCACCAATGACCCCGGTATGGGCGTCATTCGGCACGTGGATGCCGGGTACGAGCGGGCCGGTGCGGTGGCCGCGGAGCGTGGCGTGCGAATCCCCATGCAGGAGCACAAGTGACAGCGAACGGCCTGCTCGCCGACATTGCCGACGTGGGCCGGGATGCGCGGCGCGGCGGATACTCCCGGCACGTCTTCGATCGTGCCGAACTGGAATTGCGGGACTGGTTCACCGAGCAGGCGGCCCGACGGGGGCTGGATGTGACGACCGATCGCAACGGGAACATCTGGGCTTGGTGGGGGCGTCCGGGTTCCGGTGCGGTAGTCACGGGGAGTCATCTGGATTCGGTGCCCGGCGGCGGCGCGTTCGACGGCCCGCTCGGGGTGACGAGCGCACTGGCCGCCGTGGATATCCTGCGCGCCAAGGGTTTCGCTCCCGCCAGGCCGCTCGCACTATTGGTGTTCGCGGAGGAGGAGGGCGGACGATTCGGTGTGCCGTGCCTGGGGTCCAGACTTCTTACCGGCGCCATCGACGCCGACCGCGCTCGCGGACTGCGCGACGCCGCCGGAATCACCTTTGCCGAGGCCGCGGCCGAAGCGGGACAGGAGCCCGAGCGATTCGGCGCGGATCCCGAGGCACTCGCCCGGATCGGCTACTTCATCGAATTGCATGTCGAGCAGGGACGCGGGCTGATCGACCTGGACAGCCCGGTCGCCACCGGCAGCAGCATCATCGCGCACGGACGCTACCGGTTCTCCTTCACCGGGCAGGGCAATCACGCCGGTGCTACCCGCATGCCCGACCGCCACGATCCGATGCTGCCCGCGGCCGCCGTGGTCGCGGCAGCTCGTCGGGTGGCCGCTGCCACCGACGATGCCAGGGCCACCGTCGGCAAGCTGATCCCCACACCGGGCGGCACGAATGTCATTGCCTCGACCGTGGATCTGTGGCTCGATGCACGCGTCGCCGGTGACGGACGCACCGCGGCGCTGGTCGAGGATATCGCCGGATTCGCCCGCGATGCCGCGGCCGCCGAGGGCTGCGAGGTCACCGTGACCGAGGAATCCTATTCCGACGATGTCGTTTTCGACGCACCGCTGCGAGGTCGGATGGACGCGGTACTCGGCGGCGTACCCGCCCTGCCGACCGGAGCCGGGCATGATGCGGGCATTCTGGCGGCCCACGTGCCGTCCGGCATGCTCTACGTGCGCAATCCGACCGGCATCAGCCATGCGCCGCAGGAGTATTCGGAACCGGCGGACGTGGACTTCGGTGCCGAGAGCCTGGCGCGAGTACTCGAGGACTTGGCGAAATGAGCGCGGACCGCTGGGCGCTCGATACACGGGACGGACACGACCTCACCCCGATGCGTGGGAGCGTGATCGAATGAGCGTGCATTGGGTCGAATACGCCTGGCTACCGGACGGATTGGCCGAACGGGTGACAATCGATGTCGCCGGTGCAACCATCCGCTCGGTCTCCCGAGGTACCGAGCCGAGTGGAAAAATATTGCGCGGCTTGACCGTTCCCGGTTTCGCGAATGCGCACTCACACGCCTTTCATCGCGCCCTGCGCGGACGCACCCACCATGGCCGGGGTTCGTTCTGGACCTGGCGGGAACGGATGTACGCGGTCGCCGATCGCCTGGATCCCGACTCGTACTACCGACTCGCACGCGGGGTATACGCGGAGATGGTGCTCGCCGGATACACCAGCGTCGGCGAATTCCACTATCTGCATCACGCGCCCGGCGGCGTGGCGTACACCGATCCGAATGCGATGAGCGCCGCCCTGGCCGCGGCGGCGCATGACGTGGGAATACGGCTCACTCTGCTCGATACCTGTTATCTCAGTGGCGGATTCGGTCGGCAGCCGGATGAACACCAGCGCCGCTTCAGTGATGGCGATGCGGCAGCCTGGGCCGAGCGCGCCGCCGCGTTCAAGCCGGAATCCGAACTGGTGCGCACCGGTGTCGCCGCGCATTCGGTGCGTGCGGTGCCGCCACGGGCACTCGCGGTGGTCGCCGAACAAGCCGACGGTCGGCCGGTGCACGTCCACCTCTCCGAGCAACCCGCCGAGAATCGGGATTGCCTTGCCGCACATGGGCTTACACCAACAGCAGTACTTGCCGACGCCGGATTGCTCGGGCCGGATACGGTGACCGTACACGCCACGCATGTGCGCGCCGCAGATATCCGGATGCTGGCCGATGCGCGGTCGCGGGCGTGCGTGTGCCCGACCACCGAACGCGATCTCGGCGACGGCATCGGCCCGGCCCGCGAACTTCTCGATGCCGGAGTCCGGCTGTGCCTCGGCACCGACAGTCATGCGGTCGTCGACGGTTTCGAGGAGTGGCGTGCGCTGGAGCTGAACGAACGCCTCGCCTCCCGCGCTCGTGGGCGCTTCGAGGTGACGGAGCTATTCGGGGCGGCGACGGATCACGCATCGATCGGCTGGCCGGAAGTGGGACGCATCGAGCCGGGGGCGGCGGCCGACCTGGTCACCATCGATCTCGACTCGATCCGGACCGCGGGCGCCGAGCCCGCGGCCGCATTGTTCGCCGCCTCGGCCGCGGATATCCGCGACGTGGTAATAGCCGGGCGACAGGTGGTCTCCGAAGGCCGTCACCTACTGGTGGCGCAACCCGAGATCATTCTGCGAGAAGAGATTCGGGCATTGCACTTACCGTGATCGCACCGAAAGGACCAGCATCCGCACCGGCAGAAAGGGCAACGTGTCCACCCTCATCACTGGAATCGGTGAGCTGACCACCAACGCACCGGACGGCCCACTGCACGATGCCGCAGTGGTGCTCGAGGGGGAACGCTTCGTCTGGATCGGCCCGGCGAACTCGGCGCCCGCCGCCGATGATCGGGTCGATATCGGCGGCCGCGCCGCCTTGCCCGGTTGGGTCGACAGCCACACCCATCTGGTCTTCGCCGGCGATCGCACTGCCGAATTCGAGGCCAGAATGGCCGGTCAGCCCTACCGTGCCGGTGGTATCGCGACGACCGTCGCAGCCACCAGAAGTGCCTCGGACGAACAGCTTTCGGCCAATCTGCGCCGCCACGCCACCGAGGCCTACCGGCAGGGCACGACGTGCCTGGAGACCAAGACCGGATACGGCCTCAGCGTGCCCGACGAGGCGCGTTCGGCCCGCATCGCCGCCGCCATCGCCGACGAGGTGACGTATCTGGGCGCACACCTGGTGCCGCCCGGTGCCGATGCCGAAACCTACCTCGACCTGGTCTGCGGCGATATGCTCGACGCGGTCGCGCCACATGTGCGCTGGGCGGATGTCTTCTGCGAGACAGGCGCTTTCGACGAGGGCCAGTCCGATCGCGTCCTGCGCGCCGCGGCCACGCGCGGACTCGGTCTGCGAGTACACGGCAACCAACTGGGAGCCGGCCCAGGCGTGCAATTGGCGGTCCGCCACGGTGCCGCCAGCGTCGACCATTGCACTTACCTCACCGACGCCGATATCGAGGCCCTCGCCGCCTCGGACACCGTCGCCACCGTCCTGCCCGCCTGTGACCTGTCCACCCGCCAGCCGCTCGCCCCCGCCCGCGCACTGCTCGATGCGGGCGCGACCGTCGCCCTGGCCACGAATGCGAATCCGGGCAGCTCCTACACCACATCGATGGCCTACTGTGTCGCCACGGCCGTGCTCCAGATGGGGCTCTCGGTCGCCGAAGCGGTGTACGCGGCCACCGCTGCTGGCGCGAAAGCGTTGCGCCGCAACGATGTCGGGGTCATCGACGTGGGTGCGCGCGCCGATCTCCAGGTGCTGGATGCCCCCTCGGCCACTCATCTCGCCTACCGTCCGGGTGTCCCGCTCACCGTGGCCGTCTGGCGGTTGGGGCGACGCATATCGACGGCCGAATGGTTCAGTGCCACAGGATGATCCGATTGCCCGCCAAGGGGCGGCCGCCGGCCTAAGGATTTTCGAGGGAGCGGAGCGCGGCGTCCACGAGAGTCGTTGCGGTGCGGGCACATATGTCGACGGCGGCATCGGGCGCGAGTCCGCGCACATCGATAAGCACGATGAACGCCTCCCAGCCGACTACCAGCGCAATACTCGACACGAGCTCGTCGAACTGCCGCTGGGACATGCGGTCCCGCAGCGGTTCGAGCGCCCATTCGATCCAGCGCACCCGACGATGCTCGCGCCGGGGCGTGTCCGCCGAGGGCGGGTCGGCGGTGAGCTTCACCAGCCGCCGCCCCATCGGTAGCAGCTCGGTGATCTCGGCACCCATTGCCCGCACCAATTCGGCGATGCGCACGCGCGGGTCCGCGGAACGGATATTCCGCAGTGCCTCATCGGTATTCGTGCTGAGCAGGCCGATGGTGGCGTCGAGCATCAACTGGTCGAGAGTGGGGAAATGCAGGTAGACGGTGCGTCGGGAGACGTCGGCAGCGGCGGCGATATCATTGACCGAGGGTTCGATGCCGCGGTTCAGCAGCGTCATGGAGGCGTCGACGATGGCTTTGCGGGTGCGTCGACGCTGGGCGACGCGGCCTGAAGTGAGCTGGGCGGATTCCTCGACCTGGGTGGTCTCGCCGACCCGGGCGCGGTGCTCGGTCATTCGCTGCTCGTCCTCCGAGTGACATCTTGAGTGCGGCCTGGGCCAAAACTATACTGAGTTGCACTTATTACACGGGAGTGCATTTAGTCACGGGAGGAACTAAATGACTATCGGGGATCTTCGTTCTGCGCTGGAGCAGGTGTTATGAGCCGCCGGGCGGCCGAGGCGCCGGGTTGTGACACCCACGACATGGTGCTCGTGCACCGTGTCTTCTGTCGCGAATTCCGTTTGCTGGCAGACATTGTCGAGGCCACTTCGCCCACGGATGCCGAACAGGTGACGCGGGTGAGTGCGCATGCGCGCGAGATGCTCGCCGCGCTGCATCACCATCACCGCAATGAGGATGAGCTGGTATGGCCGAAACTGCGTTCGGCGGAACTGGATTCGTCACTCGTCGATCTCATGCAGAACCAGCACGAAGAGATCGATGTCCTCATGCGGCGCGTGGATGCCGAACTGTCCGAATGGGAACATCAGGGCGGTGCGGAAACGGCGGATCTGCTTGTCGAGGGACTGCGCCGACTACACGCGGTGCTCACCGAACATCTTCGCCTGGAGGAAGATTCGATACTGCCGATCGTGGCCGAGACCTTGACCGCATCGGAGTGGTCCGAGCTCGGCAAGCGGGGTATGGCGTCGCTGCCGAAGGGGCGGGCCCTGGTATTTCTCGGCCATATCGCCGAGGAGGCCGACGAGCGCGAGTGGTCGGAGCTCACCAGACGGCTTCCGGCGTCGGTCCGGTTGTTGTATCGACTGTTCGGCCACCGCGGCTACGCCAGGGAGATCGCATTGCTGCGCCGCGATCTGCGCTCGGTGGGAAAGGTCGTCAAATAGGCGAACTCAGCGCGCCGGGAAGCGGATGATCCGATCGTCACCGGCACGGACGTCACCGCGGCCGTCCGTGTTGGAGGTGGTCAGCCACAGCGCGCCGTCCGGTGCCATCGCCACCGTGCGCAGGCGGCCGAGGTCGGGCAGCGCCGCCTGTGGTGTGCCCAGCGTGCCGTCGCGCAGCGGAATTGTCCACAATCGCTCGCCGCGCAAGGCCGCGGCGTAGAGGGTGTCACCCGCGATGGCGATGCCGGAAGGCGATGCCTCCGCGGGTTTCCAAATGACTTGGGGATCAGCGAATCCCCGATCCGTGCCGCCTTTGCCTTCGACGATCGGCCAGCCGTAGTTGCGGCCCGGCTCGATCAGGTTGAGCTCGTCGAAGTTGTTCTGGCCGAACTCCGCGGCGAACAGGCGGCCCGAACGATCCCAGGCCAGACCTTGTACATTGCGGTGCCCCAGGCTATATATCGGTGAACCGGGCGTCGGATTGCCCGGTGCCGGAGCGCCATCGGGTGTCAGCCGCAGAATCTTGCCATTGGGGCTCGCCGGATCCTGAGATCTGCTGCCATCCGCCGCATCTCCGGTTCCGACATACAGCATGCCATCGGGCCCGAACGCGATCCGTCCGCCATCGTGGTTTCCGGCCTTGGCAATTCCGGCAAAGATGACCTCCGGCTGCCCGTCGACCCGGAACCGCACGATCCGGTTGTCGGCCGCAGCGGTGAAATATGCGTAGACATACCGTGTTTCGGTATAACCCGCCGCTACGGCGAGGCCTAGCAGACCACCCTCGCCGCGCGCGACAACGCCCGGAATCTCGTACACCTGCTCGGCTGCGCGTCCGGGCACCACCCGCAGGATCCGGCCGGTGTCCCGTTCCGCGACCAGCGCACCACCATCGGGCAGGAAGGCCAGTCCCCACGGCACATTGATGTCCTGCGCGATCTCCTGTCCGGCGGCCAGATCCGGGACTCCCGACGGCGTGCTGGGCGCGGTGCTCGTGACCACGCTCGGCTCGGAGCTGGAATCGCTGCCGCATCCGGCCACCGCGCCGACCAAGAGCACCGCGATTGCGATGAAATTCCGCATGCGTATCCCCTCCGATCGATCATTCGGCGGTGTCTTTTCGATCGTGCCCGCTTGTGTGCCGGTTCGCCATCCGCCGCGCCATCAGGGGCTAGTGTCGAGAGCGGTGTATCCGCCGTGGGAGGGAAGATCAATGCAGATCGCCATCGTCGTCTATCCGGGTATGACCGCGCTCGATGTGATCGGGCCTTACGAGGTACTGCGGCTGCTGCCCGGCGCGCGGCTGCGTTTCGTGTGGCACGAGCCGGGACCGATCACCACCGACAGCGGTGTGCTGCTGCTCGGCGCGACGCACTCGCTCGACGAGACGCCGTCCCCCGATATCGTGCTCATCGGCGGTTCAGGTCCGGCGACAGCGGCCACGGCCGCCGACGAAATGCTGCTCGCCTGGTTGCGTCGGGTGCACGAGAGCTCGACCTGGACGACCTCGGTGTGCACCGGATCGGTGATCCTCGCCGCCGCCGGAATTCTGCAGGACAAGCCCGCGACATCGCACTGGGTCGGTTTGTCGGCGCTGAAAGCGCTCGGCGCCGAACCGCGTGCCGAGGAACGGATCGTGCGCGACGGCAAGATCGTGACCGCCGCGGGTGTCTCGGCCGGAATCGATCTCGGTCTGTGGCTGGCCGGTGAGATCGCGGGCAAGGATCAGGCCGAGGCAATCCAGCTAATGATCGAATACGATCCGCGGCCGCCCTTCGACAGCGGTCATATGAGCAAGGCGAGTCCGGCGACGCGGCGCAAGGTGCTCGGGCTGGTCGGTCGCGAGGGCGCCGACTTGCTCATTGCCGATCCGCGCGCCGCGGTGCGGGAGGTGAGCGCCATCGCGAAGCTGTCGTGGGCGACGGCCATCGAGCGCGCCCGCGCCCGTCGACGGCTGGGCAAGCGTTAGTCGCTGCCCGCGATCAGGACGGCGGCCAGGGCGATCGCGCCGGGCAGCGCCTGGACGAACAGGATCCGACGGTTCGCGGTCGCCGCACCGTAGATTCCGGCGACGACCACGCATGCGGTGAAGAAGATCATCGCGGCGAATCCGACCGGATCCGAGGCGATAATGCCCCAGATCAGTCCGGCGGCCAGGAAGCCGTTGTAGAGGCCCTGGTTGGCGGCCAAAACCTTGGTCTGTTCGGCGAATTCGGCGGTGCTGCCGAAGGACGCGCGCACCCGCGGTGTGGTCCACAGGAACATCTCCATGACCAGGATGTAGCTGTGCAGCACCGCCACCAGGCCGACCAGCACCTCGGCTACTACGCGCATTCGAATGATCCCTTCACACGGATATGGTTCGTTGTCGAACCGGTGATCGTCCACAGGATGGACGATGGGCGTCGGGAGCGTCGGAAGGCGCGCCCGACGAATCCCGCCACGCTAATTCTTGTGGAGCGTGCCGGTGATATCGCCGAGCACACCGCTGAAGCCGCCGTTGAAGCTGTAGGTGACCGAACCGTCCGGCTGCAGGATGACCTTCGAGGTCGACCCCTCGTCCATACATCCGCTCGCACCGCCGGTGAGCCGTGCCACGAAGGTGATCTGGGTGTCGGTGGCAGCGGTCAGACGTTCGGCGCGTTCACAACGGCTGCGCGATGCCTGGCCGGTATTGGCCGAAGTGGCGACCTCTTCGCCGATCTTCCCGTCGTGGATCGTCAACTCGATATCGAAGGTGGCCAGCGCATCCCTGGCGGTGCCGGTCCACTTGCCGACGAACGCTTCGGGTACTGCCGAGTCCGTTGCCGCTGCCGTGGTGCTCGTCGCGGATGTTTGCGTCGAGGTGGCCGTCGGCACGACGGAGGTGGCTACCGCCGAACTGCTCACCGCCGCCGCGGTATCGGCGGACTTGTCGGTGAGCTGTGTGCCGATGATGAATGCGCCGACCGCGACGATGAGACATATCACCACGGCTCCGACGATCAATGCGGTCCGACGGGAACGGCTCTTGGGCGCAGGCTGGGGTTGCGTGTAGTAGGCGGGGCGTGGCCCCGACTGGTCCTGCGCAGGCGGATACGGCGCGTACACATGGCTCGAATTGGCTTGCGGCCCAGGATGTCCGGAGTGCCAAGCGGCATTTCCGGACGGCCAGGCCACCGTATCCGCCGCAGGTCGGGACAGCGTCTCGGGCGGCGTGTGCGGCCCCGAATTCGATTGCGGTACCGGCCGTGAAATCGTCGGCGCCGACCGCGTCGCATCCGGGCCGACCGTCTCGACCGGCCCGGATTCCAGGTCGAGCAGCGCGACCGCCCGCCGACTCACCTCTTCGAGTACCGCTGCGGGCAGCCAGCCGCCGCGTTGCGGAACCCCGAGTTCGGCCAGCTGGTCGAGTAACTGCTGCGGCGTCGGCCGCGCCGCCACATCCTTGTTCAGACATGCCGTGATCAGCGGCCGCAGCCGGTCCGGCACCGCCGCGAGCCGCGGCTCCTCGTACACCACCCGATACAGCATCTGCACGGTCTCGCCGGAGCCGAACGGCCCCTGTCCGGTCGCCGCGTAGACGAGCACGCCGCCGAGTGCGAAGACATCACCCTCGGGTCCCATGCTCGGTCCGAGCACCTGTTCCGGACACATGAATCCCGGTGAGCCGACGACATTTCCGGTGGTCGTCAGCGCGCTGTCCTCGGCGGCGCGCGCGATGCCGAAGTCGATCACCTTCGGACCGTCCACGGCGAGCAGCACATTGGACGGTTTCAGATCTCGATGTACGATCCCGGCGCCGTGCACGGCGATCAGGGCCTCGGCCAGACCGTGCGCGAGCACCAGCAGCGTGTTCTCGTCGAATGTGCCGAACTGCTCGACCGCATCGGTCAACGAGAATCCGGCCACATAGCCGGTCGCCAGCCACGGTGGCGTCGAATCCACATCCGCATCGAGCACCGGCGCGGTGAACTTCCCGCCGACTCGCCGCGCCGCGGTGACCTCGCGCCGGAACCGCTCCCGGAACTCGTTGCCGATCAGATCCGGCCGGATCACCTTCACCGCGACGGTGCGCCCGCCCGCGCTGCGCCCGAGGTACACCCGCCCCATACCGCCCGCACCGAGCAGGCCGAGCAGCCGGTAGTCCCCGATCCGCGTGGGATCGTCTGTGCCGAGCGGTCGCATCGCGAACTGGGGTCCTCTCACCTGACGTCGAACACGCAAAGGCTACCCATGTCCGCGCTCGGGCGGGGGCGCGGCGTCGGGCCGTTGCCCTAGCCGGTGGTGGCCGGAACCGGTGTGGGAGCCGCGCGGCGCAGCTGCCGCGCCAACAAGTATGCGGCGACGGCGGCCGGAATATTCATCAGCACCCCGTAGACCGCGGGCGGCACCGCCATCTGCGAATTGTGCAGCACGCTGGAGGCGACCGCGATAGCCAACGCGCCGTTGTGGATGCCGATCTCCATCGCCGAGGCGATCGCCTGATCGGTCTCCACCCGGAACAGTCGCGGCACGGTGTACCCGATGACGAAGCTCAGCGTCGACAGCAGCAGACTGAGCGTGGCGAGCTTGCCGATGTTCTCGGTCAGCGTGTCGAATTCGCGCCCCACCGCCGCCACCACGACCAGCAGCAGCACCACCGCGGAAACAATCTTGACGTTCTTGCGCATCCGCTCGGCCCAGTCGGTGAATCGGCGATGCACCCACATCCCCACCGCGACCGGCACCAGAACGATCGCGAATACCTGGGCGAACTTATCCGGGCGCAGCCCGATGGCGGCCGCATCGTCCATGAACAGCGTGAACGACAGTGCGACCACCAGCGGCAGGGTGAAGACGGCGAGAATCGAATTGATCGCGGTCAGTGTGATATTCAGCGCCACATTGCCACCGGCGATATGGCTGAACAGATTCGCCGATGGTCCGCCCGGCGAGGCGACGAGCAACATCACCCCGACGGCAAGGGCACCCTCGAGCCGGAAAAGGTAGACCAGACCCAGGCAGATCGCCGGCAGCACGATCATCTGGCAGACCAGTGCGACCACCGCCGCCTTGGGATATCGGAGCACCCTGGCGAAATCGTCGACGGTCAAGGTCAACCCGAGTCCGAACATCACCAGCGCCAGGGCCAGTGGTAGGAACACGGCGAAAATCGTTGAACCCATAAGGATCTCCTCACCAGGACGCGGACGGATATCGACGTTATCGACTCACCGTCCGCGCGGCGACCCCACCCGTGGGAGCCCGGTCGTCGCGATCGCCGGATTCGATGATGCGATGATGGTGTCGGAGCGTGATCGAGATACTCGTCCGACCCGAAGGGCCCTTCCCGCTATGCAGACCAATCGGCTCGTATTGCTCACCCTCGGTATCGGACTCACCGGTCTGACCGCATGTGGTTCGGGCGATAACGGCGGCCGGATAACCGATTACGGACCGACTCCGTCGACTGCCGCACCGACGGCGAAATGCGGGGTCGACCTCACCGCGCCGGCGATCGGTTCCGCCATTGCGACGCTGCCCGTCGATCCGATCACCAAGGTGCCGTGGTCCACCGACCCGGCCGGATTCGAGGGCACCTTCGATCCGTGCGTCACCCTTTCGGCCGTGATCATCACGGTCGAGGGCGCGACGGGCAGTTCACCGAATCAAGTGCTGCTGTTCCACAAGGGCGAGTTCGTCGGTACGGCGACGCGGGAGAGTTTCGGGTTCACCTCGCTCGATCCGGGGCGCACGACCGATGACACCGTCGCGGTGACCTATAAAACGCCCGGCAGCTGCAATGCCTGTTCGGACGGCACTCTGACACCGGTGCAATTCCATTGGAATGGAAAGCAAGTCCAGACCGTCGGGACACCACCGAAATAGCTTCAGGCTCCCGAACGCATCATGCGATCCAGAGCCGCACGCAGTTCGGCGGCCGGATCGTTCGGCAGGCTCGGCATGCGCCAGGCAATGATCTGGTCGGGGCGCACGAGCAGTGCGCCGCCAGGGGAGAGGCCGACGGTTTCGGGCCAATCCTGGTCCAGCTCATGGAATTCCATCGGCAACTGCGCGGTCGCCGCCTGCCATGCGGCGCCTCTCGGGCCGGCCAGGAGGGCGAATGACGTTTCGATGAGGTCGAGCGTGGAGCGGCCGTCAGGCAGTCGATAATGGGGTAGTCGGGTGCCGGGTTGGCCGGTGAGATCGAGATGCGCCATGGTGTGCGCACTACCGTCGTCGATGAGCGCGCCCGCTCGGTAGCGATTGCCGAGGATCAGGGCGATCGGGTCGGCGAGTGGTGTGGCGTCGGTGGATTCGCGATTCATGGTGCGCAGGTCGGCGGTTCGAATGCTCGACTGGTCGGCGATGTACCAGCCGACTGGGCGGCGTTCCGCGTGATAGGTGCCCAGCAATGCCGGATCGGCCGCGTGGCGGAGTACCGCAGCCAACTTCCAGGCGAGGTTGTGCACGTCCTCGATACCGGTATTCGCGCCCGCGGCGGCGAACGGCGGCATGACATGAGCGGCGTCACCGGTCAGGAAAACGCGGCCGACTCGGTATCGCTCGGCGACGAACATCCCTGGCTCCCAAGGCAATATGCTGAGCACATCGATCGGTATGTCGGGGACGCCGATGGCCGTTCGCAATACACTCGGCCATTCATCCCGGCGACGGTCGGCCCCCTCGGTGGTGGTGAATATCCAGCGCTGTGCCCCGTCGATCGAGGCGAAAGCTCCTGGCGCATCGGCATTCTCGATCTGGCAGAGGTTGAATTCGCGGCCGCGCACCAACTCGGCGAGATCGGCGTGGAAGTAGACGTTGACGGCGCGGCCGAGCGTGCCACGCCCATCGCGCGCAATGCCGAGCCGCTCCCGGATCGGACTCGACGCACCGTCGGCGGCGATCAGATAGTCCGCGCGTAACCGCTCGACCGCGCCGTCGGCGGTGCGAATCGTGGCGGCGATGCCCTCGGGCTCGTCGGCGAAGTCCGTGAGCTCGACACCGAACCGCACATCGCAGCCGCGAGCCACGGCGATGCGTCGCAGCACCGGTTCCAGCAGATCCTGGGCGCACAGGCACGCGGTGGCCGGGGTAATGGTCGACCAGTCCGGCACCCCGCCGGGCAGTGTGAAGGGGATCCGCTCGGCCCGCGCGAGCGTCGGACCGGCCGCGAAGTGCTGGTACTCCGCGAGCTCGTGGGCCGCGTCCAACACCTCCTCGGCGATGCCGAGCTGGCCGAACAGTTCCATGGTCCGGATATTGATGCGCCGGGCCTTGGGCTGCGGTGAGGTGGTCGGCCTGCGTTCGACCAGCACTGACGCCACGCCCTGCCGATGCAGGAACAGCGCGGCGGAGAGTCCGACCAAGCCGCCGCCGACGATGAGAACACGAGGTTCGTGTACGTTGTACATCATGTGTACGTTGTACACGAATGGTTGAATGCCCGGCAAGGAGGTGGCAATGAGTGAGGATTCGTCGCCGCCCGGACCGTTGATCTGGTCGCTACCGGAACCGCCGGGCCGACCGACCACGACGCTGAGCCGGGCGAGCATCCTGCGTGCGGCATTGACGGTGGCCGATGCCGAGGGCGCACGGGCGCTGACCATGCGGCGGATCGCCACGGCGGTCGGTGCGTCCACGCCGATGTCGCTGTACCGCTACGTCGGGAGCAAGGACGGTCTGGTCGACTTGATGATCGACGCCGTCTACGGCGAGATTCCGCTGCCCGCAACGCCTTCGGGCCATTGGCGCACCGCACTCGAAGAGCTTTCACTGGCCACCTGGTCGGTGATCCAGCGCCACCTCTGGTTCGGCGAACTCGTGCATACGCGACCACCGCTCGGGCCGAATGCGCTGCGCTACTTCGACTTCCGCTTCGCCCGCTTGGAGCCACTCGATATCGCGGCCGACGATATGACGCTGATCACCGCCGCCGTCGACGGCCATCTCATCGGCGCCGCGCTGCAACTCGCCGAGGAGAACCGCATGCGGGCCCGCTCCGGACTCCGCACCGACGACGAGTTGGCCGCCGCCGCGCAACCGATGCTGGCCCCGATGCTCGCCGACGGCCGCTATCCGGCCTTCGCGCGCTGGTTCGCCGCACGCACCACCACCGGTGGCGTCGACCCCGTCGAGTGGACGCTGACCAGTCTGCTCGACGGCATCACGGATCGTCTCGGGCTGCCGAAGTAGCCGCTGACTCGGTTCGCGGCATCGACCGGGAGACAGCGCGTATCACGCTCGCCGGTGTGCTCGTTGGTCGGAGCGCGGATCGGTGCATCGACATAATTCGGCATGCGGCCGGTTGCGGTTCGATAACGTCGCATCGGAGTTTCGGCGAGTCTGCGAGCACATCCGACGAACCGAACGGACCGTACCTAGCGGAATATTCGCCAAGTGGTTGCTATGGTCGTCGCGCGTTGATCGGGGCGATCGTGTCTACATGCTGCGTATCAGTCGAGAAGGGATTTCGTGTTGTCGGGGCATGGAGTGGCAACTGCGCTTATGCGTGCGGTTCGACTGGCGACCGTTGTCGCCGCCGTGGTGGCACTGGCTTCCGGCGGCGGTGGCTCCGCGACCGCCGAGCAAAGCACCGGTAGCACCGTCGGTGAGCGGTGGACCGCTATGCACGACGGCCCGCAGGAATACGCCGATGTCCATATCGACTGGGATGTTCCGATTCGCATGAGTGACGGCGTCATACTCAAGGCCAATGTGTATCGGCCCGTCGATGCGGCGCAGCGGGTGGTCGACAAACCATTGCCGACGATCGTGAATCTCACGCCGTACACCAAACTCATGAGCAATCTCGTCGATTCCGCATTCGCTACCCCCGGACTGCGGCCGTTCACCATGGATATGGTCCGGCGCATCAATCTGTCCGGCACGCCGATCAGCGGATTCGGCGAACTGATGCACGCACTCGACGGCGGCATGATCCAGACCGTGCTCGGCATCGACCGCAATCTGATCCGCAGCGGGTACACCCTGGTGGTCGCGGACGTCCGCGGTACCGGCTTCTCCCAGGGCAAATGGAACACCCTCGGTGCGCGTGAACAATTGGACACCCGCGAGGTGATCGACTGGGCGGCCAAGCAGCCGTTTTCCAACGGCAGTGTCGCGATGAGCGGCGGCTCCTATGCGGGCATCAATCAACTACGCGCGGCCGAAAACGCCCCTGCCGCATTGAAAGCCATCTTCCCGGTGGAGGCGGGCAGCGATCTGATGCGTGATGTCGTCGCGCCGGGCGGCGGTGTCGGAACGACCTTCCTGCCGCTGTGGCTGAACAATGTGAACCAGACGAAGCTGATTCCCGACGTGCAGTCGATGCTCAACGGCACCTTCGACTGGAAATGGCTCCAGTCCAGGGTGTCCGATCCGGCAACCAATTCCGATCTACTGGCCCAGGCGCTGCTCACCCCGTCGCTGGACCGGGTGCCGACGACGCTGGCCGCCGCGCTCGACGACGACAGTGACTTCCGGCAGGGGATTCTCGGGCATCCGGACCGAATCACGGTGCCCACCTTCATGTACGGCGGCTGGCACGACATCTTCGCCAATAGCGCGTCCAAGCTCTACAACGTGATCCCACTGCCGGAGGCCAAGAAGCAGTTGCTGATCGGCGATACCTATCATGCGAATCCGGGCGCCGGTACGGGGACGCCCGGAGCGCCGCCGCGGCTGGATGTCCTGCAGCGGGTGTGGTTCGACAAGTGGCTCAAGGGCATCGATAACGGCATCGGCGATTTCGGGCCGATCACGCTGTGGGAGCAGGGCTCGGGTTGGAAGACCTTGGGACAGTTCCCGGAAAACGGTGTCACGCATCGCCGCGTCTATCTGTCCTCGGCGTCGAGCGGTACCGCCGAGCATGCGGTGCACGATGGATCACTGTCCGCGACGAAGCGGAACGACCGCATCGCGCTGCAGGTGGCGCCCGGGGTGACCATGGCGTGCTCACGCGATGCCGCGCAGGGCTCCGCGGGTATCGCCGCGCCATTCGATATCTGCGCCAAGGACTCTCGCGTCGCCGAGGGCAACGGGCTGACCTTCACGAGTGCGCAGGTGCGTGAGCCGACGGTGATCTCCGGGCCGATCAATGTGCACCTCAACGCGGTGCACGATGCGCCGGATGGCTATTGGGACGTTACCGTCAACGATGTCTCGCCCGACGGTACCTCGACCGTATTGACCACCGGACAGCTCACCACGTCGCTGCGCGCGGTGGACGAGGCGAAGAGTACGCGCTCGGCGAGCGGCGATTACACCGCGCCGTACAACCCGATCACCCTGGACAGCCTGCTGCCCGTCGAGCCGGGGAAGCCCGTGACACTGGATATCGCGGTTATCCCGACCCAGGCCGTCCTGCTGCCCGGCCACCGGCTGCGGGTGGATGTATTCGCTGGAAACGCGCCGAAGGCATTGCCTTTCCGGCCGTTGCTCAACAACACCGAGCTCAAACCGCAATACCTGCAGCTCGATCCGGATGCGCCGAGCTTCGTCAACCTGCCGACCAACCTGCCCATCGCTTGACACTCGAAATGCGGGCGAAAGCTTGACGCGGGCGGGATGCGCGAGTTATTCTATTAATGGGAAGCAATACAGCGTGGGTTCTACCTGGCTCAAATACATTGATTCCTATTCTGATTCCGCACTCGACATTCGGCGTGTGCGAGGGTAATTTTGGACGTTGCGCTGGTTGCCTCCTGTCCATCTCACGAACCAATCGTTGTAAACGTCATCGGCTGTGGTGATGTTTCCTTCGTGGTGGGCGAGTTTCGTTCGGGTGTGCGACCGGGGCGGAATTCGTCAGTAGACAAGCGATGTTCGCGCATTGCGTGAGGGGAAGGACGCACCTTGTCAGAATCGAACCGGGCGGTCGTCGGCAACGGCCAGGTAGTCGCGGGTATTCCGGGTGCACCGAAGCGGATTTCCTTCGCCAGGATCCGGGAACCCCTGGAGGTTCCCGGCCTGCTCGACGTGCAAACCGATTCGTTCGCCTGGTTGATCGGCGGTCCGGAATGGGAGGCCCGCGCCGCCGCGCGCGGCGAGGATGGTTCGACGGGCGGACTACAGGAGGTGCTCGAGGAGATTTCACCGATCGAGGACTTCTCCGGGTCGATGTCGTTGTCTTTCTCGGATCCTCGTTTCGAGGAGGTCAAGGCCTCTGTCGACGAGTGCAAAGACAAGGACATGACCTACGCGGCGCCGTTGTTCGTGACCGCCGAGTTCATCAACAACAACACCGGTGAGATCAAGAGCCAGACAGTCTTCATGGGTGATTTCCCGGTGATGACCGATAAGGGCTCGTTCATCATCAACGGCACCGAGCGCGTCGTCGTATCGCAGCTGGTGCGTTCGCCGGGTGTGTATTTCGATCACACGGCCGACAAGAGCACCGAGAAGGATCTGCACGGCGTGCGGGTCATTCCGTCGCGCGGTGCGTGGCTGGAGTTCGATGTCGACAAGCGCGACACCGTCGGTGTGCGCATCGACCGCAAGCGCCGCCAGCCCGTGACGGTCTTTCTCAAGGCGCTCGGCTGGAGTTCCGAGCAGATCACGCAGCGCTTCGGCTTCTCCGAGGTCATGATGTCGACCCTGGAGAAGGACCATACGGTCGGCACCGATGACGCCTTGCTCGATATCTACCGCAAGCTGCGTCCGGGTGAGCCGCCGACCAAGGAGTCCGCGCAAGCGCTCTTGGAGAATCTGTTCTTCAAGGACAAGCGCTACGACCTGGCGCGCGTCGGTCGCTACAAGATGAACAAGAAGCTCGGCATCAGCACCACCACGAACCAGGTGCTGAGCGAGGAGGATCTGCTCGCGATCATCGAGTACCTGGTCCGGCTGCACGCGGGCGAGAAGGCCATGACCGCGCCCGGTGGTGTCGAAGTTCCGGTCGAGGTCGATGACATCGACCACTTCGGCAACCGTCGCCTGCGCACCGTCGGCGAACTGATCCAGAACCAGATCCGGGTCGGCCTCTCGCGTATGGAGCGTGTGGTCCGCGAGCGGATGACCACCCAGGACATCGAGGCCATCACGCCACAGACGCTGATCAATATCCGC
Source organism: Nocardia sp. NPDC052112 (assembly GCF_040680135.1). Lineage (NCBI taxonomy): Bacteria > Bacillati > Actinomycetota > Actinomycetes > Mycobacteriales > Nocardiaceae > Nocardia > Nocardia sp. NPDC052112. The sequence goes on along the minus strand of NZ_JBFAWD010000003.1, from coordinate 231,687 downwards.
CCGGTCACCGCTGCCATCAAGGAGTTCTTCGGGACCTCGCAGCTGTCGGTGTTCATGGACCAGAACAATCCGCTGTCGGGTCTGACCAATAAGCGTCGCCTCTCGGCGCTGGGTCCGGGTGGTCTGTCCCGTGAGCGCGCCAGCCTCGAACTGCGCGATGTACACCACAGTCACTACGGCCGGATGTGCCCGATCGAGACCCCGGAAGGCCCGAATATCGGCCTGATCGGCTACATGTCGGTATACGCGCGGGTCAATCCGTTCGGCTTCATCGAGACGCCGTACCGCAAGGTGGTCGACGGCCGGGTCACCGACGAGGTCGAGTACCTCACCGCGGACGAAGAGGAACGGTATGTGCGTGCGCAGGCCAATTCATCGACCGATGCGGACGGATATCTGGTGGAGGACAAGGTGCTGGCCCGCCGCCTCGGCGAGGAGGTCGAATCCGTCCCGGCCGACGAGGTCGACTACATGGATGTTTCGCCGCGCCAGATGGTTTCGGTCGCGACCGCGATGATTCCGTTCCTCGAGCACGACGACGCCAACCGTGCCCTCATGGGTGCGAACATGCAGCGCCAGGCCGTACCGCTGATCCGTTCCGAATCCCCGATCGTGGGTACCGGTATGGAGCTGCGCGCCGCGGTCGATTCGGGCGATCTGGTCGTCAATGCCAAAGCCGGTGTGGTCGAAGAGGTTTCGGGTGACTTCATTACCGTGATGGCCGATGACGGCACCCGCAAGAGCTACCGGTTGCGCAAGTTCGCGCGCTCGAACCAGGGCAATTGCGTCAACCAGCGTCCGATCGTGGACGAGGGGCAGCGGGTCGAGTCCGGTCAGGTGCTCGCCGATGGTCCGTGCACCGAGGACGGTGAGATGGCGCTCGGTAAGAACCTGCTCGTGGCGATCATGCCGTGGGAAGGCCACAACTACGAGGACGCGATCATCGTGTCGCAGCGCCTCGTGGAGGAGGACGTGCTCACCTCGATCCACATCGAGGAGCACGAAGTCGACGCCCGCGATACAAAACTCGGTGCCGAGGAGATCACGCGGGATATCCCGAACGTGTCCGATGAGGTCCTCGCCGATCTCGACGAGCGCGGCATCATTCGCGTCGGCGCCGAGGTGCGTCATGGCGACATCCTGGTCGGTAAGGTCACCCCGAAGGGTGAGACCGAGCTGACCCCGGAGGAGCGATTGCTGCGCGCGATCTTCGGTGAGAAGGCGCGCGAGGTGCGTGACACCTCCCTCAAGGTTCCGCACGGCCAATCGGGCAAAGTGATTGGTATTCGCGTGTTCTCGCGCGAGGACGACGACGATCTGCCTCCCGGTGTCAACGAGCTGGTCCGGGTGTATGTGGCGCAGAAGCGCAAGATCCAGGACGGCGACAAGCTGGCCGGTCGGCACGGCAACAAGGGTGTTATCGGCAAGATCCTCCCGGCCGAGGACATGCCGTTCCTGCCCGATGGCACGCCGGTGGACATCATCCTGAACACCCACGGTGTGCCGCGTCGTATGAACATCGGCCAGATCTTGGAGACCCACCTCGGGTGGATCGGCAAGGCGGGCTGGAAGATTCAGGGCACACCCGACTGGGCGAATGCGCTGCCCGAGGAGATGCGCGCCGCACCCGCCGACAGCAACCTCGCGACGCCGGTGTTCGACGGTGCCCGTGAGGAAGAGCTCAGCGGGCTGCTCGGCTGCACTCTGCCCAACCGCGACGGCGATGTGATGGTCGGCGCGGATGGCAAGGCGACGTTGTTCGACGGACGTTCCGGTGAGCCCTTCCCGTACCCGGTCGCGGTCGGCTACATGTACATCCTGAAGCTGCATCACCTGGTCGACGACAAGATCCACGCCCGCTCGACCGGCCCGTACTCGATGATCACCCAGCAGCCGCTCGGTGGTAAGGCGCAGTTCGGTGGTCAGCGCTTCGGTGAGATGGAGTGCTGGGCCATGCAGGCCTACGGCGCCGCCTACACCCTGCAGGAACTGCTCACCATCAAATCCGACGATATCGCGGGCCGGGTCAAAGTGTACGAGGCGATTGTCAAGGGCGAGAACATTCCGGAGCCGGGCATTCCGGAGTCGTTCAAGGTGCTGCTGAAGGAGCTCCAGTCGCTGTGCCTCAATGTCGAGGTGCTGTCCGCCGACGGCGCCGCCATCCAAATGGGCGACGCCGACGAGGACGATATCGATCGGGCGGCGGCGAATCTGGGGATCAACCTGTCCCGCAACGAATCCGCCACCGTGGACGATCTACAGCTGTGACATCACCTGGGCCGCAATGAGTTCCAGGTGCGCCAGATCATCGAGATCGAGGATCTGGAGATAGATACGGGACGCGCCGATCTCGGCGTAGCGGGCGATCTTGTCGACGACCTCGGCAGGCGAGCCCGCGAGTCCGTTGGTCTTCAGTTCCTCGACCTCGCGGCCGATGGCGGCGGCCCGGCGCGCCACCTCGGCATCGGAGGCACCGACACAGGCCACCAGGGCATTGGAGTAGATCAGATCGTCCGGGCGGCGACCGCGCGCCTCGGCGGCGGCACGCACCCGGTCGAACTGACGGGCGCTGTCCTCGAATGAGGCAAAGGGCATATTGAATTCGGTCGCGTAAGTGGCGGCCAGGCGCGGGGTACGCGTCGCACCGTGTCCGCCGATCAGCACCGGCACCGGATCCTGCACCGGCTTCGGCAGTGCTGGGGAGTCCGCGATCTGGTAGTGCGCACCCTCGTAGGTGAACGTATCGCCCACCTTCGTCGCCCACAGGCCGGTGATGATCGCCAGCTGCTCCTCGAACCTGGTGAACTTGTCGTCCGGGAACGGGATGCCGTAGGCGGCATGTTCCTCGGCGAACCAGCCACTGCCCAGTCCGAACTCGACCCGGCCGCCGGACATCTGGTCCACCTGGGCGACCTGGATGGCCAGCGGTCCGGGCAGCCGGAAGGTGGCGGCCGTCACCAAGGTGCCGAGCCGGATGCGCTCGGTCTCTCTGGCCAGCCCCGCCAGAGTGAGCCAGGCATCCGTCGGGCCGGGCAGGCCATCGACGCCGCCCATGGCCAGATAGTGGTCGGAGCGGAAGAACGCGTCGAAACCCAGATCCTCGGTGGCTTTGGCGACGGTCAGCAGCGTGTCGTAGCTCGCACCCTGCTGCGGTTCGGTGAAGATGCGTAGTTCCATGCCGACCATGGTGCCCGAGATTGATCTTGTCGGCTGACCGCCGCGACCCGCGCGGTGCTTGCACTGCTCGGCGTCGGTGTGCTCGTCCTCGGCATCGCCGCCCGGCATTCCGGTCCGGAATTCCGGTGTGCGCCCGTGAACTGCGCAGATGCGCAGCTCGACCCATCGGTCGGTAGCTGCGTGCGCGCGCCGCCACATAACGTCCGGTCGTCGAGCGGGAACAGGGGTCACATCGGCCGGGCCATATGGAGGGGAGTTCGGTGGGTACGACTCCTGTTCCCGCCGCTGGGCCGGTATCGCCCATGGGGTCGGCTTGACCGCGACACAGGGCGCGACCTTCGGCAAGAGCGCTGGGCATTCGCGTCGCGCGGATCGACACCGCCGACGCGCCGGGCGAGGGTAGCGGTGCCCCGCGGCGGCCTCGGATCCGCTGGGCGAGGCTCGTGCTCCCGAGCGTGCTGTGCGGTATCCGGGGTGTGGCCTGTGCGGTGTCGCCGTAGATCGATCGTGTCGCCCGGCAGGGCGGGCATGACAAAGTGGCCAAGACTTCGTCCTCGCGGCGTCCTGGTTCGGGCTACCGATAGGGTCGCGGGTGCCCGGCGAGTCACTGGAGGTCACATGGCGGCAGCATCGCGCAGCGATTCGATGACGGGTGGGCTCGATCGGCCGGTTGTCGTTGTGATGGGCGTCTCCGGATGCGGAAAGTCCACGGTCGGTGTGCTGCTTGCCGACACACTGCGGGTCGAATATGCCGAGGGTGACGCTTTCCATCCGGCCTCGAATATCGAGAAGATGGCGGCCGGTGTGCCACTGACGGATGCGGATCGCGCGCCCTGGCTCGATATCGTGGCGGCTTGGCTGGGGGAGCGGCGCGAGCGCGGTGGGGTGGTCAGTTGCTCGGCGCTCAAGCGCAGCTACCGTGATCGGCTGCGGGCGGCCGCACCTGAAGCGTTCTTCGTGCATCTGTCCGCGTCGCGCGCGGAACTGGCCCGCCGAATGGAGACCCGCCGTGGCCATTTCATGCCCGCGACATTGCTGGACTCGCAGCTCGCCGCATTGCAGCCATTGGCCCCGGATGAATGCGGCATCACGGTGGCCGCGACCGAGGATCCCGCCGAACTGGTCCGCGAGGCGGTGACCGCCTGGGAGTCGCGTTGACTCAGGTGTTCGTGCGTCGTCGCACCACCCGGGCCGCCAGCCAGGCCACGCCGAGAATGAGCAGTGGGGTGAGCAGCAGCAGCGGTACCGTCGCCGCACCCGCGAGCGGATGCAGCCAGCCCGCGATGGTGTCGCATATCGCGTCGATCAGGGCACGAGCCAACTCTGCTACTGGCGAGTGCTCGTCCGGTCCGGTGCTGGCGTGGTCCGGCCATCGATTCACGGCCAACACCCTACGACATCGGATCGGTATTTCCGGTAGTTCCTCGGCCGGACACTCAGCAATCTCACAGCTGCGGTAGTGGCATCGTGGGGGTATGACGAATCGCCGGCCACCGATATGGGGCGTCGCGGCACTGACCGCGGCGGTCGTCGGCATAACCGGCAGCGTGCTCGGGCACGGTGGCATCACTGCGATCGATCAGCCGGGGACCGATTGGGTGGTCCAGCGGCGTACCGGCCTGGTGACGCCGGTCGCGATCGGCGTCAGCAACTTGGGCGGCACGCTTGCGATGACCGCGCTGGCGGTGGTCCTGTGTCTCGTGCTGGTCTGGCGTCGGAGATGGCCGGAGGCAGTGCTGGCCGGTGTCGCCAGCGCGGGCGCGGGGGTGCTCGTCGTGGTCGGCAAACATATCGTCGGGCGAACTCGTCCGCCCCCGGCAGACCACCTCGTCACCGTGACCAATCAGGCATTTCCTTCCGGACACAGTCTCGGATCGATGGTAGTGATCGGACTCCTCGCCGTGCTGATGCTTGCCCGATTGCACGGCCCTGCCGCCCGCCGCGTCGCCGTGACCGCGGCGGCGGTATTCATTGTGGCCGTTGGTCTTTCCCGCTGGTATCTGGGCGTGCACTGGCCGACCGACGTGCTCGGCGGCTGGTGTATCGGCGCGCTGTGGCTCGCATTGTGTCTGGCGGCGTACCGAAGCTATCTGGTCGGCAGGGCCGGTGTGGTGCAGGTGCCGCCGGAGACATCGGGAATGCAGACCCCCGCGGCCTCGGACAGCAGCAGTGCCCCGCCGACCAGCGCCGCCACCGCGATCGCGCCGAAGACGAATACCCACAGCAGCGCGGGGACGTGAGTGAGCCGCGCGAGCTGATCGGCATCGGAGTCCGCGCCCTGCGGCATATTCCAGCGGCGGACCCGCCCGCGCTGCAATTCGATTACCGGCCGGGTGCCGGCGAGCAGGAGGAACCACGCGCCGAGATATGCGAAACCGGCTTGCACCGTATCGGTTCCGAACCAGGACACGGCGAAGACGATGGCGCCCAAGCCGAATACCGTCAGCAGTCCGTAGAAGTTGCGCACCTTGATCAGGACGGCGGCGAGCAGGGCGATCGCGGTCCAGAGCATGAGGGTGATCCGGTTGGCGCCGAGCAGTGCGGCGAAGCCGAGACCGAGCAGCGGTGGCGATGGATAGCCTGCCATCGCGGTCAGAATCATGCCGAGGCCGTAGGGCTTTCCGCTCGATACGGTCAGGCCGGAGGTGTCGGAGTGCAGTGTGATGCTATTGAGTCTGCGGCCGGTGAGCAGCGCGGTGAGCGCATGGCCGCCCTCGTGCGCGATGGTGACCACATTGCGGGTGATCCGCCACAGCGGGCCGTATCCGATCATTATCAGGGCCGCGGCTGCGGTCGCGAGGACCAGCCACCACGGCGGTGCGGCCTGGGTTGTGGTGAGCCGGTCCGCGATGGAGGCGCCGCGCTCGACGAATTCCGCTGTTTGCACCGCCGCACCTTAACCGGCCGCGGCGAGCTTCGCCGAGTCGTCGCGAGCCGGTCAGGTGCCGACGAACTCGCCGAGATCCGCCGATCTGCGGGCGGCATCGAGCAAACGCAGGGTCGTCACGGCGTCGCGCGGATCGACCGGAACGGGTGCGCCGTCCAGTAGTGCGGCGGCCATGCCGTCGTAGAACGCGGGGTAGTCGCCCGCGATCGTGGGGACCGGTTCGACGGTGGGTTCCGCGCCGAGCAGACCCCACCGCTCGGGCTCGACGGCCCCCCAGGGGCCGGCACCGGGGCGCTGACCCGACCGCAGCGCCTGCTCCTGTGGATCCAATCCGTAAGTGACGTAACCGGCGTCGGCGCCGAGCACCCGGAATCGCGGCCCCAGCTGCGGTGTTACCGCGCTCATCCAGAGCTGCGATCTGACGCCCGAGGTGTGGGTGAGCGCGACGAAGGCATCATCATCGGTCTGGATATTCGGCCGTCGCCGGTCCAGTTCGCCGTACACCGTGCGCACCGGACCGAACAGCGTCACCGCCTGATCGATCAGGTGACTGCCGAGATCGAACAGCAATCCGGCGCCCTCCTCAGCGGAACCTACCTCGCGCCAGCCGCCCTTCGGCACCGGCCGCCACCGCTCGAACCGGGATTCGAAACGGCGCACTTCGCCGAGCCGCCCGTCCGCGATCAGCTGCCGCACCGTCAGGAAATCGCCGTCCCAGCGTCGATTCTGGAATACCGACAGCACCAATCCGGTGCGCTCGGCCCGCGCGATCAGCTCTTCGCCCTCGGCCACGCTCACCGCGAACGGCTTGTCGACAACCACCGGCAACCCGGCGTCCAAAGCCAGCCGCGCCAGCGGCGCATGCGTCGCGTTCGGGGTCGCGATGACTACGAGATCGACACCAGCCGGTTCGGCGAACAGTTCCGCCGCACTCGCGAGCACTCGCGCCCCGGGATACGCGCGTCGCGCCTGCTCCGCTCGCTCTGCCGACCCCGTGACCACCGCCGCCACCCGCATCCTCGGCTGCGCGGCGATCAGCGGCGCATGGAACACCGACCCGGCCAATCCGTACCCGACTATGGCGACCTGCAGGATGCTCATCGTTGCGACGCTACCTGGTCGCGATGGACCGCTTGACTTGTTGTTGCGACAACAGATACTGTTGTCGCAACAACAACGAGGACCACGGGAGCGTTCCGATGTATGTGATCCATGAAGAAGCCGTAATCTCCGGCGAGATCGAGGAGATCTGGCGCGTCGCTACCGATGTGGCCAACTGGCCGTCCTGGGATCCACACGAGGAGAAGGCTCGGATCGACGGTCCGTTCGCGCCGGGAACCACCGGCTGGGTGAAACCCAAAGGCGCACCGGCTGGTCCGTTCATCGTCACCGCCGTCGATTCGGGACGTTCGTGGACCAGTGAGGCTGGGATTCCGTTCGGCAAGATCCGCGGTCACTACACCTACGAACCGCTCGGCGACGACACCGTGCGTGTCGCGAAGCGGATGGAGGTGCACGGCCCGTTCCGGCCGATCTTCCGGCTGATCTGGGAGCGCGGCATTCGCGCCGATATGCAACTGACCATCGCGGCACTGGAACTCGAAGCGCGACGACTGGGGGTCCAACGTGGCTGAACCGCAAGGCCCGCTGATGAGTCCGGGCTTCTGGCTGCACCACGCCGCGTTGGAATGGCGCGCGACCGTCGAACGCAACCTCCGCCCCTTGGGTCTCACCCTTACTCAATTCAATCTGCTGGCCTCGGCCGGCTGGCTCGGCAGACAGGGTGAACCACCGACGCAACAGCAGGTGGTCGATATGGCGGGCGCCGACCGCATGATGGGCTCTCGCGTAATCCGTGTCCTGGAAGACCGCGCCCTCCTCGCCCGCCGCCCGGACCCCGACGACGCCCGAATCCTGCGCATCGAAGTCAGCTCCGAAGGCCGCGCCCTCGCCCGCCGTGCCATCCGCATCGTCGTGGACACCGACGAACAAATCTTCGGCCCCGACAGCGAAGCCCTCCGCGACCGCCTCAAATCGATCGCGGCGCAACGTATTGCGCATTGACGGCGGGAGATGATGTGGCAATTGAGCGGAGACTCGCGAGCAATATCGTGAAGGTGAGTACCCACGCACCCACCGCGACTACCAGCAGCAGCTCGCCGAGCGTGCGCAGTGCGGGCAGGTCGGTGGCCGCACCGGTGGCCAGCGTCGCGACGGCGGTCATGCCGAGCGGGAAAACCGTGGCCCAGCGCCGGATGTCGTACTCGGGCCGTGGGCGGATCACCTCGGCGAGCAGCAAAATCACGTAGCCGAACAGGTTGAGACCGAGGACGAGCAGCGCAACCACCTCCAGCAGTCGATGCGGGGTGCCGGTCCACTGGTGTGCGCCAACGAGTTCGGCGGCCGCCGACGTCGAACTCGCCAGCGCACCGGTGGCGACCCATTGGTCGCCCGCTCCGATCCATACCTGCCGGATATCGAAATGTGTGAAGGCCGCGATATAGAGCAGCATTCCCACGCAGAACAACGCCGACGCCACCCAGGCGAGCCAATCGCCGATACCGGCCAGCGCCAGCGTCCCCGACAGCACCGCGAGACCCTGCGTAGAAACACAAACCAGGAATGCTGCGCCCGGCATCCGCTGATTCCGATGCCGCAGCACCGCGAGCAATAATCCGGGCCATACCGCCGCGGCCAGTGCCAGTAATGTGCAAGCCGCTATTTGCCAGCCCGACAGCGACAATCGCGTGCCGAGCACCGTCGTCGCCGCGACCCCGGTCAATGCGGGCGAGGTATCGGCCTCGCCCTCCCATTGCGAACGATGCCATAGCAGCCGCGTTCCGAAGTCTATCGCGAGTAGCAGCCAGACCGCCGTCGCGAGCGCGAATATCAGCCAGGAGACGATCTCGAATCCGGTGCGATACAGACCTACCGACACGATTCCGGTCGCCATGACAAATGACCCCGCCACCGGCGGTAGCTCTTGCCGCCATCGCTGTGCCATCCGGATATTTCATCTCGAGTAGCGATCATGGTCAAGCAACTCGACGGCAAGCGATTTCGGCGAGGCGGCCGCGGAATGCGGCGCAATTGGGTTTTGATGGAGCTGGATAGTCGTGCACACCGTCCGAAGGCAGGTGGCAGGATCTATGACCGAACCGGAAGCGCTGCTATTGCGGACCGGCAAATTCTTCCATCGCGAGCGGCTATCGCCCGACTTGCCCACCCGGCAATACATCGGCGGCCATGACGGTGACACCTTCAACCGCGACCGCTGGAACCGCAACGAGGTCGCGTACCCGACATGCGGAGTGAACTGCACGAGGCCCTGTCGCTGGAAGGTCTATGTCAAGGACGGGGTCATCACCTGGGAGACGCGGGCGACCGACCATCCATCGGTCGACGCGGACCGGACTGAATGCGAGCCGCGCGGTTGCGCACGCGGTGCCGCATTCTCCTGGTACACCTATTCGCCGACTCGGATCCGCTATCCCTATTCGCGGCGTGCTGTTGCGAATGTATCGGGAAGCTAAGCGTCGCACCGGCGATCCGGTCATCGCATGGGCCGAAATACAAACTGATCCGATACTGCGTCGGGAATATCAGCAAGCTTGGGGCAAAGATGGTCTGGTCCGTGCTGATTGGGATGAGTTCGTCGAAATCATCGCCGCCGCCCACGTGCACACCATCAAAACGTATGAACCGGACCGCATCGCGGGTTACTCGCCGATTCCGGCGATGTCGATGGTTTCGCATGCGGTGGGCGCGCGCTTCATGGGACTGATCGGTGCGCCGATGTTCTGGTTCTGTGACTGGTATGCCGATTTACCGATCGCGTCGCCGCAGGTCTTCGGCGATCGGACCGATGTACCCGAATCAGGGGACTGTTGGGATGCCGCATATCTCATCATGTGGGGCTCCAATGTACCGATTACCCGTATTCCCGACGCGCACAGGATGGCCGGGGCACGCTATCGTGGACAGAAGGTGGTGGTGGTCGCGCCCGACTACGCCGAGAAGGCGAAATTCGCGGATGAATCGACCACGACTGGATGCACGAATTCGGCGAGGCACTGCCGGTATACCGGCCGCCGTTGGATATGCACCGACTCTTCGGCGAACCGTCGCTGGCACCGGACGGTGCACAAGAGGTGACCGTGCGCTACCTGACCCCGCACAACAAGTGGTCTATCCACTCCGAATGCCAGGACAACCTGTTCATGCTCTCGCTATCGTGTCGCGGACAGGTCATCTGGATATCGCCGCAGGATGCCGCCGTGATCGGCGTCGCCGACAACGACTGGATCGAAGCGGTGAACCGCAATGGGTGGTGGCGGCGCGGGCGATAATATCGCACCGGATGCCGGTCGGCGCGCAGGACTGGGCTGCTGTCCGCGAATATGGGCATGCGCACGGCCGCATCGGAGCGGTAAGGTCCGATGGATGGTGCCTGTCTCCCATCTGGCCGCCTTCGCCGTGGCGGCGCTGATCATCATCGTGATTCCCGGCCCGAATGTCCTTTTCGCGATCGGGCGGGCCTTGGCGCACGGGCGTCGCACGGCATTGCTTTCGGTGTTGGGGGCGACGGCGGGGTCGGCGGTTCCGCTGATGGCCGTCGCACTGGGGTTGGGTGTGGTGCTGGCGGCGTCGGCCGCGCTGCTGACCATCGTCAAGGTGGTGGGCGCGGGTTATCTGATCTACCTGGGTGTCATGGCGATTCGCGAGCGCAAGAGTCTCGCGGGCGCGCTGCGTTCGCAGGCTCCGGATGCGAATCCGCGGCGTATGTTCCGGCAAGGTGTGCTGGTCGGTGCGACGAATCCGAAGACCATCGTGTTCTTCGCCGCCGTCCTACCGCAGTTCACCGAGCCATCGGCCGGTGCCCTGCCACTACAGTTGCTGACGCTCGGGGCGGTCGGGCTCGGCATCCAAATACTCTCCGACGGAACCTGGGCCATGATCGCGGGTACCGCGCGCGCCTGGTTCGTCCGCTCACCGCGTCGCCTCGAATCCGTCGGCACCACCGGCGGATTGATGATCATCGGCGTTGGTGCGAGCGTGGCGCTCAGCGGTGCCAACTGAGGATCACGCGCGGCTGGTGGTGTTCCAGAAGCCGATCCAGAGAGCGCCCCACCAGCAGGCTTGGGAGATCAGCAATGTGAGTGCGCCTCGGACGATCAGAGCACGGTCGAGTACACCGCCGCGGGCCGAGACGCGGTCGGTGAACGCCGATGCCTGAAGGCCGTTCAGAGTCAGGGCAACGACCAGGACCATCTTTGTCTGGGTGGTGTGGTCGGCGATATTCGGTTCGAGCAGTACACCGCTGGCGACCAGACCGATGACGCCCAGCCAGATGGGCAGTTGGAGGCGCTCTGCGACGGTCAGCATCTCGCGCAGGGGAGTGCGGCGCAGGACCCAGGCGATGGCGAAATAATCCACCGCCAGCACCGCGCCGAAGCCAAGGACGAGTGAGGCCAGGTGGATGAGCAAGGCCGCATGTTGCAGCGCCGGTGTGCAGTGCAACTGGGTCGACAACCAGATCGCCGTCGCGAGCGCGGCGCACGTGGTCACGGTCCGGATCGCGAAACCACGCCGGGTTCGCGACCCACTCGTCAGCGCCGTCATCGGCCCCACCCCACATCACGGCCCTGCATTGTCGATCCTCACTCACACAACTCACCCAACCTGGTTAAGGTTAGGCACGCCTAATGCTAGTGTCTCCGATTTCGGTCGAGATCGACAGGGGGTATTCAGCGGCGCGGAATGGCGGTGTACTCCTGTTCGGGGCGGCCGGTGGTGCCGTAGCGCAGGCGCATCTGGATGGTGCCCGCCGCGACCAGGGTGGCGAGATAGCGCTGGGCGGTGGCGCGGGAGATGCCGATGGCGGTGGCCACCTCGGCGGCGGACAGGGGTGCGACGGCCTCGAGGATGGTGTGCAGGACAAGGTCTTTGGTGGGGGAGGCGATGACGGTGGCCGCAGCGGGTGTCGAGGTCGGACGCAGCGCGTGGAGTGCGGCTTCGATGCCCGCGTTATCGATCTGCGGTGCGGCGAGGGTGCGGCGATAGCGGGCGTATCCGGCCAGACGGGCCGCGAGCATGGTGTGCGGGAACGGTTTCACCAAATAGGCGAGTGCGCCCGCGGCCAATGCGGCACGAACGGTGGCGCTTTCGGTGGCCGCCGTCAATACCATCGCGTCGCAATGTAGTTCGCGTATGAGATCGATGCCCGAGCCGTCGGGCAGGTAGACATCGACCAGCGCCAGGTCGACCGCATGGGCGGCGTTGAGTTCGCGCGCGCGGACCAGGGTGTTCGCGGTACCCGCGATGGTGAAACCCGCGATGGATTCGACGATTCCGGCGTGCAGATTGGCCACGCGGAAGTCGTCGTCCACCACCAGCACGGTCAGATCTGTTGCGGCCATGGCATTTCGCTGTCTACGAGTACTCCGGGGATTCGGGCGATGAATTCGGCTCCGGTGAGCGGTGGCGCACCACCGCGCGCACTGGCGAGTCGGACATCGCCGCCGTGTGCGCGGGCGATCTGGCGGATCAGCGCGAGGCCGACACCGCGCCCGCCCGGTACGCCGCGATCCGCACGGGTGGAGGTGCCCTCGGTGAACAGGGTGTCGATCATTTCGGGCGCGACACCGTCACCGCTGTCCGCTACCGCGATGTGCAGTGTCGAATCCTCCTGCACCAGTTCGACTTCCACCTGCTTGGTCGGGTTGTCGGCGATGCGTGCGGCCTCGATCGCGTTGTCGAGCAGATTGCCGAGAACCGTGGTCACATCGACGGGTTCGGCGAGATTGCCGTCTACCCAGGTATTCGGTCCGAGGACGAGTTCGACGCCGCTCTCGCGCGAATGCGCCGCTTTGGCCGCGAGGAAGGCCTGTAGATACGCGTCGTGGATCGCATCGATGCCGGGCGTCGCCGCACCCAGCGGGCCCGCACCGATCAGTTCATCGATGACATGTGACGCCTCCCCGGTGCGCCCACTGTGCAGCAGGCCGCTGAGCAGGTGCATTTTGTTGGAGAACTCGTGGCGCTGGGCGCGCAGCACCGTGCTCATCGACTGCACGGCGTCGAGTTGGCGAGTCAGTGCCTCGACATCGGTGCGATCGCGCACGGTGAGTACCGCACCCAGATCGCGCCCCTCACGGGTGACCGGTCGGGCAGCGACCACCACGATATGTGAGCCGATGGTGGCAGGTGTCGGTTGTTCGTCGAGGGCTCGGAAAACCTCCAGCACCCGTGGCGTCAAACCGATCTCGTCGACCGGCCTGCCGATATCGGCGCTGATGCCGAGCAGCCGCCGCGCCTCGTCATTGACAAACGTGGTGCGCCAGGCGGAATCGACGGCGAGCACACCGCGACCGATGCCGTGCAGCACTGCCGCCTGACCTTGGACGAGTTCGGCCAGTTCGGCGGGTTCGAGTCCGAGCGTCAACCCGCGCCACCGGCGCGCCAGAAATGCCGATCCCGCGATGCCGATCAATAGTGCCGCCGCGATCAACAGCGCCGCGGTGCGCAGATCGGAGAGCAATTGCCCGCGAATCGCCGTGGTCGAGATGCCGACGCTCACCGCACCGACAACCCGAGTCGAATCGAGTTCCACCACAGGTACTTTCGCGCGCACCGACGAGCCGAGCGTGCCGCGCTCCTTGACGATCACCTCCCGGCCCGCCAGCGCCTCCGACGGATCGGTACTCACATGTTCGGTCAGTCGCGCCTTGTCCGGATGCGCCAACCGGATTCCGGCATCGTCGGTGATGACCACGAACAGTGCGCCGGTGCGCTGTGTCGTATCGATCGCGATCCGCTCCAGCGGCCCCGCGGTGAGCTCCGGCCGCAGCTCGGGCGTCACCGTCCCGGGCGCGTACCGGGCGACCTCCGTGCGCACCACCGGTTCGGCCGCGATGCTGCGTGCGATGGCCAGCGCGCGCTGTCCGTACTGATCGTTGAGCCGTTGCTCGCTGACATAGCCGAAGACCGCGAACGCGGCGGCGAGGGTCACTGTGACGATCACGATCTGCAGCAGCAGCACCTGGGTGCGCAACCGGAAGTGTCCGGTGGCGCTCCGTCGTGCTCTGCCGTCGTTGGCCATTTCCGCAGCATAAACCACGCACACGGGGCGTGAGCAGAATGCGCACAACCTTCGAATCGGTCGTTTGCGCCGGTTGTGCGCACAAGCCTCGAAGTGTGACCCGGCCCACGTAGGTTCGCTCTACCTGATCCGCTAGGAGCAAGAAAAAATGACCGAACCACTCATCGAGCTGCGGAGCGCGACGAAGCGCTTCCCCGGCACCGGCGGCGGAATCCACACTGCCGTCCGCAATCTCGACCTCGCGGTACAACCCGGCGAATTCGTCGCGGTCGTGGGCCCGACGGGTTGCGGCAAGTCGACCACGCTGTCGTTGGTCTCCGGGCTGGAGCCGGCCTCGGCCGGGCGGACGCTGGTGCGCGGCAAGGATGTCCACGGCATCCCCGACGGCATCGGCTACATGTTCCAGCAGGACGCGGTGCTGCCGTGGAAGAGCGTGATCGATAACGTCGCCCTCGGCCCGCGCCTGCGCGGCAAGTCCAAGGCCGAATCGCGTGAACAGGCCCGCGGCTGGGTGCGCAAGGTCGGTCTCGCCGGATTCGAGAGCTACTACCCGCATCAGCTCTCCGGCGGCATGCGCAAGCGCGTCGCGCTGGCGCAGACCCTGGTCAACGATCCCGAAATCCTGCTCATGGACGAGCCGTTCAGCGCGCTGGACGTGCAGACCAGGCAGTTGATGCAAGACGAACTGCTGCGCGTATGGGCGGGTACCGGCGCGGCCGTCATCTTCGTGACCCACGATCTGGAAGAGGCGATCGTACTCGCCGACCGGGTCGTCGTGATGACCGCCAGCCCGGCCACGGTCTGCGGCAACTTCCCGGTCTCGTTGGAACGTCCGCGCAATGTCGAGGAGGTCCGGCTCACCAACGAGTTCCGGGATATCTACAAGGAAATTTGGGAAACGCTGCGCGATCAGGTCGAGGCAGCCCGAGGCAAGGGAGCCTCCCGTGTCGCATAACGTGCTCGAAGACGTGGCGAAGTCCGCGCCCGAGGTCGAAGTCGAAACCGAGGAACAGATTCTCGCGCGCGTGCGGACCAACCTCCGGCGCAACCGGCTGCGCACCTGGGGCCTGCGGATCGCCCTGATCGCGGTGTGGCTGGGCGCGTGGGAACTCACCGCCACGGTGTGGATCGACCCGTTCTTCTACTCCAAGCCTTCGTTGATCTGGGACCGCCTGGTCGAATGGTTCACCGAGGGGACACAATTCGGCTCGATCTGGCTGCAGATGTACACCACCGTGCAGGAGGCGGTGCTCGGTTTCGTCATCGGCGCGGTGGCAGGTGTCGTACTCGGCACGCTGCTCGGCCGCAGCCGGTACTGGGCCGAGGTGCTCGCGCCGTTCATCAAGGCGCTCAACGCTGTGCCTCGTATCGTGCTGGCGTCGCTGTTCATCATCTGGTTCGGTCTCGGGCTCAGCTCGAAGGTCGCGACGGTCGTGGTGCTGGTGTTCTTCGCCGTCTTCTTCAATGCCTTCACCGGTGCGCGTGAGGTCGACGGCAATGTCATCAACAACGCCCGCATTCTCGGTGCCAGCAAGCGTCAGGTGCTGAGCTCGATCGTGCTGCCCAGCGCGACCACCTGGATTCTGTCCAGCCTGCACACCGCCTTCGGTTTCGCGCTGATCGGCGCGGTGGTCGGTGAATATGCCGGTGCGAGTAAGGGTTTGGGTCTGCTGATCAGCAATGCCCAGGGTACTTTCGATTCGGCAGGAATCTACGCGGGCATGATCATCATTACCGTCATCGCGCTGCTCGCCGAATGGGCGATCAGTGCCGCCGAGGGCCGATTGCTGAAATGGCGTCCGTCGCAGGCGGCCGCGAGCCACGGGATCTGATCATGCGATACGTCAAACATCTGACGGTCATTGTCGGAGTCATCGCGGCACTGCTGCTGGCGACCGGTTGCCGGGACTCCCGAACCATTCCGATGGCCAACGGTCGGCCCCAGATCACCATTATGGTCGGCGGACTGGAGAAGGTGATCTACCTGCCCGCTATGCTCGCCGAGCGGCTCGGCTACTTCGAAAAGAACGATATCGACGTCAAATTGCTCGGTGAGCAGTCCGGCGCGAGTGCCGAAACCGCGCTGCTGACCGGCGATGTGCAGGCCGTGGTCGGCTTCTACGATCACACCATCGACCTGCAGGCCAAGGAACAGTGCCTGACCTCGGTGGTCCAATTCGCCGATGTGCCGGGTGAAGTCGAGCTCGTCTCCAAGGCGGATGCGGCGAGTATCAAATCGCTGGCGGATCTGCGCGGCAAGAATCTCGGTGTGACCTCGCTCGGCTCCTCGACCGACTTTCTCACCCAGGCGCTCACCGGGCAGGTCGGTATGACCACCGCCGACTACACTCGCGTGAAAGTCGGTGCGGGACAGACCTTTATCGCCGGAATGAACCACAACGGCATCGATGCGGGTATGACCACCGACCCGACGGTCGCCACCATGGTGAACTCCGGTGAGGCGAAGATTCTGGTGGATATGCGCACCGAGGAAGGCACCCGCGCGGCATTGGGCGGGCTGTATCCGGCGTCGTCGCTGTACATGCGCTGCGACACCGTCGACGCGCATCCGGACATCGTGCAGAAGATCGCGACCGCCTTCGTGCAGACGCTGCAGTGGATCAAGACGCACACCGCCGACGAGATCGCCGACAAGATGCCCGCGCAATACGCGAGCGCGGGCCGCGATCTCTACGTCCAGTCCATCCGCGACTCGATCGGCATGTTCAACGGCACCGGCCTGATGAAATCCGAAGGCGCCGAGAATGTGCTGAACGTGCTCGGCAAGTACTCCAAGAATGTGGCACCTGTCCGGGACCGCATTGATCTGTCGAAGACCTACACGACCAAGTTCGTGCAGGAGGCGCTGCGCGCGAATCAGCAGTAGCGACACCACGAAATCCCATGGCGACCGGCGAACATCCGGCTGCCATGGGATTTCGGCCGTTCACCCGTTCGGCACATCCGCGGTGTCCTGGGCTTTGAATTCCGCCTTCCACTCGCGGAAGCCCTCCTCGGTGCGACCGCGGCGCCAATAGCCCGAGATCGAGGCCGCCCACTCGGCGGAGACGCCACGCTCGCGGCGAACGTAGCGGCGCAGATCCTGCATGACGGCGCGGGCCTCGCCATGGATGAAGACTTGAACCCGGCCGTCGCGCCATGTCGCCGCGCGCACGGCTTCGGCCAGCACATCGCCCGGCTCGCGGGCGCCGCGATACAGCCAGGTCAGCTCGATGCCGGTCGGCTTGTCCAACTTCAGTTCGTCATCCGGTCCGGCGACCTCGACGAAGGCCTGTCCGATCGCATCGGCGGGCATCCCCTCCAGCGCGGCCGCGATCGCGGGCAGTGCCGCCTCGTCACCGGCCAGCAGATGCCAGTCGGCGTCGGCGCGCGGGGCGTAGGCTCCGCCCGGCCCGAAGCAGTCGATGGTTTCGCCCGGTCGCACCGAGGCCGCCCACGGCCCGGCAATGCCCTCATCGCCGTGGTAGACGAAGTCCACGGCCAGCTCACCGGCATCCGGATCGATCGACCGCACCGTGTAGGTGCGCAGCACATCGATCCCGTCGCGTGGGAAAATGAACTTCACATACGAGTCGGTGAACTCGCTCGGCCGAAACGCGGCGAATCCCGGCCCGCCGAAATGTACCCGGATCAGATGCGGGGTCAACCGCTCGGTGCGCTGCACCGTCAGGGTGGTGCGGGGTCGTGCCAAGGTAACCTCCACTAGTTTCTAATTAGGCTTGCCTTACCAACCGTACCCGGTTCTGTTCATGGTGAGGGTTACCGCAGACGGGCGCGCCGTCCATGCCACAGGATGATCGGCATGACGCAGACTGTGCCGAGCGCCGCCAACGCCATCCAGCAGCGCTATCGGGATCCGAACCCGACCGAGCCCGCCGAGTGGAATCCGGTGCTGCAGGTGCTGCACGAGCACCGCTCGGTGCGCCGCTACCTCGCCGGTCCGGTCTCCGACGACACCCTGCGCCTGCTCATCTCGGCGGCCCAGTCCGCGCCGACCTCCTCCAATCTGCAGGTGTGGAGCGTCATCGCGGTCCGAGATCCGGCGCGCAAGGCGCGCCTCGCCGCGCTGGCGGGCGGGCAAGCACATGTCGAACAGGCCCCGGTGCTGCTGGTGTTCACCGCCGATTTCGCCCGGCTGCGTCAACTGGCCGATGACCACGACGCGCCCCTGGCCGGTGCCGACTATCTCGAATCGAGCTACGTCGGCTTTATCGACGCCGCCCTGGCCGCGCAGAATGCCGTCGTCGCCGCGGAATCCCTCGGCCTCGGCACCGTCTACGTCGGCGCGATCCGCAACAATCCAGAACAGGTCGCGGCGGAACTGCGACTGCCCGAACAGGTCTTCGCGGTCTTCGGTCTCGTAGTCGGACACCCGGATCCCAGCGAGGACGCCCGCGTCAAACCGCGCCTCCCGCAACCGGCCGTCCTACACCACGAAACCTACGACCTGCCCACCCAACGCCCCCATGTCGCGGATTATGAAGTCCGCATCGCCGCGTTCTACGCCGAACAGCAACTCGCCCACTCCTGGACCGAACGCGTCCTGGCCCGTCTGGCCTCCGCGACCAGCCTCAACGGCCGCCACCGGCTCCGCGAGTCCCTGGCGAATCACGGGTTCCGCTTGCGCTGATCGCGGTGGAGTTCGGGCCGAGCGGCGGGCCGGTGGTACGGCCGGTAGCCTGGCGGGCTGATCGCTCTCGAGCTCCAGGGGAAGGACTGCACCACCCATGACAGCCTCTGACCGTCAGCTACAAGCTGATGTGGCGCCCACCGACCCGACCGTATCCGGTGAAGAGGGGTACGCCCGAGGGTTGAGTCCGCGGACCATTCAGATGATCGCGATCGGTGGTGCGATCGGCACGGGCCTGTTCTATGGTGCGGGCGGCGCGATCGAGCAGGCTGGCCCCGGGCTGATCCTGGCCTATCTCGCGGCGGGTCTGGCGATCTTCGTGATCATGCGGGCACTCGGAGAGTTGCTGACCTATCGGCCGATCTCGGGCAGCTTCGCCGAATACGCGCACGAATTCCTCGGGCGCTTCGCGGGATTCGTCACCGGCTGGTCCTACTGGGCGGTGTGGGTGGCGACTTGCATGGCCGAGATCACGGTCGCCGGGAAGTATGTGCAGTACTGGTTCGATATCGCACCATGGCTGACCGCGCTGGTGGTTCTGGCGGTGATGTTCTGCGCCAACCTGATCTCGGTGCGGCTGTTCGGTGAGGGCGAGTTCTGGTTCTCCACCATCAAGGTCACCGCGATCATCGCGATGATCCTCATCGGCATCGGGGTGCTGACGATCGGGTTCGGCCATGCCGCCGATCCGACGGTCACCAACCTGTGGGCCGATGGCGGTGTATTCCCGAACGGGTTCGGACAGTCGCTACTGGTGCTGCAGATCGTGCTGTTCGCCTACGTCGGCGTCGAACTGGTCGGCGTGACCGCGGGCGAGGCTCGGGACCCGCGCAAGACGCTGCGCAAGGCGATCAACACGCTGCCGTTCCGCATCGGCCTGTTCTACGTCGGCGCGCTCGTGGTGATCATGTCGGTGGCCGGCTGGCGCACCTTCCACGCGGGCAAGAGCCCGTTCGTCGAGGTGTTCCAGCAGATCGGCATTCCCGGCGCCGCGGGCATCATCAACTTCGTACTGCTCACCGCCGCGCTGTCGTCGTGCAATTCGGGTATCTACTCCACCGGCCGCATGCTGCGCACCCTGTCGCTGCACGGGGAGGCGCCCGCCGGGCTGAACAAGCTCAGTTCGCGCGCGGTCCCGTATGTCGGCATCACCGCTTCGGCGGCGGCGATGGTCATCGGTGTGATCGTGAATGTGATCTCGCCGGACAAGGCGTTCAACTACATCACCTCGGTCAGCACCATCGGCATCATCTTCGTCTGGGGCGTAATCCTGGTGTGCCATCTGATCTACCGTGCCAAGGTCGGCCGTGGCGAACTGCCCGCCAGCGACTACCGCCTGCCCGGTGCTCCGATCACCACCTGGTTGGCGCTGGCCTTCCTGGGTCTGGTTGTCGTCCTGCTGTTCTGGACCGATAGCGGGCGCACGGCGATTATTGTCGGAGTGGTCTGGGGTGTACTGGTCGGCGGCGGCTATCTGGCGATGACCAAGCTCGGCAAGGGCGGCGCGGTCACCGAACCGGTGGCCGGATGGTCCGTGCCGGACTGAGGAGTCACATGGTCACGATCATCGGCGGCGGTATCGCGGGTACCGTGCTCGACGAGCGGCGGTCCGTGGTCGACGGCAGTGCGTTTCTCACCCTCGACGGCCGGGCGCATGCGGCACTGGGTGAGCTCGGGTTGGATCGCGCGGACCTGGATGCCGCCTCATAGGTGCGCGCAGTCGGTTTGCACGACCTCGCCGGGTATCGCGCCCAGCCCGGTGCCGATCGGCGGCTTTACTTCCGCCCGGATCTACTACGAGTGCTCACCGACTTCGCCCACGCCACGGCCGCCGAGTTCCACTACGACCGTCCGGTGACCGATCTGGACCTCGAAAGCGGAACCCTGTCGCTGACAAGTGAATCGGTGGCATCGGACGGGCCGGTCATCGCAGCGGACGGTATCGACTCGCTCGTGCGCGCCCGCCTCGAGCCCGACCGCCCCGCCGTCTATGCGGGTCAGGTCGTCATCTACGGGGTCACCACTGCCCCGATCACGCTGCCGACCGAAGAATCGGTACTGCACTTCCATCGCACCGGAAATGCCCGGCCGACCGACGCCTTCGGGCACCTGTGGAACGACCAGGCGGCGGTCTGGTTCGCCAGCATCCGTCGTCTGCCGATCCCGATGGCGGACAGCGGTTTCCACCCGGTCGCGGCCTGGGCGGAGCAGATCCACGCCGCATTGCCCGCCATTCCGGGACTGATCGACTCGCTGCTCGCGATCACCGATACGGTGCACGTCAGCAATGCCCGCGATGTGCCGCTGACGCATCCGCGCCCACCTCGAGACGATGTAATCCTTTGTGGCGACGCCGATCACGCCATCACCCCCGCCGCGGGTGTCGGCGCCCGCGATGCGATCGAAGACGCCGTCGCCCTGTACCGGGCACTCGTCGCCGGAACCTCGATCGCCGAGACCATGGCGACCCGGCGCAGTCGGATCCGCGCCGAGCGCGCCGAGGTCGCCGAAGCCTTCCGGCGCGGCCGGTTCTGATGTCGGTGGGCGTGGCGTCCGGCGCATCAAGCATCGTCGAGCGGTCGACTCCGCGTGCGAGACTGGCTGGATGGCGGTGAATCGAGACGCCGACGCCAGCAGGTTGGCCGCGGAGTCGCTCGCACAGGACGATCCGACCGGGTGGTTCGAGCGGCTGTATGCGGCGGCGGCCGCCGGGGCGGCGATTGTGCCGTGGGATCGCGACCAGCCCAATCCGATGCTGGTCGAATGGGCCGAGAGGCGCGCGTCGAACGGTGCCGGGCGGCGGGCATTGGTGATCGGCTGCGGATACGGGCAGGATGCGGAATACATCGCGCGGCTCGGCTTCGCGACTACCGCCTTCGATATTTCGTCGACCGCGATTACCGAAGTCCGCCAACGGTTTCCGGCATCGGCCGTGGAATATGTGGTGGCCGACCTGTTGGATCCGCCCGCTGCGTGGCGGGATGCGTTCGATCTCGTCGTCGAGTCGATTACGGTGCAGTCGATGCCGGAGTCGGTGCGTGACACCGCGATCACCAATATCCGACGGGCCGTGGCGCCCGGTGGTCAGCTGATCGTTATCGCCGGAATTCGAGCCGAGGGGGAGCAGGTCAGCGGACCACCGTGGCCACTCACCCGGTCGCAGCTCAATGCGTTCGCGGCCGAGGAATTTCGGACCGTGAATATCGAGGCGAATTGCGAGACACAACGGTGGTGCGCCGAGTTCAGCCGCTCGGCTGAGGGGTAAGGCAGGACCGCAAGACTCAAATGACTGCCGGCGGCCTTCGGGCTGTCCCGACCAAAGCCGTGATCTCCGCAGCGGCGCGTTCACCCGAACGAATGGCACCGTCCATATAGCCCATCCAGATGGTCGCGGTTTCGGTTCCGGCCCAATGGATTCGGCCGATCGGGGCGCGTAGGGCCGGCCCGTATTCGGTCCAGGTATTGGGCGGCATGAAGGCTCCGTAGCAGCCGCGCGTCCACTCGTCGGCGGACCAGTCCTTCTCGATGTAGTCCATGGGGGTGGCTGCCGCCGGGCCGAAAAATCTGGTGAGGCTGGAGATCACGATATCGCGGCGTTCCTCGAGTGGGTAGCGGCCCAGACGCCGCGCATCGCCGCCCTCCAGGAAGGCGAGCAGCACACCGGGATCCCCGTCCGGCGGGGAATTGTCGAAGGTGACCTTCACCGGTCCGGTGGCGGCGGTCACCTGTCCGGACAGCCCGTCGGCACGCCAGAAGGGGGTGTCGTAGACGGCCATGGTCTTGATGACCGAGCCGTTGGGCATGCGCTGAGTGAGCTGGTCGCGATCGGCGGGCAGTGCGGGGGAGTACACCAGCCGACCAGCCAGTGCCGGACTCATTGCCACGATCACTCGGCGGGCCAGGATCCGTATGTCGTCGCCGTACACGACGACGGACCCGTTGGTGTGCTCGATCTTGCGCACCGGCGTATCCAGCAGCACATGTTCGCCCAACTGCTCCGCCAGCGCCAGCGCGATCCGCTGCGAACCGCCCATGATCCGGGTTTGCTGTGCGCCACCGTCGGTTTCGATCATCGCATCCACCCCGCCACCGGCATTGAGATACGCGAGCAGATGCAGCAGCGACACATCGGCGGGATCGGCGGCCCACACCGCCTTGCAGACCATGGTGATGGCGCGGCGCGCGATATCCGAATGCAGGTTACGTCGCATCCACGATTCGACGGTCTCGCTATCCCACTGCCGTGCCCGCGCCGCCGACCACGGTGTGTTCGCCGGGACCAGACGACACATCCGATCCAACCGCTGTAGACCGATATAGGCATCCAGCAGGGCGGGGGAGGCGATCAACGGAATCCGACCGCGATAGCGCCGCAGCCTCCCGCGATGTTCGAACAGATGCCGACCGGCGGTATAGGTGGGAAACGTCTCCAGTCCCAATTCGTCGATCAGCGCCAGCACCCGGTCCTGACCGGGACCGACCCACTGCCCACCGACCTCGACGATCTTGTCCTGCCCGATCGGGTGGTTCAATGTGCGACCACCCACCCGATCCCGTGCCTCGACGACCACCGCATCGAATCCGTCGCGGCGCAACTGGCGAGCCGCCGTCAATCCGGCCAGTCCGCCGCCGATCACCGCGATATCCACCGTGCGCTCGACACCCATGGCGACCACCGATCCACCCGTGACCGATCGACTCGGTCGTATGCTCCGACGGTAGGACCGGCGCGCGACCGGCGTCAATGACCCCCGGACAGCGCTGGTTCTTGCATCCAGCCGCAAATCACCCCACTGTTGATCATGAGCGAACCCGATGTGCCCGACGGAGGCAACTATGGCAGAGCACACGCTGGCGGAGCTGATACCCGATGATCTACCCCCGGGCATTGCCGCGCTGAGCCCAGAGCACCAAGCCGAACTCGCCCAGGTGATCGAGGATGCCCGATGGCGGCAGGGGGGCGAGCTCAGGGAGGCCGCCTTCGGCATGCTCGACTTCCTGCCGCGCTTGCTCCGCGGCCCGGTCAAGAAGGCGGCCGGACTGTGACGGCACCGACGGCGCAGTTACTGAAACTCGCACGGACACTGGGTGTTCCGGTTGAAGAGCTCGATTATCTCGGCGACGTGTCCGACGCGGATCTGCAGGCATTCCGGCGCCAGGTCACGGATCTGTTCGTGGCCGGGCAGGAGCCTGGGTTGCGGCGGGTTGCCCAGGCGTCCAAGGTTATTCCGACGCCGATTACCGCGAAAATGGTGGCGCGCAGTCGCGGTGCCCTACTCGCGGCTCGAATGTCGGGCGTGCTCGACCCGTCGCACGCGGTGGATGTCGCCAAGCGCCTGCCGGTCGACTTCCTCGCCGATATCGCCGCGCGGCTCGATCCCCGTCATTCCGCGGCCATAAACGGTGGCCTGCCCGAGGCGACCGTTGTCGCGATCGGCAAAGAGCTCGCGGCCCGCGAAGATTGGATCACCCTGGGCGATCTGGTTGCCTCGATCTCCGATATTGTGGCCCGCGCCACCGAATCCGCGCTCGATGGCATCGCGCTCGTCCGCTCGGCCTGCCTTGTCGACGACGCCACGCAGCTGGCACGCTTCGTCAACCTGGTCTCCCCCGACAAGCTCACCGAAATGCTGTGTGCCACAGCCGAAAATGACCTCTGGTCGGAGTATCGCGGCATACTGGACGCCCTCTCCGAAGCCGCGGTCGACGTGGTCCGCGTCGCCGCCGAACAATTACCCGCCGAGCAGCGGACCCGCGCGCTGGCCGAAATCGCGGAGCGACGTGGCCGATAGCGTCTACTCGGTGGTCGTCGGGTGGGGCAGCCGCGCCTCCACCTCGCGCGGATCGAGTTCCTGACGGCATACCGCGCAGACCACGACCGCGTGGGTGTCGTGGTCGCAGGGCATGTGATGGAGGCGGACACGTTCGCCGAAAGCGGGTCGATGGACATCGGCCCAGTGCAACAGGGCGAGGATCGCGCCGTACAGATCGCGGCCAGCCGGGGTGAGGACGTACTCGTACCAGTCGGGATCGCGACGGTACCGCCGCCGTTCGAGCAGGCCGAGTTCGACGAGTTCCTTCAGGCGCGCGGCCAGGACTTTTCGGGCTATGCCGAGGTTGCGCACCATATCGCCGAAGCGGCGGATGCCGTAGAAGCATTCGCGGATGATGAGCATGGTCCAGCGGTCGCCGAGCACATGCGCCGCGCTGGCGATCCCGTCCGGCGGCCGTGCGGCAGTGGGCTGGTTACTGGCGGGCACCTGGTTTCTCCTCGGGTGTGTGGTCTCCTTGTGTAACCAGTCTCTGCTGGTTACTACTGAATTGTCCACACCGAATGCCGATATTCGGTGACAGAGGAGGATTCATGTTCGAACTACTGCACTTCGAGGAAAAGGGACCGATCGCACGGATCACGCTGAATCGGCCCGAGGTCCGCAATGCGCTGTCGATTGCGCTCAGCGCCGAACTCTTCCAGGCGATCACCATGGTCCAGGAATCGACGACTATCAAGGTCCTGGTGATCACGGGTGCCGGTGAAACCTTCTGTGCCGGTGACGATCTGGTCGAATTCGCCGGTCTGCTCGACGGTGCCGGTGATATCGATGACGCGATTCGGATGGTCCGGCGCTACCAGGCGACGGCCAACGCGCTCGAAGAACTCGACAAGATCACGATCGCCGCGGTCGACGGCTATGCGGTCGGGGGTGGTCTGGAGATCACCATGGCCTGCGATTTCGTCGTCGCCACCGAACGCGCCCGCTGGGGCATGCCGGAGGTCGATGTCGGCATCACCCCGGGTTGGGGTGGGACCACCCGGCTGTCGCGTTTGATCGGTAGGCGGCTGGCCAAGGAGGTGAACATGCTCGGCGGCCTGTATCCGGCCGCGCGTGCCCGCGAACTCGGCCTCTGGAACCGCGTGGTCGCCGATGACCGGCTCGAACCGGAAGTGGACGCGCTCATCGAGGTACTGCGGTCGAAGAACCAGCAAATGTTGCGGCAGCTGAAGTTCATCATCAACCGCGGTGTCGAAGCGGATCTCTATACCGCCCAGGGCTTCGAGGTGCTGTCGGCCGGCATCACCACCGCGGTCAACGGCAATTGGCGTGCCGCGGATGCGGATCAGGGCGACGGACTGCGCGACTTCGCGGCCAAGGGCCGGCTGTGGCAGTTGCGCCGCGGCCTGGCCCGCGACTTCTGGGTGGATGCCTAGCCTGCGAAAGGCGTCAGGCGGCGTTCGCGCCTCGGCGCGGCATCATCGCGGATGCGGTCACCATGACCAAGGCCATTGCGGCCACCGCGAGGAAGACCAGATGCACCGCCGAGGACAGCAGTGCCGGAGCCGGATGGTCGGTGTCGCCGACGCGCGAGTTCACGATCGCGCCGAATATCGCGACACCGACCGCACTGCCCAATGACCTGGCGAACATATTCGCCGAGGTGACCACGCCGCGCTCGGACCACTCCGCGGTGGTCTGGGCCGCGATCAGGGTGGGTGTGGCGACCAAGCCCATACCGGTGCCGATCACGAAACACGAAGCTGCGACCTGGATCAGCGTGGAGTTCTCATCGATCAGCAGGGTGGTCGCGGCACCTACCGTGGCCAGGGTGCTGCCGATCAGCGCGGTCGCGCGAAAACCGATGCGCAGGTAGACCTTTCCGGCCTGCGAGGCGGCCAGCGGCCAGCCGAGGGTGAGCGCACCGACGGTGAGACCCGCGATCAGCGCCCCGGTACCGAGCACACCCTGGGTGAAGGTCGGCACATACGAGGTCATGCCGAGCAGGATCGCGCCGACCAGTACCGAAACCAGACTGCTCGCGATGATTACCCGTCGCGTGAAAACCCACAGCGGCAGAATCGGATTCGCCGCCCGGCGCTCCACCAGACCGAACAGCACCAGCACGAGCGCGCTGCCGACGAAGATGCCGATGCCGATCGGCGACGACCAGGCCCAGGCCTGTCCGCCCTCGAGCAATCCGAGAATCAGCGCCCCCGCGCCGACGGTGAGCAGCGCCGCACCGAGATAGTCGACGCGCTGTTCGCGCCGCTGCGCGCTCTCCTCGAAGTTGCGCACCAGCATCCACCCGGCGAGGGCGGACAGCGGGATATTGATGAGGAAGATCCAGCGCCAGCTGACGTATTCGGCGAACAGCCCGCCCAGCAGTGGTCCCACCACCGCCGAGATGGCCCACACACTGGCCAGATAGCCCTGCACTTTGGCGCGTTCGGTCAGGGTGTACAGATCTCCGGCGATGGTCATAGTCATCGGCATGATGGCGCCGGCGCCGATGCCCTGCACCGCGCGGAAAATGATCAGCCCCAACATGCTCGTCGCCACACCGCACAGCAGCGACCCGAGCGCGAAAACCGCAATGCCGAACAGGATTACCGGTTTGCGCCCGACCGTATCGGCAACCTTGCCGTATACCGGAACCGTAACCGCCTGTGTCAGCAGGTAAATCGAGAACAGCCACGGAAATTGCGAGAACCCGCCGAGGCTGTTGGTGATGGTCAGCACCGCGGTCGCGATAATGGTCGAATCCAGCGCGACCAGCCCCGTAGCGAGCATCAGCGAACCGAGGATTGCCCCCCGATCGGATCGCAGACCGACAGACGACTCCACTGCCTCGATTGCCACCGACCGACCCCTCTCCATCGCACCACTAACCACCCCCAAGCAACGCATCCCGCCCACAGCTATTCCCGCCCGGAATCATTCCGCTACCAATCGGCCAGCCGCTACCGCGACCTCCTCGCGATACTGGGCACCACGTCTCGCGGCCGGGCAACTCATGCAAGGGGTGCCCGGTCAGGGGACAGGGTGCCCGGCACCTCTTACGCCTGATTCTCGGTGTGCGGGGGCGGTGGCTAGCTGCAGTTCGGGTCGTCCACGAGGACCGCATTGGCCGGGACGATTTCGGGGTGCTTGTCGTCCGAGGAGATCCAGCGGGTGGTGGCGTATCCGCGCTTGCCCTTGCCTACACATTTGGTCGCCAGGTTGCCGAAACCATCTGGGAAATCGAAGACCTCGGCGGCGGAGTTCTCCCCGTGCTGGCCGCTGACCGGCGCATCGGCTTTGCCGCGCTCTTCGTAGTGCTGGCGGGAACAGCCTGCGACCAACAGCAGCAGGCAGGCGGTGACTGCTAGGTACTTCATGGTTTCGTTTTGCAGGTGTCGTCGGCAACGATATTGATGTTCGACGGTCCGGTGGCGTTCGTGGTGACGTATGCCCGATATCCGTGGCCGACGCACTTGGTGGCGACATTGCCGAAACCGTCCGGCATATTGAACACCTCGGCGGGTGTATTGTCGCCCTGGCCGTCCTTCACCGGGGCGTCTCCTCTGCCCCGCTTGTCGTTGTAGTCGTTCGAGCAACCCGCCAGGGCCACAAGGCAGACCACCGCTAGTACCCGTACCGATGTCTTGACATCGAATCGCATGAAACCCCCTAGAACAAGCGCATCCCGATGATACGGGACCCGCGGTCCGACACGACTCCGCGCGTTCCCCGTATTGCGGTCAGCATAACGAAACTTGCGGTGAAGGACTGGGCAAAGTCCTTGCGGTCAGGATCAATTCGTTCCTCGATGCCAAGGCGGCGCACTCTGGCAGGCGCCGCCGTCCGCACCCTGCAACGCGCACTGCGCATCGCCGCGGTCTGGCTCGGTGACAAACCGGCGCGGCCACGCACCGACCACGGATCGCTGACGATCACTGGTTCCTGGGCATCAATCCTCCAGGGTGGGCCTGAAAAGTCGGGTCGTCTCAGCCGCTTGTCGATAGCCCGTCACAGGTACAGGTAACGGAATGCGGCCGAACCCGTGACGATTCGGCGGTGTGGATGCTGTCAGATAGCGGACGGATTAGACTTCAGGACCATGGCCGCCTTCACCGGCAAGGTCGTACTCATCACCGGCGGTGCGCGTGGCATAGGCGCCGAGGTTGCTCGTCGATTGCGTACGCGCGGCGCGCATCTCGTGCTCATCGATGTCGACTCACTCCCGTTGCGGGAGCTCGCGGCCGAACTCGGCGGCGACGAGTATGTCGTGGCGGTCGCTGCCGATGTGCGTGACTTCGCGGCGATGGAGATCGCGGTCGCGCAGGGGATCGAGAGGTTCGGCGGCATCGACATCGTCGTGGTGAACGCAGGTATCGCCAGCTACGGGTCGGTCCTGGCGGTCGACCCCGCCGCCTTCCGGCGGGTGATCGAGGTCAACCTCGTCGGTTGCTTCCACACCGTTCGCGCCGCTTTGCCATCGGTCATCGAGCGGCGGGGGTACGTGCTGATCGTTTCCTCCGTCGCGGCCTATCTGGCGATGCCGGGGATGGCGGCCTACGACGCCGCCAAGGCCGGGGTCGAGCACTTCGCGAACGCGTTGCGGCTCGAGGTCGCGCACCGCGGTGTCGGTGTCGGGTCCGCGCACATGTCGTGGATCGACACCTCACTCGTGCGCGAAAGTTTCGCCGACCTGCCCGCGGTGGCACGAGCGCTCGCCGAACTGCCGAGGCCGATCCGTAAGACGACTTCGGTGCAGACCTGCGCCGCAAGGTTCGAGCGGGGGATCGAGCGGCGCGCCAGGCGGATCAACGTGCCCGCCTGGGTGGGGGCGCTCCGCTGGCTGCGGCCGCTGCTGCAAACGCCGTTCGCCGAGCGCGCGAACGGCAAGACCATTCCCATATGGCTGCCGGAGATGGATGCCGAGGTGGCCGGGCTCGGTCGTTCGCTCAGCGCCCGGACGCAGGCGCTCAGCGAAGACTAGGGTCTGTTTGCATCAGGGCTGCCAGGTGATCCGACCACCCTGGAAGTCCTGCGCCTTCCCGCCTTCGTAGTCGTATTCATCGCCCGTCGGGAACCCGTAGCGCCCGGATTCCGCGCCGTTGGACACCCACAGATCGCGGATCGCGCCCCAGACGACATGCGCACCGTAACGCGGGGACCAATAGATCGCGCCGCCCGGGAACAGGTTGTAGCGCCCGTTGTCGGCGCGCGCGGCCGCCTCGTCGGTGAGCGGGAACCCGAGCGCGCCGCTCTCCCAGCCGTAGGACCCCCACTTGTCCCGGATCGCGCCGCCGATTTGGTGCGCTGCGGTGCCGAGGGACCAGTAGATGGACCCGCCCTGGAAAACGTTGTAGGTGCCGGATCCCGACGGCGTGGACAGCTGACGGGTGACGGGGTAGCGCAGCACGCCGGTCTCCCAGCCCAGGTCACGCCACTTGTCGCGGATCGGGCCGCCGACCTGGTTGGCGCCGGTATCGGGATGCCAGTAGATCGAGGCATTGCGCTCGAATGTCTGGTACCGGCCGCCGTTGGCGGCATCGAGTTCGGGGCCGGTCGGGTCGCCGAGTACGCCGGGGCCGCCTACCTGGTCGTATTCGACCTCGATGGCTCCGCCGACGTCGAACGGACCGACGGGGCGTGCCGTCGCGATGCCGAGGCCGACGCTCAGCAGCAACACCACTGCGGCGGTGGTCGATGTGATTGCCGCCCGTGTGGGGCTTCCGATGCGAAATTGCGGTGCCAAATTAACTCCTGAGCAGGTCGTAGTCGAATACGAACTTCGGTGAAGCCGCGAACTGTCTCAGGGAGTCGACAGTCCGCTATCGGTGGCGGCGCGATATCCGTTAGCCGAACTAGCTATTCCGTGCCTGGGTGACTGGCTAGCGATAGGGTAAGCCATATGGTCGAGTCGACGAGGATTGTGCTGGCATCCCGGCCGGAGGGCGCACCGACCCCGGCGAATTTCCGCATCGAGACCGCGACACTTCCCGAGCCCGGCGAGGGCGAGGTGCTGCTGCGCACCTTGTATTTGTCTCTCGATCCGTATATGCGTGGGCGGATGAGTGCCGCCGAGTCGTACGCGGCTCCGGTCGAGATCGGCGATGTGATGGTCGGCGGCACCGTCGCCGAGGTGCTCGAATCGCGCGCTCCTTCACTCGCGAAAGGTGATGTGGTGCAAGCCTATTCCGGCTGGCAGACCCATCAGGTCACGTCCGCGGCGGGGCTGCGCAAACTGGATCCGGACAACGCGCCGATATCGACCGCGCTCGGTGTGCTCGGTATGCCGGGGTTCACGGCGTACTCCGGGCTACTGAAGATCGGGCAGCCCGAGGCGGGGGAGACCCTGGTGGTCGCTGCGGCCAGTGGCCCCGTGGGTTCCGCGGTCGGTCAGATCGCACGCATCAAGGGCGTACGAGCGATCGGGATCGCGGGTGGCCCGGAGAAATGCGCCTATGTGCGTGCGGAATTGGGCTTCGATGCCGCAATCGACCATCGCGCGCCGGATTTCGTCGATCAACTGCGCGCCGCGGTGCCCGATGGCGTCGATATCTACTTCGAAAATGTCGGCGGTGCGGTGGCAGACGCGGTCTACCCGTTGCTGAATACCTATGGGCGCGTGCCTGTTTGCGGTCTTATCGCGAATTACAACGCGACCGGCACGCCCCAGGGCCCAGATCGCCTGCCCGGCTTCTACGGTCGCATTCTGACCAAGAGTCTCACGGTGCGCGGATTCATCCAGACCGAATTCGTTCGGGAGATGTACAAGGACTTCCTGCGCGAGATGTCCGGGTGGATCGCCGAGGGTCGGGTCCGCTACCGCGAGGATGTTGTCGAAGGCCTCGAGCATGCACCGGACGCGTTCATCGGCATGCTCGAGGGCCGTAACTTCGGCAAACTCGTGGTGCGGGTCGGGTAGCGGACCCGGATCGGATCAGACCGGCTGCGGCGACAGCGCGATCTTTGCTGACCGCCCCGGTGTTTCGCTCGCGGCGGCGGCATCGGCGGCGGACTCCAGCGGATAGACGGCCTCGACATCGAGGCGCAATGCACCCGTCGCCGCCATCCCCACGAGTTCGCTGATCAGGCGGCGCATCTCCGCACCGCTGGTCTGCTCGGCTCGTTTGGAACCCCAAAAGCCCTTGACCACAGCCTGTTTGAAGATCAGCGGACCCGGATTGATGGACAGCGGTTGACCGGACAGCGCACCGAACGAGATCAGCTCACCGTCTTGCCCGAGTAGCGAAAGCAGCGCATCGGCCGTCCGCCCACCTACCTGGTCCACCGCGCGCACGATCGGCGCGCCCGCCGTCGCCGCGACGGCCTGGTCGAGCCAACCCTCGGACTCGGTATCGAAGACCGGTTCGAAACCCAACTCCCGCAACGCTTTGACGGAGGCCGGGCCGCGAACAAGGTTGAGCACATTGAGTCCGCGTTCCCGCGCAAGCATGTTCACCAGGCGACCGACCGCGCCATTGGCGGCATTGATCGCAATCCAGTCGCCCGGCGAAACCCGCAGATCCTCCAACAGCATCAGGGCGCTGAGCGGCATTGCCAGCAGTTGAGCCGCCGTCTCATCGGAAATGCTGTCGGGCAGCGGAACCACCTGCGTCGCCTTGGCCAGGAAATACTCGGCCCACACCTGGTGGATGCCGGAAACGCTCACGCGCTGACCGAGTTCCAGTCCGGTGACATCCGCTCCCAGTGCATCGATCCGGCCAACGGCCTCGGTGCCCGGAATAGCGGGCAGTGATGGCTTGTAGCCGTAGACCCCGCGAATGGTCGCCAGGTCGTGGTTGTGAATGGGCGCGAGGATCAACTCGATCCGCACCTGTCCGGCACCTGGTTCGGGCGTCGGCTGCTGTGCGGTGGCGAGCACATCCTTCGGTTCGCCGAAGTTTTCGATGACTACGGCACGCATGGTGGATTCCTTTCGTCAGTCGTCGGCGAGGGTGATCTGGACGTCGATATTGCCGCGGGTCGCATTGGAGTACGGGCACACCTGATGCGCCTTGTCGGCGATGGTCTGCGCCTCGGCGGGCGACAGGTGCGGCAGCGAGATCTCGAGGATGACGTTCAGTTCGAAGCCGCCTTCGTCGTTCGGGCCGATGCCGACCTTCGCGCCGACCGCGGAATCATCGACATTCGCACCTTCGCGCTTGCCGACCAGCCGCAGCGCACTATGGAAGCAGGCCGCGTAGCCCGCCGCGAAGAGCTGCTCCGGGTTGGTGCCCACGCCGCTGCCACCCATTTCCTTGGGGGTGTTCAGTGCGACGTCGATCTTACCGTCGGAGGTGCGGGCGTGGCCGTTGCGTCCGTCGCCGGTCGCGAGGGCTTCGGCGGTGTAGAGGGCGGTCATGGCTGACTCTCTTTCGATCGAGGGTAGGACATCAGCGAATCGGCAAGTCGCCGAAGGGTTTCGCGGAGGCCGGTGAATTCATCGGGGGACAGGCCGCTGGCCTCGCCCATTTCCATCGGCAGGCAACGGGCTTCGGACCGCAGTTCGCAGCCGCGCTCGGTGAGTTGGATATCGACGCGCCGTTCGTCGGCCGCGGCTCGGCGCCGTTGAACCAGGCCCGCCGCCTCCAACCGCTTGAGTAGCGGTGACAGCGTTCCGGAGTCGAGCAGCAGTGCCTCGCAGAGGTCGCCGACGCTGCGACCGTCGCGTTCCCACAGTGCCAGCATCACCAGGTACTGCGGGTAGGTCAGCCCGAGGCGTTCGAGCTTCGGGCGATAGACCGAAGTCATCGCCCGCGACGCGGCATACAGCCGGAAGCACAACTGCTCGTCGAGGGTGAGGTGATCGGCCACACCGATTACGATAGTGGGCAATTAAATTGTGCACAACCTAATGTGGCGTGCTTCATGTCACACTCCAGGCGCTCAGCCCGCTACGCTGCCGCCGCCGATGCCGAGATAGACGATCATCATGGTGAACAGGAACCAGCCGCCGCCCTGCCAGATCGGCCAGCTCCGGCCGCGCCGCCATTCGCGATAGGTCTGTACGAAGGCGCCGATGCCGCCGAACATCAGCACCAGGGTCGGTCCGGCCAGGATCGCGGATTTCGCGGCGGTATCACACAGCATTGTCTCCGCGCCCGCACAGGGCCTCCGTTCGGCCGCCCATATCGCGGTGATCACGAAGACGAGCGCGGCCACTGCGAGCACCGCCGCCACATAGATCGCCACCCGGTGAAAGGTCCGGTCATCCGCCGTCCACCGCTTCTCCAGATCATTGACCATGATCGATCACCTCACTGGTGGAGTTGCCGACCGACGCCAACGCAAACGTCGCTCGGTGATCAGGCCTTGCGCCCTACGCCTGCCCAGTACCACGCCGATTCCGGATCGGCTGGAATCGCTTGTGCTCGACCCGATCGGCCGCCGATCAACTCCGGGTGCCAGGTGACGACGGGGACTACCCCGGGCTCGACGATTTTCGTTCCGGCGAACAGGCTTTCGGTGTCGGCCCGGCTGCGTGGATTGAAGGTGATACCGGCGGATTCGGCCGAGGCCACCACCCTCGCCATGGCGCGGGCGTCGAAATCGGCGGTGGGATGGGTGATCGCGAGGTAGCTGCCGGACGGGACCGCTTCGAGCAGGCTATCGATAATGGTGTGCGGATCGTCGCTGTCGCGGAAATACATCATGATCGCGACCAGCATGATGGCGACGGGCCGGTCCAGGTCCAGGGTGGCGGTCAGGGACGGTGCACGCAGAATCGCCGCCGGATCGTGCAGATCCGCGTGTACGAAGGCGGTTTTGCCCTCTCGGGTGCCGGACATGAGCGCCCGCGCGTGTGCCAGGACAATGGGATCGTTGTCCACGTAGACCACGCACGCCCCCGAGGCGATGGCCTGGGCGATTTCGTGGGTATTGCCCGCGGTCGGGATACCGGTCCCGATATCGAGGAACTGGGTGACGCCCGCATCGACGACGTAGCGCACCGCGCGGCCCAGGAAGGTCCGATTGGCGCGGGCCATACTCCGGATTGCCGGAATATGGGTTGCTATCGCATCGCCGAGTGCCCGGTCGGCCGGGTAATTGTCCTTTCCGCCGAGCCAATAATCGTAAACACGAGCTTCATGTGCCACGCTCGTGTCGATTTTGGTCGGCACCCCAACGCCAGCTTCGGACCAGCTATCCGGCATGACGATTCCCTCCTGTGGCGCGTCGGGCCGTCGGGTGCCCGTAACCGCCGAACTGCCCACGGTCGGCAGCCCACTCGGCGAATTTCGTCGCCTCAGGATAGGCGCGGCGAATGCCGCGCAGGCTGGGATTCGGATGGCATTAGGGGATCGATTCCGGTGTGTCGGCTCCGTCGCATGATCTTGATGAGGTTGAATCTACGGAGGTCAACGCGCTGTAGCGGTCCATTGCGAAGTCTCTTATCCCAGTACCGGCATGCGACAAGGAGCATGAAAGTGAGCATGATTCTCGCCGCGTTACACGACACCGTGCTAGCCGAGGTCAGTAATCCGGAACCGGAGGCGCCGCCGATGGCGGACAAACTGATGCAAATGGGCCGGTATTTCACCTGGCTGATTCAGTTGTCCGGTGTCACCGCCATTACCTACGGTGGCGGTCGGTTCGCTTGGGAGAAATGGTCCGGGGGTGGACTGCAGTCGCCGAAGATGATTGCCAGTGCCATGGCCGGTGGCGCGGTCGCGACCAGTGCCGGCACGATCATGAATACCGTGCTCTAGCGACCGCGCAGCATTCATTCGAATCGAGCGCCCGCACGTACAGCTGTGCGGGCGCTCGCTTTAGCCGTCGAATTCGACGGAACCGTTCATCGAACGTCCGGTAACCGTTGCGGTGGTCGCCGGACACTGAGCGAGGGGATTCGACATGTCACCGACCTCGGAACTGGAGCATCGGCTCGCGCTCGATGAAAATCCTTATGGCCCTTTACCATCCGTGCGTGCCGCGCTGCGGGGCGCAATGGTGGCGACGAACCGTTATCCGGAGTACCTGCCGCGCAGGCTGCCCGCGCTGATCGCCGAACGGCTCGGCGTGCCGCCCGAGCAGGTGGTCGTCGGCGAGGGGGCTACCGGGGTTATCCGGTATATCCTGCGGGAGTTCGTCACACCCGATGACGGCGTCGTGATGGCGACGCCGACCTTCGACGGATATCCCGCGCTGACCGGAAACGTAGGTGGTAGGGCGGTGGAGGTTCCGCTCACCGCGGACGGTCGGCAGGATCTCGACGCTATGCGCGATGCGATCGATGCGCGCACGCGGGTGGTTGTGCTGTGCAGTCCACACAATCCGACCGGCACCTGCATCGGACAGGGGGACCTGGCGGATTTCCTCGATCGGATCGATCCTTCGGTCACGGTAGTGCTCGACGAGGCGTACATCGACTTCGTCGCGCGGGCGGATCGGGTGGCCACGGCCGATCTGTTGACGCGGTATCCGAATCTGGTTGTGACGCGAACCTTCTCGAAGGCATACGGGTTGGCGACCCCACGCGTCGGGTATGCGATCGGTGCGGTCCCGATGATTGCGCGAATTCGACGGTGGCAGTTGCCGTTCGGGGTTACCGCACCGGCCGAGACCGGTGTGCGGGCGTGCTATTCCGCCGAGGCGGAATTGGCGGTGCGCACCGCGGCGATCACCCGCGAATGTGGTCGGCTCACCGAGGGGTTGCGCGAGCTGGGCTTCACGGTGCCGACGAGTGCGGCGAATTTCGTGTACCTTACCGCCTGCGGCGCTACCGAAATCGACCGGCTCCGTACGGCTTTCGTGCGATCGGGGATTCGGGCCAAGCATTGCGGATCGGGCATCAGGATAACCGTCGGCAATGCCGCGGCGACCGACGCGGTGCTTGCCGCGTCGTGCTGATCTCCGGTGGCGGGAGTGGTCCGAGGTCACCCGAGTGCACACCGCGGGAGGCGATTCGAACGCTGCGGATCGCTGACGGGCGCCGACGGGCTCCTCCCCGGCGCGATCGCTGAATCAGGTGATGTCGATCAGTAGCGGGCCGGTTTCGGCGATGGCCGCCAAGGTGCCGTCGCGGCCGAAGGCGATATCGTGGACGCGGGCGGGAACCGGGATATGACAGACCCATTCGTCTGATTCCAAGTCCCACAACGAGATACCGACATCGGTGCGAAGGGCCAGTACCGGGACATCACGCCAGCGCCCCAGTCGCGCACCGACGACCTTGCCCGGATAGTCGGCGATCGGCCCGCTGAACGGTACGAAGTCGGCATCGGGGGCCGATGTGGCCGAGGCGCCGTAACACCAGACAGCACCGGCGTGCTCGCGGCTCACCACCAGCGATGGACCAGCGGCGTCGTCGAATACCAGCACGATCGGAAGGCAACAGGCACACGCGTCCAACATGTCGATCAACGATTCGATGTACCCATCGGAACCGTAGAGCTGAATCCGGTTTTCGAATACCTCGGCAACTCGTGGGCGGCCGTGCCCGCGGCCGAGGCGCCAGGGGCCCTCGTGATCCTCGAGTTGCAGGGGACTCCATTGATTGATCACTTGCTCTCCGGTGATCAGGTCGTAGGCAGTCAGGGACGGGTCGTCGTCGCCGTCGGCTCGCATCAGCACCCGTCGGTCATCGATCGTGCCCACGGTGAAGTCGAGCGCGGGGCGGTCCGGTCCGAATCCAGCGGCGATCTCGTTGCCGCGCCCGAACACATGGCTTCGGACTCCGTATGACGAATTCAACAGCGCCGCAGTGCCGCCGACACCGGAAACGAGTTCGATCCGCGGCGTCTCGATCGGATACTCGAACATGATCAGATACTCGCCTTCGGCACCCGTTTCGGGTTCGTAGAGAAATGTGTTGTCGCCCCTGAGCCAGCCCACCCGAGGCGAACCCCACTCCTCGGTCACCAGCAGCCGCGGCGACGTGCCGGGAAGGACGGCGATCGCACCATACGCCACCAGGTACTCGTCGTCGGGATCGGTGGCATGGGAATAGCTCCATCGAATATTCCACTGGCGCATATCCATCTTTACCACGCGCGGCACTGTCGGTGGCTCGACACAGGAGCTGACGTGGCGACCCACTCCCTTCCAACGGGCATCGGCGCCCCTACCGGTCGTCCTTCCCGGGTAGATAATGGCCGCACCTGCTGCGTGTGCGGAGTTCAATGGTTATCCGGGCCCTGCCGCTCGCCACAAGGACATTCGCATGCGGCAGGTCGCGCGTCATGCGAGATCGGACAGCAGCGGCGCGACGAACGCGAAATGATAGTTATTCTTAGGTAGTAGCCGCTCGTAGGTAATCTGTGCGCGCCGACTACCTACATGAATTACCTATTGAACCGGTAGGTGTGTGCCGAGTACCTTGTTGCCCACCGAGATCGGCATCCCTTTTTCGAGTGGTTGACACTGCTCGAAGCCGAGTCCAATGAGGTCGTAATGCAGATTTGTGATATCTGCAATTCAGATCGCGGGCAAATAGCAATTCGGCGCCCCAGGCGAAGTCGACGGGCGCGGGTAGTCCGAGATCGGCCGACGGATCGGTCCGCCAATTTGCGCCGACTTGTGTATCCGCGGTGCAGGCGGCGACGCATTCGTCGAGCATCCGCGCGGCATCGTCGTGCACGCCCTGGCAGCCGCCGGTCGCTGTCCTCCCCACTGAGATCTCGCAGGATCATCGGTAACGGCTGCCGTATCAGCCGGGCCGCGGCCAGCCTGATGTAGAGGGGATGGTTGTGCACGTGCCAGCAGATCGATCCGGCCACTGCGGCATCGTCATCGCCCGCGATGGGGTGACCGGTCAACTCCGCTCGCGCGCGGAACAAGGTCAGCGCTTGTTCGCGCGACAGCGCCGGGACCGGCACCAATTGCTCGTCGACCCAGCCGATCGCCTCCCGGCTGGTGGCCAGCACGGTCAGCCCGGGTACCGCATCCAGCAATCCGGTGATCACCCGGCCGACGCCGTCCAGGACGTGCTCGCAGTTGTCCATCACCAGAATCGTCTGCAGGTTACGGCTGGCGCCATCGGTTCTGGTGAACGTATCGATCAGGGCATCCCAGCTCGATCGGTTCGAGAAGTCGACGTCGATGATCGAGTGTGCGAGTTCGTCCTCGACCGCTGTCGCGTCCGAGCCCGCCGGGAGTCGGGCCAGCCTGACCCAGTGGATCGGCGCCCGGCGAGCCTTGTGATAGCGGTGGGCGGCCTCGGTCGCGAGCCGGGTCTTGCCGATACCGCCCGAGCCGATCAGGGTAATCAACCGCGTCGATGACAGAAACAGCGTTGTGATCTTCTCCAGCTCGCGTTCTCGTCCGACGAAATCGCTGGTCCGCGCTGGAAGCGAAGCACTGACCGGTGGACGTTGCGCGGACACATCGAGCAGGCTAGTCGGTCGGTCGGGCCTGCGGCGATCGTAATCGCTTACTGTCGCCACACTGCCGATGCGCGATATCTACCTATCCGTCGATGATTGCTCCATCAGCGCAGAAAGGTTTGATGGCATGTCGATCCGACCGGTAACGACTCCCCTCGGCGCGCCGATCGGTATTGCCTATATCGCGGCTGACCCGGGGGGTATTCCGGCATTACACAGGCGCGTTCGTGAACTGCGATCCATGGGCCTGCATTTCGCGGCGAAAGCGATCGAAAACGAGATGGCGGAGCTGATCACCGCCGACGGCGAATAGGGATTTCAATGGTGGGCGCGGGTGCAGGACATTTTCGGCGAGGTGCTCTACAACCTGTACGGCTCGACCGACGTCGCGATCGCCTCGGTCGCCCAACCGCACGAATTGCGCAGGGCCCCAGGCGCCGTCGGTCGGCCGCCGGTCACCACCCGCATCGCGCTGTTCGACGACGATGATCGCCGAATCGCGGGGGTGAATGTGAAGGGCCGGGTGTTCGTGCGCTCGGACGCGCCGTTCGAGGGATATACCGACGGGCGCCACAAGCAGATCATCGACGGCTATATGTCCACCGGTGATATGGGCCATTTCGACTCCGACGGACTGCTTTCATCGATGGACGCGACGACGAGATGATCGTCTCCGGCGGCGAGAACGTCTACCCGCTGGAAGTGGAGAATCTGCTCGCCGAACTGCCCGGTGTGGACGACGTCGCCGTGATCGGTGTCGACGATTCCGAGTTCGGCAGACGGCTGCGCGCCATCATTGTTGCTGCCGCCGGAGCCGAACTGGGCGCGCAAATGGTCAAGGACCACATCAAGTCGAACCTGGCCCGCTACAAGGTGCCGCGCGATGTGTTCTTCGTCGACGAACTTCCGCGCAACGCCACCGGCAAGGTGCTGCGCCGCAAACTGGAGGAACTGGACTTCGCATGAGCAGCAACGACAACCACGCCGATGCGCCTGTACCCGCATGGAGTGAGCGGCTCTCAGCGCAGAACCCGTGCGGTGACCCCTTCGGTCCAGGAACGTGTCGCTCGATTGACGAGCGGTCGGACCGGGAACAGCAATGCGGCGAACCAAGGCTCTGCCTCGGCGGGCACGATCACGCTGTGGCGGAAGCGGATGGGGGCGTACCGGATGAGGGTGTCGTCGCTGTCGGTGAGCGGGCACCAGCGAGTCAACGGGCGGCGGTCTCCTTCGCGGCGGGGGTGTGCACGCCGACGGGCTGCGGGTCGGCATAGAGCAGGTCGATATCGGCGGCGTATGTCTCGGTGACGGGCTTGCGTCGCAGCTTCATGGTGAGGGTGAGTTCGACGCCACCGGGTTCCCAGAAGGTCGGTAGCAGGCGGAAGCGTTTGATCTGCTCGACGCGAGACAGGGCCTGGTTCGCGGAATAGATAGCGGTAGCGACCCTTTCGATAATCTCAGGATGTTCGACGAGTGCGTCGACGGTGACCGGTAGTCCGTGCTCGGCGGCGAGATCCGCGGCGGTGTCCGGGTCCAGCGTCACCAGGGCTGTGACAAAGGGGCGGGCGTCGCCCACGGCGACAACGGTGCCGATCAGACCGGGCGTCGCGCGTACCGCGTTCTCGATATTCGCGGGGGATATGTTCTTTCCCGATGCATTGATGATGAGTTCTTTCTTGCGGTCGACGACGCGCAGACAGCCATTGTCGACGTAAGTCATCACATCGCCGGTGGCGAGCCAGCCGTCCGGGTCGATGGCTTCGGCCGTCTTCTCCGGTTCGCCGCGGTACCCCTTCATGACCAGCGGGCCGCGCACGAACAGCTCACCGTCGTCCGCGAGTCGCATCTGCATGCCGGGCACCGGTCGGCCGACCGTGCCGAGTTCGGTTGGTTCGTAAGGGGATACGGTCGCGATGCAGGTGAGTTCGGACATGCCCCAGATTTCGGAAATGGGTATTCCGAGTGCGGCGAAGAAGGCGAGGGTATCGGCGGGGATCGGGGCGGCGCCGGAGATGGCCCACTTCAGTTCGCCGAAGCCGAGTTTCGTGCGCAGCGCCGACAGTACGGTGGCATCGGCCCGCTCGAATTCGGCGGCCAGTTCGGCCGGAACGGGTGCTCCAGTGCGCAGTAGGTCCATGCGCTCGCGTGCGGTGTCGAGGGCCCAGCGTAGGGCGGCGGCGCGCACAGGAGCGGGTTCGTTGGCGACACCGAGTTCTATTGCGGCTTTCAGCTTTTCCCATACGCGTGGTACCGCACCCCAGATGGTCGGGCGGCAGTCCGGCAGCGCCGCCGCGATGAGCGCGGGTTCGGCCACCACCGTCACCTGCGTGCCGAACACTACTTGCAGATACAGCGCGGTCAACCGGTCGGCGATATGGGCCGAGGGCATGAAGGAGGTGATGCGGTCGCCGTATTCGATCGGCAGCACCTGGGCCAGCGCATGGGCCTCGAACAGCAGGTTGGCGTGCGTGGTCTCGACGCCCTTGGGGTTGCCGGTGGTGCCGGAGGTGTAGATGAGGGTGGCGACGTCGTCGGGCTCGGTAGCCTTCCAGGACATCTCGAAATCGAAGTCGCTGGTGCCGAGCGTCTGCAGTTGCTCCAGCGTCACTGTGCCCTCGAGGCTGTGCGTCGGGTCGCCGTCCAGTACGACGACGTGTGCGGGGGCGGCGCCGGAGCGTCGGATGCGGTCGAGATATCGCGCCTCACACACCACCACCGATGCCCCCGCATTGCGCAGCACATGGGCGATCCCTTCGGGCGGCAGGGTGTTGTAGATGGAGAAGGAGGTGGCTCCGGCGTGCAGCGCGCCGACGTCGATCGGGTAGAACTCCACGCGGTTGCCCATCATCAGGGCCACGGTGTCGCCGCGGCCGATGCCGAGCGCGGCGAAACCTGCGGCGATGCGGCGCACCTGCGCGGCGTATTCACCCCAGGTGAGTTCCTGGGTGCCACCCACGGTTCGCACAGCGACAGCGTTGGGATCGGTGCCCGCGGTGTGCTGGAAGGCGGCGCAGAGGGTATCGAAACGGGGAGCGCTCATGACAGATACTTTCTTCAGATCGCCTGTGC
This sequence comes from Nocardia sp. NPDC052112, assembly GCF_040680135.1. Lineage (NCBI taxonomy): Bacteria > Bacillati > Actinomycetota > Actinomycetes > Mycobacteriales > Nocardiaceae > Nocardia > Nocardia sp. NPDC052112. The sequence goes on along the minus strand of NZ_JBFAWD010000003.1, from coordinate 189,707 downwards.
GGCAGTAGATTCGAGGGTATCGATGACGAACCGGCCCGACATGCGGTAAACCGTTCGGGATTCGGGCACCAACGCCGCGAGGGTGTGGAAGACGTGCATCTGTCGGGGCCACAATCGCAGATCGCAGCGTGCGCCCGCGGTGCTGAGGCGATCGGCGAATGCGACCGCGTCGGCGGCGAAGAGTTCATCGCTGCTGGCGTGAATAAGGGTGGGCGGCAACGGTGTTCCCGCGCGTGGGCGCAATTGTCGCGGCGCGTCGACGAGGTGTGCGACCGCGGCACGCGCGGTGGCCAGGCCGAACAGGGCGTCATGGCCGTCACCACGGTGCGCGAGGTCCAATGCGAGGTCGGTCATGGGCGAGAACAAGAGCAGCGCCGCCGCGCGGCGCCGCCCGTGATCGGCGCTGCCGACCACGAAATCGGCGGCGAGGTAGCCGCCCGCGGAGTCGCCCGCGGTGACGATCCGGTCCGGGGCGAAACCTCGCTCGCGCAGCAGGTGATAGGCGGCCGAAACATCGGCTGCCGCAGCGGTGTACGGGTTTTCGGGCGCCAGTCGATAGTCGACAGCTAACACCGGCAGGCGGGTTGCGGTCGAAAGCCGTGAGGTGACACCGCGATACGAGCGTGCGGACCCGGCGACGAAACCGCCGCCGTGCACATACAGGATGGCGGCGTCGTCGCGGGTCGCACGTGGACCCCGCACCCACTCGGCGTGCACCGGACCGCTCTCGACGGTCTCGACGACCGTGCCGTTCAGCACCGGCGCGACCGCGCGCATGACCCGATCGATGATCATCCGCGCCGCCGGTAGCGTGTGCTCGTTGACCGGGATAACGGCCGAGACCGGACGCACGGTGTGGCTCGAGATCTGCCAGAGCGCTCGCGCCCGCAGGGACGCGGGTTCAGCGGTCATGACCGCGCCTCGCTGACGCTCGGCTCCGTCATGACCGCCCGGGGCGGCTGCGTTCATCGACCGCTCGCTTCGCTCGCTCGAGACCGCACCCGCGCCTCGACCGCACGCACCAGGTCGTGCACGCGCGGATCGCGCGCGAGGCGGGTGTCGAGCACCACGTTCACCGCACCGCGCAGCAGCGCGTACGGACCCCAGCCGGTCGCGGGCGCGATGGTGCGTGCGGCACGTTGCTCGATGCCGTCGGCTACCGCCCGCGCGGCCTGATCCGCGGTGATCCGTCGGCTCAGCGGCCACGGCAGCAGGTCGTCGAGGGCGCGACCGAGGTCGTCGCCATCGAGGGTGGCGTGGGTCATGGCGGTGTCGACAATGCCGAAATAGGCGACGCCCGCGGTCGCGCCGAATGGTGCGAGCTCCACGCGCAGCGCCCGACCCAGCTGCTCCACGCCCGCCTTGCTGATCATGTACGGCGCACCCGCCATGCCCGGCGCGAAGGCCGCGCACGAGGACACCACGACGACATGGCCGCGGGTGGTGACAAGGTGATCGAGCGCCGGGCGCACGGTGTTGAATACGCCGGTCAGGTTGATATCGATGACGCGGTCGAAGTCCTTGCCGTCGATCGTGCGCAGGGTGGCCGGGCGCGGTACCACACCGGCATTGGCCACCACCACGTTCAGGGAGCCGAAGTGATCGACCGTGTCGGTGATCACCTGGCGCATGGCTTCTCGATCCGCCACATCGGCGGCGAGCGGCAGGGCGCGCGGGCCGAGGGTGGCAGCGTCCGCGGCGACACCCGCGCCGTCGATGTCGACCAGCGCGACCGATGCGCCGCGGGTGTGCAGGATGTTCGCCAGTGCACGCCCGATACCCTGTGCGGCCCCGGTGACCAACGCGACCTTGCCGTCCAGGCCGTAGGGGCGGCCCCCGATCGTCATCTTGTCACCTCATAAGCGTCGGAATCGAAAGTGCGCGTACGACGGCGGTATTCGAAACTCCAGTTCGGATACAGTCCGGCATTGAGCCCGTCGGGCGTGGTGTAGTAGCTCGTGCAACCGCCGGTGAGCCAGACGCTGGTAGCACTACGTCGCGCCATCTCGGCGAGGAAGTCTGCCTGGGCTTCCGGCCGCACCTCGACGCGGCGAGCTCCGTTGCGGCGCACCGATTTCAGCGCATCGACAATGTAGGTGATCTGCGATTCGATCATGAAGATGGCGGACTGGTTTCCGGCCGCGCCGAAGGGGCCCAGCGTGCAGAAGAAGTTGGGGAATCCCGCGACCGCCGCGCCGAGGTAGCTCTGCGGCTGCTTGTGATAGAGCTCCGCGAGCGAGATTCCGTCTCGGCCGATGAGTCGTTCGTATGCGGTGGGAATCGCGGTGAATCCCGTGCCGTGGATCATGGTGTCGACTTCGTATTCGGTGCCGTCGCGCAGCACGATCGAATGCGGCCGCACCTCGGCGATGCCCTGGGTGACGACCTCGACATTGGGCTGGTCGAGCGCGGGCAGATATGCGTCGGAGAAGATGGCGCGCTTGCAGCCGATCACGTAGTCGGGCGTCAAGGTCTTGCGCAACAGCGGGTTTCGTACCTGGCGCAACAGCTGTAGCCGGGCCAGCCCCTCGTAGGGATGCCGGAAGCGCTGGTCCACCAGCGAGATCAGCCCGAACGCCTCGATGGCCGAGTACCACAGGCCGCGTACGGCCCGCTGCGCCAAGGGAATATTGCGCAGGAGATACCTTTCGGCGGGCAGCGTCCTGCGGTCCATACGCGGCACAATCCAGGGCGCGGAGCGTTGGAACAACAGCAATTTGCCGACCCGGGGCTGGATTTCGGGCACGAATTGCACGGCGGATGCTCCGGTGCCGATGACCGCGACGCGCTCGCCGGTGAGATCGTGGTCGTGATCCCAATGCAGTGAGTGAAAGCTCTTGCCCGCGAAGGTGTCCAGACCCGGCAGGTCAGGGAACTTCGCCTCGGCGAAGATGCCCGTCGCCGACACGAGGAAGTCCGCGGTACGCGCACCCTGAGTGGTCGTGATACGCCACAGCGCTGCGGACTCGTCCCAGCGGGCGTCGAGGACCTCCGCGCCGAAGCGAATGGAGCGGATCACATCGTGGTCGAGGGCCACCGAACGGAGGTATTCGAGGATCTCGGTCTGCTTTCCGTAGGTGCGTGACCAGTCCGGATTGGGCGCGAACGAGTAGCTGTACAGCTGTGAGGGGACGTCGCAGGCGCAACCCGGATAGGTGTTGGCGCGCCAGGTTCCGCCCAGATCGGCGGCGCGTTCCAGGATGACGAAATCCTCGAATCCGGCCTCCCGCAGTTTCACCGCTAGTCCGATGCCGCCGAATCCCGCGCCGACTACGGCGATATGGGTGTGTTCCGCGTTCATCCCTGTCGGCTCCTTGCGTGCAGCAGCGCCACCAGTCGGTCGGCCACGGCGTCTACGCGGGCGGTACGCCGGAAGGTGGTCAGTGGCAGCGGCGATGGAAACAGCTGCCTGGTGGTCGCTTTGGCGTAGGTGAATTCCTTGAGCCCGTCGGGTCCGTGTACTCGGCCGAACCCGGAGTCGCCGACTCCGCCGAGCGGCAGTGTCGCAATGGTGGCATGGGTGACGAACGAGTTGATCGAAACGCCACCGGCGCGGAGGCGATCCGCGATGGCGCGGCCATTGTGCCGCGAGAACACCGTGCCGCCCAAGCCGTAGGCGCTCGCGTTCACCTTCTCGACCGCTTCATCCATATCGCGCACGAGCGTGACCGTCAGTGTCGGGCCGAAGGTCTCCTCGGTGCTCGCCGCGGCATCGTCCGGTACCTCGGCCAGGATCGTCGGCTGCACGAATTGTCCTGGCACAGTGTCGATGCCGCCGAGCAGGAGGCGGGCACCGCGCGCGATCGCCTCCTCCAGTTGACCTCGGATGACCTCGAGCTGCCTGGGCATGGTGATCGGGCCGATCTTGGACTCGGGCCGACCGGCATCGATGGTGCTCGCGAGCGCCACCAGTTTCGTGACGAAGGCGTCGTACACCTCGGCGTGCACGTAGACGCGTTCCACAGCCAGGCAGGTCTGGCCCGCATTGGACATCCCGCCCCACACCGCGGCCTCGGCGGCCGCGTCGAGATCGGCGTCGGCATCGACGATGAGCGCGTCCTTGCCGCCGCACTCCATCAGCACCGGGGTCAGATTCTCGGCACAGGCCGCCATGACCTTCTTGCCGGTGGCGGTGGAACCGGTGAAACCGATCTTGCCGACCTTGCTGCGGCACAGCGCATTTCCGGTCTCACCCAGACCGGTGACCACCTGCAGCACCGGTCGCTCGGCAGTGGTGCGGGCGAAGGCAGCGGCAAGCCAGACACCCACACCGGGGGTGTATTCGCTCGGCTTGAACACTACCGCGTTCCCGGCGGCCAATGCGAACGAGATCGAGCCGAGCGGTGTGAAAACCGGGTAGTTCCATGGGCCGATCACCCCGACCAAACCGAAGGGCCGGTACTCGACCTCGGCGGCATGGTTGATGGTGAGCAGGCTCGACCGCACGCCGCGGCGACCGAGCACGCGTTCGGCGTTGTGCGCGGCCCAGCGCAGATGTTCAAGGGCCATGGCGATCTCGAGTTTCGCATCGGAGACCGGCTTGCCCATCTCCTCGTGGATGATCCGGGCCAATTCGTCGCGGCCCTGGGCGATTTCGGCGCGCCAGGCGTCGAGTCGTCGTGCGCGCTCGGTGAATCCGAGTGCAGACCACCAGATTCCCGCCTCGTGCGCGATCGCGACCGCCTGGTCGACCTCGGCCTGCCGGTGGATGGGGTAGTGGCCGACCGTCGTGCCGGTGGCCGGATCGCGCACCTCGAAGGTTGTCACCGCGTCGAGGAGTTGGGGTTTCGTCGATGTAGTCATCAGTCGGTCTCCGGTCGTTCAGAGGTCGAGTACGAGTTCTTCGCCGACGGCGCGCGATACGCACGCCAACATGTGATCGGCGCGTTCGGATTCGATGAGCAGGCGGTCGCGGTGATCGACGGATCCGGCGGCGACGCCGACCTTGCAGGTGCCGCAGAACCCCTGCTGACAGGAGTAGGCAATGTCCGGGAGCCGACGGCGCAGCGCGGTCAGTGCGGTCTCGTCCGCGGCGACGTGTACGGTGCCGCCGGTGCGGGCGAGGCTGATATCGAATGCGCGGCCGTCGACGACCGGTAGCGCCGAGAAGCGCTCGGTGTGCAACGACCCGGTCGGATTCAGCTCGAACATGTGCCGCTGCGCTGCCGCCAGCATGGGCGGCGGTCCGCAGACATACACGGCCGCACCGGGTTCGGCACGAGCGATGAGTTCGGCGATATCGGGCACCCCGAATTCGTCGTCGGGGCGGACATCCGCGCCGGGTAACTCGTGCAGGAACGGCATGGTGTCGCGGGAACGGCCGACGTACACCAGTTGGCCACGCGAGCCGGCGGCGCGCACCATGGGCAGGATCGGTGTGATGCCGATGCCACCGGCCAGGAACAGATACGACGGGGCATCGATGAAGGTGAATGCGTTGCGGGGGCCGCGAATTCGCAGCCCGCCGCCGGTGCGCAGTGTCTCGTGCACCTCTCGGGAGCCCCCGCCGCCGTCCGGGATGAGTCGCACCGCGATCCGGTAGCGGAACCGATCCGACGGATCCCCGCACAACGAATACTGTCGCTGCCGTCCGGACGGCAGAAACACGTCCACGTGCGAGCCCGGCCGCCACCTCGGCAGCGGACCACCCCGTGTCGCGCGCAGCGTCAGACCGACCACATCATCGGTCTCGCGTGCCACACTCTCGATGCGCATATCCAGCTCGAATCCGGTGCGCCGCACCGGCTTCGGCCGCGACAGCAGTGATGCGGCGCCGCCGGTCACGAAGACGCGCTTGTAGGCGTCCATGATTCCGCCGAGCAGCCGCAGACCCATCTGCGTGTCATCGGTCGGCTCACCCATCAGTGACCCGCCGCCCGTGCGGCGGGCGAGTGCCCGAGATACCGCAGTGCCTTGTCCATCGGCCCGAGCTGCGAAGGATGGAAACCCGGCCGCAGATAGCGCGGGATCTCGGTCAGGAACACGGTCCAACTGGGGATCACGCCGCGGCGGGTGGCGCTGGCGAACTGCAGCAACCAGAATCGGCCTTTGTCGGCTTCGGGGTCCTTTCGGTACATATACGCCGTCGACACGATGAACAGCGGCAGTAGGGTCAGACTTGCCAGGATCGCGGTCCGTGCTCTGCGGGCGTAACTGCCGTCGACGTACATGTAGGCGTCGTAGACCACGCTGCGGTGCTCGACTTCCTCCGCGCCGTGCCAGCGCACCAGATCCAGCATGGCCGGATGCATGCCCTTCTCCGCGAGAATGTCGGCGTTGAGCAGCCATTCGCCGAGTACAGCGGTGTAGTGCTCCATCCCGGCGAACAGGCCGAGGCGTTCCTTGAGCCACTGCTCCTTCGCCCGTCCGGTCAGTCCGTGATCACCCAGAATGCGGTCGACCAGCCACGCCACCTTGCGGACATAGGAGTTCACGTCCAGTCCGATGGATTGCAGATGCCGGCGTGCTGCCTCATGGCTGTAGGCGTGCATGGTCTCCTGTCCGACGAACCCGATGACCTCCTCCCGGAGTCGTTCGTCGTGGATATGCGGCAGGGCCTCGGACAATGCCTGCGCCATGGCCCGCTCACCCTCGGGCAGCACCAGATGCATGACATTGACGATGTGGGTGGCCAGCACCTCGTCGGGGATGTAGTGCATGGGCACGGAGTCGAACTCGAAATGGACATCGCGCGCATTGATCGCATGCGCGTCGTCGCCGTAGGTGCGCTTCGTCGCGCCAGCCGTGTCAGCCATACTGTGACCGTACAGCGCCACAAATTCCATTGCAATGTGGCAGCAACAAATCGTCCAAAAATGTTGCGAAGCGTGCCGCCCGCAAGCACGGCCACACTATTCGGAGGGCATGGTCGCCGGGACGATCGTCGGCACCGTCGAGGTCGCGGTCGCTAGCCGGGTGTGCGCCACATTTCGCTGGGATTGTTGCACGGCGCGTGCTGTCTGCTAGCGTCGATTGCGTGAAGACGGCGTCGAAAGCACCCCTGAGCCGCGACGATGCGGCCGATCTCGAGGCGCGGATCCTCGACGCCGCCTTGGTTCAATTCGCGAAAGTCGGCGTCAAGAAGACGACGATCGAGGACGTCGCCCGGCAGGCCGGGGTGGATCGTGTCACGGTCTACCGGCGGGTGGGCTCGCGCGATGATCTCGTGCAGGCGGTGATCAGTCGCGAGGTCGCGACCCTGTTGGCCGAACTCGCCGCAATGCCCGAACGTCACGACAGCATCGACGATCTCGTCGCCGACATATTCGTCACGGTCGTCACCCGCTGGCGCACCCATCCGATGGTCGAGCGGATGCTTGCGATAGAACCCGAGCGGGTGATCATGAAGCTCACGGTAGACGGTGCCACGACCTTCACCATGTGCGTCACCGCGACCACCACCACGCTCGAACGCGCGGTAGAGCGCGGATTACTCGCCGACTCCGACGACCTGGTGACCCGTGCCGAAATCGTCTGCCGCGTAGTCCATTCACTCATCCTCGCCCCGCACGGCACGGCCCAGCTGCGGTCCTACGACGAGCTCGCCGAATTCGCGCGCAGGTATCTGGTGCCGCTTATCGCCAATGCTCGCGGCTAGCGCACACGTTTGGTCCGCCTGCATCGAGCTCGTTCGGCGGTGACCGGCGGGGCCGACACGGGAAGGTGCGGTTTCCATCCAGGTTCCGCGGTGACCTGCGGATAGATGAGTGGCGCAGCGAGGACGAGGCGATTATGCCCTTCGCCCGGCTGCGCGCCGCGTCTTGATGCCGAGGGCCGCGCAGGCGCCGTCCACCGCCGCCCGGCGGAGCTCGTCTTCTGGTGTGTCGGCGAATTGGATCGTGCAGTCCTGGATGCCGCCGAAGGCGATGACGGCACGGGTGGCCTGCTCCAGCGTGGGGTCGGGTCCGTACAACAGCCGCACCAGCCGCCCGCGCCAGGCCAGGACGAGCTCGATCAGGCCCAGGTCGGCGAGTGTGGTCAGCTCGCCGAGCATGAGCACCATGTCTTTGCGGTGGCGGTAGTGGAAGTCGAAGTAGCCCTCCAGTAGGGCGCGGGGCTCGACCTTGCGCAGCGCCTCCTGATCCGCCAGGAATGCCTCTTCCTCGTCGATGATCGGCTGCACGATGCTGCGGACCAGTTCCTCGCGTGAGGAAAAGTGGTAGTAGAGCGCCGGTTTGGTGATGCCGAGCCGGTCGGCGATCTCCTGCAGGCCGGTCCGCTGCACACCACGCTGGGCGAAGAGTTCGCGGGCGACCTCCTGGATCCGCTGCTTGGTGTCAGAGGGACGCGGCATGCCGCCAGCCTATCTGACTTAACGATAGGTAAATAACCGGGTATGCTTACCTATCGTTAAGTAAGGAGACGGGCTCATGCGGATTCTCATCTCCGGCGCCGGCATCGCCGGTCCGGTGCTGGCGTACTGGCTCACCAGGCACGGTTTCTCCGTCACCGTCGTCGAGCGCGCACCGGCTCTGCGCAAGACCGGCGGCCACGCGGTCGACCTGTTTCGGCCCGCGATGAACATCTCGGAGCAGATGGGCGTGCTCCCGCGCGTCGAGGCGCGGGCCACCGGCACGAACCGGATGACCCTCTACCCGGAGGGCGCACGGCGTTGCGTGCGGGTGGACCTCGCCAAGATCTTCGGCGCCACCTCCGACCGGCACGTCGAGATCATGCGCGATGACCTGAGCGAGATCTACTACGACGCAACGCGCGAGGACGTCGAGTATGTCTTCGGCGACTCGATCACCGCGATCTCCCCCGACGGTGCGGTGCGGTTCGAGAACGCCGCGCCGCGCCGCTTCGACCTCGTCGTCGGCGCGGACGGGCTGCACTCCAACGTGCGCCGCCTCGCATTCGGCGACGAGTCCCGCTTCAGCGCCTTCATCGGGGCCTACTTCGGGGTGCTGAACCTGCCCGACGCCTCCGGCCTCGACGGTGAACTTCGCATGCACGTCGGTGTCGGCCGTACCGCAGGCGTGTACGGCGCGCGGCATCTCGGCGACGCGCGGGCGTTGTTCCTGTTCCGGAGCGAGTGCGAGCTCGACTATGACCACCGCGACGTGCCAAGGCAGAAGGACCTGCTGCGCAATGCGTTCGGCGGCATGCATACCGACGTGGACCGCTGGCTGGACGAGCTCGACCGCACTCCGGCGTTCTACTTCGACTCGATCACCCAGCTCCGCATGGACAACTGGTCGCGGGGGCGGGTGACGCTCGTCGGCGACGCGGGCTACTGCCCCGGCCCGGCCGTCGGCGGTAGCACCAGCCTGGCCGTCGTCGGCGCGTACGTCCTCGCCGGAGAGCTGGCGCGGGCGGGCGGCGACCACGAGCGCGCCTTCCCTGCCTACGAGCGCGCGATGGCCGAGCACGTACGCGGCAGCCACGCGGTCGCGCTGAGCGCGGCGAAGACCCTGGTCCCCACGTCCCGCCTCGGTGTATCGGGCCTGGTTCAGGGCAGTCGCCTGATCTCCGCCCTGCCCGCGGGGCCCAGCCGCGCTCTGCTGCGCCTCACTACCAAGAGCGCACGCCTCTACAACTCCATGACCGTCGCCGACTACCCGCCCTCGCCCGCCACATCAGGCAGCCGGGTCGGCTTCGCGGGCGACCCGGGAGGCGGGTTCGGGGTGGGGTGAAATCAATTGCACCAGTACGGAATCGGGCGCGCACTACTGCACGGTGAACTTCTTTGCCTGTCCGGAGACCACGGTGCCGTTGCCGTCGACGAGCGCCACCCGCACCTGCGCCTCGGAACCCGAGGTCAGCGGTGGCTGGCTCGGATCCGCCGTCAGAGGGACGACGGCGCTCTGCGGGGAACCGTTGCAGTCGACGGAGTTCTGGGCGCCCTGGGCGGCGGGACGGTCGGCATTGGTCTCGCCCATCATCGCCTGAATGCTCACCACCCCGGCGGAGTCGTCGCAGCTGTAGTCGACTTGGACCATGTTCGATCCGGCACCGGTGATGTCGAGATTCGTGGCGGCAAGCGCGGGAGCGGCAGCCACGACCGAGGCCGCTGCCGTCGCGATGAAGACAGTCGCGATGCCGGCAGGGCGCAGAGGGTTCGGGGTAGTCATCATCGAGCTTCATTCCTCCTGTGTGGCGGACATAGATCGCGGAACACAACGGGAAGAGATGCGGTACACGTCGCACCGCCGCATCCATGGTCCAACCCTTTGCCCGCAGTGGTGGGGAAACCGCTCGAATCGCGCATTGCGGCGGTATGTGTGCGTTCTGACCATGTCCGCCCCAGGCCCGCGTCTCGTGCCAGGACGATCGCCGTGGCGCGATCGGCCACGCCCAACTCGGCGAAGATGCGGGATATGTAGTTGCTGATTGCTTTCGGCGTCAGATTCAGTTCGGCGGCGATCGCGGTATTCGACAGTCCTGCGGCGACATTGGTCAGTACGTCGAACTCTCTGTTGAAGCTCGCGACGCCCTCCCGGCTGCTGCCGCCTCCGCATGCTGTGCGTGCGGCAACCGCGTCCGCAACCCGAGCTGGTCGGCGTCTGCTCCGGCCACAGCCGGTAGCCGATGAACACGTGATTCCCCGGGTAGAGCCTCGATCGGTGGCCGGGGATGCACTCACCGCGATCACCGAACCGCTGCCGCACCGATTCCGGCAACCGTTGACGGACCTCGAGCCCATTGAATGGCGCCAGGATCGATCAGCGCGGCCCCCGACGGAGCCCCGGGGCTGATCGCCGGACAGTCCCGGGGTACGTCGAGTGAACGCGGGCCGGATCAGCGATATCCGCCGTAGTTCTGTCGATTCTGCTCGTAGTCGTACGGTTTGTAGCCGGAGTCGTTCGGACCGGCGCACCCCGGCCGGTAGTTGTCGCAGGCACCGTAGGGTTCGTAGCAGCCGTACCGGTTCGAACCACACGGATCATCCGGGCCTGAGACGCTTCCGAATTCGGTGGCGGTGCCGGACAGGCGTCGCCTCCGCCACTTGGGACGTGTCCGACGTGGCTCTCGGGTGCGTGGCGGCCACGGTTGTCGGCGGCGCGGTATTGCTGCTCGTCTGGTGGCGTGCGCGGCCTCCGGCACCGGATCTCGTATTGGCCGCGGTGCTGCTCGCCTTGGTGACCAGCCGGGTGTCAGCCCGCAGTACCTGGTGTGGGCGGTGGCGGTCGCTTCGGTCTGCGCGCTCGACTCGCGCAGCACGCAGCGGCCGGTGCTGCTGCTGGTGCTGGCGACCGCGTTGTTGAGCCAGCTGGAATTCCCCTTTCTCTACGACCGGGTAGCCACCGGGAGCTGGTCGGGAGTTGTGGTGCCGGCGGTGCGCAACGGCATGCTGCTCTGCGCGACTATTTGGTCAATCGTTCAGCTTTGCTGCAATGGTCCGGATCATCCGGCGGCACCGCTCGGCCGAGTCGCTGTTGGATATCGGTTCGGTAACTTCAGCGGGCAGCCTGCCCTCCCGGCAGCTTCCGAATTCTGCCATTCGGATCGTCATCGCCCTAGTTCAGGACCATATATGTACGCCAGGTAACGGTTCGGTCACGAGTGAACGCATGGAGTCGTGCGCCAAATTCGGTCTTTCTTCGAAGCTCGATTACAGGCACGCTATTGATAACCAATAGTTAGCCTCATGAACGTCGGGGAGCGGCAATTGCGCCGCATGGTAGGACGGATCGACCGCCGCTGACGGCGATCACCCGTGTTGCACAATCTTCCATCGCCATCTTCCATATCGAATCGCTACCTCGGTCGATCGCAGCGTCGACCCGGAGAACGCTATGGCAAATCCAGCGTCCATACCCAATTCCTTCGACAGAGTCGGCACCGGTATTTCCGCTGCCTCCCAGTCGGGCTCGCGGACCGCCGCGGATTCGGCACGATCCGCCCACGCCCTCCTCGATGAGCAGCTCGCGCCACTGCGGACCCCGGCGCTGGTGCTCGGCACACTGCTGATCTGCCTCGGTGTGGTGGCGCTGATGCCATTGCGGGGCTGGCTGAACGATTACGGCACCTGGCTGGTCATTGCCGCTTATCTGCAATACATGGCGATCGCGACAACTCTTGAAGTATGGGGTCTGCGCATGACCAGGAAAGGCCCACGCCGCAGGTGATACGCGCCCGATGAGGCGTGCGGCCGGTGCCTCCGGCTGTTCACCTTTCGGTCAGAATCCATCGATAATGTCTCGGAAATGACCGACTCCGCGCCGCGGCAGCCATTGACCGACTTCAGTGCGATCGGCGACCTCGAGTCCGTGGTCGACCTCTCCGACACTGCCGGTTTCCTCGTCGATGATTTCGATGACGACGACCCGATCCTGATCACCGCACAGGGTGGTTTCGCCGTCGATACCTGGCGCGAGGGCTACCCCTACGACCAGCGTCTGGCCCGCGACAGGTACGAGGCCGACAAACGCCTGCTACAGATCGAACTGCTCAAATTGCAGAATTGGGTCAAGGCCGAGGGACGCAGGCTGGTGATCGTGTTCGAGGGCCGTGATGCCGCGGGCAAGGGCGGAACCATCAAGCGGTTCATGGAGCACCTCAACCCGCGCGGCGCACGCGTAGTGGCACTGGAGAAACCGACCACTCGCGAGTCGACTCAGTGGTACTTCCAGCGCTACGTCGAACACCTACCGGCGGGCGGGGAGATCGTGTTGTTCGACCGCTCTTGGTACAACCGTGCCGGCGTCGAGCAGGTCATGGGCTTTTGCACCCTCGAACAACATCGGCGATTCCTCGCTCAGGTTCCGCTCTTCGAGCGCATGCTCGTCGACGACGGCATCGACCTCGTCAAGTTCTGGTTCTCGGTGTCCCCGCTGGAACAGCGCACCCGCTTCGCCATCCGCCAAGTCGACCCGGTCCGCCAGTGGAAGCTGTCCCCGATGGACCTGGCCTCGCTCGACAAGTGGGACGACTACACGGCCGCCAAAGAACAGAACTTCGAGCACACCGACACCGACTACGCCCCCTGGATCGTGGTCAAGAGCAACGACAAGAAACGCGCCCGCCTGAACGCGATGCGCCACGTCCTCGGCCTGTTCGATTACGACAACAAAGACCCCGAGATCGTCACCCCCGCCGACCCACTCCTCGTCGGCCGTGCCTGCGACGTCATCGGCTCCTGACCGTCGAGCCCGGCGCGCGTGTCATTGATATTCTTGCGCGCACGGTGGACGGGTTGCGGTTGGTGACGGTCAGGGCCAGGTCGCGCCGTGCAGGACGGCCAGGTCTACCGCGTCGGTCATACGGCGGTCGCCTGCGGATCGGGTTGGAGATCGTCCGGGCCGAGGTCGGGCGACGGCCGGTGCTGGGCCGTGTAAGCGGCTGCACGGCTTCGTCTTGGGGCAGTCGCTGTGCGCTCGGCCGAATCACCGCATCCGAGAAGGAGATTGCCTCGTGACAACCCTCAACACCCAATGCCGATTGGCGGCCCGGCCCATCGGCCTGCCGAAGACCACGGACTGGCAGATCGTGCGGGAACCATTGCCGGAGCCCGGTGATGGCCAGATCGTCGTCGAGGTCGACTACCTGTCGATCGATCCCGCGATGCGAACCTGGATGAATGCCGGGCGCTCGTACGTACCGCCGGTCCAGATCGGCGAGGTGATGCGCGCATTCGGCGTCGGCCACGTCATCGACTCACGTGACGGTGGCTTCGCCGCCGGTGACGTGGTGTCCGGCCCGTTCGGTGTTCAGCGTTACGCGGTGACCAGTGGTGCCGCGGTGACCTCGGTCGACCCCGCTCTCGCACCGGCGCCGGTGCATCTGGGCGCCTTGGGTATCAGCGGTCTTACCGCATACTTCGGGCTACTCGATATCGGCAAGCCCGCGCCCGGCCAAACCGTCCTGGTGTCGGGGGCCGCCGGATCGGTGGGCAGCATCGTCGGACAGATCGCGCGGATCAAAGGTGCTCGCGCCATCGGCATCGCCGGCGGTGAAGAGAAATGCCGTTGGCTGGTCGAGGAGGTCGGATTCGACGCCGCCATCGACTACCGGACCGCTGATCTGCGCGCGGAGCTGAAAACCCACGCACCCGACGGAATCGATGTCTTCTTCGACAACGTTGGAGGCGCAGCACTCGAAGCCGGCCTGAACCGCCTGGCGCGCGGTGCCCGCGTCGTACTCTGCGGCGCGGTATCGCAATACAACGCCGCGCCGCGTGGGCCGGCGAATTACATGCAGCTGCTCGTCGCCCGCGCGACAATGACCGGATTTGTCATCTTCGACTACGCCGAGCGCTATCCCGAAGGCGTTGCGCAACTTGCCGAGTGGCTGCGAACCGGCGAACTGCGCGCACAAGAGGACATCGTGCACGGCGAGGTCGGTGATTTCCCGGAAACGTTGCTCGAACTGTTCAATGGCCGCAACCTCGGCAAGCTGATCCTCGCGTTGAAACCACACTGAACCGCGGCTGGCCGAATTCGGCTCGGCCGTACCCACTATCACGTCATCGTCCGTGCTACTCTTCCGAGCGACCCCGACTACGCCCGCCGCTGGACGCTCATAGACACCCCTCAACAACGGCCGATACATGGAGTATCAGACCAAGACCGAGCGGCCCATCGCGATTGTCGAACTGCGCCGCACCGCCGAGGCCGCCCGATGACCCACACCCCATCCAATGCGCTCAACAGCGGCGATCACGCCGTCATCACTGGGGGATCCTCGGGGCTGGGTCTGGAGCTTGCTCGCCGACTGGCCCAGCGCAAGCTGCGTGTCACACTTCTCGCGCGCGATCCGGTCAAACTCGCCGACGCGGTCGCCACCATCACCGCTGCCGCACCGGGTGCCGATATCCGCGCGCTGGCCGTGGATGTTTCCGACAGCGCTGCTCTCGAGGAAAAATTCCGCAGCCTGCTCGCCGCGACCGGAGGCATCGACATCCTGATCAATTCCGCCGGAATCCTGCGGGAGGGATACTTCGAACGGCTCGACGACGCGGACTTCCGAGAAGTGATGGAAGCCAACTTCTTCGGGACGGTGAACACCATACGTACCGCGCTTCCTTACCTCGAGCGCGCCGAGCGCGGACGCATCGTGAATATTGCGTCGGTGTCCGGTCTGACCGGCGTGTTCGGTTACACCCCGTATTGCGCGGCGAAGCACGCCGTTGTCGGGTTCACCGAATCTCTGCGCTATGAACTCGAACCGCAAGGTATCGCACTACATTTGGTGTGTCCGGGCGAGTTCGACTCGCCGATGGTCGATGCGCTCGAACAGCACCGCACTCCGGAGAATCGCAGACATACGTTGTTGATTCCGAAGCTGCCGATCGGCCGGATCGCCGACGAGATCATCGACGGTGTCGAGTCGGGCAGCCGATTGATCGTGCCGGGTCGCATCGCTCGTCTGGCCGTCGCCGCGCAGCGGCTGGCGCTCCGCATGTCGGCGGCGATCGCTCGACGCCGCATCGCGGGAGTGTACGTGGGGCCGCACCACTGAGGAGCCTGTCTCGAAGATCGCTGTGCGAGTTCGGGATCCACCTCGGCTGACGCCTGCGCGGGTCGCCGGTGCATGCATGTTTTCCTCGAGTAGTTCCATTCAGGTTCTCGAACGCACGAATTCTGTTCGCCGTCGGCGTGACTCGGGATTCCGGTCGCGGGGCCTCGGTAGCTACGGGGTCGAATCGCCGAGCACTATGGCACGACGACGAGCTTTCCGATGGCCTGGTTGTGCTCCATGTACCGGTGCGCCGCGACAATGTCGTCCAGGCCGAAGAGGCGGTCGATATTGGGGCGATAGACACCGGCCTCGACCTCGTGGACGACCCGCTGCAATACAGTCGCGCCCGCGCTGCCCGCGAGGTTGCCGCTGTGGAAGGCCGTGAGCTTGGTGCCGGACGGGATCATCGCTATCGGTTCGAAGTCCGAGATCAGCCATCCACTGAGCGAGCCCGCCACGCACACCGTTCCGCCACGCCGAACCAAGTGCAGCGAGTCCACCGCCGTATCCGCCCCGACGAGATCCAGCACATAGTCGGGACCCTCGGGCCAGAGCGAATGCACGCTCGCCGCCAGCGATCCACCGTCGTCGACGAGTACGTGGTCGACGCCGACCGCGGTCAACGCATCGATCTTGTCCGGCCGCCGAGTCGTGGCCGCGGTCTCGATCCCATGGCTGGTCGCGATCGACGCGGCCGCCATCCCCACCGAGGAGGTCCCGCCACGGATCAGCAAGCGGCCCTGGCCACTCGACACGGCCCCCACCGCGTCCAGCGAGCCCTGTGCGGTCAGATACGTTTCGGGTAGCGCGGCCAAGACGTCCCAAGGCAATGTGGTGGTGACCGGCATCAGCAGCGAATTCGGCAACAACGCATACTCCGCATAGCCGCCGTCGAACTCCCGGCCCATCTCACCCATCACCGCCGCAACGGTCGTCCCCACCGGCACCGTGGGATCGGTTGAGGCTGCGACGATTCCGACGCATTCGATCCCGAGCACGCGCGGGAACGTCACGTTGGGGGAATGCCCTTGGCGGGTCCTCAGCTCCGACCGGTTCAAGCCCGCGGCCTTCACCTGTACCAGGCTCCAGCCCTCCCGAACCGCTGGTACCGGCAGCTCACGGAGCTGCAGCACATCCGGACCACCTGGCCTGACACAGACCGCTGCGCGCATTGTCGTCAGCGTGGCATGGCTCGTTGCATTGCGGAGCATCGTGTCGGCGGAGCCGTCGGAGCGAAGGTCATTGCGCATATGTTCACTGTCGCCGGAACAACGGGCGGCCGACCACCGATAGAATGCCAACTTATGCCCGTTGGCCGCCAACTTCCCCGGCCCGGTGGGACGTCCCGGTTGTGGCCGTCCGGAGGGGTTCATCAATGGCCATCCGGGGGTACGAGTTCGGTGCATTCCCATCCACGTGGTCATTTGGTGTACGCGGCCAGTGGTGTCTTGTCGGTCCACACCGAACGCGGTACATCGATCGTTCCGGCCAATCGAGTCGCATGGACCCCTGCCGGTTTCATGCACTACCACCGCGCGCACGGCCACACCGATATGCGGATTGTCTTCCTACCGGCATCCCTGGCTCGGCTCGTACCAGGCCATCCCGCCGTATTCCTGGTCTCCGGGCTCGCCCGCGAAATCCTGCTGACCCTCACCGGCCCACGCAATTACGACCGCGTCCCGGGCGAGCACGACCGAGCCGCGCGCACTCGCCTCCGTCGAGTGCTCGTCGATGAACTGCACGAAGCGCGCGAGCAGCCGCTACAGCTGCCCGAGCCACAGGATGATCGATTGCAGGCGATAGCGCGGATGCTCTACGAGCAGCCCGCGGACAGCACCCCACTTGCCGAACTCGGGAAAACGATCGGAGCCAGCGCCCGCACGCTCAGCCGACTGTTCCACAACGAACTCGGCATGACATTCTACGAGTGGCGCACACAGCTACGCATCTATCACGCCCTCGTCCTCCTCGCCGACGGCCACGACACCACCCACGTCGCCCACGCCTGTGGATGGGCGAACCCGAGCGGCTTCATCGCAGCCTTCACCAACATCATCGGCACCACACCCGGCCGCTACCGAACCAGCCACCTGGTTCCACAGTGCGGCGGCGACGAACGCCATGGCGAAGTCGACCGGTAAGTCGCAGCTCCGCGCTGCGACCGTCAACACCCGGTCGTCACGGGAAAGGTTGCAGGCGTGGCGGATTGTTGCGGCCGCACTGGCCTCGGACGTCGGCCCGCCGGTGTGGACATCCCCGTTCATCGACGACGTCGCCCAGGACGAACTTCCGTCGTCGTGTCACCGAACCCGGCGAACCCGTTCGTGTTCAGCCCACCCGCAAGCGCCGGTCTGGTTGCGTGTCCGGCGGAACCGTGGGACAGATCCGGGAAAACGAGGGCCAGCGGTCAGTTGCCTGCGACGTTGATCAACTGTTGGTGCAGCCAGGTCAGGGGGGTGGCGCCGCCGGGTCCGATCGCGTAGTGCGGGTAACTCTGGTGGATCCCGGACTTCAGGAAGTCGTCGATCTGTTGTTTGCGTTGTTCGTAGGCGGAGTTATTGAGCTGGTCGTTCAGCAGGCCGAGGCCGCCGGCGGCGAGGGCGTCGGCGATGAGGTTGCTCGCCTGCTGCTGATAGATACCGAACTGGGCGGGGTCGGGGTTGGAGATCTGGGCGAAGAATCCGGCGATGCGAGCGGCGAAGTCGCCGTCGGGGGTTGCGCAGTACAGATCGCCGACGGCGCAGAAGGTGTAGGTCTTCGGGGTGAGCCAGCCGAAACCGCCCAGGCGAGGACCGCCGGCGCCGGCGCCCGCGACGGGCGGGCCGATCAGGTTGTCGCCGGGAGAGCGGCGGGGGTCGGAGATCAGCCCGACCAAATCCACGCGGCTCGGCGCCACGACACCGAGCCCGGTGCCGATCTCCGCGGCCAGATCACCGGCGGCGTCGGCGCCCTGGCTATAGCCCAGCAGCGCGAATCGTGTTGCGCCACAGCGCTGAGCCATCGCGCTGACCAGGCCACGGGCATTGTCGAGGGCTTCGCGTTTGGAACGGCCGTACACGTCGCCTTCCCAAGGGAACGCGGTCGCTGCGTAGGCGACGTAGTCGGTCTGGACGTTACCCGGCAAGCCGTTGGCGACGGCGGCGAGCATCCCTTGGCCCGGTTCGGACTTCGACGTTTCCCAGGTGCCGGGAACTGCCACGACATACACGTCCGGGCACTGCTGCGGGGCTGCTTGGGCGGTCGAGGCCGCGCCGACCGGAAGGGCGGCGCTCACCAGGGCAGCCGCGCAGGCGGCGGTGTTCTTCCATCGAGAAAGCATCGTCTACTCCGAGAGTGTCACGGCTGCGCATCGTTCCATCGACGAAGGCTACTTCGCGAGTGTAAAGGGCGTGTCGCGATAACGCTGAGGTAGCAGGATAGTCGTGCCATGCCCGGGCGCATCGAATCGTTCCGGCCGAGGCGATCGCCACCGGCGCGATGTCGTGGCTGCGGGCGTTCGACTCGACGCCAACTGGTTGATGCATCCACCATATGCGGCGTGCATACTCGGTACTTGGGAAATCTGGCTCGAAGGTTCGATCAGATCGGGACGGCCGCGCGTCCCGGGAGGAGTACCGATGACATATGTTGCCGATCCGGCCCGCTACGACGGCGGAATGCGCTATCGCCGCAGTGGCAGGTCAGGCCTCGACCTGCCACTGCTCTCACTCGGCTTCTGGCACAACTTCGGTGACGATCGCCCGTACCACATCCAGCGTGAGATCGCTTTGCGCGCTTTCGATCTCGGAATCACACACTTCGACTTGGCCAATAACTACGGTCCACCCTATGGGTCGGCCGAGATCAACGCCGGGCGCTTGCTGCGCGAGGAACTCGCCGCCTACCGCGACGAATTGATCATCTCCACCAAGGCCGGGTGGGACATGTGGCCCGGACCGTACGGACAGGGCGGCGGTTCCCGGAAGTACGTGCTGGCCTCGCTCGATCAGTCGCTGAGCCGGCTGGGCCTGGACTACGTCGACATCTTCTACTCGCACCGTTTCGACCCGACAACTCCGCTCGAGGAGACCGCGGCGGCGCTGGATACCGCGGTACGGCAGGGGAAAGCACTGTACGTGGGGATCTCGTCGTACACCGCCGAGAACTCCGCGAGAATCGCGCGGATCCTGCGCGAAATGGGCACGCCGCTACTCATCCATCAGCCGTCGTATTCGATGCTCAACCGCTGGATCGAGACCGAAGGGCTGCTGGACATCGCCGCCGAGGAAGGGTTCGGGGTCATCGGGTTCACCGCACTCGCGCAGGGCCTGCTCACATCGAAATATCTCGACGGCGTGCCGGCGGGATCGCGAGCCACACAGGGAAAGTCGTTCCAGACCGAGTTGCTGACCGCCGAGATGATCGAGCGGCTGCGCAAGCTCGACGCGCTCGCCGCCCGCCGCGGACAGACGCTGGCACAATTGGCGCTGGCGTGGGCGCTGCGCGACCCGCGCGTGACCGCACTGGTGATCGGCGCGTCCTCGACCCAACAGCTCGAGCAGAACGTCGCCACACTGGACAATCTCGATCTCAGCGCGGACGAGCTGGCCGAGATCGACGCACTGCTCGACGACGACGGTGCGGTCGACCTGTGGCGAGCAGCGCGCGATGGCACACTCTGAAAGGATCGAAGCGGTTCAGTCGGGTCACCACGGGCGGCAGGGATACGCCGCCACAGCGCCTGCCGCGAACGCTTCGCCGGTCTGTGTCACATCATCGGCTGGAATCCTGTCTCCGCCACCGCATCCGCGCGACGCCGTACCCGTACGTGACCGAGGACGGGTACGGCTCCGCGGGCGGCCAACCGCGATATCTCGAATATTGTTGTGCGGCAACCCTCCAGCGCCGCGCTGAGGAAGGTCAGGTGATCGGCGGTCCGGCCGGGGCCCCGGAGTCCGGCACACCAGCGTAGTCGGGCAGCTCGACGCCGTTGATCGCGCGCTCGATCAGTTCGGTGAACCATTCGTCGGCGAAATCGAGGCTCGGCTCGGCGTCCGGCCCGGGGACATCGCGGCTGCGCGCGTGCAGCCGGCCGATCTCCTGGTTCGCCTCGACGAACGAGCGCATCCTCCGCTCGTAGCCGGCGAACCCGGCCTCCGGGTCCCACCCGGCGGCGGCCAGCTCTCCGGCCAGCAGGTAGGCGCCGACCAGGGCCAGCCCGGTGCCCGCCCCGGACATCGGCGACGAGCTGAACGCCGCGTCCCCGAGCAGCGCCACCCGTCCGCTCGACCAGCGGTCCATCACCACCTGGGCAACCTGGTCGAGGTAGAAGTCCGGGGTGTCGTCCAGATGCGCGAGGATGTCCGGGGTCAACCAGCCCAGGCCTGCCATCCGTTCGCGCAGCAGGCGCTTCTGCGCCGCGACGTCGCGGTAGTCGACCTCGAGGTCGGCCGCGGCGAAGGAGAACATGGCCATTGCCCGGGTGGCGTCCGGGATGGGCCGCAGGCCGGCGGAGCGCCCGGACTCCTGGTAGTCGATCAGCCAGCGGCCCAGCTCGAACTCGTTGGGCACGCTGTAGAAGGCCAGCACGTGCCCGAGGTGGCGGACGAACCGCTCGTGCGGCCCGAAGACCATCGCTCGCAGCGCCGAATGCAGCCCGTCCGCCCCGACCACCAGGTCGAAGCGCCGCCGGTCGCCGCCCGCGAAGGCCACATCGACCCCGTCCGCGTCCTGGGTGAGTTCGGCGATGCGGTCGCCGAAGATGTACTCGACACCGTCGCGGGTGTCGTCGTGGAGCACCCGGGACAGGTCCCCGCGCAGGATCTCGATCTCCGCGATGTACCCGTCGCCGCCGTTGTCGTCCGCGCGGTAGGTCTCCAGCACGTTCCCGTCCACATCCACGGTGTATGCGCCAGCGGTTTCGGTGCAGGCCGCGCGCACCGCCGCGTCCAGCCCCATCCGCAGGATGACCTCCTTGGCCACCCCGCGCGCGTCCACCGCCTGCCCACCGGGACGCAGCTCGGGGGCCCGCTCCACCACGGTCACCTCGGCCCCCCGCCGGCGCAGCCAGTGGGCCAGCGCGGGCCCCGCGATACTGGCCCCCGCCACCAACACCCTGATACCGCTCACCGCGTCCCCCGCTCACCCGTCCGGATCGTTTGCTCTTGCTCGGGGTCGTCGACGCCCATTATCACGTCCCGGATTCCGTTGTCCGCGCCAGCGCTTTTGCCGTCGAGCAAGACGTAAAAGCCCAGAATCAACTTCCGCATCCCAGTGCCTCCATGTGTTTCTTCCCGCGCTGGAACGATCCCGGCACAGGCCCACTATCCACAGGTATCGACGACGGATCCACACAGAATTCATCGGTGCAGCCGAGATCGCATCCACGCTCCTGCGAACACCCTGAACCCGGCATTTTCGTGCCTTCGGCGCTCCCGTGGTGGGGCACGACCGAACCGGACCGGGTGGGTCAGCGTTTCAGCCGGACTTGACACACTGCGGCCATTCGCAATCACGGGTGCGGTATCCGGCCTGCGCGTCGGCACACGCACCCGGTCCCCGACCAGACCGATTTCTCGACCACATGGCGCCCCACCACGCCCGTCCCGCCGACCACCATGGGAGGCGAAGGTGATCCGCCGAGCGCGGCGCTATCGGCTCGGTCGGCCACGACGCGGGCCGGGCACCTCGGCAACATTCGCTGCTCGCGGTCGTGTATGCGCAGGGATTCATGTCGGTCTCATCCAGGGCGGACGGGCCAGCGTTGACAAGGAATCGGGCGCGCGCAATCGCGTCGCGCAGCGGACCGGCCGGTTGTACAACGGCGGTGGAATCGGCGCCGACCAGCCGCGATGTGCCGCCACCCAGGGCGGGGGATGTTGCCCCAGGGGTGAAAACGATCTCCACCTACGGTGGCTATTCGGGACGAGCGCCAGCGCCGAAGATTCTTGTCAAGGCTGCTAGCAACGAAGCGGCAGACCTCACCCATCGCGCGCCGACACACGAACCAGCTTCCCAGGAGTTTCACGAATGCCGTCCACCTTTGTCGCGGATGTTCGCGACCGAGCCGATGCCTATCGCGCTACGCCTTTCTCCGCGAGGAGGGCCGCGAACTGGTCGCGGAGGCGGTGAGGCATCGTGTACCCGACCCCGAGGCATGGGGCGGTGGCGGTCCGGCCACCGAACCGTCCGGCGGCCGATCGGGCCGCGCCGGTGCCGTATCCGCCCGAACGCGAGTTCGTGCGGGCGTGCTACGGCTGCCCGTACGCCGGAGCGATCGCAGTACCGGCCGCGTGCCGCAGGCGGCGCGCAGCATGCCGCGAACCGAATCCTCCCGGCGAGTCCGTGGAACGAGACGGTGCCGACATCAGCAGTGCGACACCAGCATTCGCTGGATGTGTCGGCGCGAGAGCCTGTCGATACCCGAGCAGTCGCAGCACGCCGGCCAACACCGTCGGACTGCAATGTGAAGGGGCATAGAGCGTGTGGCAGCGGGGTCGCACCTTCGCCGAAAGGGCCGAAGCCGCGTTGTCGACCAGCCGGCAAGTCGACAATGTCCAAGCGCCGATTCTCGATTCCGACCAACCTGCGCAAATTACCCACAACGCAGGCAAGGCAGTCGTGAACAACCTACGGCCGCCGCTGGTGCCAGGGGCGACGTTCGGGAAATATCGCCTGCGCCGGCTGATCGGTTCTGGCGGGATGGGCAGGGTCTTCGAGGCACTCGACACCACCAAGGGCCGGGTGGTCGCGGTGAAAGTGCTGCCCGAACAGCTGGCCGACGACCCGGTCTATCGGGCCCGGTTCCGCCGCGAATCCCACATCGCCGCGCTGCTGCAGGAGCCCCATGTCATCCCGATCCACGACTACGGCGAGATCGACGGGCTGCTCTACATCGACATGCGACTCGTGCACGGCGAAAGCCTGCGCACCGTGGTGAGAAACCACGGCCCGCTGCCGCCCGAGCGAGCTGTCTCGGTGATCAGCCAGATCGCAGCCGGACTCGACGCCGCACACCACGACGGCCTGGTCCATCGTGACATCAAGCCGGACAATATCCTGCTCACCCACGAAGGGTTCGCCTACCTGGCCGACTTCGGCCTGGCCAACACGAACACCGACGAACGCCTGACCCAGACCGGGTCGGCGATCGGCTCGTTCAACTACATGGCACCCGAACGCTTCCGGGCCGGCCCGGCTACCCCGGCTGTCGACGTGTATGCCCTGGCGTGCGTATTGCACGAATGCCTGACCGGGACCCGCCCTTACTCGACCGACGGCGGCGACGCCGCCATCATGCGGGCCCACATGATCGAACTTCCACCCCGAACGAGCAGCTACGCACCGGGAATCCCGGTCTCGATCGACGCTGTCGTCGCGCGCGGAATGGCGAAGTCGCCCGATGAACGCTATGCCAGCGCCGGCGAACTGGCCGCCGCCGCCCACGCCGCACTTGCATCGACTCCCGGCGACGCCGAGGACGATAGTCCCCTTGCCGTGTGCAAATACGATCCCACCGTGGCGGCGCATCGCACGCCTCGGGCGACCTCCACACCCCAGGCGAGATCCGTCTCGGCGCGCAGGCGCCGGCCACGCCGCCCCTGGATCGCCGCTGCCGCGGCCGTTGTGGCTGTCGCGGCCCTCGGAGCATGGCCGCTGCTCCACAAGCCCGCACCACCGATCCCACCGACCCCACCGGCGGCGAAATCCGGTTTCACCGATGCCGACGTCACCCTGCTGATGCTCCTGGAAGACCCGTACAACAGCACCATTTGTCACCACCGGAACCCACAGGCGATTATGGGGGAGAAAGCCCATCTCTCCTGCGACGAGATTCCCGAAATCCGTGTGCCCAGCGGGGAGTTCTCCCTGTTTCCCAACGCCGACGCACTAGGCAATGCCTATCACCGCTTGGTGCCACCGGCCAGCAGCTGTCCGGGCTATCCACCCGGCCCCGACGGCCCCGCGACGAGGGCCGGCAGGGAGGTCGGGCGAATGGCCTGCTTCACGAATGACACGACGACACCACCGACCGCGGAGGTGATCCAGACCGACGACGCGGCCATGAGCATGGCGGTTTTCTCGTTCACCGAGTCGGTGGGCGGTAGCGCCAGCTTGTACTGGACAGTGCACGACACGGGAGACGGGAATTCGCAATTCCGGACCACTCCGAGGGACCCGGACTTCTTACCTGAGGCCGACCGTGCCCTGATCGCCAAACTGCCCAAAGCCTACGACACACGATACTGTCGACACGAGGCACCCGAGAGCGATGCGACCGCCGTCGTTCTATGCTTCGGCAACGAGTCCGGTGCGCCGACAGCAAGGTTTTTCCAAT
Organism: Nocardia sp. NPDC052112; assembly: GCF_040680135.1. NCBI lineage: Bacteria > Bacillati > Actinomycetota > Actinomycetes > Mycobacteriales > Nocardiaceae > Nocardia > Nocardia sp. NPDC052112. Next base: position 164,986 of record NZ_JBFAWD010000003.1, on the reverse strand, counting down.
TCCCCAACCATCTGATCGCGACCCAGTTTTTCGATGGTGTCATGAGGAAGTCCGGCGGGCGCGCGTGCGACGGTACAACGGTTCCCGAGCAACCGGCGATTCGAAACGGCACGACCGTCGGCCGGTGCACCTACGTCGCCGATCCCTCACCGACGCTCGTTGGGTTGGATCAGAGCAGCAACATCGCCATTCAAGCTTTTTCCGTCGGTCCCGATTCCCCCTCCAACCGTCCCAAGAGCGATCAGGGATTGTTCGACTGGTTCAAAAAGAACCCGCTGTAGACGCCGATGTCCCCGCCGCGTCGGCAAGACAGCGTCGACCACAGGTCGATAACTCGCGTCATTCGGACCGACGAAGTCAACCGGTCTTCGAGCCGCCCCTCCGCGACCAGGAGAGCCACTCCCGCCGTCGGGAACTGAGTCAGCAGTCGAAGCGACGGCAGCTGAGCAGCATCGGATGCCCGTGGCTTTGCGGGGCGACATCGAATGACGATGTGTAGGCCGTGGGTAGTGCCGGTAGCTGCAGCGACCCCGTCATCCCCGAGACGCTGGGGCCGAACAGCATGAGTCCACCGGCAAGGGCCATCGACAGCAGGATGCCGCGCCGGGCACGCGAGCGCGTGCGAGGGATCGATTCGTGGCTCGAGTCCGAGCTCTGCGGGGCAGAGGTCGGACTCCCTGAGCGCGACTCGGTCCCGGGACGAGACGACAGAAACTGAACAGCAAGAGGCATCTGCATCACTTTCCTGGGCGCGGTATCGATCGCGACGTGGACTGGGTCAATCCTGGTCTGTGAACGGATCGCGCAATACCCACCCCAGGGTGAAACCCGCACCATCCCTGACCGGCTGGCCGATCGGATTTCGGTCGACAGGGCCACTCCTGCTGTGACCGATGTGACGGTCGCGCCGAACCCGATGCTGCGGCACAGGAGATGAAACCTGTTGTGTCCCATCATATTCAGAGCCATTCGATGCGGATGCGGCGGGTTGTCGCCGTTCGCGTCGACATCGCTGGGCGATGCAACGGGATCGAGGTCGACGTGCATGCTCAGAACCCGGCCTGCTTATCTGACGGCTGCTGTTCTGAGGAGCAGCTCTGCTGTTGGGCTGTCGGTGACGAGGGTATTCACGTACCCGGCATGAACCGCGACCAGGATGGAATCGGCCTTCTCTTCGCCGATTGCGACACCGATTGTGTGCGGAATGCGCCTCAGGTCGTGCAGTGGCACTGCTATGAGCCTTTCGAAGCCGGGGGACACGATCGGCGTTCCGTCGGATCGGTATGGCCGGGCGCAGATGTCGCCAACCGCGTCCTCGAGCGTCGCCTCCTGTGCCGCGATGACGCTCGGCAGCGACGTGCGGTGCAGCGGCGCGGCGCCGATGCCGAGCAGCGCTGCGCGCGCGGACTGCCATAGTTGTTCGACTCGCTGAACGTGCGGGTCACTCAACAGCGCCTTGTGCAGCGACGGTGTCGGCATGGCCGGGGCGTGGAGCAGGACCGGGATTGCGCCGACCCGCGATGCCAGCGCCCTCGTGATCTCGTTCGACTGGTAATGCGCCTCGGGCTCCTCGACGCCACCGACCATGGGGCACAGCACGACGCCGGGCAGGGACGGAAGATTCTGCTGTGCGACGGCGAAAACCGTTGCGCCGGTTGAGATGAGGAGTGAATCGCCTGGACGCAAGCGAGACGCGGTAAGCGCTCGGGCGACTCCGGGAGCCAGCAGCGTGCCCAGCGCCGTGCCCGGTGATCCCGGTGCGACATATGCCGCTTCGAGTCCCAGTGCTTCGCGAAGATCATGTTCGAGCTCGATTACTGCTCGTTCCTGCGGGTTGCGAACCTTGACTTCCACGATGCCGGTCTCACGCGCCTCGGTGAGGAGCCGGCTCACGGTTGCCCGGCTCGTGCCTATCTGGTGTGCGATTTCAGCCTGGGTGGCGTTGTCCAAGTAGTACAGGCGCGCAGCTTGATACACCAACGATGGCGCGAATCGGCGACGAATACCCGGATCTGCACCCTCGGCGGCCCGGTCTGTCATCGGCATCCTCCTATCGAAAGGCATTGACCGGCACATACGTTCAGAGTATTCGATCAAGTTGGAACATTTGTGCTGTACATCTGTTCACGGTTGTCTATAGTGGCATGGACCACACACTTTGGGAACCTTCGCCGGATGGAAGGAGTCACTGTGGCGGACCGGCAATCAATCCCTTCAACCCTCCCCGCAGGCACAACGATGCAGGCTGTCGTATGTCATGGTCCCGCCGACTACCGGCTGGAAAAGCGGCCAGTGCCTTCGCCGGGCTCTGGTGAGGCGCTGATCCGTGTCGAGGCTGTCGGGATCTGCGCGAGCGATCTGAAGTGCTATAACGGCGCTCCGAAGTTTTGGGGTGACCGCCATCGGCCGGCGTGGGCCGAAACCGAGGTGGTCCCGGGGCATGAGATCGCGGGACGAATCGTCCAACTCGACGACGACGCCCGCGAACGCTGGGACGTCGAGGTCGGCGACCGTATCGTCGTTGAACAGATCGTCCCGTGCTGGCGTTGCAGGTATTGCCTCGAAGGCAACTACCACATGTGTCGGGTGCACGACATCTACGGCTTCAAACGCGCTGCTCATGGCGGTATGCAGGAGTACATGGTCGTCACCGCGCGCTCGCTGGTTCACCGCATCAGCGCTGACATTCCACCCGCGCACGCGGCGTTCGCCGAGCCGCTGTCGTGTGCGCTGCATGCCGTCGAGCGAGCTGCTATCACATTCTCCGATGTTGTCGTCGTGGCTGGCTGCGGGCCCATCGGCCTGGGCATGGTTGCCGGTGCAGCAGCGAAATCTCCAGCTCAGGTCATTGCCCTGGACCTGGAGCCGCGCAAGCTGGAACTCGCCGCCCGAGCCGGTGCGACGGTGACGATAGATATCAGCAAAGAAGATGCCGTCGCCCGCGTCATGGCGCTGACCGGAGGATATGGCGCCGATGTCTATCTAGAGGCCACCGGGCACCCCTCGGCTGTCCTCCAGGGCCTCAACTTGTTACGCAAACTCGGCAGATTCGTCGAGTACAGCGTCTTCAAGGACGCAGTCGCCGTGGACTGGACGATCATCAGTGACGACAAGGAGCTCGACGTCCGTGGCGCTCACCTCGGACCGAACTGCTGGCCCGCCGCGATTCGGCTCATCGAGAGTGGCAAGCTCCCGCTCGACGGCATCTGCACTCACCAGATCCCGATCGCCGAATTCGCACGTGGACTCGACTTGGTCGCTTCGGGCAAGGAATCGGTCAAGGTCTCTCTCATCCCGTGAAGGCTCGATTCAGCCAACGGATATCAGGCATTTCATCAGCTCCCGACCAACCCTGAGTCGCAACTAGTCGAAAGAACATCACAATGAATTTCACGCGAACCACCGGGACCGCTGTCTTTCTCGTTGCAGCCCTTGCCGCCGCGCTCGCTGGATGCAGCTCCGGCAAGACTGCCACGGGGACAGGTCCCGGCAGCATCGACGGCGCGAAGATCGCATTTCTCATGCCGGATCAGGCTTCGACTCGGTACGAACAGCATGACGCGCCGGGATTCAAGGCCGCGCTCGCCAAGCTGTGTGAAACCTGCACCACGCTCTACAACAACGCCAATGCCGACGCATCGAAACAACAGCAGCAGTTCGATGCCGCCATCTCGCAGGGCGTGAAAGCCATTGTGATCGACCCGGTGGACTCCACGGCCGCGGCCTCGATGGTCTCGCGCGCGAAGTCCAGGGGGATCAAGGTTGTCGCTTACGATCGACCGATCCCGGATGCGCAGGTCGACTATTACGTGTCCTTCGACAACGAGGCAATCGGTCAGGCTATCGCCAAATCGCTTGTCACGCATTTGAGGGACACGGGTGTTCCCAGGAGCAAGGGGATTCTGGAGGTCAATGGCTCACCAACCGATGCCGCCGCGGGTCTCATCAAGAAAGGCATCCACGAGGGTCTCGCCGACAGCGGATACCAGACTCTCGCGGAGTTCGACACTCCCGACTGGGAGCCGACGAAGGCACAGCAGTGGGTAGCGGGCCAAGTCTCGCGTTTCGGCGCCCAGATCGGCGGCATTGTCGCCGCCAACGACGGAACGGCCGGTGGAGCCATTGCGGCGTTGAAGGCCGCTAATGTCAATCCCATCCCGCCGGTCACCGGTAACGACGCGACCAACGCGGGGCTACAGCTGGTGATTTCGGGTGACCAGTACAACACGATATCCAAACCGAGCGAAATCGTTGCGGCAGCAGCCGCCCAGGTGGTTGTCGACCTTGTCCAGGGCAAGCAGGTCACGGCCACCGGTGGTGGCACTCTGACGACCGTCTTCAATGCTCCGACCATATTGTTCGTTCCGAAGATCGTCACGCGGGACAACCTGAAGACCGAGATCATCGATTCGAAGATCAACACCGCGGCCGAACTCTGCACCGGTGCCTACGCTGCCGGATGCAAGGCGTTGGGAATCTCCTGAGCCACTCTTGACTCCAATGACATCGGTGGAATCTTTATGACGCATACACCATCACCGCCGGCAACGCCGGTGCTGAGCCTTCGGGGTATCGGCAAGACCTTTGGCGCTGTCTCCGCACTCACGGACATACACATGGAGGTTCACTCCGGTGAGGTAGTCGCGCTTGTCGGCGACAACGGCGCCGGTAAGTCGACTCTCGTCAAGATCCTCTCCGGAGTTCATCAGCCTGACGGGGGCGAATTGTTCTTCGACGGAAAACCCGTCACGATCCCATCCCCCGACGCCGCCTTGGAACTCGGGATAGCCACCGTGTTCCAGGACCTCGCATTGTGCGAGAACCTCGATGTCGTCGGAAATTTGTTCCTCGGTCGTGAGCTGGGTCCACTGCGGCTGAACGAAGTCGAGATGGAAACCCGGTCCTGGGAGTTGTTGGGAGAGCTCTCGGCTCGGATCCCTAGCGTTCGGATCCCGATCGCGTCACTGTCCGGTGGTCAACGTCAGACTGTCGCGATCGCGCGGTCACTGCTGGTAAACCCCCGGCTGATCATGCTCGATGAGCCGACCGCAGCCCTCGGCGTGGCGCAAACCGCTGAGGTGCTCAATCTCATCGAGCGGGTGCGTGCCAAGGGACTGGGCGTGATCATGATCAGTCACAACATGGAGGACGTCCGTGCGGTTGCCGACCGGATCGTCGTCCTCCGACTCGGCCGTAACAACGGCACCTTCGGTCCTGAAGTCAGCAACCACGAACTCGTCGCGGCGATCACTGGAGCGAGTGACAACGTCGTCACCCGCCGCGCGGCCCGGCGCACGGTCACCGTCGACGAGGGCAAACCCAGTTCCCCGCAGGAGTTGCCATGAGTCAGGTCAAGCCCACGATGCCGGCTACGGCGGACCGCGCAGCACTCGACCTTCAGGACAGCCGGGTAGCCATCGGCGTGGGCGGCGCCAGAGGGGCACTGACCGGCTTCGGTAGCCGAGTGCGCTCGGGTGACCTGGGACAGCTCCCGGTTGTCGTCGGACTGGTTGTCATCGCTGTCGTCTTCCAGGCGTTGAATAACGTCTTTCTCACCTCGGGCAACCTGGTCAACTTGCTCTACGACAGCGCAGCTGTGGGAATGATCTCCCTCGGTGTGGTGATGGTCCTCATTCTCGGGGAGATCGACCTGTCGGTCGGGTCGCTGAGCGGTCTCTCCGCGGCGTTCCTGGGTGTCCTATGGGTCAACCGGGGCTGGCCGATGCCGGTGGCGGTCCTTGCGGCCCTGCTCAGCGGCGCATTCATCGGGCTACTGTACGCACTGGTTTACACCCGGTTCGGCATGCCGAGCTTCGTTGTAACGCTTGCTGGTCTACTCGCCTTCCTCGGACTTCAGTTGCAATTGCTCGGCACTCACGGGTCGATCAATCTCCCGTACGGCTCATCTTTGGTGACGTTCGGTCAGCAACAGTTTCTTCCACCGGGTGTGGCCTATGGCCTGTGCGTCATCGCTGCGGTCGGCGTGCTCGTTCCGGGGCTGATCACCATTCGAGAACGGACGCGGGCCAATCTGTCCCGGCCGTCGCCGCAGGCCCTGTTGGTCAAGAGCGGTGCCGTCCTGGTGCTGCTGCTTGCTGTCACGTGGTATCTCAACAGGGACAACGGAGTTCCGTGGATGTTCATGGTGTTCGTGATCGCGGTGGTAGCGATGAATTACGCCTTGACCCGGACCCGTTGGGGCAGGCACATGTTCGCAGTCGGCGGCAATGTAGAGGCAGCGCGCCGGGCCGGTATCAACGTCAAACGTGTCTATATGTCGGCCTTCGTCCTGACCGCAACCTTCGCGGCGCTCGGTGGCATCCTCACCGCCGCTCGACTGGCCTCGGCCAGCCAGAGCGCCGGTACCGGCGATGTCAACCTCAATGCCATCGCCGCCGCCGTCATCGGCGGCACCAGTCTGTTCGGCGGTCGAGGGTCGGCGTATTCGGCACTCCTCGGAATCCTGGTGATCCAGTCGATCTCGAACGGATTGACGTTGCTGAATCTCTCGTCGGCACCACGTTTCATGATCACTGGCGCCGTTCTGGCCTTGGCCGTTCTGATCGATTCGCTGGCGCGCCGCTCTCGTGTCTCACACGGCAAGGCCTGAGCACCTCTCACCGACATCCGAGCTACCCACATAAGGGGCGATGAGACTGCCGGGCTCATCGCCCCTCGGTGTGCGCGCCGGCGGGGTCAGCGGGTGAATGCAGACTCCTGGATCGCCGATAGCGCATGCACCAGGGGTTTCGTTGCTCCGTACAGGTTGTCGTACACATCGAACAGGGTGTCGTACAACGCTCGGGTGTCCGGGTTCGGTTCGATCACCCGGTCAACGGTCGCCCAGTCCGTCTCCGCGGGTACCAACCCGGTTCCGATCGCTGCGAGCAACGCATCACCGTAACTCGCTCCTATCGTCTGGTTCGGCATCACCTGAGGACGGCCGACGATATCGCTCACGATCTGAGTCCAGAGACCGCCCTGCGTTCCGCCGCCAACCGCGACGATTCGCTTGATGGGTGTCTGTTCGCTGTCGAGGAACTCGATAATCTGCCGAATGCCGTAAGCGATCCCCTCATACACGGCGCGGAACAGATGACCCCGACCGTGCCGAAGAGTGAGACCAGCAAGGACACCACGCGCCAGAGGATCGAAAATCGGCGTACGTTCACCAGCGAAATAGGGCAGCAGAACCAGGCCGTCGGATCCTGCCGGCACGGCCTCGGCCTCGGCGATGAGCTGCTCGAACGGCGCGTTCCCGGTCATCTGCTGTATCCACGACGTGAGCGAACCCGATGTCGCCATCCCGGCAGCGAGCGTGTATTGACCCGGCTCGATACCCGCCGTCGTCCACAGCAGAGGGTGCGTTCGGAGCTCGGAGAGAACCTGGACGAAGAACATCGTAGAGCCATACATGAGCATGAGATCGCCGGGCCGCCGGACTCCGACACTGAACGCCTCGCTCCACGCGTCGACGCTGCCCGCGCAGACGGGAGTCCCTGAGGGCAGCCCTGTCTCGCGCGCCGTCGCGGCCGTTACCGAGCCCACTACTTCGTGCGGCCATGCCAGCCGTGGCATCTCGAGATGCTCGACGATCTCTTCGGTCCAATCCTGTGCCCACTCCCGGCCCTTCAGGTCGTACAGCGGATCGCATTGGCTCGCCGTGTGGTGATCGAGAATATAGGCCCCGGTAAGTTTTGCGACCGCGTACGAGCTGGAGTTGTACCACCGAGTAGCCCGCTGCCACAGGTTCGGCTCGTTCCGCGCAACCCACCGCATTTTCGGACCCACGGCCTGTGACGACAATGCCTTACCGCAGCGTTCCAGCACCTTGTCGGCCCCGAGCCCGTCGGTAATTTCGGCTATCTCCTTCGTAGCCCGCGTGTCGATTCCGTAGAGAATCGCCTGTCGAACCGGCCGTAGGTTCCGGTCGCACAGCAGCAGGCACGGACCCACACCGCTGACACAAACGCCAGCAACACGATTATCTCCGACCTGGGCAGTCAATTCCCGACATACGGCGACCAGATCACGCCACCAGACGTCCTCGGCATCCACCTCCGCCCAACCCGGCCTGGGAAGGCTCATTTCATGCCGCCGTACCGCGGTTGCGAGGATTCTTCCGTCACTGGTCGTCAGCACCCCTTTGGTGCTTCCCGTACCCATATCCACACCCAGCAGCAGGTCCGACAAACCCTCACCCACACTTCCGTATCCGACATCGGATTCGCCATCAGCCTAACCGGAAATTAGTTGGTGATCGGTCGATCTCGCGATCCGAACGATGCGTATCGCTGCCCGAAATCAGCCAATCCGATGCGCATAGCATCGCGGCTTCTGCGACTTCGCTCTCTGCCCGCAGGGTCTGTCCAGTGGGCGGCTCTGTCGCACTTTCGGCGGTGGCAACTCCGACAAGGTCATGCCAGCGCAACAAACTCAGCGAATTCGCTGGGATACAGTGACCTAATGCCCGAAGAAGCGCATTCCACACCAGTGGTGCGTGTCGGAGCGGCCGCGGGGTCCGATGGTGTTGCCGCAACCGTCGGGGGAACCGATGCCGACCTGCTCTCGCTCGCAGCACAGCTGTGTTTTGCTCTGTACTCCACATCCCGATCGATGACAGCGGCGTATCGGCCGTTTCTCGAGCGGATGGGGGTGACGTATCCGCAGTATCTGGCACTGCTGGTGTTGTGGGAGCGGCCCGCGATGACCATGAAGGAACTCGGCGAACAGTTGCGGCTGGACTACGGGACGGTCTCACCGCTGGTCCAGCGGCTCCAGGCACATGGACTGGTCGAGAGTGTTCGCAGCACCAACGACCGGCGCGCTGTCGTACTGTGTGCCACCGATGCCGGGCGCGCACTGCAACCGCAGGCCCGACAGATGATCGAGGCCGTGATGGCCGAGGTCGGCTATCCGATCGAGCACCTTATCCAACTGCGCGACCAGGTCAATGCGCTCGGCGCCCGCCTCGACGCTGCCATAGCCGAGCGCCCCGGCGGGTAGTCGCCGTCGCACGCAACGTCCGCGTGGGCGCGTCGAGGCGCACGCTCAGGCGTCCCGCACCCGGGCTTGCCGATCGACAACCGGCGGTTCGGTGGACCAGGGAAAGTTGATCCAGCGATCGGTGCGCCGCCAGACGTATTCGCAATCGACCTCGGAATGCGGCTTCTGGTACACGACCGCACAGCGCACCTCGGCGACATGGTCGATGCAGAAGTCGCGCACGAGTTTGAGGGTGGCGCCGGTATCGGCCACATCGTCGGCGATCAGGACCGTCGCACCGGCGAGATCGACCGCTTGCGGGACCGGCGGCAGCATGACGGGTAGATCGAGGCGCTGATCGATACCGGTGTAGAACTCTACGTTCATCACGTGCAGGTTCTTGACATCCAGTGCGTAGCCGAGCGCTCCCGCGACGAATAGGCCACCGCGCGCGATCGAGAGGATCAGATCCGGCTCGAACCCGTCCTTGGCGATTTCGGTTGCGAGCTCGCGGCTCGCGGTCCCGAACAATTCCCAGGTCAGCACTTCCCGATCCGCCATGGATCCTCCATCTCCCTCGATACCGCTGGGCTAGAGCATACGACCAGCTACGCGGTGGTGATCCGCACTATCCACGTGGGAATTAGGGTGGGGCGGGTGCGGATCTATCTGGCCGGTGCGACCGGCGTCATCGGAACCCGGTTGTTGCCCTTGCTGATCGAGGCCGGACACGAGGTCGCGGCGATGACCCGCTCTGCGAACAAGGCCGACCAGGTACGGTCCGCCGGTGCGGAACCGGTGGTCTGCGATGTGTACGACCTCGACGCACTCACCGCCGCGGTCGTCGCCTGCCAACCCGATCTGGTGATGCATCAGCTCACCGATCTCCCCGACGATGCCGCGCTGCTCCCGGAACTCGCCGGCGCGAATGCGCGCATCCGCTCCGAAGGCACCCGCAATCTGATCGCCGCCGCACAGGCCGCGGGTGCGAAACGCTTTCTCGCCCAGAGCATTGCGTGGGATCCGCCCGCCGGTCGCGGCGCCGTCATCCGGGAACATGAGGCCGCGGTGCTCGATATCGGCGGCGTGGTCGTGAAATACGGCCAATTCTATGGTCCGGGTACGTATTACGAATCCGAGCTGCCCGGTCATCCGCGCGTGCATGTGGATGATGCTGCCGCGCGAACGGTTTCGCTGGTCGATACGCCCAGTGGTGTGGTGGTCATCGCGGATCCTGCCTGATTTCGCGACGGGCGACTGGCCGTCTCGGGTCGTGGCCGTGCCGGTCGGTTCGGAATACGGTGGCGGGGGGCGATCGCCCGGATTTATTGCTCATCCACCGAAGGAGATCAGCTTGCGCAACACGCTGCTTGTCACATCCGTACTCGGTGCCGCACTGGTGGCGATGCTCCCCGCTGGCACGTCCGGTGCTCAGGCACCGGGCGACGGCTCGCTGAAGGTGCAGGCGACCACCGGCACAGATCAATTGCCGGTGACGGGTGTCGGGGTCGGCATCACGACGTGCGCCGCCGGTCCGGTGCTGGCCACCTTGACGACCGGCGGCGATGGAACCGTGACGCAGGCCTTCCCCCATGGCTGTTACCAGGCGCAGGTCACCTCCGTTCCGTCCGGCTGTGAGCTGGCGAGCATCGCCTACGTCCAGGTCGACGTGGCACCCGGCGCGACACCGGTCGCGAGCTTCCAATTCCGCTGTGCCTGAACCGATTTCGACCATGCCGGATGCTCGGGCCCGCTGGCAAGAGTTGGACGAGGCCGCCATCGCGCGAACCCGCCGGTGGATGCCGGTAGCCGATCGAAGGTCGCGTAGGCTTCGTGCCCGTGAGGTCGGGTCCGGTGTCGGTGACTGCGTTGGCTGTGATCGTGTTGGCCATGTGTTCGGGCGATACGCGACCGACCCCGATGAGCGAGGGAAACTTGATGCTGCCGGACGGCGAATCCTTGTTCATCAGAACCGATTTCGCCGACGATGCCGGATGGGCCGAAACTCTGGACGCGGCTTTGCAGCCGTGGGATCTCGGTGACGGGATACTCGTGTACGCGGGCATCACGCCGGTCGACGACCGTCGCTTCGCAGGTCTGACGGCGGCGAAGTTGGAGAGCCTTGTTCCCGCGCCACCGCCCTACTATCTGTTCCTGGTGGACAAGCGAACGATCACCGATCCCGAACATCCGATTCTCGTCGTGGATACGAGTCGGGGGAACGCGGACGTGGTGGGCTTTCAGACCTTTCGGGTGGTGCCGAGCGAAATGCCCGCCGTAGAGAACAACTTGTCGCTGGCGAATATGGACTTCGAGGACTTCTCCGACAATGTCGACCCGGATGGGGTGTTCCGCGGCTTCTGATGCGGATCGTGCGGCTACGACAACGGGTGCGTGCTGTCCAACGCTCGGCGCGCGTAGGCGCGGACATCTGCATCGCTGTCATCGATCGCCAGCTTCAGCGCATCGTGCGCGGCACTGCTGTGCGGCCAGGTGGCCAGCGACAACACCGCGGCCTTGCGCACGTCGAGGTGCGGATCGCGCAGGGCGTCGGACAGCGGGGTGACACCGAAATCGGGATCCGTGCCCGCGAGACCCCGCGCGGCACCCACCCGGACCTGCCAGGCGGAGTGCCTGAAAGCGCTGACGAGCAAGGCCGTGTCATCTTGTGCGACAACGAGATTCGCGAAGGCTGCCAGGGCGGCGGCGCGCACGAGTGGATCCGGATCGTCGGCCAGGGTGCGCGCGGTCTGGCCACCCTGTCCGCCGATCGCCGACAACCCGTGCGCGACGGCGATGCGCACTTCGCGGTTCTCATCGGTTGCCGCCGACGAGACGGCCTGCCGATCGTCGAGCGATACCAGCGCCCGCACCGCCTCGATGCGCACCCGATGATCCGAATCGGTCAATGCCGCAATGAATTGCGCCGCCGATCCGGCTCGTAGCGCGCGGAGCAGACCCACGACGGTCGCCCGGACGACCGGGTCGGGGGAGTCGAGGTGGTCGGCCAGACCTGTCGATTCGGGAAGCACTTCCACGAGTTCACGCAGACTCGCCGCGGCGGCCGCGCGAACGGAGGCCGCGGTATCGTCGAGCGCACCGATCAATACCGATGTGAACCCGTCGGGGGTGTTCTCGGTCAATACCGACAGCGCCGCCACCCGAACACCGGCATCGGCATCGAATAGATAGGTCGAAAGGTCCTGCACCGTAGGCGAATCCAAAGCCAGCAAACCGACCAGCCGCGGTGACGGTGGCGTCGTCGATGTGCGCACGGTGCGCGGTGCATCGGCCGGTGCGCGCCCACCGATGAGTTCCGGCTGGGCCACCGGGACCACAGAGGGGTCGGTCGACGGCAGATCGTCTAGACCCGGCACCGGCACCAGATATGGCGCGACCGGCCGCTTCAGGAATTCCATCGCACCATCGGAATTCTTGTGCAGGTTCAGGTGATAGCGCCATTCGCTATCGTCGCGCTGCGGCAGATCGGCACGTTCGTGGTAGAGCCCCCACCGTGATTCGGTGCGGGTCAGCGAACTGCGCGCGGCCATTTCGGCGCAGTCGCGGATGAAGGAGACCTCGACCGCGCGCATGAGCTCATGCGGTGTGCGGGCGCCGATTTCGGCGATCTCACCGCGCATCCGCTCGAAGGTCTCGACCGCGATCGACAGTTTCGCGGCCGTCTTCGGTGGCGCCACATAGTCGTTCACGAATCGGCGCAGCTTGTACTCGACCTGGGGCTGCGGTGGGCCGTCCGGCTGGCGCAGCGGCCGGTAGATCAGCTCATGTGCCGCGGCGAGCTGATCTTGCGGAAGTTCGACGGGCGCGGCGACCTCGGACAATGTGGATGCGGCATGGCCACCGGCCAGATCACCGAAGACGAAGGCGCCGATCATATAGTTGTGTGGCACGCACGCCAGATCACCTGCCGCGTACAGCCCGGGGACGGTCGTGCGGGCATGTTCGTCGACCCACACCCCGGATGCGGAATGTCCACCGCATAAACCGATTTCGGAGATATGCATCTCGATATCGTGGGTGCGGTAGTCATGGCCGCGGTTGGCGTGGAAGGTACCGCGGGTCGGGCGTTCGGTGGTGTGCAGAATGCCTTCGAGCGTGGTGAGCGTCTCGTCGGGCAGATGCGAAACCTTGAGATAGATGGGACCGCGCGCGGATTCGATCTCGCGCTTGACTTCCGACATCATCTGTCCGGACCAATAATCGGAGTCGACGAAGCGTTCGCCCTTCGCGTTCACCTGGTACCCGCCGAACGGATTGGCCACATAGGCGCAGGCCGGACCGTTGTAATCCTTGATGAGCGGATTGATCTGGAAGCATTCGATACCGCTGAGCTCCGCGCCCGCGTGATAGGCCATCGAGTAGCCGTCACCAGCATTGGTCGGATTCTCGTAGGTGCCGTATAGATAGCCCGACGCGGGCAACCCCAAGCGTCCGGACGGCCCCGTCGCCAGGATCACCGCCTTCGCGCCCACGGCCACGAATTCGCCGGTGCGCGTATTCAATGCGGCGGCACCCACCGCGCGACCGGCATCGGTGAGCACCCGCACCGGCATGAGCCGGTTCTCGACGCGGATCTTCTCGCGCATCTTGCGTTGGCGCAGTACGCGATACAGCGCCTTCTTCACATCCTTGCCCTCGGGCATCGGCAGCACATACGACCCGGACCGGTGCACTCGGCGCACCGCGTACTCGCCGTATTCGTCCTTCTCGAACTTCACGCCATAGCGTTCGAGTCGCTGCACCATGGCAAAGCCGCGAGTGGCGGTCTGATATACGGTGCGCTGGTTGACAATTCCGTCATTGGCCCTGGTGATCTCGGCAACATAGTCCTCGGGCTCGGCCTTGCCGGGAATCACCGCATTGTTGACCCCGTCCATGCCCATGGCCAACGCACCGGAATGCCGCACATGCGCCTTCTCCAGCAGCAGTACCTCGGCGCCCGCCTCGGCGGCGGTGAGTGCGGCCATGGTGCCCGCGGTGCCGCCGCCGATGATGAGCACATCGCAGTCGAGCCGGATCCGATCGGATAGCTCGGGAATATTCACAACTTCTCCAGGATTTCGGCCTTCGCCGACCGGCGATCCGCCGGGGTACGTGGCTCGGGCACATCGACCAGGGTGTGCAATACGCCGCCGCCGAGTACCGCGATGCGGTCGCCGAGCAGCAGCGCCTCGTCCAGGTCATGGGTGACGAATACGATGGTGGTCGGATGGGCGCGCCAGGTGTCGATCAGCAGGCGCTGCATGGTTGTTCGGGTCTGGGTGTCCAGTGCGCCGAACGGCTCGTCCATCAGCACCGCGCGTGGCGATCCGGCGAGGCTGCGCGCCAACTGAACTCGCTGACGCATACCCCCGGACAGATCGCGCGGCAGATAGTCGCCGTAGCCGGTGAGCCCGACCTCGTCCACCCAATGCCGGGCGGTCGCCTTGCGTTCGGTGCGTGCCACCTTGCGCAATTGCAGTGCGAGCTCGATGTTCTGGCGCACGGTGCGCCAGGGCAGCAGCGCATCGTCCTGGAAGACCAGGGCGCGATCGGCGGACGGTCCGGTCACCGCGATGCCGTCGGCGCGGATCACGCCCTGCTCCGGCTTGCGTAGTCCGGCGATCGCACGCAACAGTGTCGACTTGCCGCAACCGGATTTGCCGACCACGACCAGGATTTCGCCGGGGGTAATGGCCAGCTCGAGGTTGTCGAGCACGGTCTTGCCGCCGTAGGCGATGCGAATTCCGTTCAGGCTCAATCGCATTCCGGTTTCGAGTGCCGCGGTAGGTGCGGTGGTCGTGGTCATTCGGCAACCTCCCTCGGCAGCCAGCGGGTGATCCGGCGTCCGGCCGATTCCACGATTCCGGAGGTGCCGAAGCCGAGGATGCCGATGGTGATCATGCCGACGAATACCGCCGGATAATCGACGATGGTGTAGGCCTGCCAGGTCCGGTAGCCGATGCCGAGTCGCCCGGAGATCATCTCGGCCGAGATGAGGCAGATCCACGCCACACCCATGCCCACCGACAGACCGCTGAACACGCCGGGCAGGATGCCCGGAAATACCACTCGCACCAGCACATCGGTACGCGATGCGCCCAGCGTGCGCAGCGCGTCCTCCCAGAGGGTCGGCAGCGCGCGCACCGCGTGTCGGGTGCTGACCAGCACCGGGAACAGCGATGCCATGAACGTGATGAAGACGATGCCCGATTCGTCGCTCGGGAACAGCAGAATCGCCACCGGCACCAGCGCGATGGCCGGAATCGGCCGGGCCAATTCGGTGAGCGGTCCGAGCACCGCGGCGAAGAGTCCGGAGCGGCCGAGGCCGATGCCCGCGAGCACACCGACCACGGCCGCCAGCCCGAATCCGGTGAGAATACGGATCAGCGATTGTGCGACATCGACATAGAACTGATCCGACTGCAGTTGCTTGCCGAATTCGCGGATGATCTCGGTGACCGTCGGCAGCGTGTCGAAGCGCAGCCACCACCGCACATTATCGGCGGTGAGCAGTTGCCACAGACCGATGGCGGTCGCGACCGACGCCACCTGGAGCAACCGGGTGCGCCATGCGGACCTCCCACGTACGTCCGCGGTTTCATCACCCTCGGCCACGGTAGGTCCGGTCAGTGCTGTGGTGCGCTCGCCCGTTGCCCGGCCGTCCTGCAACAACGAAGCGCTGCTCGATGCTGTCATGGTCGGACTTCCGTGACGGCCTGGTCATAGGAGATCGCCGTGGCGGCCGGGTGCACCCGCCGATAGCGCTGTGCGGCAGCGGGTGTCGTGAATGGCAGGAAGTTGTCGCCATCGCGCAACCACACCGCCTTATCGGCGAACCAGCGCGTGCCGAGTTCGGCATCGGGCACATATGCGGCGCGGATCACCTTGCCCTGCGCCTCGGCCGCCTGGACCGCGCGCAGCAGGCAGGTCGGATCGGCGGCGGGCTGCGGGCGATCGGTGCCGTCGAGCCACAGCTCACCGGCCTGCGCGGCATCGCTCACCGGACGGTTGCAGACCGGATCGGTGCCGGTGACGCGGCTGGGGTTGACGGTGGACGCCACCGCCTGGTCGTAATCGCCCATGGCGTCGTCGGCGAAGGCCTTGCGCAGCGGCGCGGGATCGACGAACTTGTCGATATCGAGTTCGGCGAAGTCGCCGATCGACTTCAGGTACTGCACATCGCCTTTGAAGGCGTCGATCAGACCGGGCTTGAGCGTGGCATCGAAAGACGTTCCGCCGGGGCCGTTGTAGAGGTACACGACCTCCTGCGGCAATCCGGAACCGTCGGCGACGATCTCGGCGGCCTCGAACGGCTTGTCGTTGAGGAACTTCGTGGCATCGAGCTGGGCGGCGAGGAAGGCCTGCAGCACCTCGGGATGATCAGCGGTGTAGGCGCGTCGCGCGACCACGCCGTGGAAGGTCGGCACACCCAATTCCGCACCGTCGTAGAGCAGTTTCGCCTTGTTCTGGAAGACGAGCAGTCCGGGCCAGGCCACGAACTGTGCGAGCGCGCCGACCTGATGCGATTCCAATGCGGTCGCCCCGACCTGCGGCTGCTGATTGAGCACCTCGACACCCTTGGCCGGATCGACACCCGCCCGCGAGAGTGCCTGCACCAGGGTGCCGTGCCCGGCCGAGCCGACGCTGGCCGAAATCTTCTGTCCGGCCAGCTCGGTGATCCCGGTCGCCGTCGAATCCTGGGGCACCACAACCATATTGAGCGCACCCTTGGGGTTGTAGCCGGTCACCGATACCAGCGCAGTCTTCGCGCGCTCGTTGGACTGGGTGCGAGATCCGTTGATCAGCAACGGATAATCGCCCATCGACCCGATATCGATCTTCTCGGCGAGCATCTGCGCGGTGATCGGCGCGCCGGTGTCGTAGTCCTGCCACTCCACCTGGTACTCGGCGCCGCCGCTGTCGGTGATCTTCTGTAGCCGTTGTTCCAGATAGCCCTGGGCCTTCAGCAATGTGCCCGCGGTGACGGTATTGATGGTCTTGGACTGGTAGCCGACGACGACCTTGACGGTTCCGGCGGGGGTGCTGTCCGAACTCTGCAGTGAGCAGCCCGCCGCGGCGAGTGCGACGGCGAGGAGCAGGGGAGCGAGGCGTTTCTTCATGGGACTTTCCGGATCGTTCAGCGCAACAGATAGGGCATATTGACGGTGACGGCGCCCGTGGGACAGCGGGCGGCGCACGGGCCGCAGTACCAGCACTCGTCCACGTGCATGAAGGCCTTGCCGTTGTCCGGATTGATGGCCAGCGAGTCGAGCGGGCAGATCTCGACGCACAGCGTGCAGCCCTGGATGCACAGTGATTCGTCGATGGTCACCGGAATATCGGTGCGTTGGTTCGCCAGTGCCATCAGATGACCTTCCATTCGGATGTGCCGCGGATCAGGCTGCCGCGCATGGTGATTCGATCCCCGCGCATCCGGATGTACTCCAGATCCACCGGTCTGCCGTCGTCGAGGCGGGTCAGCCGTTCGAGCATCAGCAGCGCGGCACCCTCGGGTGCTTCCAAGGTGGCGGCGGTGTGCACGTCCGCGGTAATCGCTTCCAGCGCGAGGTCGGCCGAGCCGAGCGGTCCACCGCTGATCTGTTCGATGAGTACGAAGATGTCGTTGGTCTCGAGGTCGTGGCCGAGGACCTCGGTGCCGATATCGGGTGCGAGATAGGTCAGATCCAGGCTCAGCGGTAGATCGGCGAGATAGCGCAGTCGTTCGATATAGACCACGCGCTCACCGGGATTCAGCCCGAGCTTGCGCGCGACGGCCGGTGGCGCGGTGATATGCATCGCGGCGCGCACCTCGTTGCGCACCGTGCCGTGGCCCTTGAGGGTTTCCTGCAGCCCGAGCAGCGCGTCCAGGCCGTGATCGAATTTGCGCCGGGCGACCCTGGTGCCCACCTTCGGCACCCGATCGATCAACCCTTCGTCCTTGAGCAGCGCGAGTGCGTCGCGCACGGTGTTGCGCGAGGCGTCGTATTCGGCCACCAATTCCTGTTCACTCGGCAGCACGTCGTCGAAGGCCCCCGCATGTATCTGATGACGCAGCACGTCGGCTATTCGGCGCGCCTGGTCGGCCCGCAACCGTCGCACGGGCGTCGCCTCGGCTCCCACCTCCGCCACCTTTCTCTCGCTGACCTGCATGGATAGCGACGATAGTTGGCGCGGGAACGCTCAAAGGCCCGCAAGCGAGCGCCACGAATCAGCGGATTTTATTTCGCCGCCTCCTTCCGGCTCTGACCTGGGCGGATAGGTCCCGGAGTGGCCATTGCGCCACCCTGCGCCTGGTTCGCGAGTTTCGATCACACAGATTCGAATGACAGCGGGTGCGCGCGGGTCCTGGCCATCGGCCCGGCGGTGATCGCCTTTACCGCAGTGGTGGTGAATATCGCGCTCGGCGATTCCTATTTTCGCCGGGCAGCTCGTGTCCCTGCCTTCCCGGTCCGGGGTGCGGCCATCACCTCACTGTTCTTCGGGCGTGGCGATAATGGCACCAGGTGACCGCTATCGTGTTCGCCTCGCTGATGATTCCGTCAATGTGCCGGGTGCGAACCGTGGCGGAACCGCCGGCCGGCTCGCGGTCCTGGTTGGTATCGCGATTCTGGTGCTGTTGAACCAGCAGGTGGCCGAACTGTGGTTCCGGCGGTGAGGTGGGGGATTGTCCGGATACCAGCACAGGGCGGAATCACTCCGGCGGGGGAGGCGAAATCACCGCTGGGGGTGATGTTCTCGCGGGCACGCATCCCTACCATGACGGGCGTGGCTGTTATCGCCGGTGTTGGTCGCGCCCTGCTGGTCGCAGGGGTGTGCGCGTTGTTGGCTTCGATCGGGGTGGGTTCGGCGTCAGCGGATTCGGCGTCCTCCGGCTCGGATATTTCGGTCGCGCAGTCGCTCGGTGATCGGGAGCTCACGATCATTTTGCGCCGGGTGACCAGCGTGCCGGGGCCGCTGCGGGTGGATGTGGTCACCCATGCGGGTACCGCCGCGGGGCGACTGACCCTCGCGGCGACGCCGACCGGGGTATCGACGCAGTCGACGCGGCCGGCACCGGGAGCGCCCACCACCGAGGCGATCGTCGAACTCGGCGGTACCCCCGGAATGTATTCGGCCACTGTCCGAATGGACCGGGCCGGGCCGTGGGAGCTGGCCGTCGACGACGGTACGCGGGTGGCGCGGATTCCGTTCCTCGTGCCCGCGCAGGTGACCTCGCCGCCCGAGCGTTTGGTGTACGGCGGGTTTCTGGTGGCGGGCGTACTGCTGCCCGTCGCCGTGGTGCTCGCGATTCGTGCGCGACGCAGCGTATGGGCGCTGGTTCCGGCCGCCGGAATGGTGGCCGGGGTGGCGGTTTCGGTGACGGCCGCACTGCTTTCGGCATCGCTGCCGCTGCCGCCGCAACCCGGCGGTCAGCTCGATCCCACGTTCGACAATGTCACCGATCCCTATGCCGTGAATCAGCCGCTGATTTCGGACTTTTCGCGACCGCCGGTATTGCTGACGGTTGCGGGTGGGCCGGTGACCGCCGGGCAGCCGGGCGATCTCGACCTCGTCCTGATCGATGCCGCCACCGGTGCCCCCGTCGACGATCTGGTCGTGCACGACAGCGCGCTCGTGCATCTGCTGCTGGTCGGCCCGACCGGCCGCCTGTCGCATCTGCACCCGATCCGGATCGGACCCGGTCGGTATCAGGTTCAGCTGGCCGCACCCGAGGCCGGGCGATATGCGTTGTCCGCGGAGTTGGCGCGCCGTGGCGGCGGTGTGCAAATGGTCCGCGCGGCAAACGGATTCACCGTCCTGTCCGGTGCGGGGGGACCGGAATCCGCCAGCGCCGCAGTGCATCTCGGTGGCGGTGACAAATCCGCGTCGACCATTGTCGATGGTAACCAGGTCACTGTCAGAACGACTACGCCGGTGGCGGGGGTGCCGACCACCATCACCGCCGAATTCGGCGATGTCGCCGATCTGCAGCCGTGGCTCGGCATGGTCGGGCACCTGATCATGGCGGGTCCACTCTCCAGCGACTCGGAGATCGCTGCGGCCGTACAGAACTCACCGATCTGGGGGCACGGCCACTCGATGGGGGTGACATCGATGCAGGGTATGTCCGATATGTCGGGGACGGAGATGCCCGGCATGGATATGACCGAGCCCGCCGCGAGTCGCGGCACCATGCTCATGCCGCCCGCCAATGGCGAAAGCGCACCCGACGAGACGGTCGCCGCATACGGCCCCGATGTGCCGTTCACCTACACCTTCCCTCTCGCGGGCCGCTATCGCCTCTGGATCCAGGTCGAACGGCGCTACGCCGTGCTCACCGTCCCCGTCGTTGTCGATGTCGCGGCGGGAGCGCGGCCCTAGTGAGCGAGCGAACCATCAACACAGCCGAGCGCCAGCGAGGCGCAGGCATGAGCGAGCGAGCGAAGAACACGGCCGCACCCCGGAAGGGCATTGTCCTAACCGGGGCAGCGGTGATCGTCTTGGTGCTGGCGGCCATTGCCTGGTTCGTCTGGCCGCGCCCATCCGGTTCGATCGTATTGAAAACCGGAAGTCCGCAACACCTCGTCACCATCGCCATCGACAGCCCGCGAATCGGCAGCACCGCCATTGACATCACCGTCACCGACCGCACTGGCGCGACGAAAGACCATGCCGCAGTTCGTATTCAGGCGAACCAGCCGCTCATGGGTCAGGCCGGACAGTCCATCGCGGCGATGGCCACCGGTCCGGGACACTTCCACGCCGCATCGGTACCACTGATGATGACCGGCCCGTGGGAGCTTCGACTGTCGATCGACGAACACGACAGCGTCGACGAACTCGTGGTGCCGATCTGGGTCGGCGGCTGAAATTATGCACAGATCAGGAGGAATGGCCAGCATGAGCACGCCAGCACCACCGGAGACGGTCGAAGCCGTCGCCGGACCGAATGTCACCGATGACACCACCGCGGCTCGCATCGGCGCCTGGGGCGTATTACTGGGCACCGCAGTCACATTGATCGGCCTCAGCTGGGATATCCAGTGGCACAACGAGGTCGGTCCGGACACCTTTTTCACGCTGCCGCATCTGTTCCTGTACTCTGGCAGCGCGATCTCCGGATTCGCCAGTCTGGCCATGGTTCTCATCGCCACCGCCGCCCAACGGGCCGGTCGGCCCGTGCCCCGGCTCGGCGGCACACCCATCCGAGTCTTCGGCAGCAACCTGACCGCGCCGCTCGGCTATATGATCGCCGGAGCCGGTGCGGCACTGTTCCTGCTCTACGGCCTACTCGATCTGGAGTGGCATTCGATCTACGGTTTCGACGCCGTGCTGAACACTCCGTCGCATGTGGCGCTGTTCCTGTCCATCTCGCTCACCATGATCGGCAGCATCATCGTTTTCGCCGCCCACCGCGATCATCGCTGGGGCCGGATCGGCCTCGTCGTCGCGATTCCGATCTTGATCACCTTCGCCCCGATTCCCACCAATGCATTGAACAACCTGCATCTGCCCGTCGATCCGACCATCCTCGGCATCGTCGCGTTCGGGCCGATGCTGCTCATTCTCGGCGCGGCAGTGCTGGCGCGCGCGGGCGCGGCCATTGCCATCGCGGTTTCGCTCGGCGCCATGCAGGCGATCCTGTGGTGGTTCTCGCCCTGGGCCGCGCAAACCTATGCGTCGGCGATCGGGTTGCCGCTGCGGGACGGCCTCACCGGACGACCGCCGGATCTGCCCGCCATGATGCCGATGTTCCTGATCTTCGCGGCGATCGCGGTCGAGGGGTTGTTCTGGCTGGCCCGCGCCCGTGGTTTCGATGCGCGCAAGATCGTATTGCTGGCCGGTGCCGTGACGGGCGTCATCGTCGGCCTGACGTTCCCGCTGCAGTTGAATCTGGTCCGGGCCACATCGCATATCGCCGTCGGCGACATCGTGACGATCACGCTGCTCGGCGTTCCGCTCGGCCTGCTCGCCGGGTTCCTCGGCGGCCGGTTCACCACCATGCTGCCCGCAATGAAGGATGCGTGATGTCCGTACTCCGCAGGCTCGCCGTCGCCGTACTCGCCACGATCACCCTGTCGCTGTTCGCGGTCGCCCCCGCCTCGGCCTACGCGCCGGTCGAGATCGTGCACACCGAGCGCGTCCAGGCGGGGCCGTACGGCGTGACCGTCGGCTTCTCCACCTGGCCCATCCGTGCGATGAAATCGCTGGACTTCACCTTCATGCCCGATGGCGGCATCGCCGACAAGTCCGGGACGCTGCGCTTGACCGGCCCCGCGGTCCGGCCCGGTCGCCGCGCTGCGCCGCTGGTCCGCCATCCCCGCAAGCGTGACTCCTGGGGTCTGGACGTCAAGGCCTTCGACGCTCCTGGTACCTACACCTTCACCTTCGCGATCGACGGCCCGCTCGGACACGGCGAAGGCACCCTCGGCAATGTCACGGTGCTCGACCAGCCCGGTCCGCCGCTGCCGCTGAGCTGGACGATCGGCACCCTGCCGCTGATCGGCCTGCTGGTGTTTCTCGCGGTGGCCTGGCGCCGCACCCGACCCGGGGAACGACAGCTTGTCGTCTGACCCGATCGTGGTAGTGCGGCGTGCGGTCAGAACCAGGCGTCGCGCATGTCCAGCGTGGTGCGGTCCATCAGCTCCAACAGATCCAATTGCGGTGTGGTCTTGGGCAATTCGTAGCGGAAGAAGTAGCGGGCCGCCGCGCGCTTGCCGTCGTAGAAGTCGCCGTCCTTGCCATGGGCGGCCAGTGCCTGCTCCAGCCAGATCCACGCGACCACAACGTGTCCGAATGCCTCCAGATAGATGCTGGAATTCGCCATGGCGGCGGCAATATCGCCGGAGGCGAACATCCAGCCGGTGACGGTGAGCAACCGCTGCCAGACCGCATCGAGCTGGCCGCCGAATTCGGTCCACTCGCCACCCGCCTCGGTGGCCGCGAGTACGGTCCGCTCGATTTGCGCGGCCAGTAGCCGCAGGCTCGCGCCATCGTGCTGGATCACCTTGCGGCCCAACAGATCCAGACCTTGGATGCCGTGGGTGCCCTCGTGGATCGGGTTGAGGCGATTGTCGCGGTAGTGCTGTTCGACATCGTATTCGCGGGTGTAGCCATAACCGCCGTGCACCTGGATGGCAAGGCTATTGGCCTCCAGGCACCATTGCGATGGCCAGCTCTTGGCCACGCCGGTGAGAATTTCCAGCAGCAGGGTGTGATCGCGTTTCGTGGCCGGATCCTCGGCGGTGTGTTCCAGATCGACCAGCCGGTTGCAGTAGAGCAGCAGACCGAGTGCGCCCTCTACATAAGACTTCTGCGCCAACAGCATGCGCCGCACGTCCGCGTGCTCGATGATCGGTACCTGTGGCGTCGCCGGATCCTTGGCGGTGACCGGGCGTCCCTGGCGACGTTCGCGGGCGTATTCGAGTGACTTCAGATAGCCGGTGTAGCCCAATGCCGTCGCGCCGAGCCCGACGCCGAGCCGCGCCTCGTTCATCATGTGGAACATGTAGGACAGGCCGCGATGCGGTTCGCCGACGAGGTAGCCCACCGCTCCGGCGGCACCGTCCGGAGTGTGCTTGCCCTCGCCGAAGTTCAGCACCGTGTTGGTGGTGCCGCGGTAGCCCATCTTGTGGTTCAACCCGGCCAGCACCACATCGTTGCGCGCCCCGAGCGAACCGTCCGCGGCCACCAGGAACTTCGGCACGACGAACAGTGATATGCCCTTGGTTCCGGCGGGCCCACCCGGAATCTTGGCGAGCACCAGGTGCACGATGTTCTCGGTCAGCTCATGATCACCGCCGGAGATCCACATCTTCGATCCGAAGACCCGGTAGGTGCCGTCGGCCTGTGGTTCGGCGCGGGTCACGATATCGGCCAGCGACGAACCGGCCTGCGGCTCGGACAGGCACATGGTCCCGGTGAACCTACCCTCGACCATGGGTTTGACGAAGCGGTCGATCTGCTCCGGAGTTCCGTGCGCGGTAAGGAGATTGGCATTGCCGACGGTCAGGAACTGATAGCCGATGGTGCCGACATTGGCCGCCTGGAACCAGCTGAATCCGGCCGCCTCCAGCGTGCGGGGCAGCTGTAGCCCGCCGATCCGCTCGTCCATCGCAGCGCCGATGAGATTCGCCTTGGCGAAGGCCTCGACGGCGGCCTTGACCTCCGGAATTATGGTGACCCGCTCGCCGTCGAAGGTCGGCTCATCGGTGTCGTTGCGCTTGTTGTGCGGCGCGAAATGCTGGGTCGCCAGATCCGCGCAGAGGTCGAGAAAACCGTCGAAGGTCTCCCTGGAGTGTTCGGCGAACCGGGGCAGCGCGGTGAGCTCCTCGACCCGCAGCCATTCGTAGAGCAGGAAGTCCAGGTCCCTACGGGAGATCAGGGTCGAGCGCACGGGCACATCCTCTCGCGGTGGCGGAGCACTGGCCCAGACGGGCGCGGTACTCGCTCGGATTGATTTGGTACGTTACTACGCATGTGTCGCGAATCGATCCCAGGGCCGGGATGACTACCACCTCCGGTGCCGCCCGGCCCGTCGGCCGTCCCGCCGCCGCCTCCCAGGACCAGGTACTCGCCGCGGCCAGCGCCCAGTTCCTGGCCTGCGAGCGGGTCGATGTGCAGGCGATCGCGGCCGAACTCGGATTGTCGCGCGCGACCATCTACCGCTGGTTCGGTTCGCGGGACGGACTGCTCGGTGCGGTCATCGTGTCGGAATTCGAGCGGATGGTCGTCGCGGCGAAGACGCGCTCCGACGGCGCCGGCGCGGCGCGGGTCCTCGCCCTACTGGACCGGGTGGCACAGTGGCTTACGCGCAGCGAGGCATACCGATATTTCATCGCGACCGAACAGGCCACCGCCGGCCGCATCATCACCACCAGCGATGGGCCGGTACAGCCGAAGGTGGTCGGGGTGGTCGCCGAAATCCTGGATACCGCGATGGCGCAGGGCTACCAGAATCGGGTCGATACCGAGACCTTCGCCTATGCGTTGGTCCGGCTCATCGAAGCCTTCCTGTATCGGGATGCGGTGACCGGCATTCGCGGCGATGTGCAGCGGTTGCGCGCGGTGCTGGCGGTCATTCTGGGACTGGATCCCGATCAGGGCGGCCGGTAGCCGTTCACGTCCTTTCGGTCAGCAGGCGGGCCGCGCAGACTTGGGACAGATCACCCATGCCGAGCTGGCCGGATATGCGCGGCAGCGGGACGGAAAGCAGGACCGCGCACAGGATTTCGTTTTCTACGCGATCCGGGCGGCAATCACCACAGTCACACCGCCGTGGGCGGGATACCTCGAGCGCCTATTACATCAAGGAAACGACGAGCGGTAGCCCGAACGCAAGCACAGCCGTCACGGATGTTACCGGGCGGCTCTCTTTTGCTTCGGGATACAGTGGTCGGGCGAAGCGAGGGAGCACACGTTGGTAGACCTGCCGGAAGTGAATCGCTGCGATACCCGGCGCGCGTCGATGTTGTCGGACTCGGTGTGTGCGCTGTTCGACCGAGCATTCGCCCTTCCTCCGCACCGCTGGTCCACGGTGGAGTCAGCACGACACCGCGATGTGCTCGCATCGCTACTCGTCCGGCCGGGCTTCGTCCTCGTGACCGCCGAGATGGGCGATGTCGTGATCGGTGCGGCTTATGGGTATCCGCTCGAGTCGGCGGACCGCTGGTGGGACAAGGTCGAGGCGCTGCCGCCCGACTCAGCTCGTCCAAGATCGCAAGGCAGGCGGTCTTGTCGCCGATTTCGGCATAGGCGCGAGCAGCCATCTCCGCCGCGTCCGCGACCAGCAGCCGATCATCGGTCCGACGCGCCCAGTTCGATGCGGCTGTGGCGTGATCGACCGCGAGTCGCGGGCGGCGGCGCCAGAGGGCGAGATGGCTTAGGTGCGAGAGCGTGAATGCCGCTAACTTCACGTCCTGGGCATCGTGGGCTGCGGTGCGCGCCTCCTCGTAAAACTTGCAGGCGGAAGCCAAATCGCCCATGTCGAAGTAAAGCCAGCCAGCGAACCGCGTCAGGTTCGCGAACACCGATAGCAGTCTCGGACGCAACTGCGACGGACAATCGGGCAGCAGCGACGCGACGAGGCTCTGCTGAGTCAATACCGAGCGGAGCACAAGCCAGGGGCCGAACTGATCGTCAGTGTCCATGGCCTTCGCCAGCATCGCCTCGATGCTGCCTATGACCTCTTCATCAACCCGGAGGTCCGCTCGGCCCAAGAGCGGCTTGTCCATGACAATGTTCTCGGTCGCGGCGGGTATGGATATCTGAGCGGCGACGATACCCATCAGCCGAACAAATTCTCGTCGCTCCACAATGTCAAACGGTAGACCTTCCACAGAGGCTGCGCGAGTGGCCGATTCGATCTCTTGGCGCGTC
This sequence comes from Nocardia sp. NPDC052112, assembly GCF_040680135.1. Lineage (NCBI taxonomy): Bacteria > Bacillati > Actinomycetota > Actinomycetes > Mycobacteriales > Nocardiaceae > Nocardia > Nocardia sp. NPDC052112. Next base: position 138,640 of record NZ_JBFAWD010000003.1, on the reverse strand, counting down.
GAACTCGGGCCCGATCGGTGCATCTTGGACGCATGGGATCACCTTCGGTGCGGCTCGGCCGGAAGGGCCGCGCGAGGATCGCACCAGCGTGCATCAGCCCTTGCAGCGGTACGGAGCTCGCTTCCGTTCCGAATCAGCCGACCGCGACGGCGCGGGCTGGTTCGCCGTGATCGGTCGCGCCGCCCACGATGCGGAATCGGTGCGGGTCGTGTCCACCCTCGAGGAACGCGTCGCACCGATCGGGGCCGACGGATTGGCGTTCGCTGTCGTGCGTGCCACCGGCGGCGAGAAACCGCAAGTCAGCGTGAACACCCGCGACGGACGGCGGGTCCTAGCCGGGCCACTCGTGGCCTGATCGAGAACCCACCCGGTCCCCTTCCGGGTGGGCCGCTTCGCGTCCGGGGTCCGGCTGCGCCCCGCCTCCGAATCAACGGAGGCGGGGCGCGTTGTTCGACAGACCGATTTAGTCTGCGCTCGTGGCGATCAGCGAGGCACACCTAGTTCCAGGTATCGACCGATGACCGATACGGTGCGGGCGGGTTCACCATGATCGGCCGCGCTGCCGACGACGCAGGCTGCGTGACGGTGTATCGAGGCTCGAGGAACACATCGCGCCGATTGGCGCGGACCGGGTTGACACTCGCGGTGGTACGCGCCTACGGCAGCGAGGAACCGCACATCAGTGTCACCACCAGAGACGGAGGGCGAATCACCGCGCCGCCCATGGCTTGATCGACAACGAATGAATTGATCCGTACGGCAGGGATTGAACAGCTGCCTCAGCCGGGCTCGATGAGTCCGTGTTTGCGGGCCACTGCGGCGGCTTCGGTTCGCGTCGCGGCACCGAGCTTGGTCAGGATCCGCGATACATGCACGCCCGCGGTATTGCCGCTGATGAACAGCTCTGCCGCGATCTGCCGATTGCTCAACCCCTGTGCGACCAGACGTAATACGTCGATCTCGCGCGGCGTCAGACCGAAGGTGCGCGGCGTTTCGTGCGCCGGTTGCGGCCGAGTCACCTGGAGGGCGACGCGGGCACGCTCGGCCAGCTGCTCGGCAGCGTCGGTCAACGGTGTCGCACCCAATCCCGCCGCGAGTTCGGCGGCTTCGCGCAGGGTCTCGCGGGCGGCGGCGCGATTGCCGACCACCAGTTCGGCCTCGGCGGCACCGAGAAGACTGCGGGCCAGGTCATGGCGCTGATCGATGGTGCGCCAAGCGGATACCGCCTGGTGCCAGGCGGTGGGGTCGTTGTCCCCGGTGGCGGTGAAGACGGCGCGATAGGCCGAGTCGACCGCGGTGGTTACCGGCAGTCGGTCGGCAACGTCCGCGAGATCCGCGTCCGCGATCCGGGCCGCGGTCGCGAGCAACGGCCACACCTCGTGGTGGTGGGTGATGAGATCATCGGCCGCCAGCGTCTCGGCGACGATCTCATGCGCACGTCGGGATTGTCCGTCCGCGATCGCGATATCGGTTCGCACCGTGCGCAATTGGAGTTGGTACTGGCGCGCCCACGGTCCGTCGCTCAAGAGCACGGCCGCGGCGTCGGCACTGCTGGTTGCCGCCGTCGAAGAGCCCTGAGCCAGCACGATTCTCGCGTGACAGAGCAGTAGCGCGGCCTTGCTCAGCGGCGGCAGCTGGTCGGTGAGCGATTCGTCGATGAGATCGAGCGCCTCCGGCCAGCGTCCGAGCCCGGCCAACGCCTGCGCCCATTTCACCAGCAGAATGGGCCCGGCATCGGCGAAGCGGAAGGTTTCGTGGGCGGCCCGCAAACCCTGCTGGATCGTCTCGATGGCTGCCTGGTATTCGCCCGCCGCGACCAGCGCCGCCGACTCCCACAGCACCACGGTCAACAATGTCTGCGGATCGTTCGCCGCGGCGTGAGCCTGTTCGAAATACGTGACAGCGGAGCCATTTCCGGCGGCCGCCGCCAGGCCCTGATAGGCGTAGCCGCGCGCGGCGAGAGCTGGTATGCCGGTCTGTTCGGCGACCTCGACAGCCGCGCGGGCAGCACGCGCGGCCCCGACGGCATCACCGTGGAAGACGCGGGATGCGGCCAACGATGCGAGCACCTCGCCGCGCAACACGCTCGGCGGCTGTGTTGGTAATAATTCCAATGCCCGGGTGAGATCATCGACGGATCCGCCGCTGCTCTGATTCTCCAGACCCGCACGGTAGTAGTAGAGGCGAGCGGCCCGCTCCGGTGCCGTCGCCGCATCCAGCAGTTCCAGTGCCTGGTCGGCCGCCGTAACGCCGCGCTCGACGATGCCACCGTGAAAGCATGCCTCGACAATGCGTTCCAGCACGGCGAGCCGATCGACCCCGACCAGCGTTGCCGCGTCGGGCACTCGATCCCACAGCTCGAGCACACGATCGAGTTGCTGTACGCGTTCGCCTTGTGCCCCTGCGGATTCCGTGGCAGCTCGCCAGGACGCCACGAGTGCGTGTGGCAGATCGCCCGCGGCGTACGCGTGGTAGGCCAGCTCGCCCATCCGCCGTTCACCGGCACCCGGCGCGCCTTCGGCGAGCAGGACCTGAGAAAGCCTGCTGTGCAAGCGCTTTCGTTCGATCGGCAGCATATCGTCATAGACGGCATCGCGGATCAGGCTGTGTCGGAACTCGTAGCCGGTGTCCGTCGCCAGCAATAGCCGCTGATCGGTGAGCTGGCGCAACGCCAGGTGCAGCGCGTCGTCGGACCGGTCCGTCGCGGATTCCAGTAATTCGGCCGCCACGGGCGAGCCCGCGGTGGCGGCGAGTCGCAAAAGCGCCTCCGCATCCTCGGACAGTCCGGATCGATAGCCGAGCAGCAGGTCGGACAGGTCCGCGAGGGCGTCCTCGGGCACGCGGTCGGGATCCGCTCGCAGCGCACGCCCGAGCGCCTCGACGAATAGCGGAATCCCCTTGCTGCGCTGGAAGACTCGGGTGGCGACCCCGGGCTCGGGTTCGCGGTTGAGCACCGCGGCGAGCTGACGGCCGACCTCGTGTCTGGTCAGCGGCTCCGGATGCAGCACGCGCACACCGGGATCGCGGCGCAGCCCCGTGAGGAATCGACGCAGCCTCTCCGAATCGGCGGGCCGGTAGGTGCTGATCAGCAGTAGATCGCGCTGGGTCAGATTCGCGACCAGGAACGTCAGCAGCTCCCGGCTCGAATCATCGGCCCAGTGCAGGTCCTCCACCACGAGCACCACCGACCGCGAGATCGCCAGCTGCTCGAATACGGTGAGGATCTCGCCGAACAACCTGATCCGATCCGCTTCGGTCTCGGCCGCACCGGTCCGCATCGCCAGCTCGGGCAGCCAGCGCGAAAGTGCGGGGCGCGCGATCGGCAGCAGCGCGGTCAGCTCGTCGACGCCGATTCGCCGCAACAGACCGCGCATGATCGTGACGAACGGCGCGAACGGCACGCCACTCGCGCCGAATTCCGGACACCGGCCGGTCAGTACCAGCACATCCGAGCCGAGCCGTGAGGTGAACTCGCCGACCAGCCGAGATTTCCCGATGCCCGGTTCACCGGCGATCAGCACGGTATGCACCGATTCGTCGTGGTACGCGCGCTGGAGTGCGGACACCTCCGCTGCCCGCCCGACGAAGGCACCGTGGTCGGAAACGCTCGACACCACGCGATCATGCCCGGATCGTGGGCTCGGCGCCAAGGTAAAGAGCGGTGGAGCCGAAGATAACGAAATCTCGTGATTCGCCGGCACACCTGTTACCAGCAGAGTCGATCGCATGACGAACAACGACATCCGCCCCTTCCGCATCGAGATTCCTCAGGCCGATATCGACGATCTGCGCGAACGGCTCACCCACACCCGCTGGATCGATGACCTGCCCGGCACCGGCTGGGAGCGCGGCGTGCCCACCGCCTACCTGCGCGAACTGGCGGGCTACTGGGCCGAGAAATTCGACTGGCGTGCGGTCGAGGCGGAGCTCAACGCCTACCCGCAGTTCAGCACCACCATCGACGGACAGGATGTGCATTTCCTGCACGTGCGGTCCGCCGCAGCCGATGCGACCCCGCTGCTGTTGCTGCACGGGTGGCCGAGCTCGGTGATCGACTTCCTGGATCTGATCGGCCCACTGATCGATCCGAAGGCACACGGTCACGCCGACCTGCCCGCCTTCCACCTGGTCATTCCGTCGCTGCCGGGGCACGGCTTCTCCGGTCCGATCACCGAGGCGGGCTGGCACGACGGCCGGGTCGCGGCCGCGCTGGCGGAGCTGATGGCTCGTCTCGGCTACGACCGGTACGGCGTGCACGGTGGCGATCACGGGGCGTTCCTGGCTCCGCGACTGGCCCGCCTCGACGGCGAGCATGTGCTCGGCGTGCACGTCAATGCGCTGGTCACCTTCCCGACCGGCGATCCGGCCGATACGGCCGCACTCACCGATGCCGAGCAGCAGCGGCTGGCACGCATGCGGAACTTCCAGCAGGACGGTTCGGCGTATATGAACCTCAACGGTTCGCGCCCGAACACGATCGCCCAGTTGTTGGCCGATTCGCCGGCCGGGCAGCTCGGCTGGATCGTCGAGAAGTACAAGGAGTGGATCGACCAGTCGCACGACCTGCCGGAACAGGGCGTCGACCGGGATCGAATGCTGGCGAATGTGAGCATCTACTGGTTCACCGATACCGCCCGCAGCGTGGCCAACTTCTACTACGAGCGCTTCCACGATGCCGCGATGTTCGCGCCCGCACCGCAAGGCAGCGTGCCCACGGGTGTGGCGGTGTTCAAGGACGGTGACTACGCGATCCGCCGCTTCGCGGAGAGCGCGCACAACATTACCCACTGGTCGGAGTTCTACTCCGGTGGCCACTTCCCGGCGCTCGAGGTCCCCGACCTGCTCATCGGCGATATCCGCGAGTTCTTCCGCACCATCGACTGAGCCGTAGCATCACGCGGGGATTGCGTCTCCACCAAGGGGAGACAGGAGGGTAGGGGCATGGACGGCGACACGCTCTATCCGATCGGCACGATGGCCGCACGGACCGGCCTCTCGGTCAAGACCATCCGCTTCTATGCCGACACCGGTGTCGTGCCGCCGACCACCCACAGCCCCGCCGGTTACCGGCTCTACGACGACGATGCGCTCACCCGTCTGCAACTGGTGCGCACCCTGCGCGAACTCGGCATCGATCTGCCCGCCATCCGACAGGTGCTCGACCGCACGCTGACGGTGCCCGAAGTCGCGGCCGCGCACGCCGACGCCCTGGAATTCCAGATCAGCACGCTCCGGGTGCGGCGCACGGTGTTACGAGCAATCGCCGAGCGGGGCTCGACCCCCGAGGAGATGGAACTCATGCACAAGCTCGTCGAACTCTCCGACGCCGAAAAAAGCCGCCTCATTACCGAATTCGTCGAAGACACCTTTGGTGGTACCGATGCCGACCCGGAATTCGTCGATCTCATCCGCTCGGCGATGCCGGAACTGCCCGACGACCCGGAACCCGCCCAGGTGCGGGCCTGGGTGGAACTCGCCGAACTCACCCGCGATCCGGATTTCCGGGCATCGGTGCGCCGCATGGCGCAATACCAGGCCGCGCAGCGCGCCGAGGGCGATAGGACCGGCCTGCACCACGAGCTGACCGAACTCGTCCGGAAACGAGTCGGTCAGGCGCTCGCAGCCGGAACAGCACCGGATTCCGTTGCGGCCCAGCCCATTGTCGCCGAACTGACCGCCGCATACGCGACGACCTTCGGCCGCGCCGATGACGCAGAACTACGGAACTGGCTGCTGACCCGGCTCGAGGTCGCGGGCGACCCACGCGCCGAACGCTATTGGCAACTCCTCTCCGTCATCAACGGCTGGCCCGTCCCGCCGACCCTCGGGCCGGTGTTCGACTGGTTGGGTGCCGCGCTGCGGGCGAATCCGTGACCGGTTGTCTCATTCCAGATCGGCCAGCTCGGCGAGGATGGCCGCGGCCATGGTCGCGGGATCGCCGTCCTCGGGCCGCAGCACCAGTTCGGCCCGGGTGGGTGCCTCGTAGGGATCGTCGATGCCGGTGAAACCGCGGATTTCACCGGCACGGGCCTTGGCGTACATGCCCTTGGGGTCGCGGGCCTCGCAGATCTCCAGTGGCGTATCGACGAAGATCTCCACGAAGGGGATGCCAGCGGCCTCGTGCACCGCACGGACCTTATTGCGATCGGCGGCGTACGGACTGATCAGGGAAACCACCGCGACCACACCTGCCTCGGCGAACAGTCGCGCCACTTCGCCCACGCGGCGGATATTCTCGACGCGATCGGCGGCGCCGAAACCGAGGTCGGCATTGAGACCGTGGCGCAGGTTGTCACCGTCGAGTAGGAAGGCCGGGCGGCCCGCCGCGACCAGGCGACGCTCCAGTTCCACTGCGACCGAGGACTTTCCGGAGCCGGACAGGCCGGTCAGCCAGATCGTCAGTCCCGCCGTAGGGCGCTCGTCGCGGCCGACGGCGGTGGCATGCCACACGACACGGGAGGAGGGCAGGGTCGGTCCGGTGATCATGCCCGCGGCGACGGTGTTGTTGGTGGTGTCGTCGACCAGGATGAAGCTGCCGGTGGTGCGGTTGCGGCGGTACGGATCGAAGAGCAGCGGCTGGCGGGTGCGCAGCTGGATGCGCCCGATCTCGTTGAGCGACAACGAATTCGCGCTCTCGTCGCGGTGTAGGGTATTGACGTCGAGTCGGTAGTCCAGGCTGCGCACTTCGGCGGTCGCGGTGCGGGTGGTGTGCCGGATGGTGTAGGTGGCGCCGGGGGTGAGCTCGGATTCCTCGGCGAACCAGCACACCATCGCGTCCAGATCGCGCCCGACATGCGGCCGGTTCGCGGGGCGGCAGATCAGATCGCCACGGGATACGTCGAGTTGGTCGGTGAGCTGGATGGTAACGGCCTGTGGCGGAAAGGCTTCCGCGATCGGTGTGCCGCCCGGACCCCAGATCGCCTCGACCGTGGTGGTGAATCCCGAAGGCAGCACGGCGACTTCGTCGCCCGGCTTGAAGACACCGCCGGACACGGTGCCCGCATATCCGCGGAAATCCTCTGCGTGCCTGCGGGTCACATACTGCACCGGGAATCGCGCATCGATGAGATTGCGGTCGGAGGCGATATGAACATCCTCGAGGTGATGCAGCAGGGGCGAGCCCTCGTACCACGGCATGCTCGCGCCACGGTGCACGATATTGTCGCCGTGCAGCGCCGACATCGGGATGAAGGACAGATCGGCGACATCGAGTTTCGTGGCGAAGCCGACGAATTCCTCCTTGATTTCCTCGAACCGGTCCTGCGACCATCCGGCCAGATCCATCTTGTTCACACACAGCACCAAGTGCGGGATGCCGAGCAGGCTGGCCAGGAAGGCATGCCGCCGAGTCTGTTCCACGATGCCCTTGCGTGCGTCCACCAGGATCAGCGCAAGATCGGCGGTGGAGGCGCCGGTGACCATATTGCGGGTGTACTGGATATGGCCGGGGGTGTCGGCGATGATGAATTTGCGCCGGGGCGTGGCGAAGTAGCGGTGCGCCACATCGATGGTGATGCCCTGTTCGCGTTCGGCGCGCAGGCCATCGGTGAGCAGCGCCAGATCCGGATAATCGTCGCCGCGCGCCTTGCTGGTCCGCTCCACCGCGGCGAGCTGATCGGTGAAGATCGTCTTGGAGTCGAACAGCAGACGGCCGATCAGCGTCGACTTACCGTCGTCGACGCTGCCCGCGGTGGCCAGGCGCAACAGGGTGGTGGTCGTCATCAGAAGTAACCTTCCCGCTTGCGGTCTTCCATGCCTGCCTCGGAAATACGGTCGTCGGCGCGGGTGGCGCCGCGCTCGGTGATTCGGGTGGCGGCGACTTCGTCGACCACGTCCGCGGGGGTCGCCGCGGACGATTCGACACATCCGGTGCAGGTCGCATCGCCCACTGTCCGGAATCGCACCGTACTGTCATAGGGCTGCTCGCCGTCGAGCAGGGTGAGAAATCGTGTGTGCGCCAACAACATTCCGTCGCGCTGCACCACCTGTCGGCGGTGCGCGTAGTACAGCGGCGGCAGCTCGATGTCCTCGGCGGCGATGTAATGCCAGATATCGAGCTCGGTCCAATTGGACAGCGGGAACACCCGGATGTGTTCGCCCTTGCTGTGCCGACCGTTGTAGAGATTCCACAGCTCCGGTCGCTGATTGCGCGGGTCCCACTGCCCGTATTCGTCACGGAAGCTGAAGACGCGTTCCTTGGCGCGGGCCTTCTCTTCGTCGCGCCGCGCGCCGCCGAATACCGCGTCATATCCGCCCTCCCGGATCGAACGCAGCAAAGTGGCTGTCTGCAAACGGTTCCGGGAGGCGCGCGGTCCGGTCTCCTCCTTGACCCGGCCCGCGTCGATATCGTCCTGCACGCTACCGACCACCAGTCGCAGTCCGAGCCGCTCGACCGTGCGGTCGCGGTATTCGATGACCTCGTCGAAATTGTGCCCGGTATCGATATGCAGCACCGGGAACGGCAGCGGCGCGGGCCAGAATGCCTTCGCCGCGAGATGCAGCATGACAACGGAATCCTTGCCGCCGGAGAACAGCAGCACAGGCCGTTCGAAGGTCGCGGCGACTTCCCGGAATATATATGCCGACTCGGCCTCGAGCGCGTCCAGATGAGGCAGCTCGTAGGTGCTCGCCGTCGACTTCGCGTACTGGCTCACGCCACAAAACTAGAACACGTTTCGGTCATTGGTCAATGGTTGGAATCCGGCTTGTGTCCCCCGGATTCGGCGGTCACCCGATCCGCGGCCGCGATGAGTGCGGTTCCGCGACGGTCGATCTCGGCGCCGGTGATGGAGGCTCCGACGTACATCGTCAGCACCATGTTCTGCCTGCCGTCGCCGCCGTAGGTGGGCGCCGCGAGCAGGCTGACCGGATGTTCCTTGCGCGGGCGCAGATCGGTGCCGAGATAGACCCGCTCCCCGAGGCTGGTCACCAGTTCGCCGACGAGTTCGCGCACCTCATTGGGCAGGTCGCTGGCCGCGACCCCGGCGAGCAAAGCGTACAGCCGCCGTCCGGCGGCGGTCAGGCTTTCGACCAGGTAGCCGCGCTCGCGGCACTCCGCGACGATCCGGCGCAGCCGGGCCTCGTCCTGGCGCAGCGGCACCGTCGGCGGCTTGCGCAACCAGGCGTCGAAGGCCGCGTCGGTATCCCAGAGCACGTACATCAGGCCCACCGGCGGTGCGAAATGGTAGGCCGCACCCACCTTGACCAGGCCCGGACCGGTGCTCTCCAGCACCATGATCTGCTCGCCGACCACGGCCGATGCGGTACAGGTCGTGCGGTAGAGCGCGGTGAGTTTCTCCAGCTCGGCGCGCGCGATGGAGGCGATGGCGAAGCTGTCCTGAGCCGCCCGGCCCGCAGCGATAAGCGCAGGTCCGAGCCCGTAGGTGCGGGTGTTCGGGTCGCGCATCAGATAGCCGCCCGCGGTCAGTTCGGTGAGGATGCCCAGGCAGGTCGGTTTGGCCAGGTCGAGTTCGCGGGCCAGTTCGGAGAGTCCGAAGCGTTTGCCGCGCCGCTCGACAAAGAAATCCAGCACTTGGACCACCCGTGCGGTCGGGGCGGATCTGCGGGCAACCATGGACAACTCCTAGAACAGGTTCTAATCTTGCACATATAGAAATGTACCAGAGCGGTACATATTTGGAACAGCTACTTCGGAGAAGTCTCTTGCTGACACAGCCGTTCGCGGAAGCCATCGCCGCCGCCGAGGAAATCATCACCGGCGCACCGCATATTCGAACCGAACAGGACCTCGTCGAGGGCTACGACTACCTCGCGGGCAGTATTCGCGCCTCCATCCAGATGGCGTGGGCCTTCGAGCGGGACTTTCCGTTCTTCGTCATGTCCACCGGCCCGTATACGAAGATGGGTCTGGACAACCCGGACACCCTCTACTTTCATTCGTATCTGCGCCCCGACGCCGAGTATGTGGTGACCGGAACCCGAGGTACCACTCGTGACCTCAGCTTCCAGGTGCTCAACGGCAACTATTCGCCGGTGGATGTCCCCGACAGCGAGACCGCCTTCGACGCCCGCGCCCTCGATATCGCGGCCGACGGGTCCTACGAGCTCCGTCTCGGACCGGGCGAGGCGCGCCGCGGCTATGTTCATCTCGCGCCCGACTCCGCCATGCTCGTGGTTCGCGAGGTGTACAGCGACTGGGCCACCGAGAAGCCGGGCACGATTCGCATTCAGCGGGTGGACACGATCGGCGACGCACCGCCGCCGCTGACCAGGGACGTGATGAGCAAGCGTTATGAGATCGCGGGGAAGATGCTGGTCTCGCGGCTGAATACCTTCCTGGCGTTCCCGAAGTGGTTCTATCTCAATCTGCCGGTGAACACGATGACCGAACCGCGCTCCACGCCGGGCGGGCTCACCACCCAGTTCTCCTCCGTTGGCCATTACGAACTCGACGACGATCAGGCGATGATCCTCACGGTGCCGAAATCGGATGCGCCGTATCAGGGTTTCCAACTCGGCAGCATGTGGTACCTGTCGCTGGACTACATCAACCACCAGACCAGCCTTACCGCCGACCAGGCGCGCGTGGATCCGGACGGGATGATCCGGCTGGTCATCAGCGAGAACGACCCCGGACTGACCAACTGGATCGAGCGCACCGGGCATGCGCGCGGGTACCTGCAGTTCCGCTGGCAACAGCTGTCACGGGATCTGAAGCCCGAGGACGGGCCGAAGGTGGAGGTGGTATCGGTCGCCGAATTGCCCGAGCGGCTGCCGTACTACCAGGAAGCTCGGGTCACGCCCGAGGAATGGCGGGAGCGGATCGCGGCGCGTCAGGTTGCCGTGGCAGAAAGGATGCTCGGCTGATGTTGTTGCAGGACAAGGTGGTTGTCGTCTCCGGAGTCGGTCCGGGACTCGGCCGGGCCATCGCGGTGCAGAGTGCGCGCGCCGGTGCCGATGTAGTGCTGGCCTCGCGGACCGAATCGCGGCTGACCGAGGTGGCCAAGGAGATCACCGAACTCGGCAGGCGCGCGGTGGTGGTGCCGACCGATATCAATGATGAAGCGGCCGTGACGAATCTGGTCGAGACGGCACAGAGCGCCTTCGGCCATGTCGACACGCTGGTGAACAATGCCTTCGCGATTCCGCCGATCACCGATCTGGCCGATGTCGATCTCGATGATGTGCGCGCCGGTTTCGAGACGAATGTGCTTGCCGCACTGCGGTTGACGCGTCTGTTCGTGCCCGCGTTGACGGAGTCCAAGGGCTCGGTGGTCATGATCAATTCGGCGGTGCTGCGGCACTCGCGGCGCACCTTCGGGCCGTACAAGATGGCCAAGGCGAGCCTGCTCGCGCTGGCGCAGAGCCTGGCCACCGAACTCGGTCCGAAGGGCATTCGGGTGAATACCATTGCGCCCGGCTATATCTGGGCCGACAACCTGAAGTGGTACTTCAACTATCAGGCCAAGCAGCGTGGGATCACCCCCGAAGAGGTTTACGCCGAAACAGCCGAGACCATCGATCTGCGCAAGCTGCCCGAACCCGATGAGATCGCTGATGCCGTGGTGTTCTTCGCCTCGTATCTGGCGCGGGCGATCACCGGCGCGTGCCTGGATGTCAACGGCGGCGAATTCCACCACTAGGAGATGACTGTGATCGGCAGAGACGACGTCGGCACCATCGACGATCTGCACGCCTCGGCGACCAAGGTCGTCGGATTGACCGACTTCGGCGACGACGGCTACCGCGAGGGGCTCGCAGTGCTGCTCGAGTCCTATGCCAAGGAAGCCGAGCTGACGCCCTTCGGCAATAAGGTGAATCGGGCCTTCCTGCGCGGTGCGCTGATTGCCCGGTTGCTGAGTGAGGCCGCGTGGCAACGCTTTCCGGAACATGCCGAGGTCGCGATCGAGCGCCCGATCTTCGTGACCGGCCTGCCGCGTTCGGGTACCACGGCGGTGCACCGGCTGCTCAATGCGGATCCGGCGCATCAGGGCCTGGAAATGTGGCTCACCGAGATGCCACAGCCGCGGCCGCCGCGCGAGACCTGGGCGGACAATCCGGTGTATCAGCGGATCGAGGCGGCATTCGAGCAGCATCATGTGGAGCATCCGGAATTCATGGGTGTGCACCATATTTCGGCGGACCAGGTGGAGGAGTGCTGGCAGCTGCTACGGCAGTCGCTGATGTCGGTGTCCTACGAATGCCTCGGTTATCTGCCCGGCTATTCCGAGTGGTTGCGCGAACAGGATTGGACCGATGCCTATCGCAGGCATCGGCGCAACCTGCAGTTGATCGGAATGCCCGATGCCGACCGGCGGTGGGTATTGAAGAACCCGAGCCACCTGTTCGCGCTGGACGCGATCTTCGAGGTGTATCCGGATGCGCTGGTGATCCAGATGCACCGGGATCCGCGCACCATCATCGCCTCGGTGTGCAGTCTGAACGAGCAGGCCTCGGCGGGGTGGTCGGAGAAGTTCCGCGGTCCGATCGTCGGTGCCGCGCAGTTGGATCTGTGGGCCAGGGGAGCGGATAAGTTCCTCGCGGATCGCAAGCGGCACAATGCCGCTCAGTTCTGCGATGTGTACTACGACGATTTCGTCGCCGACCCGATCGGCACCGTCGGATCGATCTATCGGCACTTCGATATCGAGCTGAGCTCCGAGGCCGAAGCGGCGATGGCGGAATTGCATGCGGAAAGCACCTCGGGCGCGGCCCGTCCCGTGCATCGCTACACGCTCGAGGACTTCGGCCTCACCGCGGATCAGGTCGACGACCGCTTCGCCGAATACCGCAGCAAACACTTCCCGACGAGTTAGGGGCACCCGAGATCGGGTGTGATCACCTGATCTCGGTTCTCACTGCTGACCCGGTTTGAGCACGATGAACAGCCCCTGCGCCTCGGCGCAGAGGCGTTCGCCGTCGTGCAGGGTGGCCCGGACGTAGACCTTGCGGCCCTCCTGCCGTTCGGTCCAGGCGTGCACCCGCAGTTCGGTGTTGAGCGGGGTGATGGAGCGGTAGTCGACGGTCAGGGATGCGGTGCGGGTGACCTCGCCCGCGTGCATTGCCGCGGCCATGCCCAGCAGATCGTCGAAAGCGACCGCGACCTGTCCGCCGTGGGCGGCCCTATTGCCGCCCAGGTGGAAGGTGCGGAAGGTGATGCGGGCATCGACACCGTCGCGGCTCGCCTTGTCGACGACGAACGGTGGGAGGGTGATATTGCCGCGCGAGGGCAGGTCGGCCCGGGTCCAGGTCGGGGCGGACCATTCGTCGACGATCGCGGCGTCCAGCTTGTCATTGAGCTGTTTGAGGACGCCGATCGTCTCCAGCGCGAGCTCATCGGTCGGACAGGCCAGCCGGGCCCGATCCATCAGGCTGCGCACCTGTTCGATGAATGCGCCGTAGTGCGGACCGCCGCGCGAAATATCGAGGTCGTCCAGCTGGGCGTCGATCAGCTCCGACATCGGCCGGAACCCGCCCTCGTGGTGCTCCTCGCTCGGCAGCGAGTTGCCGACCTGCTCTTCGTTCATAAGAACACGTTATCGGTTGCCGGTCGAATACTCGTTCGGAGGGGCCGCGCGATGCGCTGGAATTCGGCGAAGCCGCCGAATGGGGCGGTGAAATGGTGGTGGGATGCGGGGGCAGGGTTGGCTGGCCTAGTGTGGGTACTTGTTCTTGAATCAGGTCTTCCGAAACCCCCCACCGCGGGGCGGGTCGATGGGTCGGCCATCGGGTCGTCGCCGAACGGTGTCGCCGGCGAAAGGCTTTGTCCCGTATGCACATTGCTGCTGTTGTCTTCGATATGGACGGCGTTCTGATCGACTCGGAGCCGGTGTGGGAGCAGGTGCGCCGCGCGTATGTGGCGGAGCGGGGCGGGCGCTGGCTACCCGATACACAGCAGCGGCTGATGGGCATGAGTACGGGGGAGTGGTCGGATTATCTCAGCGGTGAACTCGGAGTCGGCGCGCCGCCGGATACCGTGGCCAATGATGTGATCGATCGCATGGCGCAGCGCTACGAGCAATCGGTGCCGCTGCTGCCGGGGGCGGTCGAGGCGGTGCAGCGCATCAGCGAACACTGGCCGCTCGCGGTGGCCAGTTCGTCGCCGCGGAGCTTGATCGACACGGTGCTCGGCCGCACCGGGCTGATCGAATTCTTCGGTGTCACCTTCTCGACCGAGGAGGTCGATCGGGGTAAGCCCGCACCCGATGTCTACGTGGCGGCCGCCGCCTTCCTGCGGCACAAGTCCACCGAATGCGCTGCCGTCGAGGATTCGAGCAATGGACTGCGCGCGGCACACGCGGCGGGCATGCGTGTCATCGCCGCACCGCGTCCGGAATATCCACCGGCCCCGGATGCTCTCGCCCTGGCTGCCGAGGTGATCGACACCCTCGACGAACTCACTCCCGCTGTCGTCACGGGTGATTAGGGGTGTAGGACTCGAGCAGGGCGCGGGCGGCGGCGGTCAGGTCGTCCTCCAGCCAGTCGGGGAGGGTGGCGGCGTGCGCGTGGCGGCGTAGGGCGGCGTAGGGGAGGTCGACGATGGCGCGGCTGACGGCATCGATTTCGCGGTCGCCGGCGCGGCCGAAGCGGGCGGCGGCGATGCGGCGCAGGTGGTCGATGAGCGGTGCGTTCATGTGGTCGAGGCGGGCACGGAATTCCGCGTCCGGTCCGCCGTCGAGTAGGTCGCTGGGGCGCAAGTTCAGCAAAAGCTTTGCGTCGTCGGGCAATTCGCGACCGAAGTGGATGCTGGCCACGGCCATCGCGACCCCGGCCTCGACCGGATCCGGATCGTCGGCGGCGGCCTCGACGCGGTCCTGGAAGCGTTCGAGCGCGCGCAGCCAGGCCGCGGTCAGCACGCCGTTGCGATTGCCGAAGCGGTGGTAGAGCGTGCCGACCGGGGCGCCACTTGCCGCCGCGATCGCCGCGACGCTGGCGGCGCGCGGGCCGTCGGTGAGCACCAGGGTGCGCGCTGCGTCGAGGATCACGTCGGTGTCGTGCTTGCGGGGAGGCGCCATGTACTAGTACGTTCCTTCTATATGGAGCGATTGTCCTACATAGATGAGCATGCCAGATCGGTGGACGCGAATCGCGATCGGGCGTGGAAGGCCTTGCTGAAAGTTGTCTGCAAGGATCCGCACGATCCGCCGAAGGCGCCGACCGGATTCGTGCTCGATGCCGCCGAAGAGCCCGGTCGGCTGGCGCTGCGTGGGCGGCACTGGTTCGCGCGCTATGCGCTGGTCTTCGAACTGGACGAGCAGGGACCGAGTCGCACAGTGGTGCGAGCGCGCAGCTGGGCCGAGTTCCCCGGGTTGCACGGAAAGATCTATCGCGCGCTGGTCATCGGTACCGGCGGCCACAAGATCGTGGTGCGCGAAATGCTCCGCCGAATCGCGGCCGCGGCATGATCCCGGGGTTGGTCTGGGGTGCCACCGAGGCCGAATGTGAGCTCCCGCTGCCCTGTGACGAGGTGCAACCCGGCGGTTTGCAGGCGGACCGGGCTATCGGCATCGATGCGCCACCCAGCGTGGTCTACGGCTGGCTCTGCCAACTGCGGGTCGCGCCGTACAGCTACGACCTGCTCGACAACTTCGGCAGGCGCAGCCCACGCGAGCGCGATCCGGCACTCACCGAACTCGAAGTTGGGCAGCGGTTCATGTCCGCGTTCACCCTCGTCTCCTTCGTGCTGTGCCGCCATATCACCCTGGTC
Source organism: Nocardia sp. NPDC052112 (assembly GCF_040680135.1). Classification (NCBI taxonomy): domain Bacteria; kingdom Bacillati; phylum Actinomycetota; class Actinomycetes; order Mycobacteriales; family Nocardiaceae; genus Nocardia; species Nocardia sp. NPDC052112. The sequence goes on along the minus strand of NZ_JBFAWD010000003.1, from coordinate 122,973 downwards.
GCCGGCAAGATCTGCGTCACCTACGCGGTGCGACCCGAAGCGGGCGGCACCACCCGGTTGACGGTCCGAATGCATTGCGGCGCACCGTGGCTCATCGCCCGGGTGCTGGCCCTCGGCGATGTGCTCATGATGCGCAAGCAGTTGCTGACGTTGAAGGAGTTGGCCGAGGCCGAGGCGCGTGCCGCCGAGGCATCTCGATAGCCGAGTGTGGCACCGTACACAATTCCGGGTGGCCAGCGCGGGTGGCGCAGGATGGGGCACATGTCGAATTATGTTCAGCTCGGAGCCACCGACGCGAACCCACCTACCAACCGATCCGCCGTGCCTGAACGCCAACCCTCGGTAATGGGCACCACGCGGCTATTTACATCCGGCCATACGGTCCAGCAACAATGCCTGTTCGGCATTGTTGCCGGTCAGCTCCGCGGCACGGGCGAATTCGACTCGCGCTTCGTCCGGTCGGCCGAGCCGGTCCAGCAGGTCACCGCGTACGGCGGGCAGCAGATGATAGCTGTCCAACTTGCCGGTGGCGACGAGCGCGTCGACGAGTTCGAGACCCGCGGCGGGCCCGTGCACCATACTGACCGCGACCGCCCGATTCAGTTCGACGATCGGTGACGGAAAGCGTTCGGCGAGAACCGCGTACAGGCCCGCGATGCGCCGCCAATCGGTCTCCTCGGCGCTCGGCGCCATGGCATGCACGGCGACGATCGCGGCTTGGAGCGCATAACGGCCCGGTCGTATCCCGCGATCGCGGCTGACCGCATGGGCCCGGCCGAGCGCGGCGTAACCACGTCGGATCAGCAGCTGATCCCACCGGGCACGCTCCTGATCCGCCAGCAGGACAACGGTTTTCGTGGGGTCCATCCGTGCGGCCGAGCGCGAGGCCTGTAACTCCAGCAGTGCGGCGAGGCCGTGTGTCTCCGGTTCCTCGGGCAGCAGATTCGCCAGCATCCGCGCCAATCGCAAGGCATCTTGGCACAATTCGACGCGGACCCAATCATCGCCCGCCGTCGCCGAATAGCCTTCGTTGAAAATGAGGTAGACGACCTCGAGCACCGAATCCAAACGCCTCGCCAGCTCGTCGCCGTGCGGCACCGCATACGGCACGCGCCTGGCGGCGATGGTGCGTTTGGCTCGCACAATGCGTTGGGCGACAGTTGATTCCGCTACGACGAAGGCCCGTGCGATCTCCTCGGTGGTCAATCCGCCGAGCAGTCGCAGCGTCAAGGCCACTCGGGCCGGTGGCGACAGCACCGGATGACAGGCCGTGAAGATCATGCGCAGCAGGTCGTCTTCGATATCCTCGCCCGCCTCGGGCTCCGAGCCGGCCCGCAGTTCATGACCGACCAAGGTCAGCTTTCGGGCGAGGTTCTGCTTGCGCCGCACCCGATCGATCGCCAGGTGCTTCGCGGTGAGCATGAGCCAGCCGCCCGGATTCGGCGGCACGCCGTCGCACGGCCATTGCTCCAGGGCTGCCACCAGCGCGTCCTGGGCGAGTTCCTCGGCGGTGTCGATATCGCCGACGATCCGGGTGAGCCCGGCGACCAGACGTGGCCATTCCATGCGCCACACGGTTTCGACGGCATCGCGAATCTGCTCGGGCGACCGGCTCATCTATCGGATCAACCCTCGACGACCTGACGAATCTCGATCTCGATATCCCACTCCGGCCCGTGCACGCTCAGAAAGCGTGAGGTCCATTCCACCGCCTCCTGCTTCGTTTTCGTCTGCAACAAGCAGTATCCGCCGACGACCTCCTTCGACTCGGTGAAAGGGCCGTCGAGCACGGTCTGCTTGCCACCGCTCTGAGTGATCTTGGTGGCCTCGGTGATCGGATGCAAGCCAGCGGTATCCAGCAGCACCCCGGCCTTGGTCATTTCCTCGATCACCTTGTTGACCTGCTCGATCAGGGCCTCGTCAGGCACCGGCGCATTCGTCGGATCGACTCGGATCAGCATCATGTGTCGCATCTGGCCATCCTTGGTTCGGTGGTCGGCTTGTCCGACCCTCACTCAACGCATCGAACGGCATCGGCTCGAATCGACATTCTCCCGGAAATTCTTCCGGAAGTTTGCTACGCGGGCCAGGCCCGCACGGCGGCCCGCGCGCTCCAGCGGCCGTCGTCGTAGCGGACCGCCACTGGATGGTCGAAAGCCGCGCTCACCGTGTCCGTCGTCACCGTTTCGGCGGCGGGACCGGCGGCAACGGTGCGGCCGCCGGCGATGAGCAGCGCATGGGTCGTAGTGCTCGGCAGCTCCTCCAGATGATGGGTGACCAGGATCGACGCGACCTCGGGGTGGGTTTCGCCGAGGGCATCGATGGTCTCGAGGAGTTGTTCGCGGGCCGCCACATCGAGTCCGGTGGACGGCTCGTCGAACAGCAGCAGGCGCGGCTCGGCGATGAGTGCGCGCGCGATCAGGGTGCGGCCGCGTTCGCCCTGGGACAGGGTCGGCCAGATTTCATCGGCCTTACCTTTGAGACCGACGGTGTCGATCATCGCATCGGCGCGGCGCAGATCTTCCGGAGTCGGCGTCCAGCGCATCGGGGTGTCGATGGTGGCGGTGATGCCGGTGAGCGCGACCTCGCGGACGGTCAGGGGATACCGCAGTGGATGGCGCGGATTGACATGGCCGATCGAGTGCCGCAGTGGGGCCAGATCGACCCGCCCCATCCGCTGGCCGAGGATATCGACGGTGCCCGAGGTCGGGAAGGTGACCGCGGCGCAGAAGCCGAGCAGGGTGCTCTTGCCCGCGCCGTTGGGTCCGAGTAGCGCCCAGTGTTCGCCCGCGTACACGGTCAGCGAGATGCCGTCGATGATCTGCTTGCCCTCGCGGCGGAAGGTGACATCGGTCAGTTGCAGCACTGGGGTTTCGGGCACGGGAGATCTCCGTTCGGTTCGGCGCGATATCAGGCGGCAGGTCAGGTGAACGCGCTCTTCAAGGCGGTCAGGTGCGTTCGGCTGAATTCCGCTGCGGCGGTGGGATTTCGATGTGCGATCGCATCCGCGAGCCGAATGTGGGCGTCGTGGTCGGCGGGCTCGGAGGGGATCGGGCGGATGTGGAGCATATCGATCATGGCCACCCGTAGCCGGGGCAGGAAGCTGTCGAACAGTTGGGTGAGCACATCGTTGTGGGCGGCGACGATGACGGCGCGGTGGAATGCCATATCGGCATCGACATGGGTGGCGATCGGTTCGCCGTGCGCCTCGCGCGCGGCCAGTGTCCGGCGGATGGCGCGCAGGTCGGCGGGGGTGCGGCGTTGTGCCGCCAGGGCGGCGGCCTCGGCCTCGATGGCGATGCGTGCCTCGATGACGGCGGCGATGGTGGCCCGGCGCAGCACCACATCCCAGTCTTGTCCGTCATCCAGCGCGGTCACGAAAACCCCCGCGCCCTGACGACTGTCGAGCACGCCCTTGCCCGCCAGTTCACGGATCGCCTCGCGCAGCGTCGAGCGGCCGACGCCGAGCTGGGCGGCGAGGGTCGTTTCGCCCGGAAGGCGATGTCCCAGTGGCCATTCCCCATTCCGGATGCGGGTGAGCAGCAGTTCCGCGGCCTGTGCCGCGAGGGGATGCCGCCGTACCTGCGAGATCATCCGAACCTCTCTACTTGTCTGAGGAGTTGTGTATAGTCTAGCAATCATGCGCACCATGCTTCTGCTCAGCCGCCACGGCGGGGCCTGACGACCGGCCGCCCGCCGTGGGGCTTCGTCGCGGCCGGTCACCGTTCTCTGTGACGGCCGCGCAGGCCAGGAAGCAGCAATCATGACCACGTTCCCCACCATTGCCACGCCTACCGGTGCCGTTGCGGATGCCGCACCGGCCTGGAACAGACAGCGGCACTCGCGGATGCCATCGCATCGCTACCGCAGCGTCTACGATCGCGTGGAAGTACCACTCACCGAACGCGATTGGCCCGACGCCCGGCTCACTCGCGCACCCCTGTGGGTGCCGGTGGATCTGCGCGACGGCAACCAGGCCCTGGCCGAGCCCATGGATCCGGTGCGCAAGCGGCGGTTCTTCGAACTGCTGGTCGCCATGGGCTACAAGGAGATCGAGGTGGGCTACCCGTCGGCATCGCAGACCGATTTCGATTTCGTCCGTCTGATCGCGCGGACCGATATCGCGCCGGCGGATATCACGATCGTGGTGTTCACTCCGGCCCGACGCGACCTCATCGAGCGCACGGTGGAATCGGTGCGCGGTATCCGGAACGAGGTCGTCATCCACATGTACACCGCGACCGCGCCGGCGTGGCGAAATGTGGTGCTGGGCAAGGATACCGGCGAGCTGCGCGAGCTGGTCATATCCGGCGGCCGCGATGTCCTCGAATTCACCGCAGCGCTGCCGAATGTGCGGTTCGAATTCTCGCCGGAGGTATTCAATCTGACGGAACCGGATTTCGTACTCGACATCTGCGACCGCATGACGACCCTGTGGGAAGCCACCCCACAGCGGCCGGTGATCCTGAATCTGCCCGCCACGGTGGAGGTTGCGACACCGAATGTGTATGCCGACCAGATCGAGTACATGGACAAGAATCTGGCCCGGCGCGACAGCGTCATCCTTTCCGTGCATCCGCACAACGACCGGGGTACCGGCGTCGCGTGCGCGGAGCTGGCGGTCCTCGCCGGAGCCCAACGCGTGGAGGGCTGCGTCTTCGGCAACGGCGAACGCACCGGCAATGTCGATATCGCCACCCTGGCCCTGAATCTGCATGCGCAGGGCATCGATCCGATGATCGACTTCTCCGATATCGACGAGATCCGCAGGACTGTCGAGTACTGCACGCGCCTGCCGATCCACGAAAGGCATCCGTACGTAGGCGATCTCGTGCATACCGCGTTCTCCGGCACCCATCAGGACGCGATCAAGAAAGGGATGGCCGAACATCGCGATCGGGCAGCCGCGACCGGTGTCGATGGAGGCGAACTCGACTGGCAGGTCCCATATCTGCCGATCGATCCGGCCGATATCGGGCGCAGCTACGACGCGGTGATCCGGGTGAATTCCCAGTCCGGCAAGGGCGGCATCGCATATCTGCTGGAGTCGGAATACGGCCTGGAACTGCCGCGTCGGCTCCAGATCGATTTCGCGCGGCACGTGCAGGCGCGCACCGACGACACCGGCCTGGAGATCACCGCTGCCGAACTGTACGAGCTGTTCGAGGCGACCTATCTGAATACCGAAGCGCCGTCGGTCACGTTGACGCAATGGCGGACCACCGACGCGTACACCGAGGTCATGCTGGGCATCGGTGGTGTCGCCGAGCGCACCGAATACCGCGATAGCGGTCCGGTCGAGGCGCTCACCGCGGCACTGGCCCGAGCGGGCTATCCGGTCGAGGTGCTCGGCTCGGCCCAGCAGTGGATCGGTGCGGGCAATGATCGGGCGGTGATCACCTATCTCGAGTACCGTAAAGGTGCCCGGACCGGATGGGCCTGCGGACGCAGCGATTCCGTCCTCACCGCTTCGCTGGCCGCCATCATCCGGGCCGCGAACGCGATAGTCTCCTAACGAGTGCGAATACGACATCTCGGTCAAAATGCCCGGGACGGCGGCCGCGCATGAAAAGGTATGCAGCGTGGTGCGGCACGTGACAGGGAACCTCCCCGCTGAGGTGACGAGCTTCGTCGGTCGTGACGCGGAGGTCGCCACGGCGCGCAAGCTGCTGTCCAGCACGCGGGTGCTCACCCTGACCGGGCCGGGCGGCGTCGGGAAGACCCGGCTCAGCAGGCGGGTAGGGGAGACGGTGCGCCGCGCCTTCCCCGATGGTGTCTGGCTGGTCGAGGTGGCGCACGTGCACGACGGGGACCTGGTGGCGTTGAGCGTCGCGCAGGCGCTCGGCCTGCGCGACGACACCACCTCGCCTGTCGTCGGCCTGACCGAATTCCTGGCGGACAAGAGCCTGCTGTTGATCCTGGACAACTGCGAGCACTTGATCGGCGCATGTGCCGAACTGGTGGACCGGCTGATTCCGGCGACCACCGATGTACGGATCCTCGCGACCAGCCGCGAGCCGCTCGGGGTCGCCGGGGAACAGGTCATGCCCGTGACGCCGCTCGCCGTGCCGGAGGCGGAAGAGGACGGGGCGCGCCCGGCGCATATCGACAGCGACGCGCTGCGGCTGCTGATCGATCGGGCCGTCGCCGCCAATCCCGACTTCCACGTCACCGATGCCAACCGCGGGGCGCTCGCGGCGATCTGCCGTCGCCTGGAGGGCATACCGCTGGCACTCGAGCTGGCGGCATTGCGGTTGCGGATGTTCACGCCGGATCAGGTGCTCGCCCGCCTCGACGATACGATGCGGCTGCTCACCGCCGGTTTGCGCACCGCACCGGAGCGGCAGCAGACGCTGGAGGCCGCGATCCGGTGGAGCTATGACCTGTGCACGCCCGAGGAACAGCGCCTGTGGGAGCAGCTGGCTGTCTTCGCGGGCGGGTTCGATCTGGAGGCCGCGGAGGCGGTCTGCGAGGTTCCGGACGCACTGTTGGACGCACTGACCGGGTTGGTGGACAAGTCGGTGCTCGGCCATCGGCAGAACAGCGACGGTAGTGGGCGGTACACCATGCTCGAGCCGCTGCGTCAGTTTGCCTTGGCGCGATTGGTCGCGCACGGTGGTGAGCGGGCGGTGCGCGTGCGTCATCGCGACTACTACTACGGGATCGCCGCGCGTGGGCGCACCGCGTACTGGGGCAGCGAGGATGTCACCTGGTTCCGTGACGTCACCCGAGAGCATCCGAATATGCGTGCGGCACTGCAATTCTCGCTTGCCGATTCGGAAAGCGCCCATCGCGCACTGGAGCTCGCGACGGAACTGCGCCCGTTCTGGGAGCACTACCGCTTCCTACTGGAGGGCTATCGCTGGCTGCTGGAGGCGTTGGAGAAGGATCTCGACCGCACGAAGGATCGAGCGCGGGCACTGGCCGCCGCCTCGGTGATCGCCGCCATGCTTTCGGATCCGCAGACCGCGATGCGATTCGCGGACGAATGTCTGCATATCGCAAAGGAACTCGATGCCGAAGACGTGCTCGTCGAACATGCCCTGCTCGCCGCGCTACTGGCGTTCGCCAACGACGAACCGAGACAGGCACTCGATATCGCCGAGGCCGCCTCGGACCGTGCGCGAGCCTGCGCCCACCACGGCGTGGAAATGGAGAGTCTGGCCTTCGCGTATGTCTGTGCCTTGGTGCTGGACGACGAACGGGCGGGCGCGATCGCGGACCGGTTTCTCGCCAAGACCGAGGACTACGGCTCGCACCTGTTGGGCGGGTTGGGACACTGGGCGGTAGGAACCGACTATTGGCGTACCGGTACGCAGGACAAGGCCATCGCGGAGCTACGTGCGGCGGTGGAGCTGTTCAGCCTGTTCGACCGGTGTGTGTGGACGGCCTCGGGCTTCGACGGACTCGCGTGGGTGGCGACGGCCGATGGCGATCTGAGCCGTGCGGCGCGATTGATGGGTGCCGCGACGACGGTGCGGCGCGGCAGTACCCAGCGGCTCGCCCATGAGATGACCGAATTCGTGGGGGACAAGGTGCGCCTGCAGGTGCGTGATGCGATGGGCGAGAAAGAGTTTCAGGTCGCCTTCGATGCGGGCGCGGCCTTGGGGTTGGCGGAGGCCGTCGACTATGCGCTCGGCAGACAATCGCAGCCAGCGGCTCAGGCGGCGAAAACCGTTGCGACGGATGTGCTCACCCGACGCGAACGGGATGTCGCGCGATTGATCGCGGCCGGTTACAGCAATAAGGGCATCGCCGGCGAATTGGTGATTTCGATCCGGACCGCGGAGAGCCACGTCGACCACATCCTCACCAAGATGGGCTTCACCTCCCGGACCCAGATCGCCGCGTGGGCCAGCCGGAATCAGATCTGACGCGTCAGTCGCCGGTCGCTCCGTCGATGCGTTCGCGCAGGAAGTCGGCGTGACCGTTGTGTCGCGCGTATTCCTCGATCATGTGCACGTAGACCCAGCGCAGGCTGTATTCGGTGTCGCGACGGGTGAAGACGTGGTCGAGGGATAGGTTGGCGACGGCGGCGTCGGCCGCCTTGATCTCCGCGTGCAGTGTCGCCAGATCCGCGGCGGCATCGGCATTGGCGGTACCGTCGAAATCGCCGTCCGGATCGTCTTCGCTGCAATAGAGGTAGTCCAGCGGTTCACCGCAGGTGGCGATGCGGAACCAGCCGCGTTCGCATTCGGCGAGGTGACGGACCAGGCCGAGCAGCGACAGCGTCGAGGGGGCGACGCAGCGCCGCTTCAGCTGTTCGGCATCGAGCCCGGCGCATTTCCACAGCAGTGTGCGGCGGTGCAGGTCCAGCCATGTCTGCAGCATGGTCCGCTCGTCGGCGACCAGCGGCGGCTTGGTTCTGGTGATCTCGGGTGCGGTCCACGTCACCGGCCGACTGTAACTCCGAACCCGGGACCGGAGCTCGTGAATTATCGCGACACCGGCCGAACATGATGATGCCCATGTCGCCTCGGCATCGCCCGCTACCGGCCGGAGTCCAGGAAGTCGATCACCGCGCGCTCGAAGGCGTTCTTGCGCTCGATCTGCACCCAGTGCCCGCATCGCCCGAACAGCCGCAGATCGGCATTCGGCAGCTGACGTGACGGCAGCAGCGCGCCCTCGGCCGGGGTGACCCGATCATCGCGACCCCACAGCAGCAGCACCTCATGACGCAGCGTGCGCAGCCGTGCCCACAGCGGAATCGGTTCCGCGAATGCGGGATCGGCGAAGGTCGCGTAGGCGTCCCGGATCGCCGCGATGGCGGCGGGATCCGCTGCCGCGGCCCATCGGTTCTCGATGAGCTCGTCGGTGAGTATCGCCTCGTCGAACACCATGGTCCGCAGCCAGGCGAGTACACGCTCCCGCGTCGGCTCGCCGGTGAAGTCGAGCAGCCGCCGAATCCCTTCGGACGGTTCGGGGCCGAGCACATTGACGCCGACACCGCCCGGCGCCATGAGCACCAGCCGATCGATGCGCTGGCCGTGTTCCAGCGCCACGAGCGTCGCCACCGCACCACCCATCGAGTTGCCGAGCAGATGCACGGTGGGCAGTTCGAGTCGATCCAGCAGCCCGAGCACCGCGTCGGCGGCGATGCGCAGATAGTTGCGCTGGTACACCTCGGGACGCTCGCTCGCACCGAAGCCCGGCTGATCCAGGATCAGACAGCGGAAGTGTTCGGCGAGTACCGGCAGGTTGGCGCCGAAGTTTGCCCAGCCCGATACCCCCGGGCCGGACCCGTGCAGCAACACCAGCGGCGGACCCGACCCCGCCTCGTGGTAGCGCAGTTTCAGCCCGTCGACGGTGAGGTGGCGACTGGTATCCGCCGCGTCCATCAGACCATCCGATCTTCGACCGGCAGCCCGAATTCACCGCGGCCGAACATGGCGAGGGCGCGCTCGACATCGTTGATGACGTGCACACTGCCCGCATGGGCGTCACGCCAATGCCGTTCGATCGGATTGGGTTTGCGGATCGAATGGCCGCCGGAGTTGTCGAACAGCAGCTCGATCGCCTGGATCGCGCGCTCGGTGCCACGCACCTGATCGCGGCGGGTACGCAGCCGGATTTCGTACGGAATCTCTTCGCCCGCTTCGGCATAACGCAATTGCTCGGAGATATTGTGTTCCATCTGCAGAATCGCGGCGTCGATTTCAGAGCCCGCGCGGGCGACCCGAACGTGTGCGAAGGCGTCCTCGGCCACCTTCTGCCCGCCGTAGGACAACCGGACGCGCTCGCGCATCCGCTCGATATGCGCCTCGTACGCGCCCTGCGCGGCCCCGATAATCGGTGCGGTAATGGTGTTGGAGAACACCCCCGCGAACGGAATCTTGTACAGCGCAGCAGGATTGGCCTCTTGGCCCGGACCGCGCAGCTGTGATTGTTCGGTCGCGCTATAGGCCCGGTGCTGCGGTACGAAGGCCTTCTCGATGACGATATCGTTGCTGCCGGTGCCGGACAGTCCGACCACATGCCAGACGTCGTCGATGCGATAGTCGTTGCGCGGCACCAGGATTGTCAGATAGTCCTTGGGATTGCCGTGCTCGTCCGGGGCCAGTGCGCCGAGGAATGCCCACTGGGCATGGTCGCAGCCGGAGGAGAAGCTCCACCGTCCGCTGACCTCGTAACCACCCTCGACCGGGGTGAGTCGGCCGGTCGGGGCGTACGACGAGGAGATGAGCGTATCGGAATTCTCGCCCCACACCTCCTCCTGTGCCCGCAATGGGAAAAGCGCCAGCTGCCAGGGATGCACGCCGAGTACCGAGGACACCCAGCCGGTGGACGGGCACGCCGCCGCGATCGTGCGAATGACCTCGTAGAACGCCACCGGGGAGGCTTCGTCGCCGCCGAAACGCGACGGCTGCAACATGCGGAAGACCCCCGCCTCGGTCAGTTCCCGGATGCTCGCCTCCGGAACCCGCCGCTGTAGATCGGTCTCCGCGGCTCGCTCCCGGATAGCCGGGAGCAGATCCCGAACCCGATCGAGCACCTTATTGGCCATGACGGGTCTCCCTCCAATGTTCTGATTCCGCGACCGGTGTGCCGGACGACGCCATAGTTCTGACGCTATGGCGGCCGTGGCGGCGCGTCGGGAAGAAGTCCCGGTGATCGGAACAATGGGAGTTGCGCGTCTATACCGCGTGCAGCAGATTCGAATCGGCGGTGGTCTCGTACGGGTCCGGACCCCAGCGATAGCCGTAGCCGCGGATATTCGTGATCAACCCGGGGCGGTCCAATTTCGCGCGCAACGAAGCCATATGCACATATAGCTTCCGCGATACCGCAACTATCGAGTCGCCCCAGACACAGTCCATCAATTGCTCACGGCTGACCGCGATTCCGGGCCGCTCGACCAAGACCCGCAGCAATTCGAACTCGAGCCGGGTGAGCGGCACCAATTCCCCGGCCACCTCCACCCGTCGCGCCGCCAGATCTACGCGAACATCCTCGGCGGTCACCGTCTTACCCCGGGCGATACTGGCAACGCCGACCCGTCGCGTAACGGCCTCGAGCCGCGCGGCCAACTCACCGACGCGCGCGGGTTTGACGAGATAGTCGTCGGCGCCGCTGTGCAGTCCGAGCACAATCGAACGCTCATCGTCGTGTTCGCCGAGGATCACCACCGGCACCGAACTCACCTCGCGCAATTTGCGCAGTACCTGCAACCCGTCCATATCCGGCAGCCCCACATCGAGGATAACGGCGTGATAGCCATGGTGTGCGAGGAGCAAGTCGGCCCCGCGATGCTTGCGCTCCACCTGATGACCGTGCAGTTCGAGCCCCTGCGCCAAGGTTGCAGCGCCATCGGCGTCATCGTCGATCATGATCAGCCGCACCCGTCTCACCTTCCCGCGCAACCCGCCGAACACCAGCGAATTGCATGGTTGCCTCCCCCCGCCCCCCACGCAAAGTGATTCCCTTGCCACTCTTGGGAACCAACTCCCCCACCCCCCCTCGAGCCCCAGACTGGACGGAGGATCAGGTGGAAACCATGGCGGCAAAACACGAGAAGCCCCCACCAACATGTCCACCTGATCTTGATCCACGGTCTGGATATCACCGTCGCGCTCGGGCTCGGGCGCGTAATTCCGGCCGAGCGCATGCGGATTGGGCTCGGCGCGCTCTTGCCGAAGAGTGTCGACTTCTTCGGCGTCGATCTGCGCGGGATCGAACTGCGAGCCGACGATCGCGATTTCAGCTACGGCTCAGGATCTGCTGCTGGTGTTGTGCGGCCGAACGCTACCCGCGGGAAGTCTGCGCGGCGACGCGGCAGAGAGATCACAGGGCCGGTACCACCTGCGCGGTGACAACGGCCCCGATCTCAGTGTCCGGTCAGCAGCTTCGACCGCAGCGCGTCGAGCGTCGCGCCGTCGATCCCGAGTCCATCGGTGCGGAAGCGGTCGAACGAGCCGTGGGATGCCTGGACCTGGTCGAATGCCGCGTCCAGGAATTCACGCTGCCCGCCGAGGATCGGCTCCCACAGCGTGCGATCGGCCACCAGACCCTGGGCGAGGAGCCCGTCCAGCAGCGCCTTGTTCCCGGCCGCCAAATTGTCATTGGAGTCCATGAAAGTCAGTCGGCCAGCAGTGTGACCGTGCCGGCCGCGCCGTCCACACGCACACGCTGGCCGTCGGCGAGACGGGCAGTCGCGGTCTTGGTGTCGACGACACAGGGAATGCCGAATTCACGGGCGACGATCGCGGCATGTGATGCGGAGCCACCGATATCGGTGATCACCGCGGCGGCGTACGCGAACATGGCGGTATGGCCGGTATCGGTCACCGCGGCGACCAGGATGTCGCCGGGCTCGATATCGTCATCCAGCGACAGCACCAGCTTCACCCGGCCCTCCACCACACCGGCGCAGACGCCGATGCCGGTCAGGCTTTCGTCGGCGGTGAGCGCCGCCGCGTCCGGGACCGGTTCCCATTGTCCGGCAATGACATCGGGCATCCTGATGGTTTGCAGCCGAATGCGCTCCGCGCGCCTGCGGGCCACTTTGTCAGTCACATCCACTGGGAGACAGAAGATTTCGTCCAGCGTCAGATAGCAGGCATCGTCGGGTTCGCATAGCCGACCGGCGCGAACGAGGCGATCGGCCCGCTCGCGCACCGCAAGCCGCAGGCAGTGGGTGATCCGGACGACACCGTCGCGTGCGCGTTCCCGAGCTACGGTGGCCCCGGCGGCCATCCTGGCGGTGCGACTCGGTGATGGATCAACGGATTCGCGCTTGGGCGCGGGCATTTGCGCGGCGCGGGCGGCGGCGCTCACCAACAGAGCGGGGCGGTCGCCGAATGTCGGGTTGATCAGCTCGCATTCACCGGGACCACGGTGCCCGACCTGCGCCAATTCCGCGTCGAGGGCGGCGGCGAAGGCGGGTGATTTCGCCCGTGCCGCATCGATATCACCGGCGCGCGCCAGCTCGGCGAGATCAGTGTCGGCGCGGCAGAATTCGGCGAGGCGTTCCACCGCGAGCATGGGTTTCGCCGATTCCAATCGAGTCAAGTCGATCGGAACCTCGCCCGCATTCTTGCCGCGTGCGTGGATGGCGGTGGCGGCGCCGGTCATCATGACACCGATTGCCGCGGCCTGCCACGCCTGGTGCAGACGGTCGCGCCAGAGCAGCGCGCGGACGTGCAACTGCTCATCGGACAACGCGCGAATCTCGTTCGCGGTCAATGCTTCCGCATGAGAGGCGGCATTGATCAGCTCCGCCGTCTTGCCGAAGCGGCGTGCGGTGGCGATGACGCGCGAGGTCGCGCGTGCCGTCGCCGAGGTGCTGGCCAAACCCGTCGGCATCGGCGGTTTGCCATGCGGTTGCAACGCGATTTCGGCCGGAATATTGCCGTAGGCGTCGCGGCGGATGCTCTCCTCATCCCAGCCCGGCATATTCTCGGCGGCGAGTACGCCGATCGAGGCATTGATGTAGATGTGGTGGCCGAGCACGGTGGTGACCCGACTCGTCCAGTGCTCCAGGGCGAGTCCGTCGAGTGCGATCATCTCGCCCATGGCCTCGTTGCTGAGGCGGATGGCACCGGCCTGCAGGTCGATGGTCAGGGGTGTGAGTGGGCCGGGCAGTGCTTCGGAGGTGTTGGTTGCGGTGTGTACCGGGTAGCGCTCGTCCACGCGATCGTCGAATTCGCCCTCGAGACCTTCGGGGGCGACATCGCTGAGCCGATGATTGTCCGAGGTGGCGGCGCGGGCGGGAATCACGTGAGAGGGCAGGGGGATTGCGCCACGGCGGGTGCGGAAGCCGCCGCCGTCGGATTTGCGGCCGACCATGCCGCGCACCAGATCGGCAATGACCTCACGCGCCGTCCAGCCGCAGTGGAAGCCCCACTTCTCCTGTGCGACAGTGGGATCCAAGAGCGGTTGGCGGGCGGACCAACCGGGCACCCAGGCCGAGTACCGTACACCGGCAGCGCGCATCATGCTGCGTACCTCGTCGGTTGTGACCACGCCGGAAGCCGCGAGTTCGATGATTTCGAGCCCGTCTTCGCCAGGACCGGGCGGTAGTGCGGTGGCGGCCAGCACCAGGAAGCGGTCCAGGTCGTCGCTGTGCAGCAGTTGGAATCCGTTGTCGGACTTCGAACCGAGGATCGGCTCCAGCGCACGGCGGGTTTCGTGGCCGATCCGGCGACCGGCGATCGGTGCCGTGCGTACCAGCACGCTATCCGCACCCGAGGCGCGCAGCGCCGCCATCGCCTCGGCGTCCGAAAGACCCGCCGTCCTGGCACCGAGGGTGACCGGAACCACCATGCGCGCACCGGCATCGCGCGTGGCGGCAGCGATTTCGGCGAGTCCGCTGCCAGCCAGATGTACGACGCTCGCGCAACCGTCGACGGCGTCGCGGTGATCGGTCGTGAACCGCACCCGCGGATCGGTGTAGCGATGCCACCGGCGGCCGAGCCCGGCCACTTCGTGTCCGGCGGCCAACAACATGCGCGCCACCGCGCGACCGCTCGGCTCGGTGATTCCGGTGACCAGGACCCGCATCGATTTCCTCTCCTCACTGGCGCCGGAATACGCGGACGTGACGCCGTTCACACACCATCGCGAGTACGGGACGTGGTCACCGGTGCCAGTCCCACTGAACGGGAGTACCCGGCTCGGCCATCGAGATCATCGATTCCGTCGTCCGGTGCGTCCACGGCAGCCTCGATGTCATGACGGTCCGCAAATCGGTCGCGCCGCGTGCGGCCGCCGAGGTGAAGTCCTATGACATCGAGACCGACGTGCTCGTCGTCGGGTACGGCTGCGCGGGGGCTTGTGCCGCTGTCGAGGCGGCGGCGTCCGGTGCCGAGGTGCTGGTGCTGGATCGGGCCGGTGGGCCTGGTGGTGCTTCGGTGTTGTCGGGCGGTGAGATCTACCTCGGCGGCGGCACGCCGATCCAGCGGGCGTGCGGATTCGACGACAGTCCCGAGCAGATGGCGGCATTTCTGGTGGCGGCACTCGGGCCGGGTGCGGATGCGGCGAAGATCGTGCACTACAGCGAGCACAGCGTGGCGCATTTCCACTGGCTCGCCGATCGCGGCGTGCCGTTCAAACCCAGTCTCTGGGATGCTCCCACGTGGGTGCCGCCGACCGATGACGGGCTCATGTGGCTCGGCGAAAACAGTTGGCCGTTCACCGAAATCGCCATTCCGGCCCCGCGCGGGCACCGGCCGACCGCGAACGACTTCGGCGGCCGGCTGCTGCTGGACTGCCTGGTATCGGCGGCCGAATCGGCCGGTGTGGCAGCACAATACGACACGTATGTGACGAATCTGATTCTCGGCGAGGATGGTTCGGTGGTCGGCATGGTGGCCCGACGCTACGGCACGGAGCTCACCATTCGGGCGCGACGCGGATGCGTGCTCACCACCGGCGGTTTCGTCGACAACGACGAGATGCTCGCCGCCCACGCGCCACGGCTGCTCGGCCACACCAAGGTAAGCGCGGGCACCGACGACGGCAGCGGTATCCGCATCGCCCAGGCCGCGGGCGCCGCTGTGCGGCATATGTCGGCCGGTCAGGTCGGGGCTTCCCTGATACCAGGTTTCGCCGCGCGCGGCATGATCGTCAACCATCGCGGCCAGCGCTTCGTCAACGAGGACACCTATCCCGGTCGCATCGGCCAGGCCGCGCTGTTCGGTCAGGATATGAACGTGTGGGTGGTGCTCGACGAGCAGGGCTACGAGGAGGTGCCCGAGCGCGAGCGCTGGGGTGTGCGCCCGACGCACGTCGCGGCATCCGTCGATGAACTCGACGAACAACTCGCCCTGCCGCCGGGCGCACTCGCCGCCACCATCACCCGATACAACGAATTCGCCTCGCGCGGAATCGATCCCGACTTCCACAAGGCGTCGCGCTGGTTGCGCCCACTGACACCCCCGCTGGCTGCCATCGACGTGAAAGCCGGTGTCCGCCCACCCTCGGAATCCGGTAACCGGCGTGGCACCGGCGCTTCTGTCTTCACCCTCGGCGGGCTCCATACCACTCTCGAGGGCCATGTCCTGACTCTGGACGGCACTCCCATCCCCGGCCTTTTCGCAGCAGGCCGGACCAGCTCCGGCCTTCACGGCGAGGGCTACATCAGCGGCACCTCCCTGGGCGATGCCACCTTCTTCGGTCGCAAAGCAGGCGCCACCGCCGCACTGCCGTCAGAGCATTGATCCGATCAGCTCCCGGCCGAGGTCGCCGCTTCGGCGGGGACGAGAGGTGGCCGCTGGTGTGTTTGACATCACAATGCGGCGGTGAGTAGCGTCTGTCCACGTCATTGCGCTTACACCCGCCGCCGGCAGCCTGTCGTGGATTGTGTGGCAAAAGGCTGGAGAAACGGCCATCGGCCCGATTTCCTGTGCGCACACGATGACAGCTCGCCCGGTTTGCTGGCGCCCGCTGGCGAAGGGAGCTGCTGAGTACCATGACCGAGAAATCGACCGTGCACAGCGTGACCTACGATTTGCTGAGGTCGCTGGGTCTGACGACCATTTTCGGTAATCCGGGATCCACCGAGGAGACTTTCCTCAAGAACTTCCCGGATGACTTCACCTATGTGCTGGGTCTGCAAGAGGCCTCCGTTATCGCAATGGCCGATGCGTTCGCCCAGACCACCCGGCGTCCGGCACTGGTGAACCTGCATTCTTCCGCGGGGCTCGGCAACAGCATCGGAAACCTGGTCGCGGCCTACCACGGGCATACGCCACTTATCGTCACGGCCGGCCAACAACACCGTGAGCTGTTGATCGGCGAGCCGTATCTGGGTAACCGCGACGCCGCGAACATGCCGAGGCCGTGGGTGAAGTGGTCCTACGAGCCCGCGCGCGCCGAGGCCGTACCCGAGGCGTTCATGCGTGCCTACGCGATGGCCGTGCAGCCGCCCGCGGGACCGGTGTTTCTGTCCATCCCGCTCGACGACTGGAACCAGCCGCTGCCAGGGCCTGCCGTAGTGCGTGATGTCAGCAGGGCCTATGCACCCGATACCGAGCGCCTGCGGCGCTTCGCCGCGCGCATCACCATGAGTCAGCGGCCGGCCCTGATCCTCGGGCCCGACGTAGATCGCGCCCAAGGATGGCAGGCCGGCATCGCGCTGGCCGAGAAATT
This sequence comes from Nocardia sp. NPDC052112, assembly GCF_040680135.1. Taxonomy (NCBI): domain Bacteria; kingdom Bacillati; phylum Actinomycetota; class Actinomycetes; order Mycobacteriales; family Nocardiaceae; genus Nocardia; species Nocardia sp. NPDC052112. The sequence continues at coordinate 105,885 of NZ_JBFAWD010000003.1, read as the reverse complement.
GCAGGCCGCGGTCTACAGTCCGCCACTTCCGGACCGCGCCTCCTTCCCCGAGGACCACCCCTTGTACCAGGGTTCGGTCGGGATGTCGGTCAAGGCCGTCGGTGAGCGGCTCGCCGGCCACGATCTCGTGGTGGTCATCGGTGCCGAGGTCTTCCGCTACTACCCCTATGTGCCCGGCGACATCCTCCCGGCCGGGACGGAACTGTTGCAGATCACCGACGATCCGGCGATTGCCGCAGCTGCCCGTGTCGGTGACAGCCTCCTCGGCGATGCCCGGCTGTCGATCGAACTCCTCACCGAGTTGGTGGGTGACGGCAGCGGCCGCGCGCAGCCGCAGCCCATGCCGCGTCCCAGGAAGCTGCCGGAAAAGCCGAGCAGTCCGCTGACGCCGGCCGAGGTCTACGCGGCTCTCGAGATGGTTCGTCCGGAGCACGCCGTCTACGTCAACGAGTCCACCTCGACCATGGCCCAACATGCCGAGTGGCTGCCGACCGTCGAGCCCGACTCGTTCTTCGCCACTGCCAGTGGTGGTATCGGCTGGGCCGTGCCGGCTGCGGTCGGCGTCGCGCTCGGTGACCGCGACCGTGGTGTCCGGCGTCCGGTGATCGGACTGATCGGGGACGGGTCGTTCAATTACTCGGCTCAGGGTCTGTGGACCGCGGTCCAGCAGAATTTGCCGATCGTGTACGTCGTGATGCGCAATCACGAATACTCGATCCTCAAATCCTTCGCCGATCTGGAAGAGACACCGGGTGTGCCAGGGCTCGACCTGCCCGGTCTCGACATCGCCTCCGTATCACGGGGATTGGGCTGCCATGCGGTCGACGTCACCGCCGCTGGAGACCTCGAGAAGGAGCTCGAGCTCGCCCTGGAATCCGGCATCACCACAGTGATCGTGGTGACCACGCAACCGGAGAAGGCCACGCTCTGACATGCCCGTCCACACCTGCACCACTGCACAGGGAACACTGACGGCCGAAATCAAGGCCGCACTGGCCGCCGAGATCACCAGAATTCACGCGGCCGTCAATCGAGTGCCGCCCGCCTATGTCGACGTGGTCTTCTCCGAGCTGCCGGTGGACAGCGTCTTCGTCGGTGGGGAACCGGGGAGGCCCTTGCTGATCAGCGGCTGGGCGCGACGCGGCCATCCGCAGGAGGCGACAACCGATCTGGCGTTGCGACTGTCGGCGGCGGCCTCCGATATCGCCGGGGTCGGCTGGGAGCACGTTCTGGTCGTGATCCAGGACAGCCCGGCCCGGTCTGCCGTCGAGGGCGGTCGGGTACTGCCCGAGCCCGGTGCGGAGACAACGTGGCTGGAACCGTAAACGTTTGTCCGACAGCGAAGTCGCGACGAGGTGGCGGTGGGGTGGATATGATCTCGGTTGGGGTGTGGGGCTGTGGAGATCGAGATGGCTGTGGATCCAGATTTGGCGGATGTGGTCGCCGCGTTGCATTGGGATCTGGCCGAGTGGATGGGGGCGGATGCGCCGCCGAAGGTTTTCGATCGGTTCGCCAATGCGTTGGATGAGCAGTTCTCGGCGGTGACCACGGTTGGACGGGTTGTCGATCGCGATACGTTGTTGGCCGGGGTGTGGTCGGCTCGTAATACGCAGCCGGGGTTGGGGATCGAGGTCTCCGATATCGAGGAACTCGCGCGCGGTGGGACGGTTGTGAGTGCGCGGTTCACGGCGGCGAACCAGGTGGGAGACATACGTACCCGCCGCTTGGTGACCGCGATACTGATCGTTGCCGACCACGGCTACCTCTGGCGTTCGGTGCACGAGACTTCCGCCACCTGGTAGGTCGGAGCCGGCAGCCGGCGTCGTGCACCGGACGCGCCTCGTAGACCGTGGTGATGAATCGCTGCTTATTGTGCAGGCTCGCGCGTCAGGTCACCGAGCCGCGAGGAACGTACCCGCGTGGATCGTGGTGCCGAAACCCGGTGCGAAATCCCCGTATTCGTACACCAGGTGACCACCGACAATGGTCGCGGCGACTGCTCTGTCATTGCGGTTGACCATGCGGTCCAAGCAGTCGATACCGGGGCAGGGGGCTTCGGCATAGGCGCCGCTGGAGCCGTCGAAACCGGAGGGATCGATGACCGCGATATCGGCGCGAGCGCCTTCGGTCAGGCGGTCCGCGTCCACGATCAGGACGCGGACGGGCTGGGAGCGGAATGCGCTATACCGCGGCACCTTGTTCATCCAGCGTAGAGGGCCTGCCGTGCGCTGTCGTACGCTGCGCGGACCCGCCGCCCGATCGCCCCACCGTCGCTCGGCGCACGGACCTCGGCGATGGTGTGGGCGGGCCAACTCGGCGGCTGCGCGGTGCCACTCAGGGCCCAAGCCGCCTGTCGGGCGGCCCCGAGCGCGACGTACTCATTCGGCTCCGGGACCGTGACCGTGAGCCCGAAGATCTGGGCGGTGAGTTCGGCGACCAAAGCGGAGCGGGCCGCACCGCCGATGAGCAGGACGCGCTGGATCGGGATTCCGGCGGCGCGCAGGTGGTCGAGCGCGTCGGCCACATTGCAGAGCATGCCCTCGACGGCGGCACGTGCAATATGGCTGGGCCGCAGGGTTTCCGGTCGTAAACCGTGCAGACTGCCGGTGGCCTGCGGCAGATTCGGGGTGCGTTCGCCGGAGAGGTAGGGCAGCATGACGACACCATCGGAACCCGGCGGTGCCTGGCGCGCAAGGGTTTCCAGGCCCGTGCTGTCGACGCCGAGCAGTGCGGCGGTCGCGTCCAGTACGCGAGCGGCGTTGAGCGTGCAGACCAAAGGCAGGAATGCGCCGGTCGCGTCGGCGAATCCGGCAATGGCCCCGGTGGCATCGGCACTGGGGGCGGCGGCGCGGATATAAACGGTACCGCTGGTGCCGAGCGAGATGACGACGTCGCCGTCCGCGATGCCCAAACCCAGTGCGGCACCGGCATTATCGCCGGTGCCCGCCGCGACGAGGGCGCCGCCGGGTGCCTGGCCGACCGCTTCGGCGGGTCCGGCGACACGGGGAAGTTCCGGTGTTCGGCCTCGGAAGGCATGGGCGAGTAGGTCTTCGCGATATCGGCCGGTCGCGGGTGACCAGTAGCCGGTGCCCGAGGCCTCGCCGCGATCGGTGGTCGGTTCGACGGTGGGATCCGACGGCCCACCCCGTAGTCGCCAGGTCAGATAGTCGTGCGGCAGCAGCACCCGGTGGGTGCGGTCGGCGGCCTCGGGTTCGTGATCGGCCAGCCACCGCAGCTTGGTGACGGTGAATGCGGCCAGTGGCACACTGCCGACGGCATCGGCCCAGACCTGCGGGCCGCCGAGTTCGGCGATCAACTCTTGGGCCGCAGCGGCGGAGCGGGTATCGTTCCACAGCAGCGCATCCCGGACCGGCCGACCATCGGTGTCCAGTGCGACCAACCCGTGCTGCTGGCCCGCGATCGCCACCGCATCGGCTCTGTCCAACAACCCGTCGCCCGCTGTACACAGTGCCTGCCACCAGGATTCTGCGGGTACCGCGGTGCCGTCCGGGTGCGGGGCGCGCGCCTGGTCCAGAATCTCGCCGGTATCCGCATCGCACAGCACGACCTTGCACGACTGGGTGGAGCTGTCCACTCCCGCGACGATGGCCATCAGGTACCCGGCCTGAGCTGGATCTTGCGGCCGGTGCCAGCGCGGAACGTTTGTAGCGCGTCGTCGAATTCGGCCAATCCGAGGCTGTGGGTGATCATGGTGTCCGCGGCGATCACGCCCTTGCCCATGAGCTCCACCGCGCGACCGAAACTGTGCAGCACCGCCATCGAACCCACAATAGTGATCTCGTCGTTGTAGATCCGGAACGGCGAGATCGATGCGGTCGCCGTGCCCGGCGCCACCCCGAACTGCTGGAACACCCCGCCCCTGCGCACCCGGCCGAGTCCGTCCTCGATGGCGGCGATCGCGCCGGTACAGTCGATGACCACCTCCCAGCCCGGTGGGCGGTCGAATTCGTCGGCCGAGGTCGCGGTGGCATCCGCGCCGAGCTCGCGTGCCGCCGCGAGCCGCGCGGTATTCACGTCGACCACCGACACCGACGCGGCCCCGCCGACCCGCGCCAGCTGCAACATCAGCAGCCCCATGGTGCCCGCGCCGTAGAGCAGATAGTGCGTGCCGAGCGTGCGCGGCAGCATATCGAACGCATGTACCGCACACGACAACGGCTCGACGAGCGCACCGTGCGTGGTCGACAGCTCCTCGGGCAGCCGATAGCAGTTCGCGGCGGGCACCGCGACGTATTCGGCCATCGCCCCATCGACGGTGTCGCCGATCGCGCCCCAGTGTTCGCACAGATTCCCGCGCCCGATGACGCAGTAATGGCACGCGCCGCAGAACAACGATGGGTCCACCGCGACAAGATCGTCGATCCGAACCCCATCGACGCCGGTGCCCAGCGCCACCACCGCACCGGCGAACTCGTGGCCGGGCACGATCGGATACGGCGTCGGCGGGAATTCGCCATCGGCAATATGCACGTCGGTGCCGCAGATCCCCACCGCATCTACCCGCACCACGACCTGACCGGCCCTTGGCGTCGGATCCGGCACATTCTGTACGGCGAATTTTCCAGGCGTCTCGATCACGACCGCGCGCATAGCAACTACCTTGCACCCGAACACCGGCGTTCCGTCGTATTTCGCCCCGCCGTAGCACCGATTTCCGGATGAGGCAGACTGGCGCGGTGAACGACGACCCGGACCGGCACGCCGACGTGTACGTCCGCACGGGCGACGGAACCACACTGCCCGCCCTGACGGATCCGCTGCTGGACGACCTGCTGCGCGAATCACCCGACTCGAAATATCCGGCCATCGTGGTGGAACGCGGCGACGCCTACATTCAGGCTCGCCTGCTCCCCGATGGCGTATACGAACTCGAGCACCGCGCCACCGGATCGGACGAGTGCTTCCAGATGTACACCCCCGATGCCAAGCTCGTGCGCGATGTCATGTGGGCGTGGATCGATGAAAATGTCTGGTGGCGTGACGGTGTCGGGTGGTATCGCGTCGACCCGGCTGTTGCGGAATTGGAAGCCACCCGACGCGAATTATCCGGCCTGCTGGATGGACTTTCGGTCATGGACGGCATCGAGTCGGCGATGGACGATGCGCTGAGCCGGGCGGACGAGCTGCTCGCCATGGAACTGCCGAATGACGACGAGTTAGACCGAGACTAGGTGGCTCTGGTACCACAGCGCCGTCGTCGCGATATCGGCGTCCGTCAGCGGCAGATAGGTGCCGTCGTCGTGCCAGCCGAGTGCCTGAATCGTCACGCGCAAGTCCTGCTGGAAGCAGATCGGATCGCGAATATGCCAGCGATACATCCCGAAGCGCTGATGCGGCTGGTAGATCTCATCGTGCGGCAGCACCTGGTGTAGGCCGAGATAGGCCGTCGAATACGTGCGATAGGTGCCGTCGAGGTCGAAATTCCATGCGCCACCGAAGTAATCCTCGGTACCGGTGCCGCACAGGGTGGGATGGGTGGTGTCGCCGTCGAGGTAGAACTTCAGCTCGCCCTCGCCCCACCAGCCCGGTGCGCCGGGCCGAATCGCGAGGTAGGTGCCGACATATCGGCCGGGACCCGGCACCGCGTCGAGAATTGTGTGCACGGCGGGTGTGCCGAGCGGTGTGCTGTGACGCCGTAGCGCGTGCAGATATCCGGCGGAGTCGGGGACTTCCTCCTCGGTATAGGTGAATTGGTAGTAGACCGGCACCGAACCGTCACTGCCGTTGTGCAGCGTGATCCTGGCTCGATCACGAAAAGGCATGGGCCAGAAGCCATTCAGACCACCGGCTGGAGCGACGACCACCATCTCGGACCGCACCAGCGCCAGTTCGTCCCAGCCGTTGCAGAAGAAATCACCGAGCGGCAGGTCGATCGATGGCTCCGGTTCGTCGTCCCAGTATATGCGCAGCGTGAGTAGCCGCAGCGCCCCGCGGTCGGTGGTGAGCCAGCAGTGCCGCAACACGCCGGAGCCGGAAATATCTGCGAGCGTTGCGGTTTCGCCCGCGTCCAGGTGAATGGACGGCGAGATTTTCCAGCCGGGACCGAGCCGCCGCGCGGCGTGTGCGCCGGTGCCCTCGATCGCGCGGGCCCCGGCACCGGGGGAGCCGGTCGGATTCTCCGCGCTGATGGAGCGGGTCCGTGCGGCGTCGAGCCGCCAGAGTTCCGATGCCGACCCTGGGACGGTCACAGCCCAGGCCAGCCGTATCGGTCGGTGACGGCGGCGTGGCCCGCGCGCTTCTGGTAGGAGAAGGTGGTCGGCGGCTGTTCGGGTTCGCCGACCGAGACGCTGGCCGAGAGCTGGGCGAGCTCGCGCCGGAATTGATCCATATCCAGCCAGCGGATCTGCTGTACCAATTCCTCCATGGTTTCGGCGGACATGGCACCGGCCTCGGAATAGACCAGTAGGCCCTCGCGGAAGGCCATGAGCGTCGGGTAGGCGCAGACCCCGGCCATTTCGGTCAGCTGCTGCTCGACATCGATATCCACTGTGCCGTAGACGATTTCGGGGTGCAGATCCGCGGACGCCGCGAAGACTTCGGCGAATCGCCGCGACGGCTCACACCACGGCGCACCCCAATCGATCAGCACCATATAGCTGTTCGCGACGGTCGCATCGAAATTGGTCCGGGTCACGGTCATTGTCGGCATCGAGGTCCTCGCAATAGCTGTGTTGTAGGCAACCCCGCATCCTCGCATAGGCAGCGGCTTTACGGGAGATGAGCGGAGCGGTGCTGCTGCGCCGCCAGTTGGCGGTCCCGACATCGACGCCGAGGAGTGCGCTCGTCATCGGGTGAACTCGTCGAGGGTGATATCGAGGAGGTCGCAGGCGGCCCGGATGGTGGCACGATGGTCGCCCGGGACGGCGTGAATATGGTTGGCACCGAAGCGGGACAGGAAGTCTTCGGCCGCTGCGTCCAACCGGGCGAACGCATGTGGCCATTCCCAGGTGGACTGTTTCATCAGTGATTCATTGGTCGCCTGGTCATAGGTTTCGAAGTCGCCAAGCATCAACTGCATTCGATAGTCGCCGTCCTTGCGGGTGAGGCGGGCCAGGGTCATCCGGCCAGGCGCGGCCAGATGGTGCACCGAGGCACCACCCGCCGGGAAGAAGAACACCTCCGGATACAGATGTACGTTGGCGAGATTCTCGGTCGGCTCGTCGCTGCGGGCGGCGAACCAGGTGGCGTGCTGGCCCGAATTGCACAGATCCCAGATATCGCGGTCCGCGTGATAATGCCGGACATCGGCGAAAAGCACCGGGGTGCCCGCGATCTGCTGTAGCAGCCGCATGGTGAGTGCGCCGTCCATATCAGCTTCGGTCGCGCACACATGGGGCTGTTTGGCGCCGTTCCAATCGTAGGGGTCATTCAGAAACGCCTCGGTGATGTCCATCGTGGCGAAGTATTGGGTCAGCTCGGGCTGACCTTTGATACCCGAGAAGTCCAGCCGCCATTCGTCGATCAACTCGCGCACGGCAAGATACGAGCGAATCTGGCGTTCCAGCAATTCCGGAGTGAGTTTCACGCCGTCGTAGTGCACACCGGCGGTATTGCGCTCCAACCACTCTCGCGCACCTTTGGCCTCACCGGCGTCGGCCTGCTCGGCGCGGCGGACTATCTCCCACTGGTCGATCTCCTCGACATCGATGCCGAACTGGCGCTGCCACTGATCGGTATTGGCCACGGCGGTATTCATCCCCATGGGTCGGCCGCCGAAGCGTCCGAAAGTGCTACCGCGCAAGCTCGATACGGCGGCGGCCGCGGTCGCCCGATAACCGATGGCCTCGACCAGCTCGGTATCGGCCGGGTCGCCCCACAGCCGGGTGTGTGCGCGGCCGATCTGATCCAGCGCACCGCCCGCCGCCAGCATGCCGACCATGCCCGGTTGCACCGGATCGATATTGGACAGCAGCAGCAGCGGACCCGGTGTCGCACCCGCGGCCAACATGGTGAAGTGCGGGAACGCCCAGACCGCGTAGTGCAGCACGGTGAGATCCACACCGGCGGCGGCCACTTCACGGGCCACCGAGCCGGCCAGTGCGTTCGTACTGATCGGCGCCGCGCCGCGGATCACCTCATGCCCGGCCCCCCGCAATGCGGTGACCAGCCGATCCTCGGTCGACTCGATGAACTCCGCGATCCCGGCATGCACATAATCACGCCCGTCGGACACGCTCATGACCCCGATCCGCGCCATTCCGACCGCCTCCCAACGCGCAGGCCCCCTCCAGGATTATGTGCCGAAGGGGGTCGCCCGTGGTCGGCTTCGGATGAGCGGGTGCTGGGTCGTTATCCGCCGGTGACCCGTTGGTCGACCAACTCGGCGGTGATCGCATCGAGTCGCCGGGCGCGGTCCGGATCGAAGTCCGTGCCCGCCAGGGCTAGTCGGGTGCGGCGTCGGAACGCGGCGACGGGTTCGGTCGGCGGATGGTCGATCAGTTCGGCGATGGGAACGATGGCCTTGCGCACTGGTTGACCGGCGACCAGCAGCCACGCCTTGGTGAGGATGCGGTGCGCCGTCGGCAGCGGGTCGGCCATGGCGGTGCGCACCATCAGCGGGTTGTAGAGCACATATCGCGTGCGGGCCCTCGGATGGCGTTGCGGAAATGCCACGCCGAGCAGGTCGATGCAGCGCGAGGACTGCATGGCCGCGCGCATGCCGCGAAAGCCGGTACGCAGCTGCAGGTCGTCCCATTCGATGGTGCCGGGCAGTCCGCCTGGACCCGCGATATTCATGATGACGGGGGCGTCGGCGCGTTCCAGTGCATCGAAGAGTCCGTGTCCGATGACATAGCGGCTCAAGTAGGCCAGGGCGAAGGTGTATTCGAAGCCGTCGGCGGTCTCCTGACGTTCGGACCGGAAGTTCTGCGCGCCGAAGACGACGCCGTCGACGGTATCGGTGACCGCCGCGACTTCCGCGATGACCTTGTGCATTCCGGTGAGCGTGCTGAGGTCGGCCTGGATGAAGCTCGCCCGGTCGGCGGCGCCGAGTTCGGCGGCGTCACGCAGGAATCGGGCGCCTTTGACCGCGCCGCTGGCCACCGCGAGCACCTGGTCGCCACGGCCGAGGAAGTGCAGGCCCAGACCCTTGCCCATGCCGTCGGTACCGCCGGTTATTACGTAGGTGCGCATCGAATCGCGTCTCCTCGAATCGTTTTCGGATGAGTCATCGGCCGATGACATCGAGGCTAGGAAGGCTTCGCTACACAAGTCAACAATTGGTGACTTATGGTGACTAGATGACCGAAACCGCAGCGCCGCGCCGTCGGCGCGACCGTGCCGCCACCCGATCCGCACTCCTGGACGCGGCCCGGATCCGATTCGCCACGACCGGATTCGACCGCACCGGAGTCCGCGATATCGCCGGTGATGTGGGCGTCGATCCGGCGCTGGTATTCCGGTACTTCGGCTCCAAGGAGCAGCTGTATGCCGAGGCGATGTATATCGAGATCCCGAAAGGCGTTGCGGGCGAGCGACATCGACCCGTCGTATCGATCGCGGATGCCCTGCTGCGCGATGTCGTCTTCGAGGACTGGCCCGAATTCGGCGGTGAGCATCCATTGGTGGCCGGTCTGCGATCGGCCGGTCATGAAGTCGTGCGCGACCAGTTGCGCGCCCAACTCTGCGATGGCTACCTGCGCGAGATGGCCGCCCGTCTGGGTGGTGCGGACGGTGCCCTGCGTGCGGAGTTGATCGGTGCGCTGCTGCTCGGTCTGGGGGTGATGCGCACGGTGGTCGGCGCGCCCGCGGTTTCGGAAGGGTCATTCGAGCAGATCAGGGCACTGGTGGCCGGTATGGTGCGATCGCTCAGCGGGGAACGGCCGCGGTGACGGTGTGCGCGGTCGGGAAGGCGAGCGGCGCGAGGTGGACCCCGCCCTGGGCCCAGCCCGCGCTGGTGATCCACCAGCGGTCGTCGTCCCGGACGAGTTCGGCGGCGTGAGACGCGATATGGCCGACCTTGTCGCCGATGCGGAACCGGAACGGGGTGTCGCTGCGGAACACATCGGTGCCGACGTAATGCGGGCGCGGGCCGATGAACAGGTACCACCAGCCGCCGTGGTGCACCACGAACGGTGACTCGGTATTGCCCGCTTCGGTGCCGATGGTGGGATCGGTATATGCGATGTGGCGCTCGCCCCAGTGCACGAGATCGCCGCTGGTGCGATAGGCGACTACGTGGTGTCCGCCACTCGGTGTGCTGGTGGCGCAGTAGTACATGACCCATTTCTCGCCGACGCGTAAGACCATCGGATCCCTGGCGTCGTAGCCGTCGCGGAACAGCGGCCCGGCCCTGCTGCGGCTCCAGCGGAACAGGTCGGTCGAGGTGGCGAGGTTGATGGTGGTGGCGGCGCGGTCGGTGCCGCCGCCCGCGTAGAACATGTAGTAGCGGTTGTCGACGCCGATGACATGCGGTGCCCACAGATGTGTTTCGCCGTAGTCGGGATCGACGGTCAGGGCAGACCGTCGCTTGGTCCACGGTCCGTGGAGCTGGTGTGCGGTGGCGTGGGCGAATTCGGTTTCGTCGAACGGGTCGGCGGGTTCGGGGTGGGTGATGCCGAAGAGGTGCCAGCGGCCGGATTCGTCGCGAACGATGGTGTGGTCGTTGATGTACCAGGGGTGGAGTGCACCGTCGCTGGGGTTGTAGATCCGCGTGAACGCGCCTGCTCTCACTACTTCGCGCGTTGCCATACCGCTCATCATGACGTGTGCGGACCTCGCCGAGGTGAGGTCTGGGAACTGCCGTATGGATTTCCGTCCGGCGTTGTCGGTTCGCGAGCTGGGGCCGAGGTGTTGTCGGTTGGGAGTTGTGTCGTGGGCGCGCTCGGGTCTTGTGGTTTGGGTGCTGTGGGCTCGGGTTTGTCGGCTCGGATGCCGTGGAGTCGGGTGTTGTCGGTTCGGACGCTGCGGTCCCAGGCGTCGTCGGCTTGGGCGCTGGGACGGGTGTCGTCGGCGTTGGGTGCCACGGGCGCGAGTGCCGTCGGCGCTGGATGGCCGTCCACTCCGCGATCAGCGCAAAGGTCCAGACCTAAGCCCGCGCCCGCTGTACGCAGGCGCGCGGCATCGGCATCGGATTCGTTCTCGGCCGTCTAGGGCGTTGTCGGCTGCGCCGTGGCATCGGGTTTTTTCGCGTCCGGAGCTGCGGACTCGGGTGTCGTGGGCTCGGACTCGGGTGTTGTTGGCTCGGACGTTGTGGTCTCGGTGGTCTCAGGCTGGTCGGTTGTCGACTGGGACGCAGTGGACTGAGGAACTGGTGGTTCGGATGCGGCAGCCTCGGTCGTCGTGGGTTCGGATGCCGGGGGCTCGGGTGTTGTTGGCTCGGGCGTTGTGGTGTGGGTGTTTTCGGGCTGGTCTGTCGTTGGTTCGGATGCGGCAGCCTCGGTCGTCGTGGGTTCGGATGCCGGGGGCTCGGGCGTTGTGGTGTGGGTGTCTTCGGGCTGGTCCGTTGTTGGTTCGGATGCGGCAGCCTCGGTCGCCGTTGTCTCGGGCGTTGTGATCTGGGGCGTCTCGGGCTGGTCCGCTGTCGCTTGGGACGCAGTGGACTGAGGAACCGGTGGCTGGGGTGCTGTCGGTTGCGGCGTTGCCGTCGCAGATGCGGTCGACGGAGTCGCGGCGGCGCGCTGCTGGTTGCGCCGCAGTATCGCCTGACTGAAACTCGTACTGCTGAAATGGGTTCCGTAGACTCCGAGCGCGACCACTCCGGCCGCGATCACCGCGACGCCCGCGCTCCAGTCGATATGCCAGAACGCCGCGATGACACCGACGAGCGAGCTGAGCAGGGCAATGGCTTTGGCCGCGTCATCGGTCACGCTCGGGCTCGGCGCCTGTTCACCCGACTGCCATTCGTCGAGCATCAGCAGCACCGCGAGCAATGGCAGCGAGATCGCGAAGGCGATCAGAGAGATCCGGCCGGATACGCCTAGCGGTGAGGCAGTTAGGAAACCCTGTAGGATGACAACGCCGATGGCGATCAGCCCGCCATACATCAAGCTGTTCTGCTTGGCGAACTTCTTCTTTTCGGCGGGAGTGGCCAGCTTTGCGTAGTCGACATCGTCGTGCACGCTGGTGACCATACTGGACCTGCGCCGGTAATTCCGGGTGAACAGTTCTCCCCAATGGAGGCTAGGCGGCGGCTACGAGCACCGCGCGGAGTCGGACGAGCTCCGCGGCGGATAATCCGTTGGTGCGCAACCATTCGGCCGCGCCGCCGTGCGTGGTACGCAATTCGTCGAGGAATCCGATGATCACCTCCGGATCGACCCCGAGGATGCCGGTGCGGACCGGCGGCAGCCCGTGGTACGACGGCAGCGCGTCCAGGCGTTCGCGGATGCGTTCCAGGCGTTCGCCGGTGAGGGCGTAATCCGCGGCGATGGCCTCCGTTGGGACACCTACCGCATCGAGCACCACGGCCGCGAGGACGCCGGTGCGGTCTTTGCCTGCGGCGCAATGGAAGAAGACAGAGTGCCGCTCGGCATCGCCGAGCAAGCGGACCGCCGCGACAATGGATTCGCCACTGCCGGTAAGGAGTTCGCGGTAGAGGGCGACCAGGTCGTAGTGTCTGCCGTCGGGAACCAGATCGGCAGGGGTCGCGACGGCATCGGTCGCCTTGCGCACCGGCAGATTCACCATGCGCACCGCCGCGTTACCGGTCAGTCGTCCATAGCCCTCGCGGCGCACCTCGTCCGGGTTGCGTAGGTCGATCAGCGTGCGCAGGCCGATCGGGCCGGTCAGGAGGGCCATATCGGCCGCGGTGAGATGCTGCGGAGTGCTCGAGCGGTAGACGACGCCGAATCTGGTTGTGCCGCCGCCGATCACCGGGAGCCCGCCGAGGTCACGGACATTGTCGATCTGGGCGAACTCTACCCATCGCCGCTGGGCATTGTCGGTGAACATCGCGCTAGTGGGCTCGGCCCGCGGCGGCTTCGTCGGCACGGCTCAGACCGCACAGACCGATCAGGTCCTCGTGCAATTCGAACCACACCGTGTGATAGCTGTCCATGATCGGTCGAGCCACCCAGCTGTGGTCGCCGCCGTTCATCCGCTCGACGGCGCGGGCCAGGCGACCGGTGTAGGGCGCCAGGCGCGGCGCGATGGTGCCGATGCGTTCGACCATGGGACCGATGCCATGGTGTAGTGCGGTCAAGCGCGCGAGAACCGCCGCGTCATAGGTGTTGTCGGAGTGATCGTTCACCGTGCTCGCATCCTTCATCTGCCAGGCCGTGATCACCGCCTTCAGCTCGGTATTGAACTCGCAGAATTCAGCGTAGGCCGCGGCGAGGACGCTCCGGTCGAGATCGGCCCGCTCGTGTTCGAGGAGCCGGTCGAGTTGTTCGCGGCCCTGTGGGGTCAGGCGGATGCCGACGGGTGTGCTGGCGCATAGCCCGCGCGTCACGAAATCGGCAGTGCGCGATTCGGCTTCGGCTTCGGCGATCGTCAAGCTCGCGGCGATGGCGTCCGGTTTCACTCGACCCTTGATGCCGATCAGGCGAAGCACCGCGAGTTCGGAGACCTTGTTGCGGTTGGCTTCCTGAGACATCGGTAAGCACGCCGGATCGGAATCTGTTGCCGGTGCGCGGTCTTCGGTTCGTGTCGACAGGAATGCGGGCAGCGCGACCGAGTCGACTTGCGCCCATCCGGCGAGTCGCTCGATATCCTCGATCACCGAGGCGTCCACCGCCTTCCCGCTCACCTGTCCCGGCCAGACGGTGCCCGCCCCGCCGTCCACGGTGACGAGGCGACCGGTTAATGCCTCGACAACCCCTGCGCCGCAGCCGACTACGCACGGACGGCCCAGCTCCCGACTGACCAGTGCGGCATGCGAGGTGGCCCCGCCGAGCTCGGTGACGATGGCCTGTGCCGCGATCATCCCGTGCAGATCGTCCGGGCTGGTGGTCGGACGTGCCAAGATCACCTGCTCGCCTGCGGCCGAACGGGTTTCGGCTTCGTCGGGATCGGTGACCACGATGCCGGAAGCAAGTCCAGGACATGCCGATTCGCCCTGGGCCAGCGGGCGCAGCCCGGTGTCGTCACCCGATGCGGGCAGCAGGACGGTCCGCACCTGGTCGGCCGCGACCCGGCGCAATGCCTCGTCCGCATCGATGAGCCCCTCATCGACCATGGCGACGGCGGCGCGAACCGCAGCGCGCGCAGAGCGTTTCGCCGGTCGAGACTGCAACAGCCACAGGCGGCCGGATTCGACGGTGAATTCGATGTCCTGGATATCGCGGCCATCGCGCTCGAGCAGTTCGGCCGCGGCGAGCAGTTGGCGGTGCGCCTCGGGCAGTGTCACCGCGAGTTCGTCGAGCGGTCGCGGGGTGGTGCGTCCGGAGACGACATCTTCACCCTGGCCGCCGATCAACCATTCGCCGAAGACCGCACGCGCGCCGGTATTCGGATTCCGGCTGAACAGCACGCCGGTCCCCGAGAGCGCGTCGAGATTCCCGAACACCATGGCCTGCACCGTGACCGCCGTACCGAGCGCATCGGATACACCTCGGGTACGCCGATAGGTCTTGGCCCGAGCGGAATCCCACGAGCGGAATACCGCGGTGACCGCACCACGCAATTGCTCCCACGGATCCTCCGGCACGACGCCGTTCGGATCACCGAGCACGATCTCCCGATACTGGGTGACGAACCGCCGTCGAGTATCACCGGCGTATCCGGGATTTCGCGTCTCGGCGGTCAACGCTCGCTCGACCGAGTCGTTCATCCCCAGATTGAGTACGGTATCCATCATCCCCGGCATGCTCACCGCGGCACCGGACCGCACCGACACCAGCAATGGACGCTCCGCGTCCCCGAACCGCCGCCCCGTCCCGCGTTCCAGCGCGGCGATACCGTCGCGCACCCCCGCCCAGATCTGCGCGCCGAGCACTCCACCGTTGGCCCCGAATTCCGCCCAGGCCTCGGTCGTCAACACGAATGCGGGTGGCACCGGCAAGCCCAACCCGTGCATATGATCGACGCTCCACGCCTTACCTCCGATCCGCTCCCGCGAAAGTCCGCACGCTCCGTCGAGCTCCACAACGACCGAGCCATCGGCACCGGCCCTCCCGAAGGCGGCCTCCGGTCGCTGCACCGGCTCCACTCCGATCGTCATAACACTCCTTCGGTCATCGACAGCCACCGCGCACCCAGCGCATGACAAGGGCGGATCACTGCGCCGCTAGCACAGCCCTCCGAACGCCCCGGCAATTGGCGCAACCCGGCAGCGCACGCCGCGGGCAGCCCGATTTCAGCCTGCCGCCCGGCCCGGCCTAGGCATACCCGCCGTCTCGGTCAGCAGGATGCGCCCAACTCGACCCACACGGCGGCCATCGGCGCGCGTCCGGCGTAGGTGTCGGCGGTTTCACGGAGTCGCAATCAGTTGGAGACCCATCTTCTCCACATAGCCATGACATCATCGGCACGTCGATCGACGCGATTTGTCCGGATGTGGAAATGATGTCGAATGCAATCAGCGATATGGCTCTGGAAAGCCTTGCGCGGCTATGGAACCCGTCGCAGCAACCGTAACGGCGCGCGGCGTTTCGGGCCATCGGGCTCGGGGTGCCGTATGGCGCGGCGACGATGACCGCCAGGTCCTTAAAGTTGTTCGCGCGGAATCATATCCGTACGACGTCGGCGGCGGCGTCGGCGGAGTATCGGCTCGTTCGCCCAGCGGAATAGGTGAGCGATCACGGGTTCGATGATGGCGCTCGGGATTTCGGCGTCGAACCAGCGGTCGACATGGGTCCAGTGGTAGGGATGCAGCAGATATTCGCCGTTGCGGCCGTCAGGGTCGGTGAATTCCTGTTCCCACACATGCGTCCACGGCGTCGCGGGTTGCCGCGCGGTGTCGACGCGGCTGAGCGCCCAGGAGCGGATGGCGGTGACATGTGCGGGCACGGCGGTCGGATCCGCCTCGAATCGCGCGCGGATATCCTCGGACGTGTCGGGACGAACGCGCAGCAAGAGGGTTCGCTTGATTCATCTTCCTGCAAACGGAGCATGCTGTGCGGCAATCGGATTCAGCGGCGTGTTGGACGCTCCGGCTAGGAATGCGATCGTCTCCAGCGGATCGGTCATCGGGACGGCCGATTCCGGGCCCGGCATGTGACCGTCCTCGGAATACGGATACAGCGTCCTCTGCTACCACAATATGTTCGACGGTCCAGACCGATTCGGCGCCGCACTCCTCGAGTGCCGCGGCGAACTCGCACAGGAAGGTGCCGGAGGTGGCGAGTCCGTCGACGTAGGGCACCGGCATGCCGATTCGGGTCATGGCCTCATTCGACTTCCTTCTTCATCTGCGCGGTCAGGATGCGCTGATAGCCGGAGCCGAAAATCCGTGGCAGCAAATCGATTACGCGGGCATCGGCGCCGATGAGAATCTTGGCCTTGTCCTTTCGGATGCCGCGCACGATGGTTTTCGCGGCGGATTCGGGTGTCGTCTTGGCCAGTTTATCGAAGTTGGCGGCCAGGGCGTCGCGGTCGCGGTCGCCGCCCGCACGGGCCTTCCAGGCGATTTCGGTCTTGATCATGCCGGGATGGACGCTGCTCACGCCGACCGGGTGACCCGCGATCTTCATCTCTTGGCGCAGTGCGTCGGTGAAGCCTCGAATACCGAATTTGGTTGCGTTATAAGCGCCCTGGCTCGGGCAGGCAGCGAGTCCGAACATGCTGGACACGTTGGCGATATGGCCGTCGCCGGACGCGATGACCTGCGGCAGAAAGGCTTTCGTGCCGTACATGACGCCCCAGAAATTGATGCCGACGATCCATTCGAAGTCTTCCCAGCTCAACTCCTCGACATTGGCAGTCAGCGAGACGCCCGCATTGTTGACCACGAGATTGGCCGGTCCGAAATCGGATCGGACCTCGTCGGCGTGCGAGTAAACGGCGGCCCGGTCGGTGACGTCCAGTCGGTAGGCTCGGGCTTCGGCGCCCGCTTTCTCGCACAACACCGCGGTTTCGGTGACATTGGCCAGATTTCGCCCGGACAATGCCAGTTTCGCGCCGTGGCCCGCGAGCTCCAGCGCGAGCGCGCGGCCGATGCCCGCGCCCGCGCCGGTAATGACGACGACCTTGTCGGCAAAGTTCTTCACAGCAGCTGTCCTTGGCTATTTGGTGGTGTAGCCGCCATCGGCGACGAATTCGGAGCCCGTGCAGAAACCGGCCTCATCGGAGATGAGGAACAGCACGAGGTTGGCCAGCTCGCCCGGTGCCGCGGCGCGCGGGAGCGGCTGGTCGTGCACCATCGAGTTCGAGCGATCGGAGTCGGCGGTCATTTCGGTGGCGACGACGCCCGGATGTACCGAATTGACCCGGATGCCGTCGGCGCCGAATTCCTGGGCGGCGGCCTTGGTCATCCCACGCACCGCCCATTTGGAGGCGACGTAGCCGAGGATATTGCTGAATGCGATGATGCCGCCGATCGAGGAGATATTGACGATCGAGCCGCCGCCCGCGCGGCGCATCGATGGCACAACGGCTTTCATGCCGAGGAACACCCCGACCTGGTTCACATCGATCACCCGGCGGTAATCCGCCTCGGCGAGTCGCTCGATCGGATCGACGTGGACGATGCCCGCATTGTTGACCAGTCCGGAGACCGGGCCGAAGGTGTGCTCGGCTTCGGCGACGACCGCGGTCCAGGCAGCTTCGTCGGTGACGTCGAGGGGACAGAACATCGCACGGTCGCCGAGTTCGGCGGCCACCGCCTTGCCCTCGTCGGCGAGCACATCCGCCACGACCACCGAGGCGCCCTCGCCGACCAGCCGGCGGGCGAATGCCGCACCCATGCCACGCGCAGCGCCGGTCACGATGACCGTCTTGCCAGTCACTCTGTCCATGTCATTCTCCTGCTCGGATTTCGAGATCGGCGATGTGGTTGGCCGCGACAAAGCCGAACACCATGGCGGGCCCGATGGTCGCGCCCGCACCCGCGTAGCTATTGCCCATCACGGCGGCCGAATTATTGCCCGCCGCATACAGTCCGGCGATCGGCGCGCCGTCCGCGCGCAGCACCCGGGAGTGTTCGTCGGTGACCAGGCCGCCCTTGGTACCCAGATCGCCGGGTACCATCTCGACCGCGTAGAACGGTCCCTTATCGATAGGCGCCAGACAGGGATTCGGCTGCACTGTGGGATCACCGTAGTAGCGGTCGTAGGCGGATTCACCGCGATGGAAGTCCTCGTCGCGCCCGGCACGCGCGAAACCGTTGAACCGCTCTACCGTTGCGATCAAGGAGTCGGCGGGGACACCGATTTCGGTGGCGAGTTCGGCGAGGGTATCGGCCTTCTTGATGATTCCGGCATCGAAATACTTCTGCGGGATGGCCTGTTTCGGAAAGGTACCGAGGAACAGGTATCGATCGCGGAAGCGCTGATCCATGATGAAGTGCGCGGGCACGTGACCGACACCCGTCGCGTGCCGCTCGTACATGGTGTGCACCACATCGACATAGCTGGCGGACTCATTGGTGAACCGTTCGCCCGCGTCATTGACCATGATCGCGCCGGGCTGGGATCGTTCGGCCAGGCAGAAGAACGGCGGTCCGTCCGGATTGCGCACCGACGGACCCCACCAGGCGTCGTCCATGAGATCCAGTGCGGCGCCGAGCTTTTCGCCGGCCCGGATACCGTCGCCGACATTCTCGGTCGCGCCGACGGTCCAGTCGGTGCTGACCGGCCCGGTGAAGAACTGTTCACGCATCGCCAGGTTGTGCTCGAAACCGCCAGCGGCGAGCACAACGCCGCGCCGTGCCCGGATGACGATCGGTGCACCATCGCGCTCGGCGCGCACCCCGACCACCACATCGTCTGCGGTGATCAGTTCGATGAGTGGGGTATTCAGCCAGACCGGCACCCCCGCGTCGCGCAGCGCCAACCACAATCGGGCCACCAGGGCCTTGCCCAGACTCAGCGGCTGTCGTCCCCGGATCCGGTTCAGCACCGCCTTGGCAGCGACCTTCATCGCGGTGCGCTTGCCCTTCCAGGTCCGCGCGATCATATTCAGATCGTGGAAGTCGCTGACGGTGAACGCGATTCCCTTCGGTCCGGACATGGTCGGCCGATTGATCAGCTCCAGATCCGCGCCGAGCAGGCGTCCGTCGATGATCGCCGGTTCGATGCTGCGGCCCTGCGCCAACCCGCCGGGCAGTTCCGGATGGTAGTCGGAATAGCCACGGTCGTAGACGAATTGGAGGTGGTTGGTGCGCGCACCGAGATAGGTCATCATGCGCGGGCCGTCGTCCAGGAAAGCATCCTGTTTGGCTTGCGGAACACGCTCGCCGACAACGGATTTCAAATAGACTCGGGCCAGATCCGGGCTGTCCGGCACGCCCTCGCGCACCAGCACCGGATTGTTCGGAATCCATACCCCGCCGCCGGAACGCGCGGTGGAACCGCCGAAGTTGGCGCTCTTTTCGATCAGCACCACCGAAAGCCCGCGATAGGCGGCAGTGAGCGCGGCGGTCATACCCGCCGCACCCGAGCCGACGACCACGACGTCGTAGCTGTATTCCTCGGACATCTGGCTCTCTTTCCCTAGTAACCGGCGCCGGTGAGCATGCCGCCGTCGATGACGAGTTCGGTCCCGGTGCAGTAGCTCGCGGCATCCGAGGCCAGGAAGACCGCCGCCTCGGAGACCTCGCCGGGCTGCCCCCAGCGGGGAATCGGCAGTCCGGCGAAGAAGGCAGTGCCGTCGACGCCCGAGCCCGCCGCCGCGGTCATCGGCGTCGCGATGCCGCCGGGATGGATGGAGTTGACCCGGATTCCGTTGGCGCCGAGTTCGCGTGCGGCCGATTTGGTCAGTCCGCGAATGGCGAATTTGCTTGCGCTGTAAGCCGATAGACCCGCGGCGCCGACGAATCCCTCGATCGAGGAGATATTCACGATCGCGCCACCGGCGGTCATCGCGGGTGCGGCGGATTTGATGCCGAGCCAGGTACCGGTGACGTTCACGGTCATGATCGTGGTGAAGTCGGCCAGGCTCATCTCCGGGATGCGTTGGAACCGCAGCAGACCGGCATTGTTGACGAGCACATCGAGCCTGCCGAACTCGTCCACCGCGGTCCGCACCGCGGTCGCCCAGTCGGCCTCGCTGGTCACATCGTGGTGCAGATAGCGTGCGCCGGTTTCGGCGGCCAGCTGTTCGCCCAGTTCATCGCGGACATCGCCGAATACCACCCGCGCACCCTCGGCAATGAAGCGGCGGACGTGTTCGGCGCCCATTCCGCGCGCCGCGCCGGTGATCAGCGCGACCTTGTCATCGAGTCGACCCACTTCAGGTCCGTCCTTTCTCCGGCGTCGGTTCGAACGCCGCGTGCGATATCGACGCTATGGGCGCGCGGACGGCACGAACCGGAGTAGTCCCATCCACCGAGACATGCACCTGACCTCAACGAGAGCATCGGAAATATTTCTACTAGGCATATTGAGAAATGGAGGCAGTGCATGAAGTTCTCGATGATCTTCGAGGCGCAGATGACCAACCCGTCGGCCGATCACGAACGTCAGGTATTGCGCGACTGTGTCGAACAGGCCGTGCTGGCCGAGGAGATGGGGTTCGACACCGTCTGGGCGGTCGAACATCACGGCTTGAAGTGGTACGCGCATATGAGCGCCCCGGAGATCTTCCTGACCTGGGTCGCCGCACGCACCGAGCGGATCCGCATCGGCCACGGCGTGGTGTGCATGCCGTTCAACTTCAATCACCCGGTGCGCGCGGCCGAACGCGCGGCCATGCTCGATGTGCTCTCCAACGGGCGGGTGAACCTCGGCGCGGGCCGCGGCGCCACCCCGCAGGAGACCTCCATGTGCGGTGTCGACCCGGACCGCACCTATCAGGAGGTCGAGGAGTCACTGCGCATTATCGGCAAGGCCTGGCAGGATCCGGAGGGCGAATTCGAATGGCACGGTGAGCTGCTCGATATCGATCCGCATCCGATGCTGCCGCGTCCGGTGCAGTTGCCGCACCCGCCGCTGTTCATGGCGTGCACCAAGAAGGACACGCTGAAGCTGGCCGCCGACTACGGTATCGGCGCGCTGGTGCTCGGTTTCGCGGGCGTGGAAGAGATCGCCGAACTGCGCCGCACCTATGACGCCGCCATTGCTGAACGGACCGGGGAGAAGTTCGTCTCTACGGTGGTCAACGATCACTTCGCGGCGCTGTGCCCGACGATCGTGCTGGACGACCGGGAGAAGGCACAGCAGATCGGCGCGCGCGGGCAGCGGTTCTTCGCACAGTCCATCAAGCACTGGTACGGCGCGGGTCCGGTGCCGGACGAGGCCGTCGATCCGACGGTGGACGAGGTGGCCAGGATTCGCGAGGCCGCCGATGAACATGTGGCGTATCTGCACGAGGCGAAGATTCCGGTCAAGGCCGGGGCCACCTCGGTCTTCAATGCCGAGCACGCATACGGCAGCCCGGAGGACGCCATCGCCTATGTCGAGCGGCTGCAGGCGGCCGGTGCCGACGAGATTCTGTGCCTGATCCAGATGGGAACGGTGCCGCAGCAGGCGTGCCTGGAGACCATCCGGCACTGGGGCGAGAAGGTCATTCCGCACTTCAGGGGAGCGGAGCGAGCCGGAAGCATCGGGCAGGGCCAGGCGGCGGAGCGCGCCGGGACAACGGAATTCGCAGGAGCCTGAGATGATCGACCTCACCGGCAAAGTCGCCCTCATCACCGGTGCCGCGCGCGGCCAGGGCGAGCAGGAAGCGCGTCTGTTCGCCGCCGCGGGCGCACACGTCGTCCTCACCGATGTACTGGAATCCGAGGGCGAGGCGGTCGCCGAATCCATCGGTGCCAGTGCCCGTTTCGTTCGCCACGATGTCGCCAGCGCCACCGACTGGGCCGCGGCTGTCGAGACCGCGATCACCGAATTCGGCGGCGTCGATGTGTTGGTGAACAATGCGGCGATCTACACCGCCAAACCGCTCGTCGAAACCTCCGCCGCGGAACTCGAACGCATTCTGCGGATCAACCTGATCGGGTCGTTCCTCGGCATTCAGGCTGTGGTCGATCCGATGCGGGCGGCGGGTGGTTCGATCGTGAATATCTCGTCGCAGGCCGGATTGCAGGGCCTGATGGGACATTCCGCGTACGGTGCGTCCAAATGGGCGTTGCGCGGATTGACGAAGACGGCCGCGCTCGAGCTGGGCCCGCTCGGAATCCGGGTCAATTCAGTGCATCCGGGTCCGATCGCGACACCGATGATCGGACACCTCGGACTGAGTACCGGTCCGGGCAGCTTTCCTGCGCTACCGCTCGGTCGGGTCGGATTGCCCGTGGAGGTGGCGGATCTGGTGGCCTTCCTCGCCTCCGATGTGGCGACGTTCATCACCGGTGCGGAACTCGCCATCGACGGCGGATTGTCGGCGGGACAGTTCATTCCGCCGGATGCGCTGCCGCCGGTCGCAGCCGCGGGCGAGGCGTGAGAATGCCACTGAAGCTGGAAGCTCAGGTGATCGTCGACCTTGCCGCGGCGGCATTTCCCGCACTGGGCACCGCGGTGCTCGATGCCGCCGAGGCGCGTCGGATACTCGCCGCGCGTCCGGCGGTCCGAGTCGATCCGATTCCGGTCGGGCGGGTCGAGGAGCGGTTGGTGTCGGGACCCGATGGGGCGCAGCAGGTTCGGGTTCGCATGTACTGGCCCGCTCGGTCCGAAGTCGATCCGCCGGTCGTGCTGTTCTGCCACGGCGGCGGATTCGTGATCTGCGACCTCGACAGTCATGATCAACTGTGTCGTGCGATGAGCAATGCGGTCGGTGCGATCGTGGTTTCGGTCGACTACCGGCAGGCTCCCGAGCACAGGTTCCCGGCCGCCGCCGAGGATGCGTACGCGGTCGTGAAATGGATTGCGGCCCAGGCGGACTCCTTCGGTGGCGACCCGGCCCGCATCGCGCTGGCGGGTGACAGCGCCGGCGGCAACCTCGCCGCCGTCACGGCATTGATGGCCCGGGATCGCAACGGCCCGGCCATCGCCTACCAACTGCTGATCTACCCGATGCTGGATCCGGCTCGTGATACCGCTTCCTATCGGGAGAATGCCTACGGCTACTTCGTCACCGACGACCACTTGCGCTGGTATTGGGAGCAGTACCTCGCCACGGCCGCCGATGCCGACAACCCGTACGCCGCACCACCGCGCGCGACGGACCTGTCCGGCCTCCCACCCGCCTACATCATCACCGCCGAATTCGACCCACTCCGCGATGAGGGCGAGGCATACGGTCGGCGGCTGCGGGATGCCGGCGTCGAGACCGTGACGATCCGCTACGACGGCCAATTCCACGGCTTCTTCAGCATGTCCGACAACTTGTCTGATGCGAAAGATGCTGCGGATCAAGCCTTTTCGGCTATTCGCCGCGGGCTGGAGAAGTCATGACCGTCGAACGTCTCGGCACCATCTTTCCCGCCGACAACCTCGCCGCCGCCATAGATCTGCTCACCGCGGTACTCGGTACCACCGCGACATTCGTCGACGGCGATCGGTGGGCCCAATTCGATATCGGACCGACCCGGGTCGTGCTCGCCGGTGCCGAGGAACGCGACATTCCGTCCCTCGCCGTCAAAGTCGGTGACCTGGATGCGGTCCTCGCGCGCCTGCGTGCCGCCGGATTTCCGGCCGACGATCCGATGACCGGACCGCACGAACGACGTACCTCGATCCGCCCGTCCCGCGACTCCCCATGGGCGATCGTCCTGTACGAGCCCACCTGAGGGGTGTGTGGTTGGGATAACTTCGCGCCCCGCCTCCCGTACGGTACCGTATGGACATTGGTCCATACGGTACCGAATGGAGGTTGGGGCATGGTTCGAAATATCCACCAACGGGAGTATCCGGTGCCTGTCGAACAGGTCGGCGCTCTGCTCGCCAGGGCCGCGGAGGCGAACAGTCCGGTGTGGCCGCCCGGCTGGCCCGCGCTCGTGCTCGACCGACCGCTCGGTGTCGGGGCCGACGGCGGGCACGGTGTCATCCGTTATCGGTGTACCGAGTGGGTGCCGGGCCGCCGCGTGGAGTTCACCCTCGCGCCCGGATCCTTCCTGGTCGGCACGCACAGCCTCGATGTACTGGACGGTCCGTGGCCGGACAGCAGCATCCTGCGCCACGAGATCGACTGCCGACTGCGCGGTGTCGGCTACCTGCTGTGGCCCTTGGCCATCCGCTGGATCCACGACGCGATGATCGAGGCCCTGCTGGACCGGACCGCGGTCTCCCTCGGCCATCCACCCGTCACCGCGGCGCGTCCGTCGCCGTGGGTCGACTTCCTGCGCTGGCTCATGTCGCGCCGCCGCTCGGCGCGGGCCGCTGATTCGCCCGCGTAGTCGAGCGCAGCCCGCGCAGCAGCAGCGTAAGCAGTCGCTCGGCCTGGGCGGCCGGGTCGGGTGAGTCCTGGGCGGCCCAGGCGATGGCCCCGATCATGCGCAGCACATCGGCCGCCTCGGTCGTCGCCGTGACTGTCCCTGACTCCTGCGCGCGGTGCAGCAACGCGGTGCCGATCGCGAAAGTCTCGGCGTGCCAGGTGGATACCAAATCCGCGCCGCCGTCGATGGCGGAATTCAGGATCGCGGCGGAGAGTCCGCGGAAGGTGAGCGCGTGCGCGATCGCCGCGTGCAGCCAGGTGGTGAGCGCCTGATAGCTATCCGGCTCGGCCATCAGGTCGTTGCCCAGCCGGGCCAGTTCGGCGACACGTTCGCCGAGGACCGCCTCGATGAGGTCGAGGCGGGTCGGGAAATGTCGGTAGAGGGTGCCGCTGGCGACACCCGCGCGGCGGGCGATGTCGTCGAGGGAGGCGTCGGCACCGAATTCGGCGAAGGCGATGCGGGCCTGTTCGAGCAGCCGCTCGTAGTTGCGTCGGGCATCGGCACGCATCGGCCGCGTTGTGCCGGTGGATCTCTCGCGCGTCAACGGGCTCTCCTCTTGCTAACCGGGGACACAGTCCGTTACTGTCGGAGCTAACCGGACTATGCCTCATCTTATGACAGGAGTGGGGCGGCAGGAGGTCGTCATGGCATTGTCGGCGCAGGACCGGATCGAGATCGGTGACCTGATCGCACTGCACGGTCATCTGATGGACGCGGGCGAGCTCGACCGGATGGACGAGCTGTTCACCGCGGAAATCACCTACGACGTCAATGATTTCGGGCTCGGCGAACTGCACGGAATTCCGGCGCTGCGGGAGTCCGCGGTCGCGCTCGGCAATGGGAATCCGGTCGGGCATCACATTACGAATGTGGTCATCGCCGAGGTGGACGGTGCGGTGCGGGTGCGGTCGAAGGGGATCGGGATCTATGCCGATGGGACCAGTGGCAGCGTCGAATACGACGATACGGTCGTGCGTGCGGCAACCGGCTGGCGCATCTCCTATCGCCGGGTGATCGCGCACCGGGTACCGCTGGGTGGGCGAGCGACCAGGTCGGCGTAGGGCGACAAACCGACCGCGTCCCTATTTTTCCGACTACATATTTGTTAGCCGCATACGGACGGTCCTGCGTTGCTATCGTCGCGCCATGTCGGATACGCGGGACGCTCACCTCGAAGCCGAGCCTCCCACAGACCGCCGGGTGGGTTCGGTCGAGCGGCCCGGGATGGATCCGGAGCGGGCAGTGCCGGACAAGATCGAGGTCGACGACGAAGAGAAGCCCGCGCGGATATTGCGTGGATGGTCCGAGCGGGTGGTCGCGACGGCCGCGTTCGCGGTCGCGTTGCTGGTGCTGTGGCAGGTTTTTCGGCCGCTGGCACAGGGGAGTCAGTACTACCTGGTGATCTTCCTCGCCGGGACCTTGCCGGTGATATTCCTGGCCTATCGGTCCGAGTTGAGCTGGTTCGATCGATGGGGCGGTCCGGGGCCGCTCGATTGGCTGCTGGCAGTGGTCGCGCTGGCGGTGTGCCTGTATCCGATACTGCCGATGGCGATCGGGTCCGGCGGAGGCGGGTATAACGCATTCCTGGATCGGCAGGGGCTATTCGATCCGGTCGATATCGCCATGGGCGCGGTGCTGCTGGTCTTGGTGCTCGAGGCCTGTCGGCGCACCACGGGCTGGGTATTGCCCACGGTGTGCCTTGCGTTCATCGCCTACGGCTATTACGGCGGGTACCTGCCACAGCACTGGACCATCGCGCATGCCGGACTCGACTTCGGACAGATCGTCGATGCGCTCTACAACTCCGGCAGCGGGTTCTACGGCACGCCCTTGGATGTCGCGGCCAGCTACATCGTGCTGTTCACCCTCTACGGCGCCGTACTCGAATTCTCCGGTGCGGCACAGTTCTTCGTCGACCTGTCGGTCGCGGCCTTCCGGCGTTCCCGCGGCGCGGCCGGGCGCACCACCGTCGCATCGGGATTCCTGCTCGGCACCGTCTCCGGATCAGGCACCGCGACCGCGGTTACGGTCGGCGCGGTCACCTGGCCGATTCTGCGCCGGGCCGGATATCCGCCGGAACAGGCGGCGGGTGTGCTCGCGGCGGCGGGTGTCGGTGCGATCCTGTCACCGCCGACGCTGGGGGTCGCGGCCTTCATCGTCGCCGAATATCTCGACGTCTCCTACGTGACGGTGCTCGGGTGGGCGATGATCCCAACGCTGCTGTACTACCTGGGAATTCTGCTCGCGGTAGAGATCGACGCGCGTCGGCTCGGTGCCGCGTCGGTCGAGATCAGCACCACCTCGGTATGGCGGCTGCTGGCCCGATTCGGCTACCACTTCCTGTCTTTGCTCGCGATCGTGGTCCTGCTGCTGATCGGCGTGAGCGCCGCGCGCGCCGTGGTGTACGCCACCGCACTGGCTTTCGTGCTCGCCTTCCTCGATGCGCGCATCCGCGCCGAGGCCCGCTCACCGCGGCGGATTTTCCGGATGCTGGGCAGCGGGGTGCGCTCGGCGCTGCCGGTGGTCGCGGTGTGCACGTCGGCGGGGGCGATCACCGCGGTCGCCACCAAGACGGGACTCGGTGCGCAGCTGGCATCGCTGCTGGTGAGTGCGGGAAAGGCGTTGTCGGACAACGACACCGTGGTTTCGGCATGCACGGTGGTGCTCGCCGCGTTCGCACTCGCACTGCTCGGGCTCGCGGTTCCGGTGACCGCATCGTTCATCATCGGCTGGGCGATCATCGGTCCCGCCTTGCTCGCGCTCGACGTATCCCCGCCCGCCTCGGCGATGTTCGTCTTCTACTACTCGGTGCTGTCCGAGGTGACGCCACCGACCGCACTGGCCGCCGTGGGCGCGGCGGCCATTACCGGTGCGCGCGCGGTGCCGACGATGTGGCAGACATTGAAGTACGCGCTGCCCGCCTTCCTGGTGCCGATCGTGTTCGTGCTCAGCGGTCCCGGCGAATATCTGCTCGGACACGGGCCGGTGCTCGGTGTGCTGTGGACGACCGTCGTGGCCGGTATCGGCGTTGCGGCACTGGCCGCCGCGACCGGCGGCTGGATCCTCGGCATCGGCCCGGCCGGAATTCCGGCCCGGCTGCTCGCCGCGGTGGCCGGACTGGCGCTGCTGTACCTGGAACCCGGCGCGCTCGTCGTCGGTCTGGCCGCGCTGACCGCGGCCGTCGGGCTAACGCTGCTCTCACGAAGGAGGACGACTTGAGAAGAGCTGCCATAGGATTCGCCGTCGCCGTGCTATCGGCCGGACTACTGGCCGGATGTGGGGGCCGCCGTGACACACCGCAGTCCGACACCGGTGGCGAGGTCACCTGCGAGGTCAAGGACGAGACCCGCGTCGGCATCGCGACGGGCAATTCGACCGGCGTGTATTTCGCACTTGGCAATGCCTATGCCGACCAGATTTCGCAGGCCACCGGCGGCAAGGTGAAGGCGACCGCGGCCGAAACCGGTGCGTCGGTGCAGAATATCCAGCAGTTGGTGGCGGGTACCTATCAGGTCGCGTTCGCCCTCGCCGACACCGCCGCCGACGCGGTGCTCGGCAATGCCGGTTTCGATGGGAAAAAGCAACCGGTGCAGGCACTTTCGCGGCTCTACCCGAATTACACCCAGGTGATCGTGCGCACCGACGCCGGTATCGAGTCGGTCGCCGGTCTACGCGGCAAACGGGTCTCGACCGGCTCCCCGAAGTCCGGCACCGAGGTGATCGCCAACCGCGTGCTACAGGCGGCCGGATTGAATCCGGACAACGATATCGAGGCCCAGCGCCTGGATCTCACCAAAACGGTGGACGGTATGAAGGACGGCTCCATCGACGCCATGTTCTTCTCCGGCGGCCTGCCGACACCAGGTATCACCGATCTGTTGACCTCCGACAAAAGCAAGGTGCGGTTCCTCGATATCACCGAACTCACCGGCAGTATGCACGCGGTCAACTCGGTCTACGAGGAGGGCACGATCCCGGCCACCGTCTACGGACTGCCCGCCGATGTGAAGACCATTGTCGTACCGAATCTGTTGTTGGTGCGCGAGGACTTGGACGCGAATCTGGCGTGCATACTCACGAAGACGCTGTTCGATCGCAAACCCCAACTGGAACAGGCCAATTCGGCCGCGAAAGGGATCAACCGCGATTCCGCGACAATTACCGCGCCGGTGCCACTGCACCGCGGTGCGGCGTTCGCCTTGACGAAGTAGAGCTCGCGTGACTCAGAAGGCCAACGCCGCCGTCAGCGCCCGAGCGACATCGACAGTGGCGGTGATGAATTCGTCGCGCTCGGATTTGGTGGTCGATGCCCGCAGCGGTCCCGACTGGACCTCGTAGGCCGCCGTACCCGTCGCATCGAAAACCGGTGCGGCGAGGTAGCTCAGCGGGAGTTCGGCGTCGGAGTCGAGTTCGGCCTTGGTGAACGGCCGCGAGGTGAGGAATGCGAGGCGGCGTAGCGCCCGGGTACGCAGATGCGGTTGCACGAGTTCGGTCCCCATCGCACTCAGTAGGTCGGCGAGCAGTTCGACCGTGCCCGCGTCGTCGGTGCGTGGTCGAAACAGGGCGACGCCACGATCGCGCACCAGCGTGAGCAGTCCGCTCGCGATGCGGCGGTCCGAATCGGGTGCGGTGGCCAGCCAGGTGTTCTGTTCGGCCGCGGAGCGCCACGGCATAACGCTGGCGCCGGCCGGAAATTGCAGCGGGATGCGGTGGCCGACGGGGATGCCGGGGACGACGCGTTCGGGCCCGTGGCGCACATCGAGCACAGTGAGGTGATCTGGCTCGATGCGACTCAATGTCGCGCCGTAGCCGGTCCGCGCGGTGAGTTCGGCGAGGATATCGCCGAGTGCGTGTGGCACCGCGGGACCGTGCAGATTCGCCAGCGTCGGACCGAGACCGTAGCCGCGGCTCGCATCGCGTCGCACCCAGCCCGCCGAATCCAGCTCGGCCAGGATCGCCGTCGCGGTCGCGCGGGCGATGTCGAGGCGCTCCGCGATGCCCGCGACGCTGATCGGCTCCGGCGTCGCGGCGAGCAGCGACACGATATCGATGACGCGCCGGGTCGGCGGGGATGGGGACCGGTCGGACATGGGCAACCTCTTGTGCGGTTCTGCGAAACGGCTCTACGATGACGAATATTACGACAATATGCGTCGAATATTCGACAGTTGGAGTTCGCATGATCCTGGACAGATTCCGAATCGACGGACAGGTCGCGGTCGTCACCGGCGCGGGGCGCGGCCTCGGCGCGGCGATCGCGGTGGCCTTTGCGGAGGCGGGCGCGGATGTTGTCATCGCATCTCGCACCAAGAGCCAGTTGGACGAGGTCGCCGAACAGGTGGCTGCGGTGGGGCGCCAGGCCCATGTGGTGCCCGCGGATCTGAGCGATATCGAGGCGACCGCCGGGCTGGCCGCCGCGGCCGTCGAACGCTTCGGACGGCTCGATATCGTGGTCAACAATGTCGGTGGTGCGCTGCCGTGCCCACTGCTCGATACCACGCCGGATGCGCTGGTGCAGGCATTCAACTTCAATGTCACCAATGCGCACGCGCTGGTTCGCTCGGCGGTGCCGAAGATCCTCGAAACCGCCGGTGGCGGTTCGATTCTCAATATCACCTCGACCATGGGCCGCCTGCCCGGCCGCGCCTTCGTCTCCTACGGAACGGCGAAGGCGGCCTTGGCGCACTACACCCGGTTGGCGGCGATGGATCTGAATCCGCGCATCAGGGTGAATGCCATTGCGCCCGGATCGATTCTGACCTCCGCACTGGAGATCGTGGCGGGCAATGATGCGATGCGCACCGAGTTGGAGGCCAAGACGCCGCTGCACCGCATCGGCGAACCCGAGGATATCGCCGCGGCCGCGCTGTATTTGGTGTCGCCGGCCGGAAAGTACGTCACGGGCAAGGTGCTCGAACCCGACGGTGGCCTGATCGCGCCGAATCTCGATCTCCCACTTCCGGATCTGTCATGAGCTACCGCGTAGTCCAATGGGGCACCGGGAATGTCGGTGCGCACGCGCTGGCGGGTGTGATCGCGAATCCGGAGCTGGAGCTGGTCGGGGTATGGGTATCGGGTCCGAAGAAGGACGGGCTCGATGCGGGAATCATCGCCGGACTCGATCATTCGGTCGGCGTTACCGCGACAACCGATACCGCGGCGATTCTGGCCGCGAAACCCGACTGTGTCGTCTACTGCTCGATGACCGACAATCGCCTGTTGGAGGCGGTCGAGGATCTGCGTCGATTGCTCAGTGCCGGCATCAATGTGGTGGCGTGCGCGCCGGTGTTCTTCCAGTACCCGTACGGCGTACTGCCCGACGAACTGCTGAAGCCGATCCAAGAGGCGGCGGCACAGGGCAACTCATCGCTGTGGGTCAATGGTATCGATCCCGGTTTCGCCAATGACCTGCTGCCACTCGCACTCGCGGGTACCTGCCTGCGCATCGACCAGCTGCGGTGTCTGGAGATCGTCGACTACGCCAGCTATGACAACCGCGAGGTCATGTTCGACATCATGGGGTTCGGCAGACCACTGGACGAGATCCCGATGTTGTTGCAGCCCGGGGTGTTATCGCTGGCATGGGGCGGCACCGTGCGCCAGCTGGCGGCGGGCATCGGTGTCACGCTCGACGCCGTTACCCAGAGCTACGAACGCGTCCCGGCCCCCGAATCCTTCGATATCGCCACCGGCCATATCGCCGAAGGTACCGCTGCCGCACTGCGTTTCGAGGTGCGCGGTATGGTCGGCGATGAACCCGTGACCGTTCTCGAGCACGTCACGCGCCTACGCCCCGACCTGTGCCCCGACTGGCCGCAACCCGCCCACCACGAGGGGTCCTACCGCGTCGAGATCACCGGCGAGCCGAGCTACGCCTTGGACCTGGTCACCTCTAGTCGCAACGGCGACCACAACCACGCCACCCTGCTGGCCACCGGCATGCGCATCGTCAATGCCGTCCCGGCCGTGGTCGAGGCACGACCGGGCATTCTCACCGCACTCGACCTCCCCCTCATCACCGCACCGGCCACCCGGCCCGCCTGAAAGTCGGCGCGGATTCGCACCCCGTCAACGGGGTGCGAATCCCGACGACGGGTGCGGCTGTTACTGGGCCAGGGCCGCCAGGGCGCGGTCCACGTCGGCGACGCTGTTGTAGAGGTGGAAGGAGAACCGGAGCCCACCGCCGCGGGCGGAGGTGAGTACACCGGCCTCTTCGAGACGCGGTGCCGCATCGCCCGCACCCGACACCGCGACTATCGCCGAATCGGCTGGTACCGACTGGAAACCCAAGTCCGCCAATCCGGTTCGGAATCGGGTGGCGAGTTCGCGATTGTGTGCGCCGATCTTGTCGACGGTCAGCTCCTCGATCAAGGACAGCGCGGAGAGTGCGGCGATGACGCCGAGCCAGTCCGGTGTCGAATCGAAACGCCGGGCGGTCGTGGGCAGTGCGATCGGGTCGTAGAGCTCGGCCCAGCGGTCCGCCGCCGCGTACCAGCCGGGGCTGACCGGGCGCAGTTGCGCGGCCGCTTCCGGCGGTGCGGCGAAGAAGGCCACGCTGCGTGCGCCGATCAGCCACTTGAAGGTCGCGCACACCCAGTAGTCGGCATCGACGAAGCGCAGTGGTACCCACCCCGCAGCCTGGGTGGCATCGGCGAGCAGCCGGGCATTGTGTGCCAGAGTGGCAGCGCGCAGCATCGCCAGATCGACGGATCGACCGTCCTTGGACTGGACCACGCTGACCGCCACCAATGCGGTCTCGGGGCGGACCTCGTCGGCGATGCGCTCCAAGGGCACAAACCGGACGTTCAGGTCGCCGCGATGCACGAAAGGCATGGAGACGGAAGAGAATTCGCCTTCCGCGAGCAGTACCTCCGCGCCCGGCGGCAGCGCCGCGACCACCGGCGCGATCAATCCGGCCGCGGTAGCGCCCAGCGCGATATCGTCGGCCGAAGCGCCCGCGAGCAGCCGCGCGAATCCGGCCCGCAATTCGGGTACCAGGTGGTCCCGCGTCGTCGGTACGGCACGGCCCGCTGCCCAGAGCGCGTTGAACTCCTGCAACGCCGCCAATGTCCGCGCGGCGGGCAACCCGTGGGAAGCGGTGTTCAGGTAGGTGGTTTCGATCGTGAATTCAGCGGGCGCGAGGGAGGACATGCTCCCACCCTGCGCCGCCGCTACCGCTCGGTCGAGTGCCACCCGCAAGATAGTGGCCTCGAATCCGGCACCCGCTGTCCTATTTCGGTGTCGCCCACATATTGCTCAGCAGTTGGTAGCTGGGGGTGTCGGCGAGTGCCTGCATCGATTCGTAGATGCGCTGGTAACTGGTCGACGTGATGCGCCAGTGGCCGTCCGGATCGAGCCGGTAGGTGTCGGAGTAGTAGCCCGCACCGCGGATGAGGATGCCGTATTCGGTGGCGATCACGGTGTCCTCGAAAGCCCATGAGCCCGTTGCGGTATCGCCGTCCACGGTGATCTCCGGATGGTTCGCGATATGGGTGGTGACCACGGCGGGGCCGAGGTTCTCGCGCATGAAGGCGGTGACGGCGTCGCGGCCGTCGAGGGTCAGCGGGTCACCGAGGGCGTGGGTGCCGTAGCGACCGGCGACGTCGACGGCGAGGGTATCCCCGAAGTCGTCCCATAGTTTGAGATCAAGGGTACGGAAGTAGCGGTATTTGAGTTGGCGGACGGCTTCGATGGCGGCGAGATCCATCCGTTCAGCTTGGCATTTGCCGCGGCCCCAGACAAGAACCTGTTCTACTTCAGTCGGGTCGACGTGGCGTGGTCCGCCAATGCGTCGAGTGCGGTGATCCGGCTGACGGGCACCTCGATGTCCATCGCCATGGCATCCGGGCCCGCCGTGGCGAAGCTGAAGTCGAAGAATCCACAGCAGGAGGTCTCACGGGCGGCCAGGTCGCGCGCCGTTCCTTCGTGGGTCGCGGCCAACTCCAGGCGCAGACAGGTGGGCGCGATGCGCTCGATTCGACGCAGCGCAACCGCGAAGAGATCGGTGAATTCGGCGATCCGCAATGGCTGGTCCGCGGTGGGCAGTGTGCAGGCATCGGGCACCCAGAGCAGGTTCTCACTCATTCCGGTCACCTTCGTGAGGCTATTGGCATATGTCGCAAGGGTAGTGCGAAATTCTGGGTGCGTCCATGGACGAATCCGGGGGGTCACAGGCGACCCATGGGGTACCCGATCGACAGACGCGGTCTTCCGTCGATCGGGTCTTTGCACTGGAAGTTCCTGACCAGGAGTCTGCGATGACCGAAGGTCCCGTTACACACCCGCCCATCCACGAACCAGCCCTCGATCAGCAGTTCGCGCTGCGGTCGGCCGCGCGCCGTCTGGAACGCGAATTCGACACCGTCCGCGACGAGGCCATCGAACGGCGGTTGTACTCCGCCTACGACTACCTCGCGGGCCATGCCACGATCGACAACTTCCTGCCGCTACTCGCCGAGCGCTGCACTCGTGAACTGCTCCGCGCCACGACCGGGGAGAGCGGTTAGTCGCATTGCGCCGCGGCTCGCCGCAATACCTGTTCGGCGTCGGCGCTGATGCGGCGCACCAGGTCCGCGGCGGATTCGAGACTGTCGATGAGGTCGACATTCTCGCCCGCCCAGATCGGCACACAATCGAGGTCACCCTGCTCGGCAGCGGCCCGATAGCGTTGCCGGGCAATGGGATCCGCCGCGAGTTCGGCCTCCCGCCCGGCCCATTCGTCGAGGAACCGGTTGCGCAGGGTGCGTGCGGTGTACGCGGCGGGCCACGGGGATTCGCGGGCGATATCGATAATGCGGTTGCGTTCGGTGTCGCCGCCGCGTGCGGCGATGATGGCCTTGGCCTCCTCGGCCGAGAGCAACGACTCGTGTGTCGCCTCGAAGCGAGTGCCGATCAGCGCGCCCGCGGCTCCGAGTACGAGTGCGGCCGCGAGTCCACGTCCATCGGCTATCCCGCCGGCGGCGAGCACCGGCGTACCCAACGCCAGATCGACGACCGCCGGTACGAACGGCAGCGTCGCGCGGCCGCCACCGTGCCCGCCCGCCTCCGCGCCCTGCGCGATCAGCACATCGGCCCCGGCCGCCAGGGCGCGGGCAGCGTCATCGATGGTGGTGACCTGGACCATCAGCGGAATCTCGGCTTCCCGGATCACGGCGGCAAACGGGGTGGGGTCGCCGAAGGACAGCAGGATCACGTGCGGGCGCCGCGCCACCGTCCTCCGCACGGTATCGAGATCAATAGCCCAGCTCAACAGTCCGATGCCCCAAGGTTTTTCGGTGCGAGCGCTGAGCAACGCGCATTCCCTGTCGAGCAGCGTCTCGTCACCCCCGCCGCCTCCGATCAGGCCGAGTCCACCGGCCTCGGAGACGGCCGCGGCCAGTTCGCCGCCCGCGACGCCACCCATCGGTGCGAGCACTACGGGATGTTCGATGTCGAACACGTCGGTGAACTCGGTGCGCAATGCCATCGCCGAACCCCTTTCGTCGCCATCGACGATAGCCAGGGGTATCAGGCCGGCCCGTGCTCAGGGCTGGGGGTCAGCCTCGATCCCAGTCGTGACCCCAATAGCTGTCGGCGGTCATTTCCTCGGCGGTGTAGGTGCTCTCGTCGACCAGCATGCCCTCGGTACCG
This sequence comes from Nocardia sp. NPDC052112, assembly GCF_040680135.1. Lineage (NCBI taxonomy): Bacteria > Bacillati > Actinomycetota > Actinomycetes > Mycobacteriales > Nocardiaceae > Nocardia > Nocardia sp. NPDC052112. The sequence continues at coordinate 70,883 of NZ_JBFAWD010000003.1, read as the reverse complement.
AATTCGAGATCCCAGCCGCCCGGTGTGCGGACGTAGAAGGAGATCATTTTGTCGTTGGTGTGCCGGCCGAGCGTCGAGGACAGGTGATATCCGGCCTTGTTCACCCGGTCGAGCGCGCGGCCGACATCGTCGAGACTGTCGACCTCGACCATGATGTGCACCAGTCCGGAGCCCGCTGTACCGCCGGAGGGGATCAGCGCCAGGCTGTGGTGGCGCTGGTTCACCCCCAGGAAGCGGATGCGCACCGGACCGTATTCGGGCGGTGTCGGCAGTCGGAACGCACCGCGCGGCAGGAAGCCGAGGACGTCGGTATAGAAGTGGAAGGCGCCGTCGAGATCGGGGACCGGCAGCACCGCGTGGCCGAGGCCGAGTCCCGCGGTGACGAAACGGTTTCCGTACTTCCCGACGACGGGGCTGTGGTCCAGGACCGGGCCGTGGAAGATTTCGACGGCGGTGCCCGAGGGATCACGGAAGGTGATCGCCTCCTCCACGCCGCGGGCATCCGCCTCCGCGACGGTGAGCGCGGTGACCTCGATTCCAGCCTTCGCCACGGCTTCTCGGGCCGCGGCGAGTGCGCGATGGTCGCGGACCTCCCAGCCGATGGCGAGCACCTTGTCGGTGTCGCCCGGCACCAGCACCAATCGCGCGACGTGCTCATCCATACGCAGATAGATGGCGTCCGGATCCGGACCGACACCCTCGGCGAAACCGATCACATCGAAGGCGAAGGTGCGCCAGGCACCCGGGTCGCTGACCGCGATCCGCACATAACCGAGCGAGCTGATGATTGCCATATTCTCCTCATTCATAGGTGACCCGGACCGTATCGGTGACCGGCACCGCCTGGCAGGCGAGTACATAGCCGTCGGCCAGATCCGCACGTTCCAGAATTTCGTTGCGCAGCAACTTCACTTCGCCGTCGACGACACGACAGACGCAGGCGCTGCAGGCGCCTTCGCGGCAGGAGTACGGAGCTGGCACACCGCGTGCGAGCAGCACGTCGAGTAGAACCGTATTGCGCGGCCACCCGAATTCGTTTGTGGTGCCATCGAGTTCGACCTCGACCAGGGCGGCGTCGTCGGTGTCTTCGATCTCGATTTCGGCGAACGGATCACCGGAGAGCGAGACGAACTTCTCGACGTGCACCCGGTCCATGCCGAGGTGGTCCGCGGCTGTCACGACGACATCCATGAAAGGTGCTGGGCCGCAGACGAATAGCTCGCGGTCGTGCCAAGGGGTGAGCAAGGTGGTCAGGGTGGGCACCGACGGCAGGTTCTGCACGGACTCCAACCAATGCAGTACGACGAGCCGGTCCGGGTGTTCGGCGGTCAACGACTTCAGTGCGTCGGCGAAGATCACCGAGTTCTCGTCGCGGTTGGCGTAGATCAGCGTGCACCGTCCGGTGCCCTGTGACAGTGCCGATTTCAGGATCGACAGCATCGGCGTTATCCCGCTGCCCGCGGCAAGCAGCAGCAGATCGGTGTCGAGCGAATCGGGTGTGAAAATGCCCGCGGGCGGCAAGCTGTCGATTGTCATGCCGGGAGTGGCGTTGTCGCACAACCAGTTCGAGGCGTATCCGCCCGCTGTCCGTTTGACGGTGACCTCGAGGCGGCCCTCGTGCGGCGCGCTGGACAGCGAGTACGAGCGCGCCACCGAACCGGTTTGTGCGCTGGGTATCCGCAGTGTCAGAAATTGACCGGGCCGATACTGGACCTGGCGTGCCGGTTCGGCGACCAGCTCCAGCGAGACCGCATCCTGGGTTTCGGCGGTTACCCCAACGACGCGCAGCGTTACCGCGCTCACAGCAGATCCCCATCACGGGTACTCAGCCCGACTTCGCCTGCGGTGACGGCCTTCTCGATGCTGTCGCGCAATGCCGCGCACCCGCGTGCGGGACCGCCGCGGTCCTGAGCGAACTCGGCGCATAGCGCGCGGGCGGCGGAACTCCACTGCACGCTGGTGTGCGCGGGGCTGAATTTGACCACCGACACCTGATTTCGGCAGGAATGGCAGGTGATGCAAGCCATCACGGATCCGATCAGGCGTCCGCGCGTTGCGCGGCCAGATTCGCGGCGACCTCGGCCTCCCACGCCGTGACGGCACGCGTGGTGTCGACCTCGAATTCGAAGCGGTCGGTCATCTTCGACTCCACCTCCGCGATATCGGTATAGAACTGCTCGTACCAGCGCCGCAGCTGATACACCGGCCCGTCCTCCTCGCACAGCAGCGGATTGTCGATGCGGGTCTTGCGCTCCCAGATCGCCACATCCTGCTCGAAACCCCGCCCGAGTCCATTGGCGAAACGTACCGCCATCGCATCGGCATCTTCCGGCGACAGGCCGGGTAGCTTCTTCACGATCGCGCCGTACTGCAGCACGAACTTGGTGGGCGAAACCGGGTAGTGGCAGTTGATGAGCACGGATTCGACGGTCTGCCCACTGGATTCGTTGACGAGATAATCGATCATGTAGGAGGGGCCGTAGTAGTGCGCCTCCGAATGCAGCGTGTTCTGCGCGCCCGCCTCCTTGGCCAACTCGCCCTGCACGTCAGCGCGTCCGATCGAGGTCATGTACTGGCTGGCGATATGGCCCTCGAAGACATTCTTGAAGTAGGTCGGAAAGGCGAAGTGCACATAGAAGAAGTGCGCCATATCCACCACATTGTCGATGACCTCGCGGCAGTTCGCGCCCTCGATGGTGATCTGGTTCCAGGTCCAGTCGCTCCACTCGTCACTGAACGCGCCCTCGATGCGGGGGATGGTGATCTCCGCGGGTGGCGGATTGCCCTCGGGATCGTTCCAGATGAACAGCTGGCGGTTCTGCTCCAGCGTGATCCACGATTTGGTGCGGGCCAGCGGTGGCACGCGGCGCGCATAAGGGATTGCGGCACAACGGCCATTGCCCCGCCAGCGCCAGTCGTGGAATGGGCAGGCGATGGTGTCGCCCTTGATGCTGCCGTCGCCGAGGTTGCCACCCATGTGTCGGCAATAGGCATCGAGCACATTGAGCGTGCCGTCCGCGCTCGCGAAGACGACCAGTTCGGTGCCGAAGACTTCGATGGTGTGCGGGTTGCCGTCGCGGAAGCGGTCGGCGAGGCCGACGCAATGCCAACCCCGGGCATACCGGGTGGGCGGGGCGCCGGTGTCGATCACACGCACCTGATCGTCGGTCATGGTTCCTCCACGTTCGTCGGGCTGTCGTTTCGATGGTTCGGCGCGCCGATGGGCGCGCAAAGGTGCGGTCTCACTGGCCGGGAGACGGCTCATGCCGTGGTAAGGCGCTCGAATCCGGAGCGGTAGAACAGCAGCGGATCGGCGTCGCGGTCCGCGCCGAGTGCGGTGACGTGGCCGATGACAATGGTGTGATCGCCGCCGTCCAGTTCGCCGCCGAGCTCGCAATCGATCCAGGCGATGGCTCCGTCGAGCAGCGGTGAACCGTTGGGGGAGTGGCGCCAGTCGAGACCGTCGAATTTGTCGGGACCGCTGCGGCCGAGTTGTCGGCACACCTGCTCCTGATCGGCGGCGAGCACATTCACACAGAACTTGTTCGCCGTCCGGATCCGCGGCCAAGTGGTGGAGGTCCGCGCCGGGAACAGTGCCACGGCAGGCGGATCCAGCGACAGTGCGGAAAAGGACTGGCAGGCGAACCCGACGGGTTGTGTCCCGTCCAGGGCGGTGATCGCGGTGACTCCGGTGGCGAATCGGCCGAGGACGGCCTTGAAGTCGAGCACGACGGCCATGGCGCTCCTAGTTTCGATTAGGAATATTCCGTTTCGCCATGAAGGTTCGCGGCGTGCGCGGTGGGCTGTCAATGACCGGTTCCGGCTACCGAGAAGATCCGTACCGATCTCCGTAGTTTCCGGGATTCGACGCCGTCGGCGTGCCGGCACTGTGATTGGGGACACAAGCAGGTGTGCCGAAAACTGACATGCCTAATCGAAATACTTCTAAGCTGTATGAGCTACACAATGGAGGTGCGCCATGACGGTCGAGGTGCTGACCGGTCCGGATTCCGACGAGCTGTTATCGGGTCCGGTGCGTCCGACCACCCGACCCGCACAGCCGCCGGTTTCCATGATCGAGCGAATGACGCTGATCCTAGACGCTTTCGACAGTTCGACACCGACTCTCACGCTGCTCGGTTTGGCCGAGCGAACCGGCCTGCCGCGATCCACCGTGCACCGCATCCTGGACCAGATGATCCGGCTGCGCTGGTTGGCGCACGCGCCCGGCGGCTACCGCCTTGGCCTGCGTCCGCTGGAACTCGGTGGACTCGCCGCCGACCACCATGAGATTCGCGATGTGGTGAGTCCGCTGCTGCACGATCTGTGTCAGCGGACCGGCATGGTGGGCCACCTCGGCGTGCTGGACGGACGCGAGGTGCTGTACCTGGACAAGGCCGGTGGCCGCTACGCCGGGAGCATTCCGACCCGTCTCGGCGGCCGGATGCCCGCGCACAGTACGGCACTGGGCAAGGCGATGCTGGCCTCGCTGGAGCCGAGCATTGTCGAGACCTCCTTCCGGGACCGGCTGCCGCAATTGACGCCGCGGACCATCTGCGACCGGGCGGAACTGCACCGCGAGTTGACGCGGATCCGGCATCGGCAGGGAATCGCCGTGGACAACGAGGAGTCGGTGCCCGGCGTCGCCTGTGTCGCGGTACCGATCCGGGGGCGTGGCGCCGCGGTGGGGGCACTTTCGCTGTCCGGTCGAATCAGCGGGGACCGAAACGCCTTGGATACCGCGCGGTTGGCACGGGTGCTGGTCGAGACCGCGCACGAGGCGGGTCGCGCACTGTTTCCGCGCCATGCGCGCTGGCGCTGATTCGAGGTCTGTTGCGTGGCCTTGTGGGGGTGGGGCCTCGGTGCGGAGGGCGATGTGATGTACAGCGAAGAGCATCAGGAGTTTCGGGCGCTGCTTCGGCGGTATGTCGAGCAGAAGATCAATCCGCGGGTCGACGAGTGGGAACGGGCCGAATGGATGCCGCTGCACGAGATCTTCGCCGATATGGCGAAGCTCGGGGGCGGCTACCGCGGCATGAGCCAGATCGTCATCCCACGAGCACTCCGGGCTTCCGGGTCGACCGCAAACTCGACAAGCTCGGTATGTGGGCCTCCGACACCGGCCTGCTCACCTTCGACAATGTCCGGGTTCCGGTGCGCAACACCATCGGTGACAGCGGGCGCGGTTTCCAACAGCAGATGTCGCAGTTCGTGATGGAGCGCATGTTCGCCTCCTACAGCGTCCCCATCACCTGCGCCATCGAACTGGAGGCCACCCGCGACTATGCCCGCGACCGAAAGCTGTTCGGCCATCCGCTGACCGCGAACCAATACCTGCAATACACCTACGCCGAACTCGCGGCCCGCGTCGACATGCTCCGCGTCTATACCGAGTCCACCGCCCAGTCTTATACGGCGGGCACCGATGTCACTCGCATGGCCACGATCTGCAAACTGGAGGCCGCCCGACTCGGCCGGCAGGTCGCCGACTGGTGCCTACAGGTGCACGGTGGCATGGGCTATATGGAAGAGACCTGGACGTCCCGCGCCTATCGAGACAGCCGCCTGCTCAGCATCGGCGGCGGTGCCGATGAAGTCATGCTCCGGGTGCTGTCCATGATGGACGGCTTCACCGACTGACCGTGCTGTCGCACAACCATTGCCCACCTCGCACACGATGTGTGCCCGGTGCGAGGTCGACAGTGGACATCGGCAGTGTGCGTTCAGTGCGGGATCGAGTCGATGATCGCGCGGGCGCCTTGGCGCAGCAGGTCCGCGCCGACGAAGAAGCCGAGGGCGCTCGGGTCCTCGGGAACGCCCCAGTGTTTGGCGTCCAGCCATTGGCTGCCGTCGAGGTTGAAGACCTTGCCGTGCAATGTGAGTCGTCCGGTCGGATCCGTCGTCGCGTGCCCGGCGATCGGGGAGTTGCAGTGCCCCTGCAGCGCGTGCAGCATGGCGCGCTCGGCATCCGCATGACGGTGCGTGGCCGGATCGTCCAGGCGCGCACCGAGATCGAGTAGTCGGCTGTCGTCGTCGCGGCACTGCAGTGCGATGACTCCGGCCCCGATCGGCGGGCACATGGTGTCCAGGTCGAGGGTTTCGGTGATCCGGTGCGCCTGGTCGACGCGGTGCAGGCCGGAGACGGCCGCGATCAGCACATCGATATGGCCCTCTTCGAGCCGGGCAAGTCGGGTATTGACATTGCCGCGCAACGGTTTCACCGCCAGGTGCGGATAGTGCAGCCGCAGCTGTGCGGTCCGGCGCACCGAGCTGGTACCGACGACCGTGCCCTCGGGGAGTTCGTCCAGCGGTGCGCCGGTGCGGGTGATCACCGCATCGTGCACGTCCTCGCGCGGCAGATACCCCGCGAAGGCCAATCCTTCCGGCACCGGAATATCTCCGGGAATGTCCTTGAGGCAGTGCACCGCCAGATCCGCCTCGTCATCGAGCAGTGCCCGATCGATCTCCTTGACGAAGGCGCCCTTACCGCCGAGCTTCGACAGATCACCCATCCACCGATCGCCCGCCGTGGTTACCTTGACCAGCTCGCTGTCGACCCCGTGCCCGGCCAGCAGCCCGGCAACCTGTTCGGCCTGAGCCAACGCCATCGGACTGGATCGGGTGGCGATCCGAATAATGCGCGTACGCGACATGGCGGCGAGACTACTCCCGGCGGCTGCGCCACGGTCACCAGGGGACCCGGCCAGCACCCTGGCGTCGGCGCGATGTGCCTGGGGCACACCACGGTTTCGGGATCGCTCGCAGTCGTCGAGGCGGCAATTGTCGGTGTCGGCCTACGGTCTCGGTATCGACGAGTTGCCCCGTTGAGCTGGTCGCACCAGAGTGACGCCGCAATCTCACCGTTGTCACGGTGCCGCATCAGTGCTGTACCGGGCAGTCCCAGAGCGCTACTCGAGTCGGTCCGACACCGTACGGTCGGATCCGGCAAGATCGTTCCCCGAGCAGGAGGTGACACGTATGCCGAAGTATCTGTGGCGGGTCGGCTACTCCCAGGAAGGCGCGCGCGGTCTGATCGCGCAGGGCGGCAGTGCCCGCCGGGCGGCCATCACGGAAATGGTCGAGAGTGTGGGCGGCCACGTGGACGTCTGCTATTTCGCCTTCGGCGAAGATGATCTGTTCGTGATCGGCGACGTTCCGAACGAGGTCGCGGCCGCGGCGCTCGCCATTCGCACCGCGGCCGCCGGCGGCGCGATATCGCATACCGTCACACTGCTGACCCCGGAGCAGATCGACGAAGCGGTCGCGCGGGAAGTGACCTATCAACCGCCGGAGGCGGCCGAGTAGGCACCGTCGCCATCGATCGGTCCGGTCGCGCGAGCAGTGTCATCGACCCGAGTCCCACTCAGTGAGGCAAACCCGCTCCGCAGGCTTGTCGTAAAACCCGAAATATGCCTAAGCGGTATAGTCCGATCGTGACCGAAGCGAAGTCTCCGGCGGGTGCCGGGGTTCCTGATCTGCCGACGACGAGTTGGGCCGTGCTCGGCATGCTCTCGCACGCCGATGAACTCTCCGGCTACGACCTGAAGAAATGGGCCGACTGGAGCCTCCAATTCTTCTATTGGAGCCCGTCGTTCAGTCAGATCTACGCCGAGCTCAAACGCCTCGAGAAACACGGTTACGCCACCTCGCGCACGGTGCTGCAGGACGACGGTGTGCGCGGTAAGCGCATGTACGCCATTACCGAGAGCGGTCGCGCGGCGGCGGCGCAGTGGGTGAACCACGCACCGGTGGAGGCGCCGGTGCTCAAACACAGCGTCATGCTGCGGGTCTGGCTCGGGCATCTCGCGGAACCGGACCGATTGCGCGAAATCCTGACCGAGCACATCGGATACGCGGAGCGGATGCGCAAACTCGCCGAGGCCGATGCCGAGGGCGCGGACGAGAATCCGGATTGGGCCTATCCGGGCGCGGTATTGCGCTGGTGTATAAGGCATTACGAGGCCGAGCGCGATTTCGCCGAGGAACTGCTTGCCGACGTGGACAAGCTTGCGGCGAATCCCGCGTCGAAGAAGTCCGCGAAGGGTAAGGGGCGCCGCGCTTCCTGAGCCTGTCCACTGAGCGGGACATGGGCTTTCTGTGACTAATAGAAATAGTACTACTAGTCATATGCGCACCGAATTCGCACAGCAGCGTTCGCTGGATACGATCGAGACGGCGCTCGGCGCCCTCGCCGCGGGCGGCATGGTCGTCGTGGTGGACGACGAAGATCGGGAGAACGAGGGCGATCTGGTACTCGCCGCCGCCCTCGCTACGCCCGAATCCATCGCCTTCATGGTCCGTCACACCAGTGGCGTGCTGTGCGCGCCGCTGCCCGGTGCGGACCTGGATCGGCTCCGGCTACCACCCATGACACCGAGCAACGAGGACCCCAAGGGCACCGCCTACACGGTGTCGGTGGATGCGGCTTCCGGTGTGACGACCGGGATTTCCGCCGCCGACCGCGCCCACACCGTGCGCACGCTGGCGGATCCGCGCAGCACACCCGCCGAGTTGACCAGACCCGGCCACGTCTTCCCGTTGCGCGCACATCCCAGTGGTGTATTCGGCCGCGCGGGCCATACCGAAGCCGCCGTCGACCTGACCCGCCTGGCCGGACTGCGCCCGGCGGGTGTTATCGCCGAAATCGTGAACGACGACGGTTCGATGGCCCGTCTGCCGCAACTGCTCGACTTCGCCGACGCCCATGCGATCCCCATCATTTCGATCGACGATCTGATCGCCTACCGCCGCCGCGTCGAACCCACGCTGACCAGAGTCGTGCAGACCCGCCTCCCCACCCGGTACGGCGAATTCCGCGTCATCGGCTACTGTGACGAGATCTCCGGAACCGAAACTCTCGCACTGGTTTTCGGTGATCCGGGTCGCGAATCCGTAATGGCTCGCCTGCATTCGGAATGCCTCACCGGTGACGCACTCGGCTCGCTGCGCTGCGACTGCGGCGACCAACTCGACGCCGCCCTGCGCGCGGTTGCCGAGGAAGGCAGTGGTGTGGTCGTCTACCTGCGCGGACAGGAGGGGCGGGGCATCGGGCTGATGAACAAGTTGCGTGCGTACGAATTACAGGATGGTGGCGCCGATACCGTCGAAGCGAACCTCGCCCTCGGGTTGCCGGTCGATGCCCGCGAGTATGCGGCTGGTGCGCAGGTGTTCGCCGATCTCGGCATCCGGTCGGTTCGGCTGCTCAGCAACAACCCGGCCAAACAGGCGGGCCTGGAACAATACGGGGTCACCGTGGTGCGACGGCTGTCGCTACAGGCGACGCCGACCGAACACAACGTCCGCTATCTGCGCGCCAAGCGCGACCGAATGGATCATCAACTCTCGGGCGTGGACGCCGAACCGGCAAGGGCCACCTCGTAGTAGCGGATCTTTTCCGATCTACATCGTCGAATGCTGGCTATTTGCCGTGAGATTGCCGACACGAGCATGTTTCACTGCGGAGATTTTCCGTTCGAGTCGTGCGGCGTGGGTCGGCCTGCTTTCCTGATGGAGTCAGGATGGAGAGTCCGCGAGTAGGGTGAGCCGGAAGTCGGGGACAGCGGTGCACCGAATACCGATCGAACACCAGCATTTCCGCTCGGGATGGCTGTGGTTGTCCGCCGGAGTCTTGCTGACCACGGTGGCGGCCGTGGTCTGGATCGCCAGACCTGGGCAACAGTCGTCCTGCACGGCGGTACACATAGTCCCGGAGACCGGGACCGCGACCTCGCGAATGCTGGTGGCCAGCAGCAGTACCGGCATTGCCAACTGGCATACGGTGGACGCGTCGCCACCCACGCGGCCGGGGGAGGCGCGATACTACTCCTTCGCTCCCGGCGCCGCGTGTTCGTTTACCGGACTGCCGACGAACGGCTTCTATGTGGGCGTCTCGACTCGCGAATACGGTCACGCCGATCTGTGCGGTGCCTACCTCGATGTGCACGGTCCGCGCGGTGATGTCCGGGTGCTCATCGCCGACCGCTGCCCGGGATGCGCTCCGGGACAACTTGATTTGAGTACGGCGGCCTTCGAACAGATCGCGGATCGGTCCGACGGCGTCGCGCAGATCCGCTATTCCGTGGTCCGCGATCCGCTTCCCGCACCCGAGCTGATCTACGAGATCAAGCCGGACTCGTCAACCTCCTGGCTGGCCATGTTGGTAACCGGATCGGGAAATCCCATCCAGCGGATCGCATTGCGGTCCGCGGCGGACGGGCCGTGGCATGAGCTCAATCGCGGCATGGACAACTACTGGACGATCAGCGGCGCCGGGCCGGGACCGTTCTCGGCACGAGTGACCGATGTCCACGGGCATCAGGTGGAGATCTCCGGAATCTCCCTGGAACAGGGCGAGCGGTATACCGGTTTGAGCCTCTACACCGAGCCTTTCCCGGAACCGCCGCCCGCGCCGACGCCGGAGCTCGCGGCGACACCGCCGCCGCGGTCCAGTGTCGCCGCGACCGGCTGTAATACCTGACGGTCAGCCGAGTTTCGTTGCGAGGGCCCGCCCGGCGGCGCGGCCGGAGAAAATGCAGCCACCCAGGAAGGTGCCCTCCAACGCGTTGTAGCCGTGCACACCGCCGCCGCCGAACCCCGCGACCTCGCCCGCGGCATACAGTCCGGGCAGCGGGGTGCCGTCCGGCCGCATCACCTGCGAGTCCAGATTGGTCTGCAGTCCGCCGAGGGTCTTGCGGGTCAGGATATTGAGCCGTACCGCGATCAGCGGCCCATGCGCCGGATCGAGGATGCGATGCGGTTTGGCGACGCGGCCCGCCTTATCGCCGAAGTACTGGCGCGCGTTGGTGATCGCCATCAGCTGCGCGTCCTTGGAGTACTTGTTGGCGATATCTCGGTCACGGGCGACGATCTGTCGTTCCAACTCGTCGTAGTCCAGCTGCGGTCCGCGTGCGATCTTGTTCATGCCATCGACCAACTCGCGCAGGGTATTCGCGACCACGAAGTCGACTCCGTGCTGTTTGAACGCCTCGACCGGACCGGGCGCGCCCTTGGCCACCCGGCTCTTGAGGGTGAGCTTGAGATCCTTGCCGGTGATATCCGGATTCTGCTCCGAGCCCGAGAGCGCGAACTCCTTCTCGATGATCGACTGGGTGAGCACGAACCAGGAGTAGTCGTAGCCGGTGGCCAGGATCTCCTTCATGGTCGAGTTGGTATCGAAGCCCGGAAAACACGGTGCGGGCAAACGCTTTCCATTGGCGTCGAACCACATCGAGGACGGACCGGGAATGATCCGGATGGCGTGATCGGGCCAGATCGGATTCCAGTTGATAATGCCCTCGGTGTAGTGCCACATGCGATCGCGATTGACGATGGCGCCGCCCGCGGCCTCGGAGATACCGAGCATGCGCCCATCCACATGTGCGGGCACACCGGAGATCATGGTCTCCGGTGCCGGACCGAGCCGTTCGGTGGGCCAGTTGCGGCGGATCAGCTCGTGATCGTGGCCGATACCACCGGAGGTGACGATCACGGCCTTGGCGCGGAATTCGAAGTCGCCCACCACATTTCGCGACGAAGCCTGCCCGCGTTCCAGGTCGGTCGGCTCCAGTACGCTGCCGCGCACGCCGACCACCGCGCCGTCCTCGACGATCAACTCGTCGACCCGGTGCCGGAAACTGAAGCCGACCAGTCCGCGGCGCTCACCCTCGAGCACCGGCTCCTGGAACACCCGTACCACCTCGGGCCCGGTACCCCAGGTGAGGTGGAAGCGCGGCACCGAATTGCCGTGCCCATCGGCGAAGGCGCCACCGCGCTCGGCCCAACCGACCAGCGGCGTTACCCGTAAACCCAATTCGTGCAGATAGTCGCGCTTCTCGGTGGCGGCGAAGCGCACATAGGCGCGTGCCCACTGGCGGCCCCAGTAGTCCTGGTCCTCGCGATCGAAACCGGCGGAACCGAACCAATCCTGCAGTGCCAGTTCATAGGAGTCCTTGATGCCGAGGCGGCGCTGCTCCGGACTGTCCACGAAGAACAGCCCGCCGAGCGACCAGAACGCCTGGCCGCCGAGGTTATTGCGATTCTCCTGGTCCAGCACGTGCACCTGGTGTCCGGCCTTGACCAGTTCGTGGGTCGCCACGAGCCCGGCCAGGCCCGCACCGACGACGATGACAGCTGCCTCTTGTGTGAATTCGGGACTGGGCTCGGTCATGGTCATCCTTCGGCTTCGGTGCTGTAGGCCAGCACGAGGTGGCAGATAAGGTCGGTACGGCGCGCGCGCACCTTGCGGCTGCGTGGTTCCATCAGCACCTGAACGGCGGTGCCGTCGTGCACCGCGACCAGGGCCTGACCGAGTGCGACGGGATCCGGTACCGTCCGACCGACGCGGGCAAGTGCGCCGACGATCGTCGGCATCAGTGCCGCGACGATCGCCTCCTCCCGCTCGGCCATCACCTGCCGCAGCCCTGGCGTCCGCAGCGCGTGCGAGGTGAACTCGGCGGTAATGCGGAACCAGTCCTCATCGATCGGCACGGCGCGGTCCAAGCGCTCGATCGCGGCACGGATATCGCCGACGCCCTCGACTGAAAAGGCGTCGAGAGTCACGCGGATCCCGGCGATCATGGCGGCCGATCGCTGTTCCCACATGGCCAGGAACAACTCGTCGAGCGAGGTGAAGTTGGAGTAGAAGGCACCACGGGTGAACCCGGCCCGTTCGCAGACGCGCTCCACCGAGGCCCGGCCGAAGCCCTCCTCGGCGAAGACCTGATACGCGGCGGTCAGCAGCCGTTTGCGGGTCTCGGCACGACGTCGGGGCACCCGGCGCGCTCGGATATCCGCATCGGTGGTCGACGCCAAGGCGCACCTCCTCGAGTATCCGGTCCGTTCGATACAGCAGTGTATTCAATACAGGAATGTATCAGGAAGTCGACTCACCTTCGGCGGAACGGGTCGACTCGCGCGGTAGGGATGGATAATCCGAAGAGACCGTTCCCCCTGTCGGTGAGGAGTGATCGGCATGAATGCGAGTGCGGCGACCACGGGCATGACCGGCTGGCGGGTGCGACGGCCGGGACCGATCGATGGCGGACCGCTCGACTTCGTTCGGGAGGCGGTGCCCGAACCCACGGCCGGTGAACTCCTGGTGCGGGTGCTGGCATGTGGGGTCTGTCGCACCGACCTGCATGTCGCCGAGGGGGATCTGCCGGTGCATCGGGCCGGTGTGGTGCCGGGGCACGAGGTGGTGGGGGAGGTGATCGCGCGGGGACCGGCGGTGGCGCCGGGATCGGCCGAGGCGCTTGGTTCTTCGGCTCCCGAATTCGCGGTCGGTGATCGCGTCGGTATTGCCTGGTTGCGCCACACCTGCGGCATCTGCCGGTACTGTCGGCGCGGCGCGGAGAATCTCTGTCCGAATTCGGCGTACACGGGCTGGGATGCGGACGGCGGCTACGCCGAATATGCCACTGTTCCAACGGCTTACGCGCATCGGCTGCCCGCCGGATACGGCGATATGGAAACCGCGCCGCTGCTGTGCGCCGGGATCATCGGCTATCGGGCGCTGCAGCGTGCCGAGCTGCCCGACGGTGGGCGCCTCGGGATCTACGGTTTCGGCGGTAGCGCGCATATCGCCGCTCAGGTGGCGCTGGCGCGTGGTGCCGAGGTGCATGTGATGACCAGGGATCCGGCCGCGCGCGAGTTGGCGGCCGATCTCGGCGCCGCGTCGGTGCAAGGTGCGGCGGATCGGCCTCCGGTGCAATTGGATTCGGCGATCTTGTTCGCACCGGTCGGCGAGCTGGTCTTGCCCGCGCTGGAAGCGCTCGATCGTGGCGGCATCCTCGCCATCGCGGGCATCCATCTCAGCGATATCCCGTCGCTGAACTATCAGCGGCATCTGTTCCAGGAACGTGAGATTCGCTCGGTGACTGCCAATACTCGCGCCGACGCGCGCGAATTCCTCACGCTCGCGGGCGAACACCGTATACATGTGACCACAACGGGGTACTCCCTCGGTACGGCAGATCGCGCCCTCGCGGATCTCGCACACGGACGTTTCGCCGGCGCAGCGGTTCTCATCCCGTAGGCGCCCGAATCGTCGTGTGCGCGAACGGATTCCAGGACACGATTCGGCGCTGAACCGGTCTCGCTTCAGCCGAGTTGCTTGACGCAACTCTCGATCGTTCTTACCTTCGCGGATATAGCCGAGTGACAGTTGTCTCTGACAATCGTCACTCGGCTTCTCACAACGGCGTGAGAGGTGATCACGATGGAAATCCGGAAGGTAAGAGTATTCGAGAAGTGGCGGCTGGCGCGGGTATTCGCTGTGCTATTGCTCGTCGCCGCGGCGGGGGTGGTGACCGGTATCGGCGCGCAGGCACGGGCGGACTGTGCCGCGGTCGATGTGGTCGTCGCCAGAGGCACCGGGGAACCCGGGTGGCTCGGCTCCGTCGTCGGCGATCCGCTGTATGGCACACTGCTGCAAGCACTTCCGGTGAGCAGCAGTGCCTACCGGGTGGACTATCCGGCGGACCTGCTCGACCCGACGTCGCTCAGCCGCGGCACCAAGGACATGACCGACCATGTCATTCGGCAGTCGCAGATGTGCCCGGATCAGCAGTTCATCCTGGTCGGCTACTCGCAGGGGGCGGCCGTCGTGCACGGCGTCGTCGGCACCGGCATCGTGACCGCGTTGCCCGGGATCTATGTGCTCCCTGGCGATCTCGAATGGAAGGTGTCCGCGGTCCTGCTGTTCGGTGACCCCTTGCGGCTGATCGGTTGGGGCGTCCCCGGCAACTACGCCTGGAAGACAGCCGATTACTGCACGGGTGGTGATCCGATCTGCGGTGGCGGCATCGGCCCTGGCCAGCACGGGAACTACGGTTGGGCGTTCTGGCCGGCCGCGGATTTCGCGGCGGGCCGGGTATAACCGGGAAATCCGCGCGGCGGGGTCGAGCCTCGACCCCGCCGTCGGTGTGTTCGCCAGAGATTCATGCCGATGGCACCCAGGCGTGGGACAGTCTGAATATGAGCGCCTACCGTCGCATCGGCATGATCATCGCGGGACTCGTGAGCATCGCCCTGGTGGCGGGGTGCGGTACCGCATCGGACAATAGCCACACCACCTCGACCGCACCAGGGATGATCCCGCTCATCTCGACTGATGATCTGCGCGGCACGCAATCGGATGAGGTGCATCTGTTCGGCCTCAACGATTTCCACGGCAATCTGCAACCACCCGCGGGTTCGACCGGCAAGATCGCCGGATACGACGCGGGCGGTGCGGCCTATCTCGCCACCCATCTGGGTCGGTTGAAGCAGGCGTATCCGGCCAGTGCGGTGGTGTCGGCGGGCGACAATATCGGCGCGAGCCCGCTGGTTTCCGGACTCTTCCACGACGAGCCGACCATCACCTTCCTGAATTCCATCGGACTGGCCGCCTCCTCGGTGGGCAATCACGAATTCGACAACGGCGTCGTCGAATTGGCGCGACTGCAGCAGGGCGGATGCGCGCTCGCCGGATGCTCGCCCGGCGCACCGTTCGCCGGAGCGAAGTTCCCGTTTCTGGCCGCCAATGTCACCGATGCGGACGGCAAGCTTCCGCCCACGCTGCGGCCGTGGACGATGCTCCAGGTCGGCGGACACAAGATCGGTGTCATCGGCACGGTGACGCCCGAGACGGCGAGTATCGTTTTCCCGGAAGGCATTCGGGGCTACACCTTCGGCGACGAAGTCGCGGCGATCAATCGCTATGTCCCCGAGGTGAAGTCGGCAGGTGCGCAGACGGTGGTGGCGCTGCTGCACGACGGCGGTGTGCAGAAAGCGGCCCAGAACGTGGCGGTCGACTACAACGGTTGCGCGAATATCTCCCCCGAGGTCACCGCATTGGCCACCGGTGTCGATCCCGCGGTGCGGGTGCTGTTCACCGGACATTCGCATCAGCCGTATGTCTGCACCATCGATGGCAAGGTGGTCACCCAGGCCGCCTCCTATGGGCGGCTGATCACCGATGTCACCCTGCGTTTCGGCGCCGACGGGGTGCAGGCGTCGGCGGTCAACCGGGTGGTGACCCGGGACGTCACTCCAGACGCGGCCACCACCTCGCTCATCGAGTTCTATGCCGAGCAGGCCAAGCCGCGCGCGGATCGGCCGGTCGGCATCGCGGCGGCATCGCTGCCACACGAACCGGCGGGCTCCGGTGAGTCGCCGCTCGGTGATGTCATCGCCGATTCGATGCTCTCGGTCACGGCGGCGGCACCCGCGGCGGCGGTCGCGGCCTTCATGAATCCGGGCGGTGTGCGCACCGATCTGAAGTCCGGTCAGCTCAGTTACGGCGATATCTACAGCGTGCAGCCGTTCGGTAATCAGATCGTTACCATAACGATGACCGGCGGTCAGGTCCTGCGTCTGCTCGAACAGCAATGGGCCAACGGTAAGGCGACCGTGCTCTCACCCGCCGGGCTCACCTACACCTATGTCGAGTCGAGTCCGAAGGGCGGCAAGGTCGTCGCCGACAGCGTGCGCATCGGCGGTCAACCCCTCAATCCGGTTGCCACCTACCGCATCACCACCAACAGCTTCCTGGCTTCGGGCGGTGACGGTTTCACGGTCTTCACCGAGAGCACCGACAGAACCGTCGGGCCCGTCGACCTCGACGCCTTCGAGGCCTATCTGCGGGGCCGTCCGCCGCTGGAAGCCCCGCCCGCCCGCGCCGAGAAACGGTGATCCGGTGCGCAAACATGGTGTCCCGATTCAGGATTCGCGTTCGAGGATTATCTGAAAACTGTTGTAACACACAATATTAGCGACGCTCATTGGTGACCATTCACACATCGCCGTGAGCCGCTATTCGCTTGCCCGGGGCTAGCTGCGCCGATTAAAGTTACCGATCAGTAGGGCAATGGTGTTCCTGCTTTGGCTCAGCAAACTGTTGGCTGGCAGCCGAATCAATGATGTCCGCATTCACTGCTGCATGCCGGGCGCGCTTGTGTGACAACTCAATTCGAGTGCGACAGCAGGAGGAAATGCGATGGCGACTTTCATCGTGACGGGCGGGACCGGATTCTTGGGCCGCCGGGTGGTTCAGGAACTCCTGGCAGCCGATTCCGAAGCCATTGTGCATGTGCTGGTTCGCACTGCCTCGGTAGCAAAATTCGGCGAACTGACCGCGGCCTGGACCGGTGGCGAACGCGCCTTTCCGATGCTCGGTGATCTGACCGCCGAAGGCCTCGGTTTGATCGAGGACGCGCCCGAAGCCGACCACGTGATCCACCTCGGTGCGGTCTACGACATGACCGCCGATGAGGAGACCGCGCACGCGGCCAATGTCGCTGGCACGCGCTCGGTGCTGGAACTGGCCCGCCAGCTGGGCGCGGTGCTGCACCACGTCTCCTCGGTCGCCGTGGCCGGTGACCACAAGGGCAAATTCTTCGAGGAGGATTTCGACCTCGGTCAGCGGCTGACCTCGCCGTACCACCGCACCAAATTCGCCGCGGAGAAGCTGGTCCGCGAATCGGAGGGGGTGCGCTGGCGGGTATACCGGCCGGCGATCGTGGTCGGCGATTCGCGCACCGGTGAGATGGACAAGATCGACGGTCCGTACTACTTCTTCCCGGCCATCTCGCGCCTGGGCGCACTGCCGGCCGACCTGCCGATGCTGCTACCGGATCTGGGTGCGACCAATATCGTGCCCGTCGACTATGTGGCGGGTGCCATGGTCGAGCTGGTCCGCCGCAAGGGGCTCGACGGACGCACATTCCACCTGGTGAACCCGGAACCGCAGCCGTTCGGCGAGATCTACGGTGCGCTCGCGGCCGCGGCGGGTGCGCCGACCGGAATCGGCACGGTGCCCGGCAGCGGACTCGCGCTCGACGGGCTCGCCCACATCCCGGGTGTGGCAACGGTCCGCGATTTCCTGTTGGAGCAGTTGGGCATTCCGGCGGAGGTCGCACCGCACACCTCGTTCTCGGCGGAATTCGTCGCCGACTCCACGCGGGCACAGCTGCGCGGGTCGGGTTTGACGGTGCCCTCGTTCGACAGCTACGCAGACCGGCTGTGGCGGTACTGGGCCGAGCACTTGAACCCGAATCGGGGTCGGCCCGGCGACAGCGGTGATCCGTTGGACGGCCGCATCGTCCTGATCACCGGAGCTTCCTCCGGTATCGGCCTGGCCACCGCCCATGCCGTCGCGCAGCGCGGTGCGACCGTGCTGATGGTGGCGCGTGGTGTCGAGGACCTGCACGCCGCCGCGGAGTCGGTGCGGGCCGAAGGCGGCATCGCCCATGCCTATCCGTGCGATATCACCGATTCCGACGGTGTGGACGATCTGGTCGCCGCGGTACTCGCCGATCACGGTCATGTCGATTATCTGGTGAACAATGCGGGGCGCTCGATCCG
Source organism: Nocardia sp. NPDC052112 (assembly GCF_040680135.1). Classification (NCBI taxonomy): domain Bacteria; kingdom Bacillati; phylum Actinomycetota; class Actinomycetes; order Mycobacteriales; family Nocardiaceae; genus Nocardia; species Nocardia sp. NPDC052112. The sequence goes on along the minus strand of NZ_JBFAWD010000003.1, from coordinate 52,541 downwards.
TCGGTCGGTGGTGAATTCCACCGACCGCATGCACGATTTCGAGCGGACCATGGCGGTCAATTACTTCGGTGCGGTGCGACTCATCCTCGCGCTGCTGCCGTCTATGCGGGCGCGGCGCTTCGGACATATCGTGAATATCTCCTCGATCGCCGTGCAGACCAAGGTGCCGCGCTTCGCCGCGTATGTGGCCAGCAAATCCGCGCTGGACAACTTCAGCGAGATTGCGGCCGTCGAAAATCGGGATGCGGGAATCACTTTCACCTCGGTGCGCATGCCATTGGTGCGCACGCCGATGATCGCGCCGACCGATCTCTACCGCTCGCTGCCGGTGCCGGATCCGGATCGCGCCGCCGCCATCGTGGTGCGCGCGATCGAGGATCGCCCGCACCGCATCGATACCCCGGTCGGCACCTTCGCCCAGGCAGTCGAACTGCTGATGCCGTCGGTCAAGCGCAGGATCATGCACCAGGGGTTCCGCTGGTTCGGTGAATCGCATGCCGCACAAGGGAAGGCAGCCGGTGGGGTGGGTGCGGCGCAAGGGAAGCAGACGGCGGTGCCCACCGCTGTCGGGGAGACGGACCGGGACTCCGGTCGCAACGCGCTGTCCTACCTCGCACCCGTGGTACTGCCGCTGATGGCACTGCCGAGCCCGGCCGCGCGGGTCGCGCGGGTAATCCCCGGCGTGCATTGGTGATCGCGGCCATGATGGGCTGATGACCGAGCGCCACCGCACAGGCACCGTCAGGTTCTTCAAGGCAGAAAAGGGGTGGGGCGCGATCGCCTCACCCCACGTGCCGCGGGGATGCGACGTCTGGGTCCACTTCAGCGCCATCGACGGCGAGGGGTTCCGGGTGTTGACCGACGGGGACCGCGTCGAGTTCAGGTACGAGCAGGCGCGGCAGGATAGCTTCCGCTACCGGGCGACGTGGGTCAGGAAGCTCTGAGAGCGTGCGGTGCGGTCGTGGGACGTTCGGCCCTGGTGTGGACGATCGGCGTTTCGTATTCTTGCGATGCCGACCCGCCGCACTTTCTGCGGCGTAGTTGCGGTCCAGTGCCCGTGTGGTGACGAATCCTGGGACAAGGGACCGTCGAACCCATGGCAGGGATAACGGTCGTGAAAGTTCGTAGGAATGGTGTGGGGCAGTTCGATCAGTTGACCGATGAATTTTTGTCGGCCCTCGAGTTTCTGACGAAGCTGTCGGCCGAAGGCGGTGGGATGACCGCCCTGTGCGGCGCCTGTGTGCGGGTGTTGCCGGTGCAGCGTGCCGCGATCCTGATCCAGGAGCGCGATGCCGGGCTGCAGCCCTGGGCCACCAGTGATTCGGTCGCGGCGCGGGTGGAGGCGGTGCAGGCCACCGCCGGGCAGGGGCCGGCCATGGACGCCGTCGACGCCGGTGTGCCGGTGCTGGTGGCCGATCTGGCCGAAACCGATGTGCGGTGGCCGGGTTTCGCCGATGAATTGAACCGGGTCGCGGTGGCTGGGGCAGTGGTGGCGGGATCGATGGTCGCGGTGCCGTTACAGCTGGGTGTCGTGCGCTTCGGTGCGCTCGATCTGTATCGGGTCGAGCCGGGCAAGCCGGAACCGTACGTGATTTCGGCGGGGTTGCATATCGCCGATCTGGTCATCGCGCAATTGGTGGCCGGATCGGCGAAATCCGTACATGCCGCGGCGCAATGGTGGGATCAACCGCTGACCAGTCGCACGATCCACCAGGCGGCCGGAATAGTACTCGCGCAGTTGGACATCCGCGCACCCGATGCGTATGCGCGGCTGCGCGCCTATGCCTTCGCGCACGGGCTGTCGCTGTCCGAGGTCGCGGCGCTGGTCGTGGACGACCGGATCCGCTTCGATATCTGACTCAGTCCACCGCATCGGCCCGCAGATCGATACGGCCCTCCACAATGTCACCGGCGATATCGGTGAGCCGTCGTCCGGTGGCGCGGGCATATCCGCGCATGATTTGGAAGGCCCGATCCATATCCCGGTCGCCGCGCTCGGCGAGCACACCCTTCGCCTGCTCGATGGTGACGCGCATGTTCAGCGCGGTCGGCAACTGCGCCTGTATCGTCGCGCCATCGGCGAGCAGCACGTGCTGCGCTATGCCGACGGCCGCGATATCGGCGAGGATCTGTCCGATGCGCAGATCCAGCTGCCCGAGCGCGGTGGCCGAGGCGGCGAGAATCGTGAGCGCGCCGATACTGTCGCGGTGCAGCCGCAGTGGCACGGCATAGGCCGAGCGATACCCGGCGGCCGATGCCGCGAGTGCGAACTCTCGCCACCCATCCGAGGCGGCACGCAGATCGGGGACCGATACCGCGGTCCCGTTCCGATAGACATGCAGGCTCGGCCCCTCGCGCTGTAACAAACCGAGCAGTCGCAGCGACTCGTTGGTTGAGGCAAGTACCTGTAGTTCACCGCGTTGGTCGGCCAGCAACAATCCGGCATCGGTCGCGCCGGTGACCTCGGTGCAGGTCTCCAGTAGCTGCTGACACAGTTCGACAACGTCGAAATCGCTCGCCAGCGAGTCGACCGTGCGCACAAGTGACCGTAATAACTGGATCGAATCCGGCAGCGGCTCGGAGAATCGGTTGTGCTGCCGATCGTCGAATGGGGGCGCCATTGCAGTCTCCCGGTCGCGGTGAACGCTACTCGCCGCAATGCGGCACATTAAACGGAGAGAATTCAGCGAAAAAGCCCTGACCGGGCACATCATCGCGCCCAGTCAGGTGGGGCCATGTCGTACATGGTGGCATCCGAATACTAGTCATGTCGACCACTATCGGATTTCCAATCAATGGAATCCGGTGAGTAGCTGGGTAATTCGAAGGAGTTTGGTCGTGCCGAAATCGTGGTGTGTGACTTCGCTCAGCCATACCATGGGAATGTCAGCAAGTGCGGCGCGGGACTTGAGGGGACAACCGACTTTCGCGCATGCGGGGTGATTCGCGTGTCTGACAATGAGGTGCTGGTTGCCGCGGCAGCGCGGCTGGCCGAACTGCTTCCCGCGATCGGCGACACCGCGGAGATGGTGCGCCAGCTGATGAACAGCGCGATTGTCGCGCTCGATCTGGTCGGTTGCACCGTCATGCTGATGCCCGACGAGACGCTGACGCCCGATGAAGGATCCCATATGGCCGCCGCCGCGCCGGACGAACTCGTGGCGATGGAACTCTGTCAGCATCGCTGTGAACGCGGTCCGAGCGTGGACGCGTTCCGATCCGGCAAACCCATCGCAATCGACGATATCGGTCGCTACCGTGAGTGTTGGCCGGAGTTCGCCGCCGAGGCGGTCCGGCACGGGTTGTCATCGCTGGCCGAGATCCCGATGCGGGTCGGCGAGACCACGGTGGGCGCGCTCGGTCTGTATGGTCCGAGCCCGCGGGTCTGGACCGACCAGGATATTTCGGTCGGCGGACTCTTGGCGAGCATGGCGACCGGCCACATCGTCAACTCCAACGTGTTGCGCCGTCAGCAGCGTCTGACCGCGCAGTTGCAGCATGCGCTGGATTCGCGGATCGTCATCGAGCAGGCCAAGGGTGTGATCGCCAATGCCAGGCGGACCACGCCGGAGGCCGCGTTCGAACTGATCCGCACCCATGCCCGCAAGAATCGGGTCGCCGTACATGCGGTGGCGAAAGGGATCGTCGAACTCGGACTGCGCGTCTGAGTAGACCCATTACTGCGCGAAAGTGCATGATCATTTGCGCGCGGCGCGGTAATGTGAAAGTTGGACTATCGGCCCCAGTCCCCGGCCGGATCCCGTTCTCCGCCAGTTCCGTCCATGCCCTCGACGGTCTGCTTCGACGCAGCTTCATTCGTCGAAATAAAACTGCTTGTCGCATCACCAGTTTGTCTGGGGGCAACCGTGATCCTGCTCGCTTCGTCTCGGTCCGAACGCATTTCGCATCGGTCCAAAGGAATTCCGACCCCGCTGCGGTCCGTTTCTCGTCCTGTTCGTGATCCGATTGATATCGAATCCCGCGGTGTCGATGCCGAATTGGTACATCGCATCGGCCAGGGCGATCAAGAGGCCTTCGCGCAGTTCTATCGCCGCACTCGCGGTCTGGTCTACCAGCGCGTGCTGGCAATCGTCCGGGACCGCGGGTACGCCGAAGAGACCTGTCATGACGTCTACCTCGAGGTGTGGCGCTGTGCGATCGGATTCGACGAGCGCCGCGGTTCCGTGCTCACCTGGTTGCGCATGCTGGCCCATCGCCAGGCCGTGGACCGGGTCCGGCACGAACGCGCCACCATGGACCACAATCACTCGTGGGGCAGTCGCGATTATCAGCCCCCGACCGATGTCGTAGCCGAGGAGGCAGTGCGGCACGACGAAAGGGATGCTCTGCGTCGCAGCCTCACCCGTTTGACCGCGCTCCAGCACGAATCCATCGCGCTCGCGTACTACTCCGGACTCAGCTATCCCGAGGTGGCGGAGCGTCTCGGCGTCGGTCTCCCCACGGTCAAATCCCGGATCCGGGCTGGCCTGGAACACCTGAAGACCGACCTGGCCGATTCGCCCAATTAGCGCCTGGACGGACTGTCCGCGCCTACGGCGAACTGTGCGCCGCGCTCGTCGGCGTCGATCATGATCGAAACCTGCCGATGGCCATTGCTGGCGATGGTTGAGGAGCGCAGGCTGATCGTGGTGTTGCCCGGCGCGGGCAGGACGCCATCGCCGACTACCGGGCCGCGGTGGGGCGTCCGCGCGCGTGTGGCTATCCGGAACCGATGGCGTTGGTGACGATGTCGGCGATGCCAGCGCGGAATGCCTTGGGGGAGAAGGTCATCGCGTGCGCTCGGATGGCCGCCGGATCATAGGTGGCGGAATCGAAGTCGCGCATGGCCTGCGCCAGTCCCGCGATGATGTGCTCGTCGCTGCCGTGTTCGACGAATTCACCGGTGTATCCGGGGCGGATGGTATCGCGGGCACCACCATGATCGACCGCGAGAACCGGTGTGCCACAGGCCATTGCCTCGACGGGCACGATGCCGAAATCCTCGATGCCCGGCATGAGCAGGGCGCGGCAGCGGCGGTACGTATCCAGCAGAGTCTGGAAGGGGGCGGCGCCGAGGAAGGTTGTTTCGGTGCTCGCGATCGCGTCGAGTTGAGGGCGGAAGCGGCCGTCGCCGAGGACGACCAGGCGCACACCCGCGCGTTGGGCGGCGCGAATGGCCAGGTCGGGGCGCTTATACGGGACGAGGCGGCCCGCGGCGAGGAAGAAGTCTTCGCGGGGCACGGCCGGATCGGGGGTGAAATCGTCGACCTGCACCGGGGGATTGACGACGGTCGAGGGCAAGCCCCACCAGTCGTGAATGCGATCGGCCACCGCATGCGAGTTGGCGATCACCTGCGTGAGATGTGGGGCGGCACGCAATTCGCCGCGGCGGGCCAGTCGGCCGAGGGCGGTGAGCGCGAGCTGTCCGGCGCGCCCGCCCGCCTCCTGCGCGCGGAATTCCGGATCCCACGCCCAGCGGGCCGGGCTGTGCACGTACACGATGGTCGGTGCGTCCGTGGCGAATACGGCCTGGGTGGCGAAGGCATGATGACTGATGAGGACCGCATCGAAGCGTCCGCGCAGGGGCAGCTGTCGAAGGGCGCGCGGTACGAAGGGCAACAGCGGTGCGTGTGAGCGGCGACCGGTGGCGGCGTATGCGCGGCTGAGCCAGGTGTCCCGCACCCGGGTCAGTGGCGGTCGAATGCCTGCCCGATCGACGATGGGAGCGAATACCTGTGTATCGGGCCAGGTTTCGGCGAACTCGCCGACGACCGCTTCGGATCCGCCGAACTCGGTGAACCGTTCGTGCACTATGGCGATTCGCGGCGACCCGATCTCCCGATGCGACAGGCTCATTCGGGCACCGAGCCGATACGGCGGGGCTCGGCCTTGCGTCGAATGGCCGGAGCCACCGGGCGGCCTTCCAACAACCCGTCCACCGTGCCCTGCTCGATTGCCTTGCGGTACACGCTCACTGCCGCACGGCATGCCGTAATGGTCTGGGCGATATCGGTTTCGGTATGCGCGGCCGAGGTTACGAAGGACTGGCCGAGTACGCCACGGTGCAACAGTTCCTGGAGGAACAGCGTGCGGAACTCCTGAGATGGTCGGCCCTCGGGATCGTGGGTGACGAAGATCAGACACGAGGGACGACCCAGCACCCGCAGGTAGTCCGCGATACCGAGATCGGCGGCGATCGCGTTGACACCGTCGGCGAGCAGTCGACCGGCATATTCCATGCGCGCGATCGGATCACCGGTGGTGTACTCGTGCGCGACCGCACGAAACGCGGCCAGCGAAGCCGATTCCGGACCATGGGTGGTGGACAGCAGGAACACCCGATCGCGGTCGGTGCGCAACCCGCCGAGCTCCATGAACTCGCGCTTGCCCGCCAGCGCCGAAATCGGGAAACCATTGCCCATCGCCTTGCCCCAGCACGACAGATCGGGTGTGACCTCGTAGACGGCCTGCGCCCCACCCGCCGACCACCGGAACCCGGTGATCATCTCGTCGAAGATGAGCAGGGTGCGATGTCGATCGCAGAGTTCGCGCACACCCTCGAGAAAGCCGGGTGCGGGTTCGTTCAGCGCCGTCGCTGCCTCCATCACGACGGCGGCGACCGCACCGCTATGCAAAACGGCCGCCAGTGACGGCAGGTCGTTGTACTGGAACTGCATGGTGCCCGCGACGGCCTCGGTGGGTATGCCGCTGGCCATCGGGGTGGTCCCGATGAACCAGTCGTCCACCGAGAAGAACGGTTGATCGCAGACCGCGATGACCGTGCGTCCGGTAACGGCCCTGGCCAGCCGCACCGCTGCGGTGGTGGCATCGGAGCCGTTCTTGGCGAATTTGACCATATCCGCGCCCGGCACCAGCGACAGGAAATCCTGTGCCGCAAGCAATTCCAGTTCGGTGGGCCGACTGAAGCTGACACCGTCGGTAATCGCCTTGGTCACGGCCTCGAGCACCGGACGGTACCCGTGGCCGAGGGTGACCGAACGCAGCCCCATGCCGTATTCGATATAGCAATTGCCGTCGGCATCCCAGACTCGACAGCCCTCGCCGCGCACCAGAATCGGCGCCATGAACTCCGGATACTGATCCGGACCGCGGGCGTAGGTGTGCGCACCGCCAGGTACCAGGTCGTGCAGCCGTGCCTGGAGTTCATTGCTGCGCGCGAAACGGTCGCGGCGGACTGCGGGGTTGGTATGGCCGCGGTCAACGTGGTCCATGGTGAGCTCCTGGGCAGTGACGACACACGCGCACACAGGGCCCCCAGCACGAATCGGCTTGCGCGCGATAGGTTCTCCGTTTCAGAGTACGTCCCGTGGGACCCGGTGTCCGCGCAACTTCGCTCACCCCGGGGCCATAGGGGTAGTAACCGCCCACAGGTCGTGATCGGCCCTACGACCGGTGGCGCCGACGAAGCAGCGCATGCGTCCCTCGCGGACCATGCCGACCCGCGCGGCGATATCGGCCGAACCCACATCGCACGGTTCGATGGCGGTGGCCACCCGGCACAGGCCGAGTGCAGTGAACGCGTGGTCGAGAAGCAGCCGAGTGGCCGCGATCCGGACCCGCTCACCGCCGACGGCCGGATCGGTCCATACGAACATGCGGGCGTTGCGGTCGAACATATCCAGATCGAACAGCCGGCATTCGCCCGCGTAGTCGCCGTCCACCTCGACCACCAGCACCAGACCCCGCGTGGACCGCAAACCCGCACGAGCACAGCAGAATTCGCGTAACCAGCCGACCGGTCCGTGTCGACGCGCCCAGACCGCGGCCGGTGCGCTCGGGTCCGGATCGAGTGCGGCGCGATTGCGGATCCGCGCGACCCGCCACCGGGACCGGTCCAGCAGGTGCCGACTGCGCAGCACCACCCGGGGATCGTCCGGATCGATGAGCCGGGCGGCGGGCGGTGCGCGCAGCGGATCGAGTCGGTGCAGCGCCCGGCCCGCGCAGTACCGGGCAACGGCCGCCAGCACGGTGGTCCGGCTCAGCGGCGTAGCGGTGCCGGTGTCCGGTCGGGCGGGTCGGGGCGTTTCCGGATGGTGGGTCGAGTGGCTGTCGATCCAGCGCCGCGCGAAGCCTTTCGGTGGCATCGCGGCGTTGGTGATCGCCCACAGTTCGTGGTCGCGCCGGGCCCCGCCGACGTCGAAATACCTGGTCATCATCGCTTCGCGCTGGAAACCCATCAGTGCGGCGCCGCGTGCGGTGGCGATATTGGCAGGGGAGATCGGCGCGGTGATTCGTTGCAGACCCGCCGGTCCGAAACCGAAATCCAGCACCATGGCCGAGGCCAGGCCGCCGATGCCGTGTCGGGCCACCTCGGCATCGACCCAGATCCCCATTTCGGCGGAGCCGGTCGCGGATTCGATGGAAACCAGTTCGATCTGACCCGCGAGCCGGCCGTCGACCTCGATCACCAATGACAATCGGCGACCGGCCCGCGCCTCCGCACGGGCGTTGAGACATTCACGGACCCAGAGCTTTCCGGTATGTCGGGCAGCCCAATCCAGCGGCGAACTCGACCAGAAGGGTTCGATACCGCGCTGATCGCGTAGCCGGATCCGCCGCCATTGCGCGTAGTCGTCGACCCGCGGCGGGCGCAGTACGACCGTCGCGCCGTGCAATGTCATGGGTCCGAGCCGGATTCCGGACAACGAACTGCTGGACATGCTCACTCCCGGGGTCGTTGGCGGCCGAGCGAGGTTGTTTTCACGGCACCATCGGTGCCGACCGATAGGCGCCAGTAGCCGCCCGCCGCGTCCTTGAGGACGATGCCGCTCTCCGGGCGATCGGAAAGCCAAGCGCCACTGGACAATACGGCCGATCGCACAGTACCGTCGGCGGCCTGTGCCTGGAAGATATCCGCCTCGCCGTGCCCGGCCCGGCCGACCATGGTGCCGCTGTACTGCGGTGCGTGCATGCCGTCACGCCCCATGACATGCCACTTGTCCGGAAATATGGCGGGCGCGAGATCATCGGAGGCACCGGAGATCAGGTTGATCGCGGTGCCTTCCGGACAGCCCGCCTGATCGATGCGCAATTCGATCGGTGGCCGGTCGGAGTCCTTGTCGAATTGCACATTGGCCAGGTACGGCTGCCGACAGTAGACCAGGTCGAGGCCGACCGTGCGCGCGGCGACCTTGCAGTTGATCATCCCGAACTGCGCTGGTCCGCCGCGGTCGCGCTGGCCCACCGACAGTGCGGTATCGGCGCCTTCGAACCAGACATTGGTCAACCACCAGTCGTTGGCCGCACCGTCGATGCTGATATGCCGATCGGTGGTGCGCGGATCCTCGTCGGAAACGAATTCCACATTGGTGAGCGACAGCCCCGCATTATGGTTGTTGCCGGTGCCGAGCACCCCGATGTAGTTGCTGGTGAATTTGGCAGAGGTCACATAGTTCTGGATGCAAGAGGTGACGATGCCGAAGCCGAAGTTATTGATATCGCAGTTGACGAATGCCGTTCCGCCGGTGTTGTTTTCCAGGACCACACCGCGCTGTTGCAGGAAACGCGGGTGGTTCTCGCTGAGGTGATTGCCGCGGATCACCACCCCGTCGAAGGAGCAGCGGAACGATTCCGACAGCACGACGGCCGTCGAGCGTGGACCGGACAGGAAGAAGCCGATGCGGGAGAACCGCACCCGATTGCGTCTGCGCAGGTTGATGAGCGTGATATCGGCATCGCAGGTGACCAGTGTGACATCGCCGCCGTCGCCGAGCACCGTCGCGTAGTCGGGCAGGTCGGGCCAGGCGGTCACTCTGTAGTGGCCGGCGGGCAGATAGAGCACGAGTGGCGCATCCCCGACGGCGGCCGCGGACTCGATCGCCGCGGTATCGTCCGCGACGCCGTCGCCGACGGCACCGAAGTCGCGGACATTGCGTGCCGCGGGCGCGTCGGTGACATGCGGTGACCGGAATTCGATATCGGGGGAGTCGGAGGAGGCGCAGGCCGCCAGGGGTACCGCGGCGGCGGCGCCGAGAGATGCGGCCAGCAGTCGTCGCCGACCCACAGCTTCGGAATGCCCACCACCCCCCATGGGATTGCTCCGCCGCGATGCTGAATTCATACGCGCAGCCTCCCCACCAGCCGCTGTATTCCCGTACCGAGCTTGCTGTACGCTACCGCGCCGGTGAGCAGGTTGTCCCCGAATGTGGCCAGCGCGCCACGGATTTGCGGCGCGGTGCCGGTGCCGAGTTCGACCACCGCGACGGTGTGTTCGCACAGCGGGGCCAATGCGATCGCATCGGCGGCGTGGGCGACCGGCGCGGCCTGGATCACCACATGGTCGTAGTCGGTGCGTAGCTTGGCGACCACCGCCGCGAACCGGTCCGACGCGAGCAGATCGGAAGTGCGCTCGTCCATCTCACCCAGCGGCAGTACCGTCACCCCGGCCTGCGGCCACCCGGTCAGTGCGTCGGCGACGGGTACCGATCCGTGCAGCACACCGGCCAGTCCGGGCACCGCCCCGAGCACGATCCGCGGTGAACCGCCGTGACCGGAGGTGTCGGCGTCGATATAGACCACACGTCGGCCGGTATCGGCGAACGACTTGGCCAGCGCCATCGCGATTTCCGGCTCCGACCGGGCCGACAGACTCGACAGCAGCACCGTCGTCGCCTCGCCGTTGCGCTGCAGACGCGTTCGCAACCTGCGGGTTTCATCGACCGCACCCGGACGACCGAGATCGACGATGCCGAGGATCGGCACCGGTGCGCCGATGCGCGTCGAGCCGGGAATCGGGGTGGCCAGTACCGCCTCCAGATCGTTGGAGGTGCGCAACTTGCGGTCGGTGCGATCGCGGACGAAGGCGGCCAGCCCGCCGAGCGCGAGTCCGGCCAGCACCCCGAGCGCGAGCAACCGAGTCGATTGCGGACCACTTGCCGCGGCGGGCAGTTCAGCTCGGTCCACGACCTCGGCGCGGGCGGCGGGTGCCGCGTCCTTCTCGATGGATTCGAGTTCGGCGATCAACTGACGGAACTGCGCGACAACGGTATTGGCGATATCGCGGGCGCGTTCGGGTGTGCTGTCCTTGATCGAGAAGACGATCAAGGTGGTGGCGGGCGGTGAGACCGCGGTGATCTTGCCACGCAATTCGTCGACCGACATATTCAGGCTGAGATCGTCGATGGTGCGCTTGGCGACATTGGCGCTGGTGGCCAGGTCGAGGTAGGACCGCACGCGCTGTTGGGCGGCCAGTCCACCCTGATACGAATCGTTCACCGAGGTTCCGGTCGCCATCGAAACGTAGACGTCGCTCGTGGCCACATAGGTGGTCGGTTGACTGCGCGCGTAACCCACCGCCGCGAGTAAGGACAGCACCAGCACACCGAGAATCAGCATCCAGCGACGACGCGCGATATGCCAGTAATCGATCAACCCCATTGTTCGGAACCTCTTTTCCCGATGACGAGCAAAGGCTGTTGCGGTGGCCGCGGCAAGGCGCGGGGTTTCGCGCGGCGGCGATATTCCTCGACCATCAGCTGGATCAGCGTCGCGAGAACCGCGGCCTGCAGGAATTTGCCGAGCGCTTCCATGCTGCCGAGGATGCCGCGCTCGAACAGCGAGGAGGCTCCGGTCAGCGCGAGCGCGAGCACCACCATCGGGAAATACCGGGAATACAGTGCTTTGGCCCAGGCGAGCAGCAGCACGAAGGTGAAACCGACGCTCACCACGATGCCGGTGTAGCCGCCGATCACATAGCCCTCGTTGACATTTCCCTCGGCGAGTGACACCGAGACCCGGGTCATATCCACCGAGGCGCCGCGAACGTCATCGGCCCATGCGGTGCCCGACTGGAATTTCGGCGCTCCCAGCAATTGGGTCGGTATCAGACTCGATGCGGCGTGGCGGAATTCCTGGGCGGGCGTGAGCCAGTATCCGGTGCCGTGATAATAGGCGTCGGTCGCGGCCTCGAGCAGATCGAAGCGCCGCAGGATGCTCAGAAACGGTCGCACCGAAGGCGGGTATGCCGAACTCGTCATCGCCGCTTCGGCCTTGCCGACCTCGGTGGTCTTGAACGACTGCAACCAGCCGAAGCCGCCGATGCCGAGCACCGCGATCGCCAGCACGCCGATGACCTTGGCCTTGGTCCAGCCGAGTATCGCGAACCGGACCGCCACCGCCAGTGCAGCGCCGAGGATCGGCGTCTTCGATTCGACGACCACGGTCCACATCAGTTCCCCGGCCAACAGTGCGCCGATCACCAGCGCGGTGGTACGCGGCTGGGCCGGTCGGATGAAGATGATCAGCCCGAGCGCCGCGACGGTCGCGAGAATGCTGACGAAGTTGAGAATCGGATTGGCGCTGTCGATATCACCGGCGTGGCCGATGGATCCGGTGGCATAGGCGGCGCCCCTGCCGAGCAGGCCGATGATGTAGATGGTGGCCAGCGCGGGTACGAAATCCGGATTGCCGATCATCGCGGGCGGGCCGGGCATCGGATGGTGCCGTGACCAGATCGCATATCCCACAATGAGTATCGCGTACACCCACAGGCCGAAGACGACATGATGCAGGACCAGCGCGATGCCGCGGTCGTAGCCGAGCTCGGCCAATCGCGGATCGGGCACATTGTCGCCGTAGTGTGGTTCGGGCTGCACCGCGAGCAGTACCAGCGGCCGGGCGAGATAGGATAACGACCAGAATGCCGCCTGGGCGATGATGACAACCCGTGCGACGCTGGGCACCCACGCAGCGGCGACCACCAAAGTGGCCAGGGCGCAGGCGATTGCGGTGATCTCGGCATAGGCACTCATGTCCGGGCCTCGAGTACGTTCGTGATCTCCCGCGCCCGGTCGACATACCGGTGCCCGCCGTCGGCGATCCGCCGGTATCCGGCCCCGGCGATCGCATCCGCCTGCTTCGGATGCCGCGCACACCAATCCAGGATGTCGCGCAGCTCCGCCTGATCGGTGAAGAGGAAGCATTCGACGGTGTCGCGCAAGAGTTCGGCATGTTCGTCGGTGCGTTGACCGACGAAAAGCCCACCCGCGGCGGGCACTTCGAAGGTGCGGCAGGTGTGGGTGTCGCGGTTGTCGGAGTTGAGCAGCACCAGATTCGCGGTGATATCGGCGAGCACGGCCGAATAGCCCGAACCGTAGACCGGCCCGCCCACCGTGGCACGGGTGGTGCGCATTTCCGGAACGCGCCGCCACCCCGGGCCGCGCACCAGCATCCGGTCACCGTATTCGCGGGCCAGCGCGACCAGATCGGCTCGGCGATCGGGGCGGCAGACGCCGATGAAGCCGACCAGGTAGCGCGGCGTCCGTCCGCGCGCGGCCGGATAGTGCCAGGCCGGATCGTAGGCGCTGCGGACGAAGGCGACGGCCTGCGCGCCCCGGTCGACGAGTTCGGGCACATTGTGCCGCTTGGTGGTGACGATCAGATCCCAATCGGATTCGTGTGCAAGGTATTCCGGACTGATGTTGTCCGGATTGGTGACATCGTCGGGGCTGTAGTGCACATGCAGCCGCGCCGGGATGTCCAGCAACCTGCGCTGGTCGAGATGCACGGCCTTGAAGGCGAAGACCAGATCCGGCCGGAACTGTGCCGCGGCGCGGTCGATTTCGCCGTGCAGGTCGGAGACTGACCACGGTGCGCGCCGCCGCGCGAACTTGGCGAAGACCCACGGCGGCGACAAGCGTGTAGGGAGGGTGACCGGGGTGGAATCGATGACGACGACCTCGTGGCCAGCCTGCCGGAAGCCGTCCGCGAGCGAGCGCGCATTGCTGCCGACCCAGTCGTCCCCGACGAACAAGATCTTCACGCGGCGCCTCCCTCGCGCATCAGCACCACTGCGGGACTCGCGGCTACCGGCACTGCGCGTTCCCGCACGATCAAGGTGCGGACCCGCGCGAGATACCAAATCGCCGTGCTGAATTCGACGAATACGCTGCCGTAGACGAGTGTCCAGACCGAATGAGTCCGAAAGGCAATGAACAGTGCGATGCCTGCGACGCAGGTGCCGAGCACCGCGCCGACGAGTACGCCGGTGGTGTCCTGCCGCACCGGTAGCAGCGCGGTGGTGACGAAAGAGGTGATCGTGGTGGCGGGCAGCATGAAGATCTCGACCCGTAGCAGCCCGACGGCGCCGGTGAATTCGTCACCGAAGACCAGCCGGATCAACAGCGGCGCGGCCAGCCACACGGCCACCGCCGCGACGGTGGCGACACAGATGCAGGCCGCCAGCGCGAGCAGGGCGTGCCGCCAGAATCGGTGATCGGTACTGCGCTTTGCCATTCGGGGTAGCAGCGCGAAACCGATAGGGTCCAGGGTGGATTGGATTGCGCGCACGAGCCGGTCGCCCGCGGAGTAGAGACCGAGTGAAACCGTATCCAGCACCGCCGAGTACACCGCCGCTGCGCCCTGACCGTAGGTGGTCACCAGGACACGTGAGGTGAGAATCGGTGCGCCCGTGCGCAATACGCTCCTGATGTGCCGTGGCCGCGCCGGCGGACCGAAAGTGCGCAGTGAATCCCACCAGGTCAGCGCCACGGTGGGCACGGACGATATGAGCAAGCACAGCAGTGCGACCTGTGCGCTCGGCGTCCGGGGCAGGAGCCCGACGAGCAGGATCAGATAGCCGATCCGCCCGACCGCCTGGTATGCGGTCGACGCCCCGAATCGGCCCTGTCCGATCAGCAGCCAATCCTCCGAGACAGACCAGAATCCGCCCGCGAACAGACCCAACAGAATCATGTCCACCTGGACCGACGCGCTCGCCGCCAGACTCAGCAGCAGGGCGATCCCGATGACGCCGAGGGTGGTCGCGCGGATGGCGAGGTAATCGCCGCGCAGTTGATTGATGGTGTGCGGCCGCGCGCTCGCACCATCGCGTTCGCGCGAATCGTGCACCCGCGCGGCCAGGAACGAAGTGATACCGAGGTCCACCAGCAGCGAGCCGATGAAATACGACGACATGCCGATCGCCAACAGACCGAGGCCGTGCGCGCCGAGCACCCGCGCGATCAGCGGGACCGTGACGATCGTGATGACGTACTGCCCGTACTTGCCGAAGGTGACATAGCCGATATCGCGCAGCACCGCGGCGAGGCCATGGGATCGGTGCAGGCCGCCGCCGGATGCGCCGCGTTCGTCCTTGCGGTGGGCGCCGCCGGTGGCGGTCGGTGTCGGTGGTTCGGTGGGTTGGCCTGCGGCATGCTTGTTTTCAGACATGCGGAGTCCGTTCTCGCGGATTCTGCTGTCCCGCCGCTCCGTTGCGTTGGGTAATGGAATTGAGGAGGGCGGCGACGGTGCGCGCCGACGTTTCGATATCGAAATCCCAGGCGCGGGTGCGGGCCGCGGTGGCCAGGCGGGTGCGCAGTGCGGGATCGCCGATGAGGGTGTCGAGTGCGGTGGTGAGCTGCCGCTGATCACCGCCGTCCACGAGCAGTCCGTTGACACCGGGCTCGACGATTTCGGTGGGGCCGCCCGGTCCGGAGGCGATCACCGCACAGCCCGCGTGCATACCTTCGACGACGACCTGTCCGAATGGTTCGGGGAGCACCGAGGAGTGCACGAGGATATCGGCGTCGCGCAGATAGCGTCCGGGATCCTCGACGTGTCCGGTGAAGGTGACCGGCAGCCCGAATTCCTGTGCCAGCCGCGCCAATTCGGTGTGATATCGCTCCTCGTCGAAGAAGGTGCCGCCGATCAGAAAGACCTGTCGCGGTTGTACTTTCGCCGCCGCGATGGCACGCAGCAGCACGTCCTGCCCCTTCCACGGCGTCAGCCTGCCGACGGCGACGAGGACCGTTTCGGTGGGTGCGCGCTGTGCGCCGCGCTCGAGATCCGCGTCGAGTTCCACCCCCGGATAGGCCACCACCGCGGGGCGGCGGCCGATCCGCAATGTGCGCAAGGTGGTTCGGCTGTTGGCGATATAGCCATGTGCCATGAACCGGCCGAGCAGTTGGATCACCACGGTCGGCAGGCGGCCGAAATAGTCCACCGATATCCGATCGTGCACCTGCCACACCAACGGAATGCCCGCGCGTCGCGCCGCGACCGACCCCATCACCAAAGCCTTGGTGCTCTCCACGATCAGCACATGGGCACCCAGCTCGCGCACGGTGGCACCGAGCGCCCAGCCCAATCGCAGCAGCGCGATGAATCCGGCGACCAGCCGCACCGGCCCGGATCCGATGGTCATGGCACGGCTGTCGAACGCACCACGCACTACGCGGGTTTCGACCCCGCGCGCCCGCATGCGTTCGACCATCGGGCCGTCCTCCGTATAGATCTGAGCAACATCGATGAGCCGCGACTCGCGCAGTGCGGCAAGCAACCGCAGCGTCGCCAGTTCCGCGCCCGACGGCGCCGCGGTATGCGCGAGAAAGAGGGCCTTGGTCGTCCTCGATGGGGTCATCGCCTTAATTCCTGATACATCGTGAGATGGCGCCCCGCTGTGACATCCCACGAGAAAGTTTCCGCGTACGCGCGGCATTGTTCGGGTGTCGGCAGTGTGCCGTTCATCCCGGCCACGATCCGCGCCCCGAGTGCCTCGGGCTCCCGCGCGGGCACGATCAGCGAAGTATCCAGTCCGCGTACCGAATCCGGCAGTCCGCCACAGTCGGTGACGATCGGTGCGCGACCCGCGGCCAGTGATTCCAGGGCGATCAGGCCGAATCCTTCCAGCGCCGTTGTCGGGACAATGGTGAGTTCGGCCTGTGTATAGAGCTCGGTGAGCTGTCGGTCATCGACCTTGCCCGCGAAGGTGATCGAATCGCCCAGCCCGGCGCCCGCCGCTTGGGCGCGCAATTCGCCTTCGGCGCTACCGGTTCCGACGAGGACGAGGTGCGCCTCCGGATGTTCGGCGACCACGCCCGGCCAACAGCGCAACAGCGTATCGATACCCATCCGGCGTTCGAGTCTGCGCACACACAGCACGGTCCGGTGGGTGCCGGTCGGTATCGGCGCGGCGCGGAATCGGGTCAGATCGACACCAGGCGGGATTACCTGGATCCGCTCGGCCGGGACCCGGTAGTCCTCGCAGAGCACCTCGCGAAAGTGGTTGGACAGCACCACGAATCGGTCCGCGCGTGCATAGCGGATCCGCTCGATCAGATACTTCGCCCGTACGCCGAATTCGCGCTGTCCGGTCAGGCGGCTCTCGGCGGCCCACGGGCCGTGGAAGTGCACGACCAGCGGCACCGGCCCGCCCCGCGCGCGGGCCGTCGGGCCATACAGTGCGAAGTGCCGATCGAGGATATCCGCGCGGCGCAGTTCGGCCCGCTCCAGAAATGCGGAGCGGGCCCGTGCGATGGTCGAACCGTCGGTTCGTCCCCACGACCGCGCGCCGGGCGGATCATCGGGACCGACCGCGCCGAACGCCGATGCCGAAACCTGTAGTCCCGCTTGCCGTGCGAGTGCATGGAATAGCTCGGTGAAATAACGATTGAGTCCGCCGGGGGCTGCCGAGAACCATTCGGACCCTGTCATATGCACGCGCAATACCCCGGTCGCTGCCGTCACCGCGGCCCCCTACTCCTGGCGATGATGGGACGAGTCCGCTATCTGAACTCGCTTCCCGCGCAACAGTCTAGGAGAGTTCCTGGGTTTCGGTCGGTCGTCGAGATCAACTTCCGACCAAGGCGAATGCCCAGTCCGTTGTCCATCAGCCGAGATCGACCCCCGTGCCCGACAGCGCCGCCCCTACCACGACGCGAAGCCCGGCAAGCCATCCGACTGTCGGCGAAAGGTCGGTTTCGCCTGAGCGGGATGCGTATTCCCGTGTCGCCGTTGCGTGGTACCGCAGCAGCACGGTTCGGTTTCCGGGCTTCGCTGATCGTCCCGGCCAGATGTGATTGTCCGGCCAGCGCCGGCCTCATTCGGTGTGGGACGGTACAAAACCACGCGGCCAGCGCAGGAGCTTTACGCACATAGTTATTTCCGGTGGCAAATCCATAGCTGCTGGGTCGGCAGCGTCAAATGAATTGCGGAGATTGTCATACCGAAGGACATTGAGTTGCGATGAGGTATTCCGTTTACGGTGACCTCGGCAAATGAAGCGGACTGTTCGTCTTCTGGTCACGATCATCTGTCGGTCGGCTGATAATCTTGCCGTGATTGTCGACCGTCTGACCATTCGTTCGGTGTCTATCCATCAACCCGTGCCGCGGAGTATGTTGCGTTCGGTCTCCGCATATTCGTGTCTCCCCGACGTCGGCCACTATCACGTGAAGTTCGAAGCCTGCCTCGTCGTACGTGCCATCAGCAGCATGTCACCCCCGCTTTGCGGTGGCATCGGTGGATGGCGCGCTCGATGCTGCTTCGCTCGAGGTGTGGTGACGAGGTTTGCTGCGCTGATAAAGGTGTGCTCCGGTCCGTGGAAATGCGATGATGCGGCAGCAATCGCCAACTGGACCTGTGTAGACCACTGTATCGGCGGTAGGCTGCAGCAGTATCGCACCGGATCGTGCAGATTTCCGGAGATTTGGTTATCTTCTCGCGATCCGGATGGCTGTCCGGGATAAATAGTGTGTCGATCCAATCAAGATCATGACGTTTCTATCGAAAAGCGCGACTCGTATAAATATTCCAGCAACGAACAGGCATCGATGTAGACTGAGGTCCATGTCGGCTGATGTCGACCCTGGTCATACCCGGCTACTGGTGGCGGAAGATCACCCTATGGTGGTGATGGCGTTGGACTCCGCCTTCGAACTCGTCGACGACATCGAGGTCATCGAAATAGCGAGGTCGGTCGAGGACACCATCGGTGCGGCAAGCCGGCACCATCCGCATGTCATCCTGCTCGACCGTCGGCTGCCCGATGGCGATGGGATCGATGCGATCGAGCGGCTGCGCACCGTGTCACCGGAGACCAGGGTCCTGGTCTTCACCGGGGATGCGAACCAAGCCATGGTCGATCGGGTGATCGCGGCGGGTGGTGCCGGCCTGGTGCTCAAAACTGGAGTGTTCGACGACCTGCTCGACGCTATTCGGCAGGTCGCCGCCGGCCAGGATTATTTCGACGTCGACCTCGGACGCTGAGCGGTTGTATAGGCGAAGTTAGGTTAGGTACAGCTAATGGTCAACGACACCGCGACCATGGATCGAGTAAGCGGCAACGACGAACGCCTACAGCCCCTATTGGACGGGCTCAAAGCGGTACGCGACGGTGACTTCCGGCGGTCGCTGCCCAAGGTCGGCGATCCGCTGCTGGACGAGATCGCCACCGTATTCAACGGCATGGTGGACCAGCTCTCACTGTTCACCACCGAGGTCACCCGCGTCGCCCGGGAGGTGGGTACCGAGGGCAAACTCGGCGGCCAGGCGTCGGTGCCCGGGGTCTCGGGCACTTGGAAGGATTTGACCGAGTCGGTGAACGCGATGGCGGACAACCTCACCGCTCAGGTCCGCGACATCGCCGGTGTCGCCACAGCGGTGGCGCAGGGCGACCTGTCGCAGAAGATCACCGTGGATGTCAAAGGAGAGTTGCTGGAGCTGAAGAACACCATCAATACGATGGTGGATCAGCTCTCGGCGTTTGCCGACGAGGTGACCCGTGTCGCCCGAGAGGTGGGCAATGAAGGCCGGCTGGGTGGCCAGGCACAGGTGCCCGGCGTGTCTGGAACTTGGCGCGACCTCACCGAATCGGTGAACATCATGGCGGGCAATCTCACCGCGCAGGTTCGGTCGATCGCGGAGGTGACGACCGCGGTGGCGAAGGGCGACCTGTCGCAGAAGATCACCGTGGATGCACGCGGTGAGATTCTGGAGCTCAAGTCGACCATCAATACGATGGTCGATACCTTGTCGTCGTTCGCCGACGAGGTCACCCGTGTCGCCCGCGAGGTCGGTACCGAAGGTCAGCTCGGTGGCCAAGCCCAGGTGCTCGGAGTCTCGGGCACGTGGAAGGGCCTGACGGAGTCGGTGAACTTCATGGCGGACAATCTGACCGATCAGGTGCGGTCGATCGCCCAGGTCGCCACGGCGGTTGCGCGCGGGGATCTGTCGCAGAAGATCCGGGTCGATGCTCGGGGTGAGATCCTCGAGTTGAAGGACACGATCAATACGATGGTCGATACCTTGTCGTCGTTCGCCGACGAGGTCACCCGTGTTGCGCGCGAGGTCGGTACGGAGGGGCGGCTCGGTGGTCAGGCCGATGTGAAAGGCGTATCCGGCACCTGGAAAGGCCTGACCGAGTCCGTCAATGTGATGGCGGACAATCTGACCGATCAGGTGCGGTCGATCGCCCAGGTCACGACGGCGGTTGCGCGCGGGGATCTGTCGCAGAAGATCCGGGTCGATGCTCGGGGTGAGATCCTCGAGTTGAAGGACACGATCAATACGATGGTCGATACCTTGTCGTCGTTCGCCGACGAGGTCACCCGTGTTGCGCGCGAGGTCGGTACGGAGGGGCGGCTCGGTGGTCAGGCCGATGTGAAAGGCGTATCCGGCACCTGGAAAGGCCTGACCGAGTCCGTCAATGTGATGGCGGACAATCTGACCGTTCAGGTGCGGTCGATCGCCCAGGTCGCCACCGCGGTTGCGCGCGGCGACCTCTCGCAGAAGGTCACTGTCGAAGCCAAGGGCGAGGTCGCCGCGCTGGCGCAGACCATCAATACGATGGTCGACACCTTGTCGTCGTTCGCCGACGAGGTCACTCGTGTGGCGCGCGAGGTGGGCACCGAAGGCATCCTCGGCGGGCAGGCGCGCGTGCCCAATGTCGCCGGCACCTGGAAGAACCTCACCGACAATGTGAACTCGATGGCGGGCAACCTGACCAGTCAGGTTCGCTCCATCGCCCAGGTCACCACAGCCGTGGCGCGCGGCAACCTGTCGCAGAAGATCGACGTCGATGCGCGCGGCGAGATCCTGGAGCTCAAGACCACGATCAACACCATGGTCGACACGTTGTCGGCGTTCGCGGCCGAGGTGACCAGGGTGGCACGCGAGGTGGGCAAGGATGGCCGGCTCGGCGGACAAGCCGAGGTCGAGGGCGTATCCGGAACCTGGAAGCGGCTGACGGAGAACGTCAATGAGCTGGCCGGCAACCTGACGCGTCAGGTGCGCGCCATCGCCGAGGTCGCGAGCGCGGTGGCGACCGGAGATCTCACCCGATCGATTTCGGTCGAGGCACAAGGTGAGGTCGCCGAACTCAAGAACAACATCAACGCGATGGTGCAGTCCCTCCGCGAAACCACCCGCACCAACGAAGAGCAGGCCTGGCTCAATACCAACCTGGCGCGGATGTCCGGACGCTTACAGGGACACCGGGACCTCAGCGCTGTCGCCCAGCTGATCATGAACCAGCTGACCCCACTCGTCGGCGCTCAGTACGGCGCGTTCTTCTTCATGGAAGCCGAAGACAACCGCGTCCAGTTGCGGCTGATCGCGGGCTACGGGCGCAATGACGACAAGGTCGTATTCGAGCTCGGCCAGTCGCTGGTCGGGCAGGTGGCGCTGACCAAAAAGGCGATCGTCGTCGACCAGACACCGCCGGACTACGTCCAGATCAGCTCCGGTCTCGGGGCCGCGCGGCCGGTCAACTTGATCGTGCTGCCGATAGTGTTCGAGGACCAGGTGCTCGGTGTGATCGAACTGGCCTCCTTCAGCCGGTTCACGCCGGTACAGCAAGATTTTCTCGAGCAGCTGATGGAAAGCATCGGCGTGAACTCGAACACGATCATGGCCAACGCACGCACCGACGCGCTGCTCGAGGAATCGCAGCGACTTGCCGGCGAACTGCAACAGTCCAACGCGGCACTCGAGGAAAAAGCCGAGCTGCTGGTCCGCCAGAACCGCGATATCGAAATCAAGAACTTCGAAATCGAACAGGCCCGGCGAGAGATCGAGGAGCGTGCCCAACAGCTCGGGCTGGCGTCGAAGTACAAGTCGGAGTTCCTGGCGAACATGTCGCACGAGCTGCGCACACCGTTGACCAGCCTGCTGATCTTGGCGGGCATATTGGCACAGAACACAACCCGGAATCTGACCGCGAAGCAGGTCGAATTCGCCAACGTGATCCAGTCCGCCGGCAAGGATCTGCAGCAGCTGATCGACGATATTCTCGACCTGTCCAAGGTCGAGGCCGGGAAGATGGATATTCAACGGGAGTTCGTGCCGCTGCGGCAGCTGCTGGAATACGTGCAGACCACGTTCCGGCCACTCATCAGCCAGAAGGGCCTCGAGTTCGACGTCGATGTCGAGCCCGGCGTTCCCGACCACCTCAACACCGATGAGCAGCGGCTGCGGCAGGTGCTGCGCAACCTGCTGTCCAATGCGGTGAAGTTCACCGAGAAAGGCATGATCCGGCTCCGGGTGTCGCGGCAGGACGGCCGCATCGCATTCTCCGTGAGCGACACCGGAATCGGCATCGCCGAGCAAAACCTGGAGGCTATCTTCACCGCGTTCCAGCAAGCCGACGGCACCACCAGCCGGCGATACGGCGGTACCGGCCTCGGCCTGTCGATCAGCAGGCAGGTGGCGAACCTGCTCGGTGGCGAGATCCGTGCCGAAAGCCGACTCGGCGCCGGAAGCACGTTCACGCTCTATATTCCGGTGACACCGCAACTGGAGGTCGCGGTCGAGTCGAGGACGCGGTCGAAGCCGGTCGATCGTTCCGTACTTGTCATAGAAGACCAGGACAGCAGGCCGCTGACCCGCATGGTCCGTGGGGTCGTCGGGGCACTCGCGGACACCGCGGGGACGGTCCGCATCGAGTCCGTCGGCAGCGCCGACAAAGCACTCGCGGCCTTGCCGGCCCATCCATATCGGTGTGTCCTGCTGGACGCGAGCCTGCCTGGCGTCGGCACGGCGGAATTCCTGCGTGGCCTGCGCGAGGGCACGGCGTCGAGAAGTATTCCGCTGCTTGCTCATCCGGTCCGTGAACTCGGTCCAGACCAGGAACGGCTTATCGAGGCGTATGCCCGGGACCATCGGGTCGAACTGGTGGCTTCGCCCGATGAGTTCTGCGAACGGTTCATCCTGTTGCTGACCCATCCACACCGGACCGAACTCGAAGCACCGGAGCGGCGGGCAGGGCAGCCCGGACTGGCCGGACGCAAGGTCCTGATCATCGATGACGACGCACGAAATGTCCTCGCGATCGCGGGAGTGCTGGAACTGAACGGGATGTCGGTGGACCATGCGCCCAACGGGCGAAAAGGCATCGAAACACTGAAGGCCAACCCGGACGTCGATGTCATCGTGATGGACGTGATGATGCCGGAGATGGACGGATACGCCACGACCACGGCGATACGGAGAATGCCCCGCTTCGACCGCCTCCCGATCATCATGGTCACCGCGAAGGCCATGGCGGGCGATCGGGAGAAGAGCTTGGCATCCGGCGCCAGTGACTACATCACCAAGCCCGTCGATCCCGACGAACTGCTGGAGTGCATCGACCGCTGGTTGCAAGCGGTCGATCGGCCGGACGGCGAACCGAGCCCGGTGGCCGAGCTCGATGTTCGCGCATAGCTGATCCGTAGCGGTCAGATAGCAAAGCGGCCAATGGATTTGACGATTCGCGACCGCTCGACGGACCGGATCTCGTCATGCCGGTCCAGCGTGT
This sequence comes from Nocardia sp. NPDC052112, assembly GCF_040680135.1. Lineage (NCBI taxonomy): Bacteria > Bacillati > Actinomycetota > Actinomycetes > Mycobacteriales > Nocardiaceae > Nocardia > Nocardia sp. NPDC052112. The sequence goes on along the minus strand of NZ_JBFAWD010000003.1, from coordinate 29,008 downwards.
GACCCGGCTGGCCGACATCCTTCGGGTGGGGTAGATTCCACATCGAGTTCGTGCCGGGCGCGGACCGACCCGCGGGGGACTAGCGGGAGGGACTAGGACAGTGGGGACCAAGGGGTCTGTGGCTGAGCGTATCGATACGGCCGAACGTGAGATCCGGGTGCTCGTCGAGAACGGCGAGTACTGGCTGCGCAATCGCGGCGATATCGCGATGATGGTGATCACCGTCGAGCGGATCCGCGCGCACTGGCCACGGGCGCGCATCGGTGTGCTGACCCATCAGCCCGGCGTACTACGGGGTTTGGTGCCGACGGCCGAACCGATCTGCGGGCCCGATTGGCGCTGGGGTTCGGACGGTTGGCAAGCAGTGTTGTCGCGCACCGCGGGCACGAAAGTGGTGGGCCCGGCGGCATTGTGGTGGCGGGCGACCACGGACGGACCGAAGGACCGGCTGCGCGCCATCCGCACCCGCGCCCGCGGTGAGACCGATGATGCCGAGGCGAGTCCGGTGGCGCCGGAACTCGAATTTCCGGTGGAGATTCCGGCGGCGGTCGAACAGTCCTCGCTGGTACTCGCGATCGGCGGCGGCTATCTGACCGATGTCGACCGCTATCAGGCGCATCGCACCCTCAACCTGCTCGAATACGCCTGCGCGCGTGGCATTCCGACGGCGCTGATCGGGCAGGGCATGGGACCCATGCGCGATCCCTATCTGGTCCGCAGGGCCGGCGAGGTGCTGCCGAAGGTCGACTTCGTCGCGCTGCGCGAAGGACGGCGCGGACCGGAGCTGCTCGGCGCATTCGGCGTCGAGTCGGACCGGGTGCTGGTCACCGGTGACGATGCGGTCGAATTCGCCTATCGCAGTCGCGATGCCAGGATCGGTACCGAGATCGGCGTATGTCTGCGGGTCGCAGACTATGCGCAGGTCAGCCGCGAGGCCCAGGGGATTGTGGGGCAGGTGGTGCGCACCCGCGCCGCGGAGTTGGATGCCGGGCTGGTGCCGCTGATCATTTCCGAATACGCCTCCGAGGACCGCCTGTCGACGCTGCCGCTGCTGCTGGGGGCGGACAAGGCGCGGCCGCCGGTCGGTCGCGGTGGCACTCCGGCCGATGTCGCCCGGCAGGTCGGGCGGTGTCGCGTACTGGTGACCAGTGCCTATCATCTGGCGGTCTTCGCGCTGTCGCAGGGAATTCCGGCCGTCGGCATTACCGCCTCGGAGTATTACGACGATAAATTCCACGGGTTGGCACAGATGTTCGGGACCGGTCTGCGCGTGGTGCATCTCAACGATCCCGAACTGGAACAAGAATTGACCATGGCGTTGGACGAGCTGTGGGACGATGCACCTGCGCTCCGGGATCCGCTGCAACAGCAGGCCGTCGAACAGATCGACACCGGTCGCAGTGGTTTGGCACGAGTATTCGGATTGGTGGAAAACGGACCGGTGCGGCCGGTCCCGCGAGCAGGGGGATAACTGTCGTGACGACACTGTCGGTCTGCGTTCCGGCCTACAACTCCGGCCGGACCCTCGCCACCACCCTGCGATCCATCCTCGATCAGGATGCGGAATTCGAACTGGTCGTCCTGGACAACGCGAGCGCCGACGATACCTCGCACGTCGCGAAGTCGTTCGACGATCCACGAATCCGGTTACTGCGCAATGACACCGTGCTGGCCATCGGAGACAACTGGGACAAGGCGATCCGAGCCTGCACCGGAAAACTCGTCAAGGTCGTGTGCGCCGACGACATACTGCGTCCCGGTGCGCTCAACACGCAACTCGAGGTGATGGCCGATCCGGCGATCGCCATCTCCTCCAGCCGCTTCGAGGTGATCGACGAGGCGGGGCAGGTGCTCGAGACCGGGCTCGGACTGGCCGGACTGCTCGGCAGGCAGACTCCACGCGCTTTGGCACGCACCATCGTGCGCCGCGGCCCTGCGGACTTCGGCCCGACAGCCGCGGCCATGTTCTATCGCGAGCACTACGTCCGCGTCGGCGGTTTGCGCGGTGACCTGGTCTTTCCGATGGACGTCGACCTGTTCGCGCGGGTCTCGTCCTTCGGCGTCTTCTTCGGCATGACCGAAATCCTGGCCGCGTGGCGCAATTCGTCGTTCAACCTGTGCAGCCAGACCTCCACCGTCAGCAAGCTGACCGATATGTATCGCTTCCACCACCGCATCGCCAATGACTGTCCGGACCTGGTCCACCGCGGCGATGTGCTGGCCGGTGATGCTCGCCTGGCCAAGGCCGCGCTGCACCGCCTGCGCGTGCGCACGGTCGCCACCGTCCGCAAACGCCCGGATTTGCTGGTCTGACATATGAACTGGCCGTTGCGCCGAGTTGCCGACGTGGTGAATCCCGGATCCGCAACCTAAAGAGACTGTTAACTAATCCGTTGCGGGCGCGCGCCGTGCGGCGAGTCGAAGTAGACAGGTGACGGGGACTCGCGGCAGGAAGCGTTGGTGGATGGTTATTGATCATGTGTCGCGGGGTGCGTTGCTATCGAGCACAGTGCCGGACGAGCGTGGGCGGTTCGGTGAGTTCGGTGGCAGGTATGTTCCCGAAGGTCTGATGGCGGCGCTGCTGGAGTTGGAGCAGACGTATGCGCTGGCGCGGGCCGATGCCGGATTCCGTGATGAACTCCGCGAATTGCTGCGCACCCGGGTCGGCCGTCCGACGCTGCTGCATCAGGTGCCGCGCTTCGCCGAGTTGCTCGCGGTGCCCGGCGTGCGGGTGTATCTGAAACGCGAGGATATGACGCATACCGGTGCGCACAAGATCAACAACGCAGTGGGCCAGGGATTGCTCGCCAAGCGGATGGGCAAGACGCGGATCATCGCCGAGACGGGTGCCGGTCAGCACGGGGTCGCGGTGGCGACCGTCTGCGCGATGCTCGGCATGTCGTGCGTTATCTATATGGGCGCACACGATATGCGTCGCCAGGCGTCCAATGTCATGCGGATGACGCTGCTCGGCGCCGAGGTGCGTCCGGTGGAGACCGGCAACCGCAGACTCAAGGAGGCCATCAGCGAATCGGTCCGCGATTGGGTGTCGAATCTCGACACCACGCACTATCTGTTCGGCACCTCGGCAGGGCCCGCGCCGTATCCGATGATCGTGCGCGATCTGCAGACCGTGATCGGCACCGAGACCCGACTGCAGATCCTGAAAGCCGAAGGTCGACTACCGGATTACCTCGTGGCCTGCGTCGGCGGCGGCAGCAATGCCATCGGCCTGTTCCACCCCTTCGTCGATGAACCGAACGTCCGGTTGATCGGTGTCGAGGCGGCGGGACTCGGCGTGGAAACCGGTGCGCACGCCGCCACCCTCAGCGCGGGCAGTCCTGGCGAAATGGACGGCGCCTATAGCTATCTGCTGCAGGACGACGACGGACAGGTCACGCGGACCCACAGCATCGCCGCCGGACTCGACTATCCGGGCGTCGGCCCGGAACTGAGCTATCTCAAGGACACCGGTCGCGTCAGCTACCGCACCGCCACCGACACCGTGGCCTTGCGCGGTCTGCATGCGCTGACGCGCACCGAGGGCATCATTGCGGCCCTCGAATCCGCCCATGCCGTCGGCTATGTCCTGGAACTTGCCGAGCGCGGTGACCTGCCTGCCGACTCGATCGTTGTACTCGGCCTTTCCGGTCGCGGCGACAAGGACCTCGCCATCGCGGCCGAACGTCTGGCCGGATAACCGACCCACTGCCGCATGCCAGGATGGTCGAATGACCAACGGGGCGAACCGAATTGCCGAGCATACGGTCGAGCTGATGATGGACTACGGCCAGTTCTGCATCGACGGCGGACACACAGATCCGGATTCCGAACTCGACCTACTCGATCAGGCATTGGCGCAACAGCCGTGCGCGGGCGACGGTACCGCATTGCTCGTGCTGAACGGCGGTGTGACGCCCGACGACCGGGCGTCACACCGCCGTGTACTGCCCGACTCAGATGGTCCAGAGCCGGCCGTAGGTGTACACCGCGTCACCGTTGGCGCTGATCACCCGCACGAACGGGCGAATGGTGGTCTGTCCGAGCACACCGGTGACGGTGCCGTGGAAGCCGGACATCCGGATGAAACCCTCCGGGCCGGAGACGTCGCCGCCGGTGCACTCGAAGGTTTGGATGCCGGGGCCGAAGCCCACCTCGATTTCGATGCCCGCCCGCGGGATCAGGCCATCGAGCTTGAGCACCGAGCCGTCGGCGCCGCCGAGATCGAGACCGAGATCCGGTGTGTACCACTGGAATCTGAGCCGCCCGTTCAGCGTGGCCGGGTAGCCGACCTGATAGCCGATGGTGATATGGCCCGCCCAGTCCTGGGCGTTCGGCCCGGTGACGTGGTAGGCGGCCTCCCCGTTGTGGAACCACTCGCGGGTCAGCGGATTGCCGTCCAGCGGTGGTACGAAATCGATCCGGGTATCGGATTGGATCGCCTCGACCGTCCGATCCTGCCGATCGACGATCTGACCGGTGCTGTCGATCGCCGCGGCCGCGGCACCGGTGGTACAGGCCAGACCAGTAGCCATCACCGAGGCCAGTACGAACGCGCGCAAACTCCGACTACGGAGTGTGTTCTCCCTCATCAGTATTCCCTCAGGTTCCCCAATAGCAGATGTTGTAACAGCAAGACGCGCAACGCCGACGCCGATCCCACAGCGGCGCAGCGAATTCATGGCATACGGTCACCGCCCTTCCGAGGGGCCGGCCGGGTCGTCGACGACCCAGCGGCCGTCGAGTTCGGGCAACCTGGCACGGACCTCCGGGAGCAGATCGCGCAGGGTCAGCAGCACGAAATCCGGTCGGGCGGAGACGAGTTCGGCCGGTGAGATGATCGGGATATCGGTTCCGGGCATCCGGCGGCCCTGTTTGGCGGGCGAGGCGTCGGCGACCGCCGCGACGAGTCCGCGGTGCACCCCGGCGATACTGAAAAGCGCAACCGCGCGCGATGCCGCGCCATACGCGTACACCCGCCTGTGGCGCGCCGACATCGCCACGAGCCAGCGGTGCAGGTGTCGGGCATGCTCGTCGGCCGTGCGCTGAAGACCTTGTAGTGCAACGAGTTCGGTGTATTCGGACTCGGCAGCGCGAATGGCGCGCACGGACCGGTCGGGTTCGACCGTACCGTGCACCGCGCCGATCAGGACGGTGCCGCCATACAGATCGAACTCCCACGCCGTCGTGACACTCATCCCCGCGCCCGCGAGCAATCGGTGCACTGCGCCGAGCGAGTAATACGCGAAATGCCCATGCCGCAATGTATTCCACTGACCCGCAGCGACAACGGTGGCCAGCGAGTGGTACTGGAGCAGCAGCAGACCCGCGGGCGCGGTCGCCGCGGCCCGCTGCGCGAAGGCGGCCCGCTGATCCGGTTCGTGCATGATGCCGAAGCAGTCGAGCACCACATCGGCGACCCCGTCGCCGGATTCGAACCCGCGCCCCGCGAGCAATGGCAGCCAGGTACCGCCGTGCGGACTGCCGAATTCGCGCACGGTCCGCCCGCGCAGCAGACCGGCGCGTGCGACCCGAGCCACGGCCTCGGCAGCCTGATCGCGCAGCGCCTGCGGTTCGACACCGCGCGGCTCCGCGGTGCGGGTGTCGTCATCGGCCAATTGCGCCAACCCGCAGCCACCGCACACATCCATGCGCAGCGGATGCGCGATCTCGGTCGTTTCGATCGCACTGCCCGCGAGCGGAAAGTGGTCGGCGGCGGGGACTTTGCCGAGATCGAGCACCGGAGTGAGTTCGCTACTCGAGCAGCCGCGACAACCGCGACCCGGGACCGCGCCGTTCATGACACGATGGCCTGGTGCGTATCGAACACACCGATCTCGCCGATGTCCTGGTGCTCGTGCCCGAACCCTTTCGGGACGACCGCGGCCTGTTCACGCGCACCTTCGACGCCACGGAGTTCGACGACCACCTCGGCGCACCGGGTACGGCAGCCACATTCGTGCAGGATTCGCAATCCCGTTCGGCGCGCGGCGTGATCCGAGGCATGCACGGACGCTCCGGTCGAGGTGAGGCGAAGCTGGTGCGCTGCGCGCACGGCGCGGTGCACGATGTGCTGGTCGATATCCGGCCGGACTCGCCGAGCTTCGGGCGCCAGCAGGCATTTCGGCTCGATGACACCGAATTCCGGCATCTCTATGTACCGCCCGGCTTCCTGCACGGCTTCCAGTCGCTCACCGCGACCGCCGATGTCTGCTATCGGATCGACCGTCCGCACGATCCGGCCGAGGACATCGGCGTCGCCTACGACGATCCGGAACTGGCCATTGTCTGGCCGCTGCCGGTCACCGTGGTCTCGGCCCGCGACCGCGCCGCAGGCAGTTGGCGCCAGCTGCTCACGACTACGCCTCGCTGACGCTCGGCTCCGTCGTGCGCAGCAGGCGCGCTGTGCCCATGGTTCACTCGCTGACGCTCGCTCACGACTACGCCTCGCTGACGCTCGGCTCCCTCGTGCGCAGCAGGCGCGCTGTGCCCATGGTTCACTCGCCGACGCTCGCTCAGGAAACTGCGGTCTGCTGAGCCTCGGACGCGCTGGTCCGACGCATCGACGCGTCCAGCACCCCGGTATCTCGCAATTTCTCGAGATGTGGCAACCGGGTGAACCGGTGGAAGAAATCCTCACTGGTGAGTCCCCTCGCGGTGTATTCGCGATACAGCTGCTCGGCCCCGGCGGCCACCGTCCAGGTTGCGCGGTAGCCGAGAGCCGAACGGGCGGCGGAGAAGTCGACGCGGTAGGACCTCGGGTCCGCGCCACTCTCGCCGGTGATGGACAGCCGTGCACCCGGTACCGCATCCACCACGGCTTTGGCGATATCGGCCACCGTGAGGTTGTTCGCCTCGGTGCCGATATTGAACGCCCGGCAGTCGATCGCCGCCCGCGGCGCGCTCAGGCAGGTGGCGAAGGCCTTGGCGATATCGTCGGCATGCACCAGCGGCCGCCACGGCGTCCCGTCCGAGAGCACCTTCACCTCGCCGGTCAGCACCGCGTATCCGACCAGATTGTTGAGCACGATATCCGCGCGCAGTCGCGGCGAGAATCCGAATGCCGTTGCGTTGCGCAGGAATACCGGCGTGAAGTCGGCATCCGCGAGCGCCGCGACATCGTCCTCCACGCGTACTTTGCTCTCGGCATAGGGCGTGATCGGCCGCAGCGGGGCGTCCTCGGTGACCAGCTCCTCGCCAGCCGCGCCGTACACCGAACAGGTCGATGCGTACAGGAACCGCCGCACCCCGGCCGCCTTCGCGAGCCGGGCCAGTCGCACCGACGCGTGATGATTGATGGCATAGGTGATTTCGGGATCGAGTGCGCCCAGGGGATCATTGGACAGCGCCGCGAGATGGATCACCGCATCGAATCCGATGAGCTGCTCGACGGTCACGTCGCGCAGGTCGACCGCGAGCCCTGGCGGATCGCCGGGCAGTCGACCGAGGACACAATCGGCGAAGAATCCGGTGTCGAGTCCGACCACCTCGTGCCCTGCGGCCCGCAGCACCGGTGCCATCACCGTGCCGAGATAGCCCTGATGTCCGGTGAGCAGTACACGCATGCCCACATCATTCGAAGTCAATTGAGCTCCAGTAATCATGACAGACCAAAATCGACGACGACCTTGTCGACAACGAATGCTTCGGCATGCCGAACCCGGCATTGCACCCCACGCAGCCGGGACAGACCGGTGAACGACTGCTCGTCGAACCAGTCCCGCCCCAGTTGCGAAGGGTAGTGCTTGTGCAGCAGCCGCGCCTTTTCCTCGGCGAATTCCGTTGCGATCGGGACGAATACGGTTGGGGTCGGGGTATCGGTCTCCCACTTCGGAATCTCGTAGCCGAGCACCAGATGATCCCGGAATTCGGTGGGTACCAGTTCGGCAAGGAGGCGATGGTCCTGATGCGCGTCGCCGCGCTGCGGTGCGAAGACGAGATCCGGTTCGGTGCTCGCGCGGAAGGTGGCCAGCGCCTGCTTGATCCGGTCCCAGTGCGCCGGTGCTCGGCCGTCGGGCAGGTCGAGCACCGTGACGTGCAGATCCGCATCCGGACAGAACGCGGCCAGCGCGGCCCGCTCCTCGTCCGCGCGCACTGTGCCCGCACCGGTGAGCACCAGTGCGTGCACCCGCAGCCCGGAATGCTTGCGCGCCACCGTGAGTAGCGTCGCGCCCATGCCGATCGCGATGTCGTCACAGTGTGCGCCGAGCACCGCGATCTCGGTCAGTGACCCGGTGGTCAGCGCGATCATGCGAACTGTTTCTCCCAGACCATCCATGGGCGGATGCCGGATCGGTATGCCGCGTCGAGTTCGGCGCGCTCCTTGAAGGTGTCGGCGGGCTTCCAGAAGCCCAGATGCTGATAGCCGTAGAGTCGGCCCTGTCCGGCCAGCCTGCCGCAGGCGTCGGCCACCAGATCACCGCCGGGCGGGAGCAGATCGAGAACCTCGTGGCTGAGCACGAAGTATCCGCCGTTCTCCCACAGCGGCATCGACGAAACCGGCCGGATCTCCTTGACCTCGCCGCTGGGTTTGATATCGACGCAGTGGAAGGACTGCTGCGGCGGTACCACCATCATCGAGGCCGCCGCGCCGGAAGCCGCGAAGCGCTCGATCATTTCGTCCAGCGGTGCGTCGGTGAGCACGTCGGCGTAGTTGGCCAGGAAGGTTTGCTCGCCCTCGAGATATGGGCGCACCCGGCGCAGCCGCTCGCCGATGGCCGAGTCGAGGCCGGTGTCGACGAAGGCGATCGACCAGTCGCTGATATCGGTGCGCAGCAACTCCACCGAACCGTCGCGGATGACGAAGTCGTTGGAGACCGACTCCTGGTAGGTCAGGAAGAAGTTCTTGATGTGCTCGGCCCCGTAGCCGAGGCACAGAATGAAATCCTTGTGGCCGAAGTGTGCGTAATAGCGCATCACATGCCACAGCAATGGCCGTGGGCCGACCAGTTGCATCGGCTTCGGCAGCATGTCGGAGCCGTCGCGCATCCGCATCCCGTACCCGCCGCAGAACAGTACAACCTTCATCGCGCGTGCCTTCCCCTCGAATCAGCATTGGTTGTTTGCCCGAGCACGGCGCTGTGCAAAGTCGGTAGTGGATAGACCAGTTCGCCGCCCCACTCGGCGATGTGGCTCAGTTGTGCGGTGATCTCGGCCTCGAGATTCCACGGCAGCACCAGCACCACATCGGGTCGATCGAGATCGATGCGTGCGGTCGGGTAGATCGGGATCCGGGTGCCCGGGGTGAATCGCCCATGCTTGTAGGGATTTCGGTCGACCAGATAGCGCAGTAGGTCGGCACGGATCCCGCAGTAGTTGAGCAGCGTGTTGCCCTTGCCGGGCGCTCCGTAGCCGACCACCTGCCTGCCTTGTGCGCGCATGTCGAGCAGGAACCGCAGCAGTTCCTGACGGACCCGCCGCGCACTGGCCTCGAGGTGTCGATAGCCCTCGGCGCGGTGCAGGCCTGCGGTCTGCTCGCGGTGCAATACCTCGCGCGCCCGGCTGCTCGGTGCGTCCGCGACCGCCTCCGGCCGGGCCCACAGGCGGATCGACCCGCCGTGGGTGGCGACCAGTTCGACATCCACCACGGCCAATCCGGCGGTGGCCAGCGCCCGCTGAGCCGAGAGCATCGTGTAGTACTGGAAATGTTCGTGGTAGATGGTGTCGAACTGACCGAGCTCCATCAGGTTCAGCGCGTGGTGCACCTCGATCGAGAGCCAGCCGTCATCGGCCAGCAGTTCGCGCAGGGCGCGGGTGAATCCGCGCAGGTCGGGGACGTGCGCATAGACGTTGTTGGCGACGACCAGGTCCGCGGGACCGTGCTGGGCACGGATGCGCTTGGCGAATTCCTCGTCGAGGAAGGCGGTTTCGGTCGGCACACCGAGCTTGCGCGCGGCCGCGCCGACATTCACCGAGGGTTCGATGCCCAGGCACGGGATGCCCGCGGCGAGCATGTGTCGCAGCAGGTATCCGTCATTGCTCGCGGCCTCGACCACGAAGGAATCGGCGTCGAGGTCGAGCTTTTCGACAGCTTCGGAAACGAAGGCTTCGGCATGCTTGACCCAGCTATCGGAATACGACGCGAAATACGCGTATTCCGTAAAGGTCTCCTCCGGCGTGATCAATGCGGGGATCTGCAACAGTAGGCAGTCCTCGCAAATGCGCAGATGGAGGGGATAGGTCGGCTCGGGGAGGTCGAGTTCGTCCACCGTGAGAAATTTCTCGCACGGCGGTGTGGCGCCGAGGTCGAGCACACTCGACAAACGCTCGGAATCGCAAAGTCGACAACGCATCCTGGCCCCTGCCTCCTGTCGCGTGGAGCGGTCCGGCGAATTACCGGCATGCCCATCACGTCGACGCGATCAAGTGAGACGTTACAGCGAATCGCTTGCGTATGGCCCATGAAATCGGTTGGGCACTAGCGGTTTTCAGACGGTTTCGATGGCATTACGACCATTGGCTTTCGGGTGGCAAACAATTCCCTTGGTGGCGGAGCCCCCACTGTCACTTTCATTTGGTGTGGGCGCGGGTGCGCCACCTGCCGACTTTTCCGCGCGAAGCATTCCTGTCAAGGTTCGAAAAAAACCGACCGTCCGAATGTTGGCTATTCCGTGGAATACTTTGCGGCACTTTCTATTCGGCGTGTGGAACCGATTGTGTTCTGTAACAATCGCCTTCGGGCCGCCGACTGAAGGAGCATCCGAGGCGGCCGGATTGCGTCGAGGGGACCGATCGACGGGGATCGGGGGCAACGAAAAACTCCCAGGGGGAGGTGTTTGTTCAATGAGCTTCGAGCTCACCGACGATGACGACCTGGATTTCGCGGGCCCGTCACCTACCCTGCCGCGCTCCGAGCGCGAACGCTGGCAGACAGAATATGTACGGCGCTTGGCCGCAACGGATTTCGCGGTAGTCGCGGCGGCCGTCGGCTCGGCGCAGCTGATTCGATTCGGCGGACCCGTCGCACCACCGCTGGCCTGGCCGCTGCCCTACGAGGTCGGCTACACCGTTGTCTCGGTGTTGCTCGCGTTCGCCTGGCTTTCCCTCCTCGCGGCATGCAGTACCCGATCACCGCAGGTGGTGGGGTGTGGGTCCGAAGAGTACCGGCGGTTGGTTTCGGCCACCCTGCGGCTGTTCGGGGCATTGGCGATCATGTCGCTGATCTTCCAGATCGAGTTCGCGCGAGGCTATCTCGCGATCGCACTTCCGCTGGGTCTGTTCGGACTGATGGGCAGCCGGTTGCTCTGGCGGCTGCGCACCAGGCAGCGGCGCCGGCGCCACGGCGAATACCGCACCTCGGTGCTCGTGGTCGGCCGGCCCGAGGCCGCGCAGGCGATGGCGACCGCTTTCTCCCGCGATCCGGATTCCGGATATCAGGTTGTCGGGGTGTGTATTCCGGATGGCGGCACCGGTGCCACCGACTACGCGATCCGAGCATCCGGAAAGTCGTTCTCGGTGGTCGGCGACGATCGTTCGGTACTCGACGCGGTACGCCGCGGCGGTGCCGATACCGTTGCGGTGACAGCGACCGATCACCTCGGGCCCGTCGAATTGCGCCGGATGGCATGGGATCTGGATCCGCTGGGCGTCGAGTTGATCGTCGCACCCGGGGTCGTCGATATCGCGGGCACCCGGCTGACCAACCGCCAGGTCGCGGGCATGCCGATGTTGCATATCGCCAAACCGCAGTACGACCGCGCGAAGTCGACCGGTAAGGCGGTCTTCGACGTGTGCTTCGCCGGCGCGGTGCTGCTGGCGATCCTGCCCGCGATGCTCGGCATCGCGATGCTGGTCAAGCTGACGAGTCCCGGTCCGGTTTTCTACCGTTCGGAACGAATCGGGCGCGGCGGCAAGCCTTTCCAGATGATCAAGTTCCGGAGTATGTATGTCGACGCGGACCGCAATGTCGCGGCGCTCATCGAGGCCAACGGTGGCAATCCGGTGTTCTTCAAGATGAAAGACGATCCACGAATCACCCCGATCGGCACGATCATTCGCAAGTTCAGCCTCGACGAACTACCCCAGTTCATCAATGTGCTGCGCGGTGAGATGAGCGTGGTCGGCCCGCGTCCGCAGGTGCAGCGCGAGGTCGACACCTACGACGGAAATATGCGGCGCAGGCTGCTGGTCAAGCCGGGCGTCACCGGTCTGTGGCAGGTGAGCGGACGCTCGGATCTATCGCTCGAGGATGCCGTGCGCCTGGATCTGTCCTATGTCGAGAACTGGTCGATGATCCTGGATCTGCTGTTGATCGCCAAGACGATCGGCGCGGTTGCGCGCGGGGAGGGTGCGTACTGAACCGCGCCGCTCAGCTGGGGCGGCGGACCGGGAACTCGGCGGTGAGTTCGGCGAATACCGCGGTATTCAGCGCGAAGGCCCGCTGCCCCTCGTCGAGCACCCGGCGACGTTCGAGATCGTCGAGCGGCAATTGGTCGAGCAGCGCGCGGTATTCGCGTTTGAAGGCCGCCGGATTGCCGAGTGCGTCGAAGACGTAGAAGCGCACGCCGTCGCCGCGATGCGGGAGATTCCACAACTTCTCGGCGGTGCCCCGGATGACCTGTCCGCCCGAGAGGTCACCGAGATAGCGGGTGTAGTGGTGCGCGATATATCCGGCGGGCCACGCACGGGCGCATGCACCGATGCGGGCGGCGTAGGCAGCCGTCGCGGGCAGCGCTTGGAGGGCGTCACGCCAGTCGGGGCCGATCAGGTGCGCGAGGTCGCGTTCCAGTTCCGCGGTCCTGGCCAGCTCCGCACGAATGAACGGACCCGCGATGGGATCGTCGGCCAGGGCGTCCCAGCGGTCTTCCAGGGCACGGTAGATGAACCAGAGTTGGGCGGTGTAGCGGTGGTAGGAGTCGATGCCGAGTTCGCTGCCGAGCATGTCACTGATGAACGAGGAGTGCTCCGCCTCTTCGTGTTGCTGTGCGGTGGCGGTACGGATCGCTGTGGAAAACGGGACCGTATCCGACATTTCCGAACCACCTCACTGCTGCCGACGGGGTGGGTAGCTTTGGACACCCTAACCAACCCGTATAACCATACCGGCTGCACCTGGCAGCTACCCGTACATCATGATCGCCGACCGGATTCGCGACGTAGCGAAATTCGCGGCGACCGGCGTCGGCGCACGATGACCGGTCGGCGGATCGAGCCGAATCGGCTCAGGATGCGTGGCCTGCGCACGCTGCGGTCGAACCATTCGCCGAGGGTGACACCCGCGGCCAGCGCACAGCCGACGCCGACCGCCGCGAGCACCTGATTGGCTCCGATCAACAGCTCGTCGTTGAGCAGGGCGTAGAGCCCGCGATACACCTTGAGACCCGGCAGCAGCGGGGTGATGCCCGCGACCGCGACGACCAGTGGGGGAGTCAGTGCCCGGCGCGCCATCAGGCCACCGGCCAGACCGACCAGCGTCGCCGCGACCGCGGAGGAGATCACCGGGCCGAAGCCCAGATGCTGCACCAGCAGAAAGCAGATCGTGCCCGCGGCACCGCCGAATGCCGCCGCAGCGAGCGCCCGGCGTTCGGCATAGCAGGCGAGTGCGAACGCGAGCGCGGCCACCGCACCGGCCGCTATCTTGATCGGCAGATCGGTGATATCGCGGCTCGAGGTCAGATAGACCGGCGGGATGGTGGCGCCGAGGATATCGCCGACCCGCAGTGCCATCGCGATGCCCGCGATAATGCCACCGGTCATCATCATGACCTCGAGCATGCGGGCGGTCGCGGTGATCGGCGCGCCGGTTATCGCATCCTGCACGGCGCCGACCAGCTGCAACCCACTGAGCAGCACGGTGATTCCGGCCGCGATGATCAGTGTCGGGTCGACATCGATATGCAGGGTTGTCGCGAGGGTGGCCAGTAGTAGCGCGGGTGTCGCGGCGATGGCGCCGCCGGCCACATGCTGGAAGAAGAACGGCAGACCGTAGCGATTGAGGATGCGATTGACGCGGTCGATGGCCAGGGTCGTGCCGAAGCTGACCGCGGCGACCAGCCAGCCGCCCCCGAGCAGCGCCGCGATCGATGCGGCGAGCAGCGACCAGCCGAAGGTGGCGACCCAGCGGTGATACGGATGTGGTGCGGAGGTGATCGCGTCCAGGCGGGCCCGTGCATCCCCCGGTGGGACGACCTCGTTGCGGATGCGGCGGGTGAGCCGGTCGACCGCGGCGAGGCGGGTGAAGTCCAGGGACCGGTACTTGACCACCCGCATGGTGCTGGCGGGCGGCAGCATGGGGCCGCGGTCGGCCCAGATCCTGATCGCGTCGTAGGTGACATCGATATCGCACCGGGACAGGCCGTAGGTGGCGGCGATGAAACGCACCTGGGTCATCGTGTCGTTGACACCGGTACCGGAGGCGAGCACGACCTCACCCACCCGCACCGCCAGGTCGAGTACCTCCGCGACGCGCGCATCGTCGGTGAGATCGATGGGCTGTAGCGGTGTCGGTGCGGCGACGATGGTGTCGGCGGTGGCCGAACGATCGGCGACCAGCAGGTCGACCGCCTGTTTGACGACCGGAATGCGGGGTGCTCGGAGGAAGCGCAATCGAGGCCGCCGGGCCGCCTGATCGCCCGGGGCGGTGTCGTCTCCTCCGGTAAATGTGTCCGGACCCATGTGCGAGACCGTAGTCACCCGGGGCCATGGTTCGCATCCATCGTGGTCCAGGCGAGCATGTCGATGCTCAGACGGTTGTCCGGACACTTGGTCGAAGCCGCCAAAAGTGATAGAACTTGTTCTAATTTGCTGGCTCTTCGAGCGACTGGCAAGCAGTAGTAAGCGAATGGGAGCGCGCACGGTGCGGTACGGAATTGTGTTGTTCACCAGTGACCGGGGCATTACGCCCGCCGATGCGGCCGCGGCCGCCGAACAAGCCGGATTCGACGCCTTCTACGTGCCCGAGCACACCCATATCCCGGTGGTTCGGGCGGCGGCGCATCCGCGCACCGGGGATGCGAGCCTGCCCGACGACCGCTATCTGCGCACCCTGGACCCGTGGGTCGCGCTGGCCACCGCGGCGGCGGTCACCAGCCGGATCACACTGTCCACCGCGGTCGCGCTGCCCGCCGAACACCATCCGATCACCCTGGCCAAAACCCTCGCCTCGCTCGATCATCTGTCCGGCGGCCGGGTCAGCCTCGGTGTCGGTTTCGGCTGGAATACCGACGAAATGGCACATCACGGCGTGCCCGCGAATAAGCGCAGGACGGTATTGCGTGAACATCTGGATGCCATGCGTGCGTTGTGGTCGGAGGAGGAGGCCAGCTTCGCAGGGCAATTCGTGAATTTCGGGGCGAGTTGGTCCTGGCCGAAGCCGGTGCAGAAACGGATTCCGGTGATTCTCGGCGCGGCCGGGACCGAGCAGTCGTTCACCTGGCTGGCCAAGAACGCGGACGGCTGGCTCACCACCCCCACCGAGGACGGTCTCGGGGAGAAGATCGAACTGCTGCACCGGGTTTGGCGCGAACACGAGCGTGAGGGCAGTCCGGAAATCATCGCACTGGCCGGACGTCACGATGCGACGCAGCTCGCGCAGTGGGCCGAATTGGGCATCACCGAAGCGGTTTTCGGTCTGCCGGATCGCGATGCCGACGACGTGCGCGCATACCTGACCCGCCTCGCCGGAAAGCTCGGTCTCGAAGCAGCCCGCTGACAGCGGTTGATGTCAGCGGGCTGTCTCGCTATCCGCGTCGTCTGCGCGCGACGAGCAATCCGACCAGCACACCGGCCACGCCGATGAGCACGACGCCGATCACGGCGACCGCGATCAGGCCGGTCGATGAATTCGACTCGGACGCCCGCGATTCCGCCACCGCGGGAGCCGCGCCGGGCGTTCGGCTCGTCGGCGTTTTCACACCGGTCGAATTCTCACCGAAAACACCATCGCCGATGGTGCTCGCGTACTTCGGACCGCTCTCCACGGCATCGGTGACGGTGAGATCCAATTGCACCGGTACCGGACGGTTTTCCCCCGTTTCGAAGGTCGAGCCGAGTTTGACGGCGATGTAGTACCAACCGGCGACCGCTTCGCGTCGTGACTCCAACTGGTCGGCCTTGCGGTTGTTGTACCGAATCGGCACGGTGGCTATCGCCTTGTTCGTGGGCAGTACACCCTCGGTGCCGGTATAGGACGAGAAGTCCGAATCGATCTCTTCGCGGATCGGGCTGTAGAGGCTGGTTCGGATATTGGAGAGGTTGTCGAGTCCGCGACCGCCATTGGCCCCGAACCGAACTCGATATGCCAGGCCCTGGCCCCAGTCCAATCTGATGCGATAGAACACGAATTCACCCGGCTGGAGCGTATCGGTATAGCGACCGCTGCTCGGCAGCGTACCGGCCACGGTGAACGATGAGCCGCCGGATACCGGTGTACCGGCACCGCTCGGTTCGACGAAGGTCGTCGGGGGAGCGACCGCGACCGGACCGGCGTCGGTCACCGCGGGTTCGATACCGACGACCAGTTCGATCGGAAGTCGTTCCGGCACACCGGCGGACACCTTGTCCCAGGTCAGTTGGAAGTAGTAGCGGCCGCCACCCTTGCACTTGTCGGAGCCGCCATTGCTCTCCTTGGTCGCACCGTCGAAAGCCTTGGCCACGGTGAGCGCGGCGCCGTCGCTGGATTTGGTGGACAGCTCGGACTCGAAGACATTGCAGTCCGCACCGTCCGCGCCGTAAACGCGCATCTGCAGCGTGTTCAGATCGTCGGTCGAGGAGATATCACGCAGTCGCGGAAACGAGAGGGTGCCACTGAAATACACGGTCGCACCCGCCGGGACATCGACCGCCCAGTAGCGCTTTTCCCGCTGTCCGATGGTGTCCAGATACTGGCCGGGCGTAGCGACCGGTGCCGCGCCGTAGGTCGGGGCACCGGTGATCGGTATGCCGACGGCTCGGTAATTGCGCAGGGCGGCCGAGGATATGCGCGGCAGCGTGCGTTCGAGTGCCGGGCCGTCGGCGGCGTCGCTGTAGGTACCGCCGGTGGCCTGCGCCATGCAGGTCAGCTGCGCGCGGGCCTTGGCGTCGACGGCGAACCCGATGGTGTGCACGATGAGATCGAGCCCCTGCTTTTTCAATTCGCGGGCAACTTCACAGGGGTCGGGCGGGGAGCAGGTGTCGTCGCCGTCGGAGACGAGGACGATCGAGCGCGGTCCGGATTTGGGCAATGTGTCGGCGGCCTGGCGCAGCGCGGTGCCCATCGGTGTCCAGCCGCTGGCCTTGATCGCGTCGACCGCGCTGGTCAGTGCGGTCCGGTCGAGGGTTTCGGGTTTGTGCAGGACCTGGACGTCGCGGCAGCCGGATGTCTTCTCCGCCTCGGTATTTCCGGTGCTTGTGCCGTAAACGGTCAGTCCCACTCGGGCTTCCGCTGGCGCGGCGCCGACGAAGTTCCGCACGGCGTTCTTGGCGGCATCCATCATGGTGCCCGCCGGATCGGGACGCTGCATGGAGCCGGACGCGTCCAGAATGAGCATGGTCGGCGCGTACTGCGGGCTGTCCGGACTCTGTTGTGCCTGGGCGGGCAGCGCCGCCACGGCGAGTCCGAGCAAACCCGCGGCCGTTGCCGCGGTCAGTCGGGTAAGGCGCTGGGTAATTCTCGACATATGCCTCGTCTGCTTGTTTCGCTTTGATAACGGCGCCGACGTTACCCATACCTATCAGGTCTTCCCATCGGTGAAACGAGTGTCGGCGTTGCCGATCGGCGATCTCGGCCGGTCGAGGTGCTTCCGGTGTCGATGAGACATTCCGGATCTCGGCGCAGCGATTGCCGTGGTGCAGGAGTTCGTCGACGTGCGATAGCGCCCCGCAACGAGTGGTGACACTCGATGCGGGGCGCCGCAATCCGAATCTCAGCGCAGATCGCGGCGGCGGAAGCCGACGATCCCGGCCCCGAGCAGCACCACCACGATCCCGAGCAGCCACAGGACGGGCGTGGCCTCGAATGCTGAGCCGGGCAGCTTCGGCGAATGGGTGAAGGGAACCAGATCACGGACCCATTGCGGGAGGCCGTCGAGCGCGCCGATGACGAAGATGATGATCATCGTGCTCAACACACCCCAGGCGACCGGCGTGTAGCGCGGCGCGAACCCGTAGATCGCCACCGTGATCGCGGTCAGCACCCACACCGCGGGCAGTTGTACCGCCGCGGCACCGAGGCAATCGCCCAGTTTGCCCGCCAGATCGCCGTCCGACATTCCGTAGATGACGCCGACCGCCGCACCCGCGAGGAACAACAGCACCACCGGTCCGAGCAGCGCGATGCCGATATGGCTGAACGCGTAGCGTTCTCGGCTCACCGAACCGGCCAGTGTGGCCTCGGCGCGCTGGCTGGACTCCTCGTCGTGCAGCCGCAGCACCGCCGAGATGGAGTAGGCCGATGCCGCGATGGCCAGCATGCTGAGGGCGAAGGTGATGAACGAATTCTGCAGCACATCGGTGCCGCCCATCCGATTGATCACATCGCGGACCTGCTTGCTGTTGTCGAGCATATCGCCGACGCTGTTGAGGGCACCGCCCATCAGCGATCCGTAGAGCAGGAAGCCGATGGACCAGGCCAGCAGCGAGCCGCGCTGCAGCCGCCAAGCCAGTCCCGACGGACCGGAGAGCGTGGGCGCCGCGACCGGTGCGCCGGGGCGCTCGGCGAGCAGGCCCGAGCCCGTATCACGTTGCCGCAGCAGCATATACGCGGCAACAGTGGTCGCGATGGCGACGGTGACCAGCGGGATCAGCACCCACCAGCGCTCATCCGCATACGGCCGCATATTGATACACCAGCCGAGGGGCGAAAACCACGACAGCACACCGTTCCCAGCGTCGCCGACCGCGCGCAGCGCGAAGGCCGTGCCGAGTGCGCCGAACGCTACTCCGCGTGCGACTCGCGCACCCACGCTCACCTGTGCCGCGACGGCGGCGACCCCGGCCCAGGCCAGACCGGAGCAGCCGAGCGTCGCACCGTAGGCCAGCGAACCGGCGGCGGGCAGGTCACTGCCGTACAGCGACAGGGCACTCAGGATGCCGACGATCAGACATCCGGTCGCCGTCATGACCATGGCGGCGGTCAACCCGGCATAGCGGCCGATGCTGGTGGCGCCGACCAATTCCGCGCGACCGGACTCCTCCTCGACCCGGGTGTGCCGGATGACGGTGAGGATCGTCGCGATCGCGAACATCGCGTAGAACGGGCCGGCCTTCCACAGTCCGACCGAGCCGAGGTCGGTGCTGAAGACCGGCCCGTACATGGCGACGAGCGCCGGGCTTTCCATGACGGACTTCGCCGCGTGATCGAGGTCGGCCTGTGTGGTGTAGACGGCCTTGGCGCTGCTGACGTAGAAGGCGGGCAGCAGTCCGAAGGCAAGTACCCACAGTGGCAATACGATTCGGTCGCGACGCAGGAACAGTCGCAGCAATTGGGCGGTACCGGCGAAGTCGGCCGACCCGCGCGCGGCGGGCGCGGCATAATGCCTGCCGCCCACGGTTGCGGTTGTCATGATCCCACCTTCTCCATGGTCGCCCGCGCCTGCTCGGACGTCGCGCCATCGACGTGGTAATGCCGCATGAACAGCTCCTCCAGCGTCGGCGGCGCACTGGTAAGGCTGCGCACTCCGACATCTCCGAGGATCCGGATCAACTCTCCGAGATGTTCCCCGTCCACCTGGCAGCGCACCGTCGAACCGTCGCGTTCGATGTCCTCGACACCGGGAACGCGGCTGAGATCGCCTGGGTCGCCGAGCAATTCGGCGGTGATGGAGGTGCGCGACAGGTGTCGCATCTCCGACAGCGATCCGCTCTCCACGGTGCGTCCGGCCCGAATAATGGTCACCCGGTCACACAGCACTTCCACCTCGGAGAGGATATGGCTGGAGAGCAGCACCGTGGTGCCGCGTTGTTTGGCCTCTTCGACGCATTCGCGAAATACCTGTTCCATCAACGGATCGAGGCCGGAGGTCGGCTCGTCGAGTAGCAGCAGGCGCACATCGGACGCGAGCGCGGAGATCAATGCGACCTTCTGCCGGTTGCCTTTCGAGTAGGTGCGCGCCTTCTTGCGCGGATCCAGATCGAATCGCTCGATGAGTTCGGTACGACGCTGCGGGTTGATTTCCCCGCGCATTCTGGCCAGTAGGTCGATGGTCTCCCCGCCGGACAGCGACGGCCACAGCGTGACATCGCCTGGCACATAAGCGATTTCACGATGCAGCTCGACCGCATCGGTCCACGGGTCGCGCCCCAGCAACCGGGCCTCGCCGGAGCTGGCCCGCAAAATGCCGAGCAGAATGCGGATCGTGGTCGACTTACCCGCGCCGTTCGGGCCGAGGAAGCCATGGATTTCGCCCTCGCGGACCGCGAGATCCAGCCCGGTCAGGGCGGCGAAGTGGCCGAAGTTCTTGTGCAGATCGCGAACTTCGATGATGTCGGACATCAGATCTCCTTGGTAAGGGTATCCAAAATCGTTGGGTCGGTGAGGAATCCCTGGGTGTAGAGCTCCGCGGCGGGCAGCACGAACTCCTCGGTCAAGCTGCGAACGAGCTTGCGGTAGTCGAGCTTTTCGCCGCGTTGCTGCAGCAGGGTGAAGTACAGGACGGTCGCGCCGACATTGACCATCGTCAGATATCTGGCCCGCGCGGCCGGATCGCGGCTCGGCTTGAGGGTGCCCGCCTCGACGCCTGCCTGGATGTACTCCTCGGCATCCGAGATCATGTGCTCGAGCAGTGATTCGGCCAACGGCCCGCCCGCTTGCAGGCTGCGCACCATGTAGGCGACCAGCGGGCCGTATGTCTCGATCTCGGACATCGCGGTGAGCATGCCCTTGGCGACGTTCGTCTCGGTGGCGGCCTTCCACTTCTGGTCCCGGATCAACTCCAGCACCCGCTCGTCGCAGGCGGCCCGCAGGCCGTCCTTGGAGCCGAAGTGATGGTTCACCAGTCCGGGGGAGACACCGGCCGCTGCGGCGATGGCGCGCACTCCGACCTGGAATCCGTTGTCACCGAACACCTCGATCGCGATATCGCGAATACGGGCGGCGGTGCTGAGATCCGAATTCGGGGTCGGCGTCACGCGGCGCCTCCTAGCTCGGCGGGTCCTTGCGATACGGCTCTCTGGTTGAACACATGTTTAGTATATTAAACACGCGTTCAACGGTAAAGCAAGAGTTCGGCGAAGATGTCATGTCACGATATTTGCGATCGCAGAATCCGCTGGTCAGCGCCTTGGCCGCGGCTGGTGGGGGTGGCATGTCATCCGCGCGATCCGGTCGCTGGATGGCGGCGAAACGCTAGTGTCGGTGCCATGGCTGACACCGAGATTCCCTCGACATCGGACCACCTGCGCGATGCACTCGACGGCCCATGGCGCGCGGTGCGCGCCGAAGCCCGGGTGCGGCTGGCCGACGACCGGTTTTCCGGCGACCCCGCTCTCGACTACCGCGCGGCCCGAGCCAGGGTGCTCGAGCAGATGCGCTCGATCGCGACGATGGGATACGCGGAGGCCGGTTTCCGGCGGCAGCACGGGGGCACGGGGGAGCCGGGTGCGGCGGTGGTCGGGCTGGAGATGCTGGCCTATGCGGACCTGTCGCTGTGGGTGAAATCCGGCGTGCAGTGGGGTTTATTCGGCGGCGCGGTGGAGAATCTCGGGACCGAACGGCACCGCGATGTGGTCAAGCGGTTGATATCACTGGATCTGCTCGGCTGTTTCGCGATGACCGAATCCGGACACGGCAGCGATGTCGCGAATCTGGAGACGACCGCGACCTACGATCCGCAGACCCAGGAGTTCGTCATCGACTCGCCGACACCGTCGGCACGCAAGGACTACATCGGCGGTGCGGCCGAACACGCAAGGATGGCAGCGGTTTTCGCGCAGTTGATCACCGAGGGAAAGAGTCAGGGCGTGCACTGCTTGCTGGTGCCGATCCGGGACGAACACGGCGCCGACCTGCCGGGCGTGACCACCTACGACGACGGTCTCAAGGGCGGCCTGCTCGGTGTCGACAACGGCCGCATCGTCTTCGATCAGGTCCGCATTCCCCGGGAGAACCTGCTCAACCGGTACGCCGATGTCGCGCCCGACGGCACCTACAGCTCCGATATCGAGAATCCGAGCCGCCGGTTCTTCACCACGCTGGGCACTTTGGTGCGCGGGCGGGTGAGCGTCGGGGGCGCGGCCGCGGCGGGTGCCCGGGTCGCCTTGAGCATTGCCACACGGTATGCCCTGAGGCGACGCCAATTCTCGGATCCGGACAGCGGCCAGGAGACCTTGCTGCTGGACTACCGCAGTCATCAGCGACGGCTGCTGCCCTTGATCGCACGGTCGTACGCCCTCGCGTTCGCACAGAACGATCTGGTCCGCCGCATGCACCTGGTGCAGACCGGTCAGGATCTGGATCCCGGCGCGCAGCGCGCACTGGAGAAGCGGGCCGCCGGACTCAAGGTCGCACAGACCAGGTTCGCCACCCGCGCCATCCAGGAATGCCGCGAAGCATGCGGCGGCGCCGGGTATCTCACCGAGAATCGCCTGGTCACCCTCAAGGCCGATACCGACGTATTCACCACCTTCGAGGGCGACAATGTCGTGCTCACCCAGTTGGTGGCCAAGGAACTGCTCACCGCCTACTCCGATGAGATCCGCGATCTGGACGCGCTCGGCTGGGTGCGCTTCGCCGCCACCATGGCCGGTGATGTGGTGCGCAAGCGTTCCGGTGTGCGCCAACTGATCCAGACGCTGCGCGACCGAAGTGACGACACCGTCGACGACGGCGATCTTTCCCGCCGCTCGGTGCAGCTGCAGTTATTCGCCGACCGCGAGGACTATCTGGTGCGTACCGCCGGTCACCGCCTGCGCGCCCGCGCGAAGGACACCACACCGTTCGAGGCGTTCAACAATGCGCAGGACCATATTCTCGCCGCGGGCACCGCGCACATCGACCGACTGATCCTCGAGGAGTTCATCGAAGGTATTGCCGGAATCGAGGATCCGCAGGCCCGCGAACTCGCCGAGACGGTATGCGATCTGTACGTCTACTCGATGCTCGAGGAGAACCAGGCGTGGTTCATCATGCACCGGTTCATGTCGGTCGAGCGTGCGAAGGCCGTGCGTCGGGGCGTCAATGAACTGGTCGACCGGCTGCGACCGGATGCGTTGATGCTGGTCGAGGGCATGGGAGTGCCGGAGAGCATGCTGCGGGCGGCGCTGCTGGATGATGCCAGCGTGTTCGACCGGACGAGTAGCCCTACGACGGTGTAGCGGTGTCCGTGGGCGCCTTCTGCGCACGGAGAAATCGCTCGGTGAGCTTCCAGCACCCGACGACCAGCGCGACCGCCACCGCCGCGCCGCCGAGAATATCGGTGGGCAGGTGATAGCCGAGGCCGATCATGCCGACCGCGGCGCAGACCAGTGCGGCGGTGGCGATCACGATGGTGACCACCCGCGCTCGGGTCGAGTCCGTCAGCACGACGAATGCGGTGGCGATCGCGACCAGATGCACGGTATGTCCGCTCGGATACGCGAGATAGTCGTGCAGCGGTCGATCCCACAGCGGTTTGAGCACCCAGCTGTTGAGTCCGACCACGAACTCGGGAATCGCCACCATCGCCACCGTCCGCCCCCACTGTCCCCGATAGCCGAACCAGGCGGCGGCCGCGAGCAATAGCGGGATAAGGATGTAGCCATTGCTCGGGATCACCAGCGCCTCGTAGCCCCCGGGATGGTCGTCCAGCGCCGAATGGATCGGCTGGGTGAGCGCGCGATCCAGATCGGTGGCAGCGCCGTCGCCGGGAAAGGTCAGCGGCAGCGCAACCACGACACCGAGGCCGACGAGCACCACGCACAGCGCGACCAGGTTCGTCCGGACCCGGCCGAGCCATCCCTCGCGTTTCAGGATCACCGCTCGACGATAGGGCACTCGCGAACGGCTCCTCCGTCGCGGGATCACGGTCCGCCGTCGGGATCGATCGGGACTCGGCGGATTCGGGCGGGCCTCGGCGCAATCCGGTCCGGCGACCTGTGCGTCCACTGTCTGCTGTACCGCGGATCCGACAATCGGCCGGACGGTGGCGCATCGGATCCGACGCGTACAGCGAATGCACCCCGTCACTTTCAACCGGTGTCCTCCGAAGTCTCCGATAGTGTGAGATCGGCGACAACCTGGACCGTGAGGGGGCCACCATGGTTGACCACAGATCGGCGCGGCTACCGCTCCCGCCGTTGGGGAACTATCGGCTGCCGAGCCTGATCGGCAGGGATGCCGAGCGTGTCGAGATCGCCCGACTGCTGACGGATCCGCGGGTCCGCCTGCTGACCCTCACCGGCACCGCGGGTGTCGGCAAGAGTCGGCTTGCCCGAGAAGTGCTGGCGGACAACGAATTCCGCACCTGCCTGGCGGCGGTCGCGAACCTCGGCGAGGTCGTCGATCGCGCGGGCGCGTGGCATGCGGTCCTGGACTCGGCCGGACAGCGCCCGCTCGGCTCGGTCGAACGCCCGCGCACCGATGCGCGGACCGCGCTGACGATATTGGCGGCCAGGATCAGCACCTGCCGCGCCATCGTCTTGCTGGACAACTGCGATCGCCTGGCCGCTGAGCTTTCGGCAGATGTCGCATGGCTGCTCGAACGCTGTCCGCACCTGGTCCTCGTCGCGACGAGCCGGGTGCCGCTGCACCTGTACTGCGAATGTGTGCTGTGCATCGCGCCGCTGCCGACCGGCGACGGCAACCGCGATTACTACCCGGCGTCCTCGCCCGGCGCGCAACTGTTGCTCGCCAGCATCGACAGTCACTACCGCGAGGCCGCCGCGGTGGCCGATCGCCTGGTGCTCGACGAGATCGTCCGCGCACTCGACGGCGTCCCGTTGGCGCTGGAACTGGCTGCCACCAGCATTTCTCGCCTGGGACCCGTCGGCACACTGCAGCGCATCGCCGCGGGCGTCGATCTGCCCGAGTCGACCTTCGTCGATCTGCCTGCGCGGCATCGGACCATGCGCGCCGCCGTCGCATGGAGTTTACCCGATGTCGGCGGCGAGGCGCTGGATCTGCTGCTGCGATTGTCGCTGTGCGAGGCGACGATCGACGCGGAGATCGCGTGTCTGCTCGGGACCGGCGATCCTGAACGCACCGGCACCGCACTCGCCGCACTCGTCGATCACAGTCTGCTGCACCATGCGGTGTTGGAAAGCGGCGGTATCGGCTACCGGTTCGTCAGCACAGTCCGCGCGTACTGTCGCGTCGCACTGCGCGTTGATACCCAACGCGCGGAAGTGATTCGGCGCGAGCACGTCGATCGGATCTGCGCACTCGCCGAGCTGCTCGGTGCCCGCATGCAGCAGCACGAACACCGCGTCGCCGCCTTGGCGCTCGTGGGCACCCACCTGCGTGACGTGCTCTCGGTGCTGTGCCAGCTGATCGCCACCGGCGAAGGTGCGCGTGCCGTCCGCACCGCCGTCGCGCTGCAGTGCGCGTGGATCCAGCACGGATATCTGATCGAACTCGAGACGGTGCTCGCCAATGCGCTCGCCTCGGGAGACCGTGGACTCGGCTCGCCCGGCGAAGCGGCACCGCGATGTCTGGAACTGCTCGGCAACCTGGCACTGCACTCGGGACGAATCGTGCGCGCGGTCGGCCTGCTCACCAATGCCGGTGCCGCATATGAGCGATTCGACAATATCGGCGGTGCGCGACGGTGCGCGGTGTCGCTCGCCATTGCGCTGCGCGGCTGTGGCGATCTCGATGCCGCGGCGCGTGCACTCGCGACCGCGCGGTCGGCCGACCTGCCGCTGTCCTGGTCCCGATGGCTCGATATCGGTACCGCACTGCTGAACATCCCGGATCCGCCGCGGCTGGACGATACGACTTGGTCGCGACTGCGAGATCGATTGCGGCTGTGTGATACTCCGATCCAACTCGACGGACTGCTGATGCTCGCGCGCAGCCAGCTCGGCGTGGGCACCGCGGCGCGCGCCCAGGAGCTGTATCGCGAGGTACTCGAACACGACGAGCTGGCATCGCATGTACTGTCGGCGATCATCGCATTGGAAGGCTGCGCTCGGGCCTATCGCAGCGCGGGCGTCTGCGAAACCGAGGCCGCGACGCTCACCATCGCCGCTCGGCATCTGCGTGCGGCACATGGCATTCCGCAATTGGACCACGACCAGCGCCTGACCGAATATCGGAATGTGCTGGGCGAGTCCGGATTTCGGCAGGCGATACAGTCCGGGTCCGAAATGAGCCTGGCAGACGCGGTGGCCTACGCGCGCACCGCGGCGACCCTGACCGTACCTGTCGAATCGCCACTGGACGCACTCACCAACCGGCAGCGCGAAATCGCGGAACTGGTCGCCACCGGCATGACCAACCGCATGATCGCGACACAGCTGCGGATCTCGGAATGGACCGTGGTCAACCACGTCCGGCAGGTGATGCTCAAACTGGACTGTCCGTCGCGACTACACGTCGCCCTCGTGGTCGAGCGCGGACCCAATGCACAACCCGGCGTGGAGCAGCCGACGCCCGTCGGACCGGCTCGTGATCACCCCGGCCCGTAAGTCAGTACCGCGGTGATCACGAACCAGATCACCCACGCGAAGGCGATGAGCATGCCCACCGCCAGGGTGATGCGCATGAACGCTCGGCCGAGATCCATATCGCCGGCCTGTCGCGGATACAGCTTCCACGGGCTGTACCAGGGCGCCTCGATGACCAGAGGCGATGCGTCGGCGTCCTTTTCGGCCTGCGCCAACTCCACGGCATAGGCCTCCGCCTGCGCCTGCTGTGGGCCGCCGTGCCACAGCGTGATATCGATCGGTCCGAGGAAACCCTCGTTGATCAGATCCTGTGGAGCGGGCAGATAGGGCAGGATGCCGAGGCTGCGGAAGGCCGCCGCGACATCGTTGGCCGTCCACAGATGGATGTTCTGCTCGGATTCGGCCAGCGTCTCGAAATAATGCCGCAGCCGTTCCGGATCGGTGCCGAGGATCACATCGAAACTCGGATCGCTCCACTCCTGTTTGATCGACAGCTCGGCACCGCGCAGTGGCACGATCAGCGCGACACCGTGCACCGCGCGCTGACCGAGACCGCGTGCGGCCAGCCAATTCTGCAGTGCGAGTGTGTGTTCGCGCGATTTGTCCAGCGGGGTGCGGCGATCACGGGCCTCGCTGGCGATCGGCTGTCCGGAGATCGTCCACGGTCCGCTGAGCGGCACCTCCAGCACACCGTCCTGGCGTGCGACCAGCGCCTCGGCCTCGATCACCACGCAACTCGTCGGAGTCCAGACCACCGCGTCGAACTGATGCAGCCGATCATTGTGGAACAGACTGCAATTGACCGTGGCGACGCCATGTGGGCTGGCCGGATCCTTCCAGGTGCGCAGCCAGTCGATCAGCGCCCGCTCGGCATTGGTGCCTGCCGGGTTCTGTACTCGCACGAGCATTCGCGACCACCCTTCACGTCATCACTCGATGGTGGCAAGGATACGGACAACACGGCCCGGTTCGCCGCGGCTACGACCAGACGCGGCGTGTCACCGCGGTTGTTCGGCAGTTATCTTTCCAGCCCGCACCGCATCGACCAATTCGGCGTGGTCGGCCTCGGTCCGGTCGGCATAGCGGACAGCGAAGCTCGCGACGGCATCCTCGAATGCCTCGTCACCGTCGAAATATCCGGCGAGCAAGCGCGGATCGAGGGAACGCGAATGTGCGCGGGCCAACAGCGCACCGGCCAGCCTGCCGTAATCGTCGAGATCATCCGAGGACAGCTCCGCCGGATCGATACTGCCCTTCATATTGCGGAACTGGCGCACTGTGAACGGCAGTTCGCCGGTCGCCGATCGCAGTGTGGTCCAGCCGAGCAGGATATCGGTCTCCGACTGAACCAGCCTGGCGCCCTGCACGATTCGCTCACCCTCGTGCGTGGGCGGCGGTGCGGGCAGGAACGGGGCCAGGGCCGAAGGGTTGGCCTGTTTCAGCTGCAGAACCAGCGCCTCGCCATCATTGCCGTGCAGCAGCGCCACATAGCTGCGCAGTCCGACGCTTCCGGTGCCGACAATGCGGAAGGCGGTGTCGGACACCGCGAATCGGGCCAGCAGATTGCGTCGGGACTCGTGCAGGGTATCGCCGTAGTCCTCCAGTCCGTCGATGATCGCCTCGGCGACCTCGGCATCGACCGGCGTGAGAATCGGTGGGTCACTGACGAATCGGTGTTTGCTGATCCCGGTCTCGTGATCCTCCAGATGTTCGGTCCACTTCTCGACCACTTTGGCGCTGGTGTTCTTGCGCGCCTTCTTCGCGGCCTTCTTGAAATCGTCGAGCAGATCGTCGGCCCTGGCCCGACTGATGATCGACTCGTCTGGCAGCGCACTCCACGATTCCATGAACGGTCGCTCGGCCAGATGATCGATGGCAAGACGATAGGACCGCGCGGCATCCCGCGCGGCCCGCAGACAATCGTCTTCGGCCGCACCGCCTTCGCGGCCCGCTAGCACCAGGCTGGCCGCGAGCCGCTCCAGATCCCACTCCCACGGGCCGAGTATCGTCTCGTCGAAATCATTGATGTCCATGATGATTTCGCCGCGCGGTGTCCCGTACAGCCCGAAATTCGCGGCATGCGCGTCACCACAGATCTGCGCGGGCACGCCGGTATTCGGGCTGCCCGCGAGATCGGCGGCCATCAGACCGGCCGCACCGCGATAGAAGGTGAACGGTGAGGCGAGCATGCGACCAACTCGCAGCGGCACCAGATGCGGTAACCGACCGGCATTGCTCGCCGCCATGAATTCGAGCACATCCGGTCGCTCGGACCAGGTGGCCGCTCGATCCCGGGCACGGACCGGAACCCGCTGGCGCAGCGCCCGTCCGCGGGCGCGGACCTCCTCGGCGGAAACATACGAGCGAAGATCGATACCACTGTCCAACACTGTGTCGATTTTGCCGCGCCTGCGGCGCGGCGGGTTCGCGGCCCCCTGGTGTCTCGCGTCCGAGCCGTCGAGTCAAGCGCCCGCGGGCGCCAGGGCGGGGGCCGGGCGGGACCGCCGACGGC